>DASZBO010000055.1:0-3181 GCA_035944075.1 Sphingomicrobium sp.
CGACCACCCCGCCGACGACGACGTGCTGCGCAAGGTCTTCGAAGACCTCAAGGGCTCCGGCGTCGCCGTCACCGAAGGCGACGTC
The DNA here is from genome assembly GCA_035944075.1 of Sphingomicrobium sp. Classification (GTDB taxonomy): domain Bacteria; phylum Pseudomonadota; class Alphaproteobacteria; order Sphingomonadales; family Sphingomonadaceae; genus Sphingomicrobium. Next base: position 86 of record DASZBO010000055.1, read on the forward strand.
CGCATGAAGATGGCCGAGTTCATGGCCCAGGCCCGCGAAGAGGCGAAGACGAAGAAATAGGGGCGGCCTCACTCACGGCCGGCTATTTCAGCTAAGTTTCGAATCCGCATAGCCTTCAGGCGCACTTGAACAGGCAGTGCGCGGGCGGGTCATGCCGAAATCACTTAAGCCCGTAGTCATCGAGTGGATCTACAAGTCGTTGCTCGATCCCTTGACGGGCCGGCTAACCCGCTCAATCGTTACGCAAGATGACGTCGTGGCTGGGATCGACGCAACGGGCGTTGACCTGTCGAAGAATAATCCTGCGAACTTCATCAAGGACGTGATCCGCGGCCACGGCGCCTCCGGAATGTGGCCCGACTATCTAAAGGAGCGCCGCATCGGCGGTCGGCAGATCACCGGCGATCGAAACGTCTTCGAGTTCATCTCCTACGAACCTGGCCAGACCGAGCCGTTTCCAAGTCGCTTCGGCTTTCATGAGAACGTCTCGAGGCACCGGGTTCAAAGTTTGTCGATGCCGTTAGCATCCAAGCAACTGGGTCGCGATGACGAAACCTATCTTATCCAGGTTGCGGCGAAGCTCGCTGTGATTGAGACACATTTCGCGCTGATGTCGCCGCTCCGGATCGTCGAACTTACCCATCTGCAAATCGGCATTAAGCTTCGACTGACCGAAGTGGATTCTTTATATGCCGCAGTTCTGCGACATCCGGACGGCGGGGACGAACAGATTATCATTACCGCTGAAGCGAAGAAGCGGCGTCAGCGAATCTTGGAAGAACAGGTGATGCAGCAAGTGCGTGCGGCTTTCCATGCCACTCGCACGGATCTAGTCGTCCCTATCGCCATGACGGCCGCCGACAACGGCATCTATGTTGCCGAGTTCAAGTCGGTTCGTCGCAGCGCGCTTGCTAGCTTCGACATGCTCGAGCTCGAGACGGAAGCTCTCTACGAACTGAGACCGAAAGTTCCGGGGATCTAGCCGGTCTGTCATTCCGCTGCGATTGCGGCGAGTTCCAGCTCGATTTCGTGCTGCTTCCGCTTAGTCGCCCCGCTCTTCTTGTCACGGCGACCGATCGGGTTCGTCACACCCCAGTGCCGTGCGGCCAACGTCACGTCCATTTCCAACAGCCACTTCGGGCCCATCGCCATCGTCTTCACTGGGCGTTCCGGAGTGATGCCCATCGCGTCGATGATCTTCCCTGCTACGGCCCGTGCAAGTGGCGGCACGACCGCGTTGCCGACCTCTCGTGCGCCATGCCATTTCGTCACGTGGAGCCTGAACCAGTCCGGGAAACCGTGCAGGCGAGCCATCTCGCGGACGGTTATGCACCGGGCGTGGAGGTAGTGGATGGGCCGCGGGCTGGTGAATGCACCCCGAGCGCCATCAGTCCCAGCTCGGAGCGTGTTCGATACGCCTGACGCGGCCAACTTGAAGAAGCGGCTAATCGGTTCGACGTCTCCCTGCGAGGTCACCGCGAAGCGCCGGCGCGAGATTGGGGAGTGGTCGGTGCGGATGCTCGATGTCAAGACCGACGGGTCCCATCGGCGGCGGTAGCCAAAATGCCAGTGTTCCGGCTTGGAACAACGCAATTCGGTCGCGTAGGCGCTTGGCTCGCCCCACCACTCGACTTTCGTTTCATCCGCCCGATCTAGCGTCGCGAAGGCTTCCGCATCCGGTAGGTCCCCTAAGGCGTCGGCGCATGATGGCCCCTCAGGTCTTTCACCCTGCGAACCTGCCGCGCGGGTGATCGGTTGCGGATACTCGGGCAGTTTCTCCCCGATCTTTGCACCGATAAGGATCAATCGCTCGCGTTTCTGAGGAACGCCATAGTCGGAGGCATCCAGCACCTTCCAGGGTGTCCTGATTTGGTAACCGGCGACTCGGAACGCCTCAACCAATTCGTCGAGGAAGCGACGGTGTTTTCCGAGGGTGAGGCCCTTCACGTTTTCGAAGACGAAGAAGCGCGCATCCAGCTCTCGAACAATTCGGACGAACTCGAGGGCCAAGCGATTTCGGGGGTCGTCCAGCACTCTTTGGCCGATCAGAGAAAATCCCTGGCAAGGCGCTCCGCCCATGACGACATCGACACGCCGGTGGTCCAGTTTCGCAGCGATGCGGATTTCCTCGCCCGTCAGGCCGACGACGGACCGCGGGAGGACCTTCGTGTCGGGGAAATTGAAGGCGTGCACCGCAGCGTGCACCGGATCGAGTTCGACAGCCGCAGCCACATCGAATCCGGCCTGTTCGAAGCCGAGACTCATCCCTCCGGCGCCCGCGAACAGGTCCACCACTACGGGCCGCGCCATACACCTTCTCCCTCGGCGACTCTCCGTCCCAATCACTCTACCGATTCGGGGGCCTGCCGTCGATCGTGTCCTTGCCGCGTTCCAACTATTTCACGTTTCAAGCGTTCTGCAATCGTTCTCTCAATCTTCGTCTCGCATTGCCATATGGTAACGACGTTCCAGCCAAGCTCGCGAAGCCTTTGCTCGACGTCTCGATCTCGCTGCCGATTGGCCTCGATCTTGGGGCCCCAGTAGTCGAGCCGACTCTTTGGCAGTCTGCCTTTGGCGCAGTCATGACCATGCCAATAGCAGCCGTGGACGAAGACGGCGGTCTTCCACCGGGCCAACACGATATCGGGCGACCCGGGAAGGTCTCGCCTGTGCAGCCTGAAACGAAAACCCAAGCGGTGCAGTAGGCGTCGGACGACCAACTCGGGCCCGGTGTTTCGGGTCCGAACGGACTTCATAATCCGCCGGCGCTGTTCCTTGGTGCGGGTGTCGGCCATCGCCGGCCAGGCTATTGGACCAAGACGGCGAGGGGGCCTAGCGGCGGAACGCCGCAGACGAAAACCCGCACAAAATATTTGCCATCCCGCCCATTCCATGTTCTACTTTTGTTCATGGTCGCGCCTGACCCCAACGATATGACCGAGCGGCAGGGCCGCATGCTGGGGCGGCTGGCTGAGATCAATCTCGCCGCCGCGGAGATCCTGCATGGGCGGCTCGTCGTCGCGCAGAGCGATGAGGCGGCGCGCGACCTGGCGCTGGCGCTGCAGCGGGTGTCGCGCTCGGTGCGCCAGACGCTGC
>DASZBO010000056.1:0-9201 GCA_035944075.1 Sphingomicrobium sp.
GAATTCGTAGCCGAACGCTGCGGCGTTGCCCCCGAGAACGTCGTGATGATGCTCGCCGGACCAACGCTTCGAACCGTACCGGTCACCACTCATCTGCCGCTCGCCGAAGTGCCGGCCCGGCTCAGCAGCGCCCTCATTGAATCGCGCGGGCGAGCAACGCTTCGTGGACTTCAGCGCAATTTCGGGATCGCCTGTCCTCGGCTCGCAATTTCGGGGCTCAATCCGCACTCCGGCGAAAAGGGGCAGCTTGGTCGCGAGGAGATCGAACTCATCGAGCCGGCAATTGCGGCACTGGCCGCAGAAGGCTGGCAGGTGACCGGGCCACATCCGGCGGATACGATGTTCCATGCAACTGCGCGGGCTCGATACGACGCGGCACTCTGCATGTATCATGACCAGGCGCTGATCCCGATCAAGGCCCTTCATTTCGAAGAGGCCGTGAATGTGACACTTGGACTTCCGATTGTGCGAACAGCGCCCGATCACGGCACCGCGTTCGACATTGCGGGACAGGATAGGGCCGATCCCCGGCCCATGGCCGCCGCGATTCGGATGGCTGCCGAAAATGCCGTTCGGCGAACGGACGCACCTTGAGCGAACCGCCGGAACCGCTGCGCGAGATCATCGCGCGGCACGGGTTGAGCGCAACAAAGGCGCTCGGCCAAAATTTCATCCTCGATCGCCAGCTGCTCGCCCGTATCGCGGCGATCCCCGGTGATCTTAAGGGCCAGCACGCCTACGAGGTTGGTCCAGGCCCCGGAGGGCTAACGCGCGCGCTGTTGGACGCCGGAGCCTCGGTCACGGCCGTCGAGCGCGATCGCCGCTGCATTCCCGCGCTCGATGAACTGCAACAGTTATTCGGGTCCAGGTTGACCGTGATCGAAGGCGATGCCGTAAAGGTCGATGAAGGCTCCATTGCCGGCAATGGTGCGCACGTCGTTGCAAACCTTCCCTACAATGTTGGCACTCTCCTGCTGCTGAAGTGGCTTGGCGCAGATTGGTCTCCCTGGTGGTCGTCGCTGACCTTGATGTTCCAGAAGGAAGTCGCGGATCGCCTTGTCGCTCGGCCCGGAAGCCACGCCTATGGCAGGCTGTCGGTGGCAGCGCAGTGGAGATCGCAGCCGCGCATCGCGATGACGCTAAGCCGCTCGGCGTTCGTACCACCTCCAAAGGTTAGCTCGGCCGTCGTTCATATTTTGCCGGCGAAACAGCCGGAGGGAGTAGACGCGCGAACTCTCGAGCGTCTTACGCAGGCCGCGTTCGGCCAACGCCGGAAGATGCTACGTTCGAGCCTGAAGCAGATGCCGGAGGCCCTTAGCGCAGCGGAACAAATTGGGATCGATACCCGCCGCCGTGCGGAAACGGTCAGCGTCGAGGAGTGGGTGACGCTCGCCCGTGCCCTCAGCTAGTCTTTCTTGGGTGTTTGAGGGGCCTTCGCCGAGGCGACCGTAGGTCCGCGCGTGATTGCGGCCGAAAGCTGGGCCAACTGCGGACACGGCTTTCCACCGCAAATCTGCTGAAGTTTCTGCAGGTTCGCCTGGGCACGCGCCGTCGCGCCAAGCTCAACCATGGCCTCACCCTGTACCGCAATCGCGTCGGGATCGTTGGCTTCCAGCTGAAGCGCCTTGTTAGTCATCCGGATCGCCTTGCCGTAGAGGTGCTCGCGTTCGGCAACGCGCGCGATATCGACAAATGCGCCGCGATTGCGCGGATCGATCGCCAAAGACGTCTCGAGAAGGTCCTCGGCCTGGTCAAGCTTGCCTTCGGAAATCAGATCGCGAGCCTGTCGCTGAAGCTCGGCGGATTTGGGCACGATCTGATCATCAGGTCGTTGACCGGCGACGGGCGCCGACAACGCGATAGCCGCGAAACCAATCAGCATAAACCGGGGGAAGCACTGCATTTAACTCTCCACGTGTCGCCGCCATCTATCATGGCCGGCGAAGCCGCGCGACGAAAAACCCGTCCGTCCGGTCATGGCCCGGAGTTAGAAGCCGTCCCGCACCGTCCGATCGTCCTCCGGCAATGAGCGTTTCCTCCCTAATCCACGATGAACGATCCTCGAGGAAATGGCGCATCTGGCCTGCTCCTTCGCGCGAGAGGATAGAGCAAACTGCGTAAACCAGCCGTCCGCCGGGTTTCACCAACTCCGCGCCGATCGCGAGAAGGCGCTGCTGGACCTCGACGAGCCGATTCAGGCGATCGGGTGTGAGACGCCAGCGCCCTTCCGGATTGCGTCGCCACGTGCCGCTCCCCGAACAGGGAGCGTCGATGAGGACGACATCGGCATTTCCGCGCCAGTCCTCGAGTTGCACCAGTTCATTCGGCGGATTGAGCAGTCGGGTTTCGATCGTCACGCCAGCGCGATCCGCCCGAGGCGTCAATTTGGAGAGCCGCATCCGGTTGCTGTCCGTCGCGAGAACCGTCGCATGTGGCGCTGCGGCGGCGAGTGCGAGTGCCTTCCCGCCGGCACCGGCGCAAAGATCGATCAATCGCGTGTCGTTGCGAGGATCGCACGCGAACGCGATAAGCTGGCTGCCTTCGTCCTGGACCTCGACAAGCCCGGACTCGAAGGCCGGTTGATCATCGATGCGGCTGTCGGACTCAAGGCGAATGCCCCAAGGACTTAACCCGGTCAGTTCAGCGCCCGGGAATTTGGTCAACATGTCCTCGCGGGACGTGCGGACAATGTTCACACGAAGATCGAGAGGCGCCCTTTCGAGAAGCACAGGCCACTCAGCTTCCGTAACGAGCGCCGAAAGCTCCCCTTTCAGCCAATCGGGCACGAGCCCGGCTGACGCCCTTTCATCGTCGGGGACAATATTGGCCGGTCCCCGGGGCTCGCCGAAGTGCTCAAGGAGCCCGGGATCTTCCTCAGCGAGGCCGAGGACTGCCGAACGCCCGCTTTGTGGTCGGTCCGCGGATCGCCGAATGGCTCGGAAGACCAGTTCACGGACGGCGCGACGGTCCTTCGAGCCGGCATAGCGCCGCTGCTTGAAGTAGCGGGTGACGATCGCGTCGGCGGGCGGCCCGTCCTCACGGACCGAAGCAATGATTGCATCGAGTATCTCGATTGCCGCCTGCAGGCGCGCCGCGGGAGTCATGGCCTACCGAGTCGGATAGTTTGGCGCCTCACGCGTGATGGTAACGTCATGCACGTGGCTTTCCGAAAGCCCGGCATTGGTGATCCGCACGAAACGGGCCCGTTCCTTCAACTCGGGGATCGTCATGGAACCCGTATAGCCCATGGCCGCCTTAACGCCGCCGACCAGCTGGTGGATAATCTCCCGGACAGGACCCTTGAATGGGACCTGTCCCTCGATGCCCTCCGGCACGAGTTTCAGATGATCCTTTATGTCCTGCTGGAAATACCGGTCGGCGGAACCCCGCGCCATCGCTCCGACAGACCCCATTCCGCGATACGCCTTGTAGCTCCGTCCCTGGTAGAGGAAGGTCTCACCGGGCGCCTCCAGAGTGCCGGCAAGCAGCGACCCGACCATTACCGTGGACGCTCCGGCGGCAAGGGCCTTTGCCATGTCGCCGCTGGTGCGGATTCCGCCATCGGCAATGACGGGAATGCCGTTCGCTGCCCGGGCGGCGTTCATTATCGCCGTGAGCTGCGGCACCCCTACGCCTGCGACTATCCGCGTGGTGCAGATCGATCCGGGGCCAATACCCACCTTGATCGCATCGGCACCGGCGTCGGCAAGAGCTCTTGCCGCATCGTAGGTGGCGACATTTCCGGCGACAACCTGCACCGAATTCGATAGGCCCTTCACGCGTTCCACAGCCCTTGCGACGTCGCGATTATGCCCATGGGCCGTATCGATCACGACGCAATCGCATCCGGCATCGATCAGCGCTTCCGAGCGCGCGAACCCGGTGTCCCCAACAGTCGTCGCTCCAGCGACACGAAGTCGGCCTTCCCCATCCTTGGTGGCAAAAGGCGCAGCGACCGATTTTTCGATATCCTTAACGGTAATGAGACCGACGCAATGATCATCACGATCGACGACAAGCAGTTTCTCGATCCGCCGCTGGTGAAGAATCCGCCGCGCCTCGGCTTCGCTGGTCCCGATCTGAACCGTCGCGAGATTCTCCCTCGTCATCAGCTCGCTGACCGGCTGACGCGGGTTCCCGGCAAAACGAACGTCGCGGTTGGTGAGAATCCCGCACAGCTTTCCCGACCTTTCAACGATGGGGATCCCGCTGATCCGGTTCGTCTTCATCAGTTCCAGCGCCTCGGCCAGCGTCTGGTCGGGACTCATGGTGATGGGATTGACCACCATCCCACTTTCGAAGCGCTTCACTTGGCGGACCGCGGCAGCCTGCTCTTCGACCGTCAGGTTCCGGTGGAGGACTCCGATGCCGCCAAGCTGTGCCATGGCGATTGCCATGTCCGCCTCAGTTACGGTGTCCATAGCCGACGACAGGATTGGAATTTGTAGCGGGATCTCGCGCGTCAGCTGCGTTCGGGTATCCGCCTGGCTTGGAAGAACGGAGGATTCGAGCGGCTGCAGGAGGACGTCGTCGAACGTCAGTCCGAGCGGGATTTCAGTGACTTCGGTGAGTTGGGCCATATCGGCCCATGACAGGCGAACGCTGATTCGCCAAGTCTCCGGCTCAGATGCGCGCGCGATCCAGGATGCGCTGGGCCGCCTCGACGTGCATCCGCTCGATCATTTCGTTCCCAAGGCGCTCGGCGCCGCCCTGGAACGCCGCTACCAGCTTGCGTGCACGTGCCAGCTCTTCAGGACTCGGTGAGAAAGCGCGATGGCAAGCCGCGATCTGGTTTGGATGGATTAGGCTCTTGCCGTCGAAGCCGAGCGCCCGCCCCTCCTCGGCTTCTTGTGTGAAGGCGTTTATGTCTTCGAGGTTATTGAAGACGCCATCGAACACGGGCACGCCCGCGGCGCGCGCGGCAAGTACGATCAGCTGAAGCGAGGTCGCGATCGGCTCACGGCCGGAATAGAGCGGCAGCCGCAAATCGGACCGCAAATCATTAGTGCCGGCGATCAGGCCCGCGCAAGACCTCGCGATCTCGGGCGCCGACAATACTCCGGCCGCTGTTTCAATCATCGCGAGCACTGGCCTGTTTACGGTCTCGCCAAGATCGGAAACGAGATGGGCCGAAGAGGCGCGCGGTACAACCACGAGGTCGGCATTTGAATTTGCCGCGCAATCAAGGTCGAGCGAATGCCATTCGGTCCCGACCCCGTTCACCCTAATTGCAACCGGCATGGACCAGCCGGTGGCGACTGCGCCAAGCGCGGCCTTGCGTGCCACGCCCTTGTCCTCGGGCTTCACGGCGTCCTCAAGATCAAGAACGACGAGGTCCGCCCCCGATTCACGTGCCTTTGCGATTGCCCGCGGGTTGGACGCCGGCAGGAAGAGTACGGACCTTATGGCGAAGAGGTCCAGCGCCTTGTCGTTTTTCGCTTCCGCTACAGTCATGACCGACGCATCATGCAACCAATCAGGGGGAGTGGAAAAGGGTGATGCTGACAACCTTCATGATCGCCGTGGCGGTCCTTGTGCTGATTTATGTCATGATGGGTGTGACGATTGTGCGGCAAGGTTATCGCTGCACAATCGAACATTTCGGTCGCTTCGTGCGGGTCGCCGACCCCGGCTTCAATTACATAACTCCGTTCGTCTACCGCGTGGGTCGCAAGATCAACATGATGGAGCAGGTCCTGGAGATTCCGGGTCAGGAAATCATTACCAAAGACAATGCAATGGTTGCCGTCGACGGAGTTGTTTTCTTCCAGGTACTCGATCCTGCCAAAGCGGCTTACGAAGTGTCCGATCTATACACCGCAATAACAGCCCTTTCGACGACCAATCTGCGGACCGTCATGGGCTCGATGGACTTGGACGAAACCCTGTCCAAACGCGACGAGATCAACACACGGCTATTGTCCGTGGTCGACAATGCGACCGAATCCTGGGGCGTGAAGATAACCCGCGTGGAACTGCGCGACATCCGGCCTCCTCAGGACATCGTCAACGCGATGACCCGGCAAATGAAGGCTGAGCGGGAAAAGCGTGCCGTCATCCTCGAAGCCGAAGGAATGCGCCAATCCGCGATTCTTAAGGCCGAGGGCGAGAAACAGTCGGCGATCCTGTCTGCCGAGGGCGGTCGCGAAGCGGCCTTTCGCGAAGCCGAGGCGCGTGAGCGTTCCGCACAAGCGGAAGCTGCGGCAACGAAGGCGGTTAGCGATGCGATCGAAAGCGGGAGCGGCCAGGCGATCAACTATTTCATCGCGCAGAAATATGTCGAGGCGGTCGCTGAGTTCGCGCGCTCGCCCAATGCGAAAACGATCCTCTTCCCGGTTGAAGCGACACAGCTAATCGGAACCCTTGGGGGTATCGCCGAATTGGCGAAGGAGGCGATCGGCGGACCGAGCAGCGCGCCGCCGAGAAGCAAAGCGGTTCCCAGCGTTCCCAAAGCGGCCGAATGACCGGCATCAATTTCGATCCGGCTTGGCTCTGGTTGATCGGTGGCGTTGTTCTGCTGATCGCGGAGCTCATCGCGCCCGGCTTTTTTCTCATGTTCATCGGCGCCGCCGCGGTCGCCACCGGACTTCTGTCCCTCCTCCTACCGCTTGGCGCCGCGGTGGAACTCGGCATCTTCGCCGTCCTCGCGTTCGCAATCGCGCGCATCGGTGGACGACGCGCCTACGTCTCGCGCTATAACCACAGCAGCGATCCCTTTCTTAATAACCCAACCGCTCGCCTGCTCGGAAAAGTGGTCATTGTTGTCGAACCCGTCGACGCGAACGGTGGGCGCGTCCGCGTCGGTGACGGCGAATGGTCCGCGCGCGGCGGGCCCGCCGCTGTCGGCGATCGTGTGCGCATCGTCGACATCGAGGGCAATTGTCTCAAAGTTGAACCCGAGCACGTCCTTCCCCAACGCTAGTGGAGAAAATTCTTGATCTCTTTACCGCTTAGCCGGCGCGAAGCGCTTGCCGGTCTTGCCGCGACCACTGCCCTTCCCATCGCCACGCGGGCGTTCGCAAGACCGGCCACGGATGCGCAAGCGAAGGCTGTTCTCGATTCGATCGCCGAGAACTTACTTCGACTGGATCCGACTGGAGCAACCGCTCTTGGGGTCGATACGGGACCAAGGGCTTCGTATCGTTATCGGCTCGGTGATCGCTCGGCTTCCGGACAGGCGCGGGTCGCGGCGACCTTGAAAAGCGACCTGTCGAGAGCCCAGGCAATCGACACAAGCGGCCTCTCCTTCTCAAACCGAACCAGCGTCGAAGTTGTAAAGAGCGCCTATCGCACGGCGCTTCAGGGGTTTGCCCAGCCCTATGGCGACGTCGCAGTCGGAGGATGGCGCAACACGCCCTACGTCGTCATCCAGAATGTCGGCGCCTATATCGACACACCGCAGTTCCTCGACACGGATCATCCGATCGAAAGTCGCGCTGATGCAGAGGCTTACCTCAGTCGGCTCGCGCAATATCCGAAGCAGCTGAGGGACGAGCTTGCCCGGATGCGCGCGGCTCGCGGGGCAGGCCTCGTCCCCCCGAGCTTTCTCATCGACAAGGCTCTCAATCAGCTGGGGATTGCCGCCAAAAGTTCGGCCGAGGGTGGCACGATTGTCGATTCGCTCGTGCGGCGAACGAAGGAGAAGGGCATTTCAGGCAACTGGGACTCCCGAGCGCGCAAAATCGCGGTTGCTGAGGTCGTGCCGGCACTCCGGCAGCAGATTGAAGAACTCAAGGTAGAGCGCGCGCTCGCGACCGATATTCCTGGCATGTGGTCGCGGCCGCATGGCGACGAATACTATCGCTGGGCCCTCAGGGCTTCGACGACCACAAACCTCTCTCCAGATGAAGTCCACCAGATGGGCCTCGAGCAACTGCAACAGCTCCAAGGCCGCATGGACCCCATTCTGAAGTCACTCGGATACACTCAAGGATCGGTCGGTGAGCGCATGCAAGCGCTGGCCAAGGATCCGCGCTACCAATTTGATCCCGAGGACAAGGGTCGCGCCGAGATCCGGGCCTACATCGACGAGCGGCTAGCGAAGATCCGCGCCGTGCTGCCGCGGGCTTTCAATACCCTCGTGCCGGGACATCTCGAAGTGAAGCGCATGTCCCCTGAACAGGAGCCAGGCGCTCCAGCCGCTTATGGGGGGCCTGGCTCAATCGACGGGAAGATCCCGGGTCGTTTTTGGATCAATCTCAGGACAACCGAGCTTCACAGCAAATACAGTCTCCCCGATCTCGCCGCCCATGAAGCGATTCCGGGCCACGTTTGGCAGGGCGAATATACCCACAAGCTGCCGTTGATCCGCACGCTGCTCGCCTTCAACGCCTACTCGGAAGGTTGGGCGCTGTACGCCGAGCAATTGGTGGACGAGCTTGGGGTCTACGACGATTTTCCAGTGGGCCGGCTTGGCTACCTCCAGTCGATCGCCTTCCGTTGCTGCCGCCTCGTGGTCGACAGCGGCATGCACGCAAAACGATGGACGCGGCAGCAAGGCGTCGACTTCTTCGTCGAGCGCAACGGGTCGAATCCTCTCGAGGTCGCAAGCGAAGTCGATCGATATTGCAGCTGGCCAGGCCAGGCATGCGGTTACAAGGTCGGGCATTCGACGATCAATCGCCTCCGCGACAAAGCGCAGACGGAGCTTGGGGCAAAGTACGACCTTAAGGCTTTTGACGACGCGGTTGTCCTCGGCGGCAACGTTCCGATGGACGTTCTCGCGCTGAACATCGAGGATTACATACGGCGGGGGAAGGCCGCCTAGCGTGCGAATTCCGCGCGCGGGAACGAACGTCCGCGCTTCACCGTGAGAACGACTGAGCGGAAATTGCGGACATCATCGAGGGGATTGCGTTCGAGTACGACCATGTCCGCGAGCTTTCCCGCTTCAATACTGCCCATGTTCTCCGCTTCGCCCATGGCTCGTGCCCCGTTCATTGTCGCGGCCCGAACAACTTCCATGGGCGGAAGCCCAGCAGCGTCATGCAGCAATTCGAGTTCGTCAAAGAGTGCCGGATAGGGTTCGCTTGGCGGCGTATCGCCGTCCGTGCCGGCCGAGATCGGAACCCCAATTCGGTAGGCCTGATTGGTGATCTTGCCGGCAAGGGCAACAGTGCAAAGAGGCGGCTTTCCCTCCTTCTTTGCCGCTTCCTCGACAGCGCGATAAACGTGGAGCGTCGCGTCGAGGATCGTTCCTCG
>DASZBO010000057.1:0-13655 GCA_035944075.1 Sphingomicrobium sp.
GCTTTTTTCTGCAGCAGAATTGCGCTCAACAAGCGCGACGCCCGCCCCACGTGACCGTTGTTCGCCGATGCGGTTCGCGAGCTCGGGTGTGAAGTCGATCGCGCGAAAGCCAAAGTTTGCGATCGGACTGAGATCGTTGCGGATGAGTTCTTCGACGATGACGGCGGCGATTGGTCCGGGGAGGACAACATTATCAATGGCGCCACTTGCGACACCGAGGACAATCCCGTCGCCGCCCAAGAAAGGAACGCCTGGCGGAGGAGTCGAAACGCTCGGCTGAAGGCGCACGTAAACGCCCTGTGCAAGGGCATCGACGAGGAAATCGCTGCCGACCATCGACTCGCTCGCAGCGCAACCGGTGCCGCTCGTCTGAAGCGAGAATCCAAAGTCGCCGACCCGCGCAAAGTTTTGATCGGCGAAGGTCAACGGGCTGAGGCCCTGCGCGTCGACATGCAGAATCACGAGGCCCGAGACAGGATCGGACCGGATGTCGTCGACGGGCGCCTTCCTGCCGTCGCCAAAGATGGCTTGAAGATTGGAATTGCTCGGGACTGGTGCCGATGTGACCAGCCAACCGTCCGCCGAGACGACGAAGCCCACCTTTCCCGCGGCGTTTGACGTAGAGCTGGCGGTCGGCTGGCCCGCCATGACGATCCGCGCAATCGAGGGGCATAGCCGGTCGATCGTCGGTGCAATGCTTGGCAAGCTCGACTGGCGAACAATCTGGACGATCGGCCGCGCAGGAACGGACGGGCTTTGACTGGGCGGGGGGGCGAAGCCGCGAGCGATGAACCCCCCGGCAATCGCGGCGGCCGCGAGGCCCAACAGCAGGATTAGAGACCGGCTTCGCCTGTGTTGCGCCGGCTTCGCGGGCGATGGTTCAAGATCATTCACCGAACAGATCCCGCTGCGCTTTCTCGATTTCCTCCGCGTATCGGCGCCGAACGAACCGCTCTGACAGCGTACCGAGCAAGGATCCGTTCTCGTCGATGACGGCAAGATATTGCGCTTCGCTCTTGTCGAAGGCGGCCATCACTGCGCGAACATCGTCGGCGGGAGCAAGTGTCGGATCATCCGTGTTCGCAAGTTCGCCGACGTCACTTTCAAGTTGCAGCTCCGGATCGAACGCCTTCGCCGTTTCGACAATGCCCAGATAGAGGCCGGCTTGATTGACGACGACAACGCGGCCGGTCGAGCCGAGAGGAAAACGGCGCCGGAAGGAAGCGATCGTCTCGTTTGCGAAAACCGTGTCCGTGCTTCGCTGCATCATCTTGCCGGCACTGAGGTTTCTGACCCAGCTCACGTCGCGTGCGCTTCGGATGTTTTCGCCCCGCGTGTGCAACCGCCATGTCGAGAAGGAGAAACCGAACGTCTCGCGCACGAGGGTGCTCGCACAAAGGCTCGCAACGACAGCAACGCCGGTCAATGCGAAATCGTGCGTGGTTTCGAGGACGAGCATCGACATCGTCATGGGTCCACCGACGATCGCGACGCCCATTGCCGCCATGCCGATCAGCGCGGCGTCACTCGGGTCCAGAATCGGAATGGCGGGAAATTGGGCAAGCAGGCCGGCAAATAGCTGCCCGACGAGCGAGCCCACGAACAGCGAGGCGAAAAAAAGGCCGCCACGAAAGCCGAAGCCCAACGAAACCGCGGATGCGGCGATCTTCACAAAGAGCACCATAGCCAGGAAACGAAGCGCCATCTGCGCCCCAAGGTCGATGTGAAGCGCTCCGTGGCCAGCCGACAATGCCTGGGGTGTGATGAGGGCGAGTGGAATCAGGAACAGCCCGCCTATGGCCGGGCGGTAGACATCGCTCATGGGAACCGCGCGAACGCGGCTCTCGATCCACGTCACTGCCCGCATGATCGCAATTGCAATGAGGGCACAAACAACGCCGAGGCCCGCATACAAAAGATAGTCGGTCGTGGTGATTGCGCGCGCGCCTGGCAACGCGGTTACATAGGCGTCGAACCCGAGCAGTCGCACCACGAGCACGGCAGAAATGCAGGCTGCTCCAACCGGCGCAATCGCCGCGGGCGTGTAGGCGCCAAGGACGATCTCGAAGCCGTAGAAAGCACCAGCGAGCGGCGCGCTGAACGCGGCACCAATTGCAGCTCCCGCCCCGGCGCCAACGAGGGTCCTCAAGTCGCCACGGCGCAGGCGCAACCAAGAGCCGACCAACGAGGCTACACCGCCGCCGGCCTGACCATAGGCCGCCTCCAGGCCAACGGAGGCCCCAGCGCCATTGGATAGCAGGGTTTGAACGCACACCAGTGCCGAATCCCGCCACGGGATGACGCCACCGTGAAGCGCGTTTGCCTCGACAACGTCGACGGGTGTTCGCCAGCGGCGGATCGCCGCGCGGCTTCCAAAACCAAGCAACAGTCCTGCGAACGGGAGCGCAAGGAGGCGTGCGACGGGCACCGAGCTGCTGGCGCTGAGACTTTCCTCAGCGAACCCGTAAATTGCCGACTGGAGACCGTGCGCCGCACCGTGGATCAGGATGGTCAGCAGTCCCGCCGCAATTCCGACCGCGACGGCAAGGACAATTACGGCCGCCTCGCTCGAGCGGAATACGGAGCGCACCGAAGTGACGGACCGGCTGTAATGTTCGGCGGCAGCCGACGGCATCGCTGCTATTGCCCTTAGTTAAACGCACAGGAGAGCCGAGCGCCTACCAGCTAGGGCAGCGCTCGACTACCCAGCCTTACTCACGCAGCGAGAGCGGACTTCAGTTCCTCCACGAGGTCGACGCGCTCCCAGGGGAAGTAGTCGCCTTCGGAGTGGCGGCCGAAATGACCATAAGCGGCGGTTGCCTTGTAAATTGGCTTGTTGAGACCAAGGTGGGTGCGGATGCCGCGCGGGGTGAGGCCACCAAGCTTCTCGATGCGGCCAATAGCCGCCTCAATCGCCTCTTCGCCGACCACTCCCGTACCGTGGGTATCGACATAAAGGGACAGCGGTCTCGCGACGCCGATCGCGTACGCGAGCTGGATCGTGCAGCGCTTCGCGAGACCGGCAGCGACGATGTTCTTGGCAAGATACCGCGCTGCGTAAGCGGCCGAACGGTCGACCTTCGTCGGATCCTTGCCCGAGAAGGCGCCGCCGCCGTGCGGCGCGGCTCCGCCATACGTGTCGACGATGATCTTACGGCCAGTGACGCCGGCATCACCGTCCGGACCACCGATCTCGAAGCTCCCTGTGGGATTGATGTGGTAGACGGTCTCGTTCCCAAGAAGCTGCGCAGGCATCACGCGAGCGACGACGTTCTTGACGTACGCGTGAAGCTCAGCCTGCTTCTCGCCTTTGTCGTAGCCCGGCTTGTGCTGTGTCGAGACGACGATCGCGGTGGCTTTGGCGGGCTTTCCTTCTTCGAAACGAAGTGTCACCTGGCTTTTCGCGTCAGGTTCGAGGAACGGCGCGGCGCCTGAATGACGATCCTTCGCCATCTCCATCAGAATCTTGTGGCTGTAATCGAGCGTCGCCGGCATGAGGTCTGGCGTTTCGTCGCAAGCGAAGCCGAACATGATGCCCTGGTCGCCCGCGCCCTCCTCCTTGTTCTCACCGGCATCGACACCTTGCGCGATATGCGCTGACTGCGGATGAAGATGGTTCGCGAAGTCGAACCGGTCCCAGTGGAACCCTTGCTGCTCATAGCCGATGCGCTTCACCACGCCGCGCACCGCCTCCTCGATTTCCTCGCGGACGCCCGGCGCCCAATTGCCATCCGAATCCATGATCCCCTGGCCGCGGATCTCGCCGGCGAGAACCACCCTGTTTGTGGTAGTCAGGGTCTCGCAGGCAACCCGTGCCTCCGGGTCTTTGGAGAGAAAAAGGTCGACGATCGCGTCTGAAATCTGGTCCGCGACCTTGTCGGGATGGCCTTCGGAAACGGACTCGGACGTGAACAGGTAGGAGCTGCGCATGAGAGAAAGAGTTCTCCGTACTTCAGGATATAAGGAAAGCTTTATATGTGCTCCCCTAGCGACGCCGGCGGCCCAGCACAATGCCGCTGATGATCAGTAGGAAGCCAAGCAGGATCGGCAACAGATTGCCGAGCCGTGCAAACGGGGTCGGTCCGTTTGCCGCCGGTGGGAGCACAGCATCGATGACACCGGCGCGCCGCCAGGGGAGGGACTTCACGACATTGCCGCGAGCATCGATGACGGCGCTGATGCCCGTCGGTGTCGAGCGGAGTACCGGGAGGCCTTCCTCCGCTGCACGAAGACGCGCCTGAGCGAGATGTTGAGGCGGCCCCCAGCGGCCGAACCACGCGTCGTTCGAGGGATTGAAGATGAACCGTGGTCGATTCTTCTCATCGACGACGTTGCCCGAGAAGATGATCTCATAGCAAAGGTCGAATCCCACCTTCCCCCATTCTTCTCCAAGATCGACGGTTTGGGGACCCGGACCTGGCGTGAAGTCAAGATCACCAGGCGCCAGTCGCGAGAGGCCGATGGCGGAAAGCAGCGGACGCATCGGCAGATATTCGCCGTAAGGGACCAAGTGTGACTTGTCGTAGCGGGAAACGATCCGCCCACCTGGACCAAGAACGAAAATACTGTTTTCGGCGCCGCTTACCTGAACACCATCCCTGGAATTGATTGCGATGCCCCCAGTCAGGAGACGATCGTTCGGGCCAAGAGATTGAGAAGCCTGGATTCGCTCAGCCGCGGCGAATGCCCGATGTTCGTCCGTGCGGGCGTCCTGAAGCGGTTCGGTCACGGCCGCTTCGGGCCACAGAAGAAGGCGAGGGTCGTTGGATCCTGCACCCGAAAGGGCTGCGAGCCGACGTGACGACTGACCCTCGTAGCCCGAACGCCATTTATCTTCCTGCCCGATGTTAGGTTGAACGATCCGCACATTGAGGACGGTGAGTGGGTCCGCCGGAACCACCGACGCGGGGAGCGCATAAAGCAACGCGGTTGTGCTCGCGATTACGAGGAGCGGCAGCCACTTGCGATAATATTCGAGCCAGATTGCACCGCCGAGGAGGACAACAAGTCCCGAAAGACCATAAGTCCCGATGAGCGCCGTGATGGTAATCAACGGGGTCGGAGCAAGCGCGGCGGCAGCTGGGTTCCACGGGAAGCCCGTGAACAGGGTTCCGCGAAGCCATTCCGCAACCGCCCAGGCTCCGCCAAGCACGATGACAAAAGCGACCCGGTCGTTGCGGCCAAATCGCCACGCAAGGCCCGTCGCCATCGCAGGGAAGATTGCGAGGTAGAGCGACAGAAGGACAACCGCGACCCAGCCGAGCCACGCCGGCATTGCGGCCTGGTAGGTAAAAGCCGTCGCAATCCAGTTGAGCCCGACGACAAACTGCCCAAGACCAAAGATCCAGCCCGTCAGAAGCGCTCTCCAGATGCTCCTCGAGCGCGCCGCGAACTCGCACAGAAGGGCGAACGCCACTGGGAGCAGAGGCCACAGGCCCGTCGGCTCAAAGGCGAATGCGGAAGCCAGGCCGGCAAGGAAGGCGTAAGACAGATAGAGCATCGGGCGCGGTGGCTAGCGGGTACGCCGGATTAACGAAAGCCTCGACAACAGCCGTTGCCCCGAGCAGTGAGGACTCGATGACGCTCCCGCCGTTCCATTTGGCTTTTCCTGTCGACGATCTCACGGCTGCGCGCCGTTTCTATGGCGAGTTGCTCGGATGCCCGGAGGGACGAAGCGCCGGCGAGTGGGTTGATTTCGATTTCTTCGGCCATCAGATCGTCGCGCACCTCGCCCCGGAGCAGGTTCGGCAACGCTCGACGAACCCGGTTGATGGCGAGAATGTCCCTGTTCCGCACTTCGGCCTCGTGCTTCCGCTCCCCGAATGGAAGAAGCTAGCGGGCAAGCTCTTGGCTGCCGATGTGGAATTCGTGATTGAGCCCACGGTCCGGTTCGAAGGCCAGCCCGGCGAACAAGCAACCATGTTCCTGCTCGACCCTGCGGGGAATGCGCTCGAATTCAAGGCAATGGCGAATCCGGCGAACCTTTTCGCCAAGAACTAATCGGCGCTCCGCCGTTCCTCGGGACCGTGAAGCCGGACACGAATGATTCGGCGCGGGTCGGAATCAACCGCTTCAAGTTTCCATCCCGACGGGTGCGTGACGCATTCGCCTTTCTGCGGAATATGGCCGGCGAGGAGGAGAACGAGGCCACCGAGCGTATCGACTTCGTCGTCTTTTGACGACAGTCGCGTATCGACGGCTTGGGCGAGCTCGTCGAGCTCGATCCGCGCGTCCGCCTCCCACAGGTTGTCATCGAGCATCGTCAGCATGCCGCGCTCGGCTTCGTCGTGCTCGTCCTCGATCTCGCCGACGATTTCCTCGACAACATCTTCGATCGTGACGAGACCCTCGGTTCCGCCGAACTCGTCGACCACGAGCGCGAGATGGACGCGTTGCGCGCGCATTCGGGCAAGTAGCTCGATCACACCCATCGACTCCGGCACGAACAGAGGTTCGCGCATAAGGGCATTGATCGTCCGGTCTCGCGAAGGATCGAAGTTAGCGATGAAGACGTCCTTGATGTGAACCATCCCGACGACCTCATCGAGGCTTTCGCCGTAGACGGGCAGCCGGCTGTGACCGGCCTCTGCGAAAGCGCGAACGAGATCTTCGAAGCGGATTGTCGATGGAACGGCCATGATATCGCCGCGGGTCACGCAGATATCGCCCGCAGTCTGCTCGCCGAAATGCAAAAGGTTGCGAAGCATCTGGCGCTCCGCGGGCGAGAGGTCGCCAGCGACGGGCCGCGCATCTTCGGCCTCGTCGATTGCCTCTTCGATTTCCTCGCGCAGTGTCGGTTCCGACTCGTCGCCGAAGAGAAGATGGCGCATGCCTCTCCAGAGACGCGATGCGCCCTCGTCATGCCGCGTGGCCATCAGGCGACTTCCGCATAAGGATTGTCGATCCCGAGACGGCCGAGCGCGAGCACTTCCCGCGCCTCCATGTCGGCGGCCTCGGCTTCGCCATGATGATCATAGCCAAGAAGGTGAAGCGTGCCGTGGACGACAAGATGGCTCGTGTGAACTTCAACGCTCATGCCCTTGTCGACCGCCTCGGCCTCGCAAACTCCGTGGGCAAGGATGATGTCCCCAAGCAACAGTTCAGGACCAGCAACCTTTGCCTCGAGAATTTCTTCTTTGCTCAGCATGGGAAACGAAAGGACGTTGGTTGGTCGGTCCTTGCCGCGCCATTGCGCGTTGAGCGCTTGGACCTGCTCATTGCTGCTCAAACGCACCGAGAGTTCGACGGACCGCGGTGACCGGCTAAGTTGCGGAAAGGCACTTTCCGCAATGGCTGCGAGCGCCGCGCGTTCGACAAGCGCGTCCCAGGAGCAGCTACTGTCCCATTCCTCATCGGCCTCGAGCGCGATTTCAAGCATCACGCGCCCACATTTCGAATTGCATTCGGCCCCTCGTAAGCATCGACAATGCGGCCAACGAGGGGATGTCGTACCACGTCGGCTGCCGTAAAACGCACCACCGCAATGGCCTTGACCCGTTCCAGCCGGGAGACGGCATCGGCGAGACCCGACTTGCTTGGATCGGGGAGGTCCACCTGATGGGGATCGCCACAGATCACCATACGGCTTCGCATGCCAAACCGGGTGAGGAACATTTTCATTTGCAGGGGGGTCGTGTTCTGCGCCTCGTCGAGGATGATGAAGGCGTCGTTCAACGTTCGTCCGCGCATGAACGCGAGCGGAGCAATTTCAATCTCGCCACTGGCAATGCGTCGCTCGACCTGCTCGGTCGGCAGCATATCATAAAGCGCGTCGTAAAGCGGGCGCAGATACGGATCGACCTTTTCCTTCATGTCGCCGGGAAGGAACCCCAGCCGCTCGCCCGCTTCCACGGCAGGGCGCGACAGGATCAGACGATCGACGCTTCCGCTGATCAGCTGAGACACCGCCTGCGCGACTGCGAGGTAGGTCTTGCCGGTGCCGGCGGGACCAAGGGCGAAGATCATGTCATCCCTGGCCAACGCTTCCATGTAGGCGGTCTGCACCGCTGAACGGGGAACGATGGTCTTCTTTCGGGTCCGGATCATCACCCGCGACGGGGACGTCACCTCATCCTGGATGATCCCGTCTAGGTTGGGCTGGGCTGCCATGCCGAGGACCGCTTCCACGGATTCGGCATCCACGTCCTGCCCGTGATCGAGGCGATTATAGAGACCGATGAGAACATCCCGAGCGCGCGCGGCGGAGTCCGCCTCGCCTTCGATCTGCACGCGGTTGCCGCGGGCAGCGATATGGACACCGAGCCTGTTCTCGATGGTGATCAAGTGCCTGTCGTAATCGCCGAACAGCGGTCCCAGAAGGTAGGGCTGGTCAAACTCGAGCTCGAGGCGTGCTCGGTCGGAAACGGCGGTGAGATCCCGACGCGCCATTACGCAGCGACCTTCTTGCGCTCGGAGCCGGCCATGCTGTTGGGACCGGCAGAGACAAGGGTCACGTCGACGATGTCGCCGCTCACGCCGTCGGTCTCGACATGGACTGACTGGAGCCACGGCGATCGGCCGATCATCTGGCCCGGAAGCCTGCCCTTGCGCTCGATCAGCACTTGCGTCTCGGTTCCGACTTTCGACCGATTGAAAGCCAATTGGTGTTCGCTAATCCGCGTCTGCAGCCGCTGGAGACGGTCGTCCATTATCGCGCGTGGAATCTGGTCCTCCATTGCCGCGGCGGGAGTTCCGGGCCGCGGACTATATTTGAACGAATATGCCGAAGCATAACGCACGGCGTCGACCATGCGGAGCGTCGCTTCGAAATCCTCTTCCGTTTCGCCGGGAAAGCCGACGATGAAGTCTCCGGAAATCGCAATATCCGGGCGAGCCGCGCGCGCCTTCTCGATAATGGCGAGGTACGTTTCGGCAGTATGACTGCGGTTCATCGCCTTGAGGATGCGGTTGCTACCAGCCTGCACGGGCAGATGAAGATAGGGCATGAGCTTCGCGACATCGCCGTGAGCCGAAATAAGCGAGTCCGACATGTCCATCGGGTGGCTGGTTGTATAGCGGATACGCTCGAGTCCATCGATCGTCGCAAGGGCGCGGATCAGTTCCGGGAGGCCTCGTTTTTCGTCAGCCCAGGCGTTCACATTCTGCCCAAGGAGGACGATTTCGCGTGCACCGACCTCGACGAGGGCTTGGGCTTCCACGAGGATGTCGTTGAAAGGCCGCGAGATTTCCGCTCCGCGCGTATAGGGCACCACGCAATAGGTGCAGAACTTGTCGCATCCTTCTTGAACGGTGAGGAATGCGCTGGCGCTCGCGCGGCGACGGACTGGAAGAGCATCGAACTTGCTGATTGCGGGCATGTCGGTGTCGACCGGCCGCGACCCCTTTGAGGCTTCGGCAACCATCTCCGGTAAACGGTGATAGGCCTGCGGTCCGACCACCAAGTCGATGAGCGGCGATCGCCGCTTCGCTTCGGCACCTTCGGCCTGAGCCACACAGCCGGCAAGGGCGATGAGCGGTCGAGATCCATCATCGCGCGTCAGTCTTCCGACGTCGGAATACGCCTTGTCAGCGGCTTTCTCTCGGATGTGGCACGTGTTGAGAACAACGAGATCCGCGTCGTCGGCTTCAGCAGCAGGACTCATGCCTTGCGCGCCCAGCAGTTCCGCCATGCGCTCGCCGTCGTAAACGTTCATCTGGCAGCCGAAGCTTTTGATTTTGAAAGTCTTGGGAGTCATTCCCGGCCACCTATAGGCGACTGGTGGAGCGACGTTAAGCCAAGGGTTTTGCCAATTGCTTCACGGGCCTCAAGGGCAAGCTGTTTGCGATCGAAGGTACGATCGAGCGGCGAGAGAAGATGAACGGTAACAGGCAGTGTTCCACTCCGTCCAAGCAAGCGCAGGACATTTTCCTTGCCCCCTTCGTGATACCAGCCGACGCTTGCGCGATTGTCGTGGTAATCCACGGCGACAGGACGGATGCTGACGTCCCGTGAAGCGAAGTTTCCAGCCTCCAGCAACGTCGAGCGGAACGGAAGAAGGTAGATGCCGGGACCGGTCGTTCCCTCGGGGAAGACCATAACGGGCTGTTTGCGTTCGAGAGATCTCGCAAGCGCCACCGCTTGGTCCTTGGCGCCTTTGCGGTGAGTGCGCTTGACGTAAACCGTCTCATTCTGATCCGCGAGCCAGTGAATTAGGGGGTGCCCAAGCTGGTCTTTCGACACGAACGTGCATCCCGTGGCACCACCGAGCACAAGGATGTCGAGCCAGCTTGTGTGGTTCGCAACCAACAATGTGTGGGGGTTTGGCGAGCGGCCCTTGATGCTCACTCGCGCGCCGATGATCCATGCGGCACCAGAAAGGAAGCGCCGCGGCCACCGCGATCGCCGAAAAAGCGTCTTCGTGACAATGTGAACGGGAGCAAGGACGGCAAATAAAGCCAATAATCCTGCAAGGCGCAGGGCAGCGCGTCCGTTAACTCGGACCGTCCGAGCTTTAGCGATCGCGGTTGAGGGAGACGCCGTAAAGCTCCATCCGGTGGTCAACGAGGCGGAAGCCGAGCTTCTCGGCGATGCGCTTTTGTAGCATCTCGAGCTCGTCATCGATGAATTCGATGACCCTCCCTGTCTCAACGTCGATGAGATGGTCGTGGTGACTTTCCGAAACGGCTTCGTAGCGCGAGCGGCCATCGCCAAATTCATGTCGCTCGAGAATCCCGGCTTCTTCGAATAGGCGTACGGTTCGGTAAACCGTCGCAATCGAAATGTTCGCATCGATCGCCGCTGCGCGGGCATGGAGCGTTTCGACGTCCGGATGATCTTCGCTATCACCGAGTACTCGCGCGATTACTTTGCGCTGCTCGGTGATGCGAAGCCCCTTGTCGGCGCAGAGCGCCTCTATGTCGATCGTGCGCGTCATTTGGCCAAGTTAAGTACGCGGCCAGCCAAGGTCCAGCTTACGATTATTTTCCTCCGCGACCCGTACGGCGCTTTGTCCCCAGACCGATCGATTTCGCCAGGCTGCGGCGCTGTTCGGCATAGTTTGGGGCGACCATCGGATAGTCGGCAGCAAGGCCCCACTTCTGACGATATTGATCAGGTGTCATATTATAATGCGTCATGAGGTGACGCTTGAGCATCTTGAGCTTCTTGCCGTCTTCGAGACAAACGATGAAGTCCGGCTTTACGGACGACCGGATCGAGACCTTGGGCTCCGGCTTCGGCTCCGGAGCAGCAGCGGTTCCCGCGATCCCGGTAAGCGCCGCGTGCACATTCTGGATAAGGTTGGGCAAATCATTGACGGCGACGCTATTGTTGCTGACGTGCGCCGCAACGATATCGGCAGTCAGCGTCAAAAGCGTGTCTTCGCCATTTTCTAAATCAGTCATAAACTAAAATCCTGGTTCGAGCAGAGTAAGTGCAATTGAATTGCACCGTGCATTTTATTACGCTTGCACCTAATTCTGCGCAACAGCAGAGAAATCTTGATCGTGTTACTTTAATCTGATCAAATAGCGCGAGCGAGGGTTATGGCGTCAAATCGCCTTCCGTCTGGCGCGCGATAATAATCGCGGCGTTGCCCGACTGCAGAAAAACCCGCTGAATGATACATTTGGATCGCTGGATTGCCATCCCGAACTTCAAGATGGACGCGGGCTACTGCCTCGTTTCGTGCGCGTTCCAGGAAGTCCTCGAGCAATCGGCGGCCAACGCCTCGCCGATGAAAGCTTGGAAGAACTCCAAGCAGCAGCAGCTCAGATTCGTCGCCAACAGTTCGAAAGAGTGAAAATCCGACCGGGTGGTTTCCTCGCTCGCGCGCGAGAATCAAGCAGACGCCGCTCATCGGAAGGATCCCGGCGAGCTGCGAGCGAGTCCATGCTTCACCGAAGCGGTGCCCGAATGCGCCATTCATGACCTTCATCACGCCTTCGAGGTCGCCGGAGCTTCCGGGTTCGATTTCCACGTCGTGTTCGACGGTCGCCATCAGGCCACCTCCGGAACACGAGCGTCGGGAGCGCGAGCATAGATCGGCTTCGGATCGAGGTTCTGAAGGGCTGAAGGAAGCTGCAAGGCGTTCACCGCAGAAATGCGCACTTCGCGAGCCTCTCCCCAACCTCGGGCATCAACCAGCTGGCGCGCGCCGGACCCGACAACGATTGGAGCGCTGATCAGCCGTGCCGCGGCTGCCGGCGGGGCGTTTGCAACGGATGTGCTTGGTTCAAGTGTGTCGCCGGCGAATTGCTGCACGAAAAGCTCACCATGCCCCCCCGTTACCGCAGCCGCGACATCGGCATTGCTCGCGGCACCGACCGCGAGCAAGCCAAGCGAGGACATGCCGCGAATCTCGGCGCCCCAGCCGATCGCGAGACCGTGAGCTGCAGCAATGCCAACACGGATACCGGTGAAACTCCCCGGACCGACACCAACAAGGATATGATCGGCGCTACGTCCCTGCAGCAGTTCCGCGATCATTGGCACCAGCCGCTCTGCATGACCGCGACCGATTTCTTCATCGGCGCAGCCCACGCAGCGCCCCGATCCGTCGAATAAGGCGGCTGTGCAAACAGTGCTCGACGTGTCGAAGGCAAGCAGCATTTCGAATGGAATAGTGGACACATGCGGCCTAACGCCGCAACCCCCAGAAAGTTAAACGGCCTCGACACTTTCGACTTCCGGCACATAATGCCGGATGAGGCTTTCGATCCCGCGCTTCAGCGTGACTGTCGACGACGGGCATCCCGAACAGGCTCCGTGCATCGACAGGTAGAGGTGTCCGTCACGATAGCCCTTGTAGACAATGTCACCTCCGTCCTGCGCGACGGCAGGCCGAACGCGCGTCTCGATCAGCTCCTTGATTTGGTCGATGATGTCGCCGTCGGCGGGATCTTCCTCAAATCCGCTATCGCCATTAACATCGATCCCGGCAGCTGAACCGGCAGCAAACAACGGGGCGCCGCTGACGAAGTGATCAAGCAGGGTTTCGAGCACAACCGGCTCAAGGTCGCTCCAGGAAATGCCCGGAAGCGCCGTGATGGAAATGAAATCGCTGCCGAAGAACACGCCCTCGACGCTGCCGCTTTCAAAAAGGGCCCTGGCTATTGGCGACGCTTCAGCGGCCTGCGCGTCAGCGAAGTCGCGAGTGCCCATTTCCATCACCTTCTGGCCCGGGAGGAACTTGCGGGTCGAAGGATTGGGCGTCTGCTCGGTGCGGATCAACATGCGAGGGATGTGGTCCTCACACCGGTTTCAATCAAGCACTAAAGTGCGGCGCACCCGCGATCACCCAGCGCGTGATTGCAATCGCGAATAGAAGACAGAGGAACGCAACCCACCAACGTCCCCTCCTCATCGGCGCGGCGCTCTCGTGGACCGCAGCCTTGCCCGTGATCATGGGAACGGTGAGGCTCTTTCCGCGCAACCGGTAGAAGACAATGGCGGCGAGGTGAACCACGATGAGGCCAACGAGAACGTTGAACCATGCCGCGTGAAGGTCGCGGGCGCGGTCGGAGTGGTCGGAGCTCACAAGTCTCGCAAGTGGCCCCATGTAGATCCCGTCTTCATCCTGCGCGACGAGCCCCAGACCTACCTGGATCGCGACGGCCGTCAGGAGTACGAGGACGCTGATTGCTCCCAGTGGAGAGTGGCCAATGCCGTACCAGTCACCCCGAAAGTAATCGGCAAGTGCCTGAGGTCCACGAAG
>DASZBO010000058.1:0-4073 GCA_035944075.1 Sphingomicrobium sp.
ATGGCTCACCAGTTTCGAGTGCTTCCGAGCTCAGTCGCGCACTGGACGCGGTTACAAGCTCGGCAACGCTGCAAGTAGCGCGGGGCGATCAGCAATTGTCGATCAGCGTCGCACGCTCGATCACGAATAAGGCCTAGCCAACGGTCGCGTCCCCATGATGGCGACGCGCAAGTGGAAGCATCCGCCCAAGCACGCGATCCTGCAACTTGTAGTGATGATAGAGGGCGGCGAACGCATGCCCGAGTACGATAATGACGATCGCCCAGCCCACCTTAACATGGAAACCGTGAAGCGCGTGCCGCGTCGCCTTGTCCGCGGTTCCCAACGGGCTCGGAATCGCAAAAAGGCCGAAAAAGCTCAACGGCTCCTTTTGGGCCCAGCGAAATGCGAACCCGAGACCCGCCTGCACAACGAGCAGAGCATACAAGAGATAATGCACACCCTTGGACGCGGTCTCGACCCAACCACTAACGATCGAGGGCCGCTGATGGCCGGGTATAAGCCGCCAGATCAGGCGCGCGATGATCACGGCCGCCAGGAGGATCCCAGCCGATATGTGCAAACTCTGCGTTATTTCGCGCGTCGGTTTGGTGAGTGCGTCCCAGATTTCGGCCGACGCGAATTGAAACAGCACCAGCAACGCCGTCGCCCAATGGAGAAAAATCGCGACATTGTCATAGTCCGTCTTGTCGTCACCAGCGGCGATGCGGGTTGCGGTTTGAAGGGTGGAACGGTCATTCATTGGATCCCGTTACGGACTGTTCGCGTAAATTGCGAAGGTTTCGCAGCGGCTCCTGCCTGATACCGCACAATTGGGAGCGTTCGAGCGCCTTTGGTACACTTCGGATGCTCTCGGCTTGGCAGAACGGGCTTGGCGCACTAACCCACTGATTTACGCTAATCGGTCAGGTCGTTAATGCTATCGCCTTGTCATGGCTGACCACGAGACCCCTCGTTCCGGGGCGTCCCCGGCGGACCCTGGGAGCCTCCGGATCCATCCGTCCCGGGACGAACTTGTGGCCCTCCCGATATTCGACGGAGTGGATCGCCAGCTGATCGAGAGGCTTCTTGAACGCTGCTCGGCGCGCCAATATCGTGCTGGCGCGCTTATTGTTCGGCACGGTGAACTCGTTCCCGCACTGCACGTGGTCCTGCGCGGCATCGTCGATCTCACACATATTTCCGGCAAGTCAGAATGCGGCGTTCTTCTCCTCTCATCGAAGGATTTGCTGCTCCCTGCTACGACCGTGTTTCAGGAGCCGGCCCTTGTTTCCGCCCGTGCCCTCACGAACAGCAAGATCCTGATGCTCGATGGAAGCGACGTCCAAGCAGCGCTTGATCATTCGACCGCCTTTGCAGCCAATCTCATGAAGCCAATGTCGGGACAGTGGCGAATGGCCGTGCGCAACATTCTCGACCTCAACTGCCGAAGCGCGGCTCAGCGAGTGGGCGCATTCCTCTTGCGCTTAGCAGACCTTCAATCCCCGTCGAGCGCACCTTTGTTGCCGATTGCCAAGCGCCACCTCGCCGTACGCCTCGGAATCACCCCAGAGACCTTGTCGCGGATGCTCCAGACGGTTGCCGATCACGGGCTTCACCTGCGCGGTCGAACGATTGTGATCCGGGACCGCGCGGCGATTGAGGAATTTTGTGGACCTGACCCTTACCCGCAAAAGGACGAACGACCCTTGAACGTCTTTGCCCTTTAGAGCTGCGAAAGGAGTCCCAATCGTTTTGGGCTCTCCGCCGGACCGGTGACCCGCCCCGATGCTTGCTCCTCGCGAGCAGCCTATGCGAAGAGCCGCTGCAGGAGAGGAGTCGCCCTAATTTGAAGAGGTATGCGTTCGCGGCTGCCGCGCTGATCCTGGCAGCACCAATCTTTGCCGAGACTCATGTCCAGCCTGCTGTTGTGCCCGGCGGCGACATTCCGCGCAGCTTCCATCCGGTAAAGACGCCTGCCTACCCTCCTGGCGGCGACATCCCGAGAAGCTTCAGCGCTCCACGCACCGGATTTCAATATGAGCGCCGCGAGGCGATGATCCCGATGCGCGACGGCATAAAGCTCTATACCGTCCTCATCATTCCGCGTGGGACGGTGGCAGCCGCCGGCAAGTTGCCGATCATGCTCGATCGGACGCCGTATTCCGCCGACAAGGGCACGAGCCGGAGCTTTGGCCCGCTTCCGGAGGACATCCTTTCGTCGGCCTATGCTGAGCTCGTCCGGGCCGGGTACATCGTCGCCCTCCAGGATGTGCGTGGCAAATACCGTTCCGAGGGCGACTATGTCATGAATCGCCCAATTGTCGGTCCGCTCAATCCGACAAAGGTCGATCATTCAACCGACGCCTATGACACGATCGACTGGCTGGTGAAGCACGTGCCGGAATCGAACGGCCGTGTCGGCACGATCGGGACGAGTTACGACGGGTTCACCACCTTGATGAGCCTCGTCAATCCGCATCCGGCGCTGAAGGCGAGTGTTCCAATCAACCCGATGGTCGACGTTTGGAAGGGCGACGACTGGTTCCACAACGGCGCCTTTCGGCAGGAGATGATCAGCTATATCTACGGCCAGACGGCGACCAAGAAGTCCAGCGAGGACTGGTTCACCAGCGCCTACGACGATTACCAGACCTTCATGCGCTTTGGTTCGGCCGGCGCCTATGGGAACGCAATGGCAATGCAGCAGCTGCCGTTCTGGCGGCGGCTCACCGATCATCCGGCCTATGACGAGTTTTGGCAGGACCAGGCCGTCGACAAGATTTTGGGTTCGCGCCCTCTCACGGTCCCGACGCTTATTGTCGGCAGCGAGTGGGACCAGGAAGACATCTACGGCGCTCCGGCAGTTTTCAATGCCGTCAAGCGCAACGACAATGGAAACGCACATCTCGTGCTTGGCCCATGGCATCATGGCGAAGCCAACGGTCAGGCATCGACGCTCGGACCGCTCGACTGGGGCACCGACACGGGCAAATGGTTCCGCGAGCATGTGATGATCCCGTTTCTGAACGAGCATCTAAAGGACGGCGCATCAGCCAACATTCCACGCGTGACTGCATTCGTCGTCGGACCCAATGCCTGGCAGGGCCTCGATGATTGGCCGCAGGCATGTGCGAGCGGCTGTCCTGCAACGCTCACACCGCTTTATCTCGCGGCAGGCGGCGAAGTGAGCCTCAATAAGCCCCCCCTTGAAGGCTTTGATTCATACCTTTCGGATCCTGCCCATCCGGTGACCTACCGCGCACGTCCGAACTTCTCGCCATGGGCATCCGGGTCAACCTGGCGCTACTGGCTCGAGGATGACCAAAGGTTCGCCGACGGCCGCCCTGATGTCCTCACCTACTCGACGTCACCGCTCAACAAGCCCATGCATCTCGCCGGTTCTCCACTGGCCCACCTTGTCGCCTCGACGAGCGGTACGGACAGCGACTGGATCGTCAAGCTCATCGATGTTTATCCCGATCAATACCCGAAGAAACCCGAAATGGGCGGCTATGAGCTCGCGATCGCGATGGACGTGATCCGCGGGCGCTACCATGCGGATCCTGCGCATCCGGCTGCCCTGCCCGCGAACCGGCCGGTAACGTACGAATTCGCGCTGCCGCAGGTGGACTATGTGGTCGAGCCCGGTCACCGGCTGATGGTGCAGGTCCAGTCGAGCTGGTTCCCTCTATATGATCGCAACCCGCAAACGTTCGTTCCAAACATCATGTTTGCAAAGCCCGGCGACTATCACGCCGCGACCCAAAAAGTGTTCACTGGCTCCCAAGGCAGCTGGGTTGGTCTGCCGGTCGTGAACTGAGCTTGCGCAAGCGGCCGTCCATGGCTACCTCGCGCCTCCAGCGCAGGAGTGTAGCTCAGTTGGTAGAGCATCGGTCTCCAAAACCGAGGGCCGTGGGTTCGAGTCCCTCCACTCCTGCCAAAGCCCAGTATGTACGTTCTTGAGACATGGGTCACAGAACGTTCCTAAGACATGGGTAACAACCTCGTGCCGAACGGGTTGTCGATGGTTTGCAGCGTTTTTTGCTCCAAGTCGATGTATCCAAGATCGTAGGTGAGGAACGAGACGAGCC
>DASZBO010000059.1:0-35402 GCA_035944075.1 Sphingomicrobium sp.
AGGCCGAGACCGGTGAGAACGAGAGCGCGCGCAATTCCGAGCGTGATCGCAACCGTGAACAGGACGGAAAGTGCACGCACCAGAAAGCCAAGCAGCTCGAACAGGCCGAGATCGACCCTCGCGGCGAGAAAATCGGAATGCGACAACGGCGGCATCGCCTGATCGCGCGTAAGGCCGGCCAATTCCGAAACCGGTACAAACCGATAACCGCGCGCCCGCAGAGTGTCGATAATGGCAGGCAGGGCGGCAACGGTCTCGGCTCGATCGCCGCCGGAATCGTGCATCAACACGACGTTGCGGCTGCACTGAGCTTCCGAGGTTTCCGTACATGTCGCGGGCGCAGTAAAGATCCGCGACAGGACGTTGTTGATAATCGCGGGCACGCCCGGCCGCTGCCAGTCCTCGCTGTCGACGTGCAATCCGACGGAAATATAACCGCGGTTCTGCGCTGCCCAGACCGGAAGGATCTCGTCCTGCGTAGTCGGCTCCGCGTCGCCGAAGAAAGGCGCCCGGAACAGCTTGAGGGTACGCCCCGTGAAGGCCTGGAAAAGCCGCTGCGTCGCGTTCAGTTCGAACAGCGTGCGCGTGTTGTCGACCGTTGCAAGGTTCGGGTGGGTGTAGGTGTGGCTGCCGACCTCATGCCCCTCGCGGATCATGCGCTGGAGCAACTCCCGTTCGGTGAGGGCATTTTCGCCAACGACAAAGAAGGTCGCGGGTACCTGTTTGGCCTTGAGGATGTCGAGGACTTTGGGAGTCCAGCGCGGATCCGGACCATCGTCGAATGTCAGTGCGACGAGACCGGGACGATAGCCAGTTCGGGTAATCGTATAGGGCCGCGGAACGCTTAGAAACTCGACATTCGACAGCAGGCCGTTGGACCCGAGTGTCAGGCGGCGTTCGCCTGCAGTCGGGAGTGCCGTGATGCGCACGATCTCCCCGTGCCCTTCAATGTCGACATTCGTGCCCTGCGCCAGATGAACGAGTCCGTTCGGCTGGCGCGGGATGCGAACATTGCGGCCGAATATCGACCATAGTCCCGGATCCTCGGCGCCCAGTCGCCACAGGCCGACATCGTGAAGACCGGCCCGGTCCAGAATGCTGAGTTCGTTGAACGCGCTTGCCGCGTCGAGCATCCAGACAGTGTGGGCATGCCCGTTCTCGTCATCGTAGGCGAAGGTGCTGTTGCCTGCGACACGGTCGAACACCGGCGTTGCCTGGCTGTCGGCGGCGTCAACCCAGGCTTCTTCGACGCTCTCAGGGTCGCCACCACCGTCGTGCCAGTCGTAGGCGTAGTTACCGATGGTGACGATCACCTTGTCGCGCGGAATCTGGCGGACGGCGGCAGCAACCTCGCTCGCCCACCATTGCTGAGAAGCAATCGGTCCAGAGGGGCCGTCATTGGAATGTTCGTCATAGGCCATGACGAACAACTTGTCGCTTTGCGCGGCGAACGCCCCAAGGTTCCAGGGCTCGCCAACCGGGACGGCAACCGTGACCAGCCAGCTGTGGCGCAGGAAGCGTGCGCGCGCTTCGTGCAGCAGCTGCAGGTAATTGACCTGACCACGGCGATCGAGGTTCTCGAAGTCGAACACCGCGCCAGAAGCGTGGTTCGTCACGAGGAACGCCTCGAGTTGATCGAGAAACTGGCGACGGAGCCTCGGATCCCCAAGTAACCCCTCGATGCCCGCGGCATCGACTTGGCCGTTGGCGAAATTCTGGACGACCGGCATGATGAGCGGGCGCCGCGTTGCCGTGTTGATGATGGCTCGGCCGCTGCGATCCGGCAGCACGTTGAACTGATGATTGGGGCCCGTGACGGTCACCCAAACCGGAGCAAGCCAGTCAAGGTCGTTGATGTGCCGCTGCAAGGAGGCCGTCGAGCTCTCGTCCCAAGGCGCATAGAACCCGACATACAAAGGCTTGCTGAGCGCCGCTGCTGCCGCGGTCGCCTTGCGTGCTCCGACA
This sequence comes from Sphingomicrobium sp., assembly GCA_035944075.1. Classification (GTDB taxonomy): domain Bacteria; phylum Pseudomonadota; class Alphaproteobacteria; order Sphingomonadales; family Sphingomonadaceae; genus Sphingomicrobium. The sequence continues at coordinate 1,966 of DASZBO010000059.1, forward strand.
GTTCGGGCGCTTGGCGGCTGTGTCCCGAGCAGCACCTGGATCGCGCGGTCGAGCCTTCGGCTTGTCCGTGCGAGGAGCGACAGCTTGGGCGGCCTCTGCGCCACCCCATGCTCCAGAGCGACCGGAAGCGGAGCCTGCGCGGGAACAACCCTTATCGTCGCGAACAAGGCCGCGATGGTGAGAAAGACGAGAAGGACGAAAAGCAGCACGGCGAGCGTGAACCGCTTTCGCCGCCGCCCGGACGGATCATAGAAGATCTGTCGATCAGCCATAAGTTCGCGCTAGTTCGACAGCGCGTCCGCTGCCAATGACCTTTCGTTCATGTGGCGTGCAGGTTTGTCGTATCCGTTCACCGGATGGAATAACGCCGGACGGGCCGGATTGGCCGCTTCAGCACGGGATTGTGGATGCAATTATCGAAGCCGACCCAGTCGACCCGATAACCTCCGCGCGCAGCATTGCGATTGCACAGCTGCAATCGCCACTGTGGCGGCCGTTTCCTTGATACGTACGAGAGCGATTGCATCATCGCACTTCGCTGGGCCGCCATGCAGTGTTTCTGCCACTGGCAACTCACGCCAATGTTGAGCACCACGGGATCATGCAGCAGCGGCCGGCCCAACGCGGGGCTACCGATCGCAAAAGCTCCCGCCGCCACGGCGGCCGTCAGAATCCACTTCATTCGTGCCTGAACGATACAGCGCCAAGACGGTGCCGCAAACAGTTGCCCGCAAGACACAAGAAAGGGCGACGATGCCTCGCACCGCCGCCCTTTCTTTTGCAAAGTCCCGCTTTTTTAGTTGAGCGAGTTCGAAACGTTGTTGAACGTCGTATTCAGCTTATTGCCGATGCCCTGCATCGCACCGATCGCGGCAACGGCAATGAGAGCGGCGATGAGACCGTATTCAATGGCCGTCGCGCCCTTCTCGTTCTTAAAAAGTTTCACAAACTTGACCATCTCCGGTCTCCCACACTGTTCCAACGGACGGGGGTCGGCCCCCCTGCCTTCGTAACCCTAATACCCGACGCAGGCTGAGGGAGAATTTGCGCTCCAGTGGTTTAGGAATCGTTAAAATCGTGAGAGCGCAGATGAACTTTCGTTAAGGCCGTTTGCAAGTTTCACGTCGCCGTCTGGAAGCAAATTCCGTGCGCCAACTTCACTGGATGCAGTCAGGAAAACTTCCCCTTTCGCAAATCGCACCGCCACTTCGCGTAACGCGGTAAACCCTCTTTCGGAAAGCGCACAAAGGGAGCGCTTAGCCGCCGGTGAGGTCTTGGAGCTGCCGCATGAGATCCCGAAGCGGCCGGCTCGCGTTGCTCCAATCGGGCGGAAGCGGACTTTTAAGGGCGCGGTCGTCACTCGGCTGAGGTCGGAATTCGACCGGAAGCACCGGAGGGCGCGCATGATCGACAGCGAGCGCCCCGGTCATGAAATTCTTCCATATTTCGGCCGGGACGGTCCCTCCGCTGACCCTTCCCAAGGATTTGTTGTCGTCACGTCCGACCCAGACGCCGACGACCAAATCGCCGGCAAAACCGATAAAGACCGCATCGCGATTTTCCTGCGTCGTCCCCGTTTTGCCAAAAGTCGGGACAGAAAGCGCTGCGCGGTGTCCCGTGCCGTTGTTTGCTGCGGCATAGAGGAGGTCGAGCATGGGAGCCCAGTCGCGTGTCCGATCAAGCGTTCCCGCCGAGCTGAAGAAGGCCTTCAGCCCACTTGGCTGCTGTTGCCCCAGGAGTCCGCGGGCAATGACGGGATAACGTCCGCTTGCGACAGCCGCATAAGCGGACGTGAGCTCAAGAAGGCTCGTTCCCGCGGTGCCAAGAGGAAGACTCGGATTGTCCGGCAGTGGCGTTGTGATCCCAAGGTCGCGCGCGGCGCGGATTACATTGGTGCGGCCAACTTCCTGGCTCAGCCGGACCGTCGCCGCATTGCTGGAACGCGCAAAGGCTTCGCGAAGCGTGATCCTGCCGCGATAGACACGGTCGCTATTCTCGGGCGTCCAGCCGCCGATGGTAATCGGCTTGTCCTCGATAATGCTGTCGGGCGTCCAGCCGGCGCGGAGCGCAGCGAGATAGACAAATAATTTGAAGGCTGAACCGGGCTGGCGCCGGGCCTGGGTTACGCGATTGAACGGGGATTCGCCGTAATTCTTGCCGCCAACCATGGCGACGACCCGGCCATCTGGCCGCATCGCAACGAGCGCCGCCTGCGCGTCGCCGATCGGAGCACGCGCGATTGCACGTTGGGCCAGCCGTTGAAAGTTGGCGACGAGAGTCGTCGGGACGGTCACCTTTCCGAACTCTGCTTCGAATGCCTGGGCGGCAGACGGAGCGACCCAGTCGGCGAAATAGGTACCGGCTGGCAGCTTCGCCTCCTGGGCGACCGGCCGGGCAAGCGGTGTGGAACTCGCGCGTGAGGCGCTGATGGCGCCGGTTTCGGCCATGGCCCGGAGCACAAGCCTGCTGCGCCGTTGCGCCGCTTCCAGATGTTCAGTGGGCGCAAGCCGCGAAGGGGCCTGGACCATCCCGGCAAGCATCGCCGATTGACCAAGGCTGAGGTTCTGCGGTTCCCGGTGGAAATAATGATGGGCGGCGGCTCTCAGGCCATAGACGCCATCCCCGAAGTAGACGCTCGAAAGGTAGCGCGAGAGAATCTGCTGTTTGGTGAGCCAGGCCTCGAGCCAGAAGGCGATGATGATCTCCTGCGCCTTTCGCTTGAACGTTCGGTCGCCGGAGAGAAAGTTTGTCTTGGCAAGCTGTTGGGTGATTGTGCTGCCACCCTGGCGAACACCGTGTCCACGCATATCCGCAACAAAGGCGCGCGCCATACCCCGGGGATCGATACCCCAATGCCGGTAAAATCGGCGGTCCTCGATTGAAACGAAAGCGGCAGGTGTCAGCGGGTTGAGCTGGCTGACATCAATTGGCGCCTCCTTGATTGCGCCACGCATGGCAATGGGGCGACCCTCGTCGCTCACCAAGAGCATTGCGGGATCGGCTAGCGGCTCAAGCGCGCGTGATAAAGGCGCGGTGATGACGAGCCACAGGACCGTGACGAAGAACAGCGCTGCAAGCGAGTACAAGATCAACGGCCACCGGCGACGCGAGCGAGGGGGCTGCAGCTCGACTGGTGGGATTGGAGGGAAGAATGGATCGGGGAGCTCCTCGACCGGTACGCCCTCGCGAGTCCAGATTGCGTCTTGGTCCGCCACGTTCATCCGACTCGTCGAAACTCGCCCACTGCATTATTCGACTAAGACACTTTGCATGATTAAGCTAGATGGTTGCTGAACCGGTCTTTGCGGGTAAAGCCGAATGAATGCGGCGTCTTCTCGCACTGCTGCTGCTTGCCGCGCTTGCGCTGGGACCAGACGCATGCAAGCCGCAGTCGCACGGCGCGGTGAGGGTCGTGGTGATCGGCGGACAGCCGCAGCTGCGTGATCCCGCTCTTGGGCCGTTCCCCGAATCCGATGCCGTGCTTCTCGAGAATGTGGCACAAGGCCTCGTTCGTTTCGACGCGAGCGGCAACATCGTCCCCGGGCTCGCCGAACGCTGGAGCGTCAGCGATGACGGACTGAGTTACATCTTCCGGATCGCCTCGGCCGAATGGCCTGACGGCAGAAAGATTACTGGCGAGCAGGTCGCCAAGATCCTGAAGCACCAGCTCGGCGAGAAAAGCCGCAACGAGTTCAAGGATGCGGTGGGGGCGATCGAGGACGTCGTGGCGATGACCGACCGCGTCGTCGAGATCCAGCTCGTGGCACCGCGACCAAACCTGTTGTCCATCCTCGCTCAGCCCCAATTCTCGATCCTGCGCGGTAATGCCGGAACCGGGCCTTTCCGAGCATTCCCGGCGATAGGTCCCGGGGGCGCTGTGCGGCTGACGCGCGAAATCCTCGCTGGCGACGACGAGCAAACCCGGCATGAGGAAGTCTTGCTGTCGGGGGCATCCTCGGCGGAGGCGATTGCCGGATTTCTCGCATCGCGGAGCGACCTCGTCCTCGGCGGCACGTTCGCGGACCTTCCCTTAACGCGCCGGGCGAAGATTGGCGGAGCAAACCTGCGATTTGATCCTGCCTCCGGCCTTTTCGGGCTTGTGCCGACGAAGGCCGGTGGTCCCCTCGACAATCCCGACGTGCGCCACCTCCTTTCGCAGGCCATTGATCGGACAAATTTCGTCGGCGGGCTCGGAGTTCCCGGTCTCGCGCCTCGAGCTTCCCTGCTCGAACCCGGACTCGACGGCGTGCCCGCGGTTTCGGCTCCAGACTGGTTTGCGATTCCGCTTGCCGAGCGGCTGACCGGGCTTCGAGCACAAGCCGATAAACTCTTCGGACCGACGAAGCCTCACGTTCGGATCGCCATGCCCGATGGCCCTGGGGTCGACTTCCTCTTTGGGGAGCTGAAGCGCGATTGGGCAGCGATCGGCCTTACTGCTGAGCGCGTGCAAAATGCCGAAGCAGCCGATTTCGTTCTTCTCGACGAGGTCGCGCCTTCGTCATCGCCGGCGTGGTTCGTCCGGCACTTTCGCTGTGGAACGGCCGCAGTGTGCGACAGCCAGGCCGATCAGTTGATGGACGCGGCCCGTCAGATGCCTGTTCCGGCGCAGCGCTACGCACTTCTCGTTGAGGCGGCGGCACGCATCGACGATGCCCAGCTGTTCATCCCGGTTACGGCGCCGGTGCGCTGGTCACTCGTCTCCGGGCGTGTCCAGAACTTCGCCGGGAACCGTTACGCCCGCCACACGCTGACCGACCTTGAACAAGCCTCGGCAGGTAATTGAGTGGACTGGCCCAACAATCAGCGCCTGCAGCTGCCGCAAGTCGGTACCGATCCCCAATCGGTCCGGCAGCGCATTGAAACAATGGAACATTTGCTGGAAGGCCTGTTCGTCATCCCCGGCATCAACCGGCCCGTCGGCCTCGACGTGATCCTCGATCTCGTTCCCGGGATCGGCGACATCGCCGGCGCAGCGCTCGGCGCTTACATCGTGTGGGAAGCCAAGAACCTTGGTATGTCGCGCTGGAAGATGGCCCGAATGGCCGGGAACGTAGGGTTTGATTTTCTACTGGGGCTGATCCCGTGGTTGGGGGCAATCCCGGACTTCTTCTTCCGATCGAACACCTACAATCTGCGGATGATCAAACGGCACCTCGAAGAGCATCATCCGGCCGCAGCGACGATCGAGGTTCCGGCAAGGCGATCGGATTGAGTGTCTATCGCGCAATGCAGCTCGACCGCCCGGGAGAGCCACTTCGCGAAGTCAGCCGTGAAATCCCGCAGCCGGTCGCAAACGAGCTGTTGATTGCAATCTCCGCATGCGGTGTTTGCCGGACGGATCTCCACATCGTCGATGGCGAGATCCATGGCAGGCTGCCGATCGTACCGGGTCACGAGATCGTCGGACGTGTTGCCGCTCTTGGTCCACGAGCGGGACAGTTTGCGCTTGGCGATCGGGTCGGCGTGCCGTGGCTTGGCGGTACGGACGGCACGTGCTTCTATTGTCGGCACGACCGCGAAAACCTCTGCGACGAGCCGATCTTTACCGGGTTCAATCGGGACGGCGGATACGCAACACACGTCCTTGCAGATTCGCGCTTCTGCCTCGAGCTGCCTGCGCGTTTCGGGGATGCGGAAGCCGCTCCGCTCCTTTGCGCGGGGCTAATCGGCTATCGCTCGCTAAAATGCGCTGGGGCGGGCGAACGCATTGGTTTTTACGGTTTTGGCGCTGCAGCCCATATCACTGCCCAGGTCGCCGTCTGGGAAGGGCGTCAGGTTTTTGCCTTCACGCGCGACGGCGACACAGCGAGCCAGGACTTTGCGCGATCGCTCGGATGTGCCTGGGCTGGCGGTTCAAGCGACCCTTCGCCGGTGGAACTCGACTCAGCGATCATCTTTGCATCCCCCGGATCGCTCGTGCCCCAAGCCCTTAAGCAGGTGCGCAAGGGCGGCCGCGTCGTGTGTGCCGGCATTCACATGAGCGATATTCCAAGCTTCCCTTATGCGATCCTCTGGGGTGAGCGGAGTATCCAGTCCGTGGCAAACCTCACGCGTGAGGACGGGCGCGAGTTCATGACAATCGCCGCGCAGGCACCGATCCGCACACACACGACCACATTTCCGTTGAGCAACGCAAACGAGGCGCTCCGAAGACTGAAGGTTGGCGAACTGGATGGTGCGGCCGTTCTCGTTAATTAGCGCACATGCGCGACCCAATCATGTTCGCCCTCGACCTCGTCCTCGATCGGTCGTCCGTTGCGGTCGGTGCTCGGTCGATAGAGGAAGCGCTGCTGGATGAGCCGACAGGTGAGCTCGTCGAGTTCGGGAACACCGCTTGAGCGGGTGATGGTGCATCTCCCGACGCGGCCGTTGGGCTCGACCGTGAACAGAAAGCTGACCCGCCCGCTAACCCCCGTCTCACGCAGATGCTTGGGGTAATCACCAGAAGTGATTGATCCCGCGATCTGCTCAAGCTCCGTACCGCCCTCGGCGTCACCGGCACCATTGCCCCCTGAGCCTCCACCCGCTCCGGCGCCGGCCGCGGGGCCGCCCCCCGTCCCTCCACCGGAAGGTGCAGCGGTCGGCCTCACGGCAATGGCGGGAGTTACGGACGCTGGCGCAGCATGCGGTTTGGGGCCTTGAGAGCCGCCGATCGGGACCGGCGCCCCCTTGGGCGCGGCCGATTCATGATGGCGAGGCTTTGCAACCGGCGTGACGACAGGCCGGGGCGGCGGCGGCGGCTTTGGCAAAGCGATGGCGACCAGCTGCTCCACGGCATCGCCGGGTCGCCGGAGGTCAACGTGCAATCCGCTCAGCAGCGCGACCGCAAGAGCCGTCTGCACGAGTACGACCGCGCCGAGCGCATAAGCGCGCTCTCGCGGTCGTACGATCGTATTGCGCTGCGCGTAGGCGGGCACGAATGCGCCCGCTTCGGCTTAGCGGTTGTAGCAGCGCCGGGGGGCAGTCGACGCGCGGTCGATCGCGCGACCCGCCAACGCACCTCCGACCGCGCCCGCGGCCGTGCCCAGCAGGCCGCCACCGATGACGCTATGTCCGACGACCGCACCGGCAACGCCGCCCGTCACGAGGCCTGTCGTCCCGCTCGAGTAACGGCAGTAGCGATGTGCATAATAGGTTCGCCCATAATAATGGTGGCGATAGTGGCGCGCGTCGGCGGCCGTCGAGACTCCGAACGAAGTCGCGGTCGTCGCCGTGATAGCCAGCGCAGTCATGATCTTGCCAAACTTCATCATCGTCTACTCTCTCTTGTTTCTGTTTCGCCTATCTAACGACAAATGCGGCGGCGTGTTTCCCGTAAGGTCGCGGTAACGATGAACCGTGCCTCACCGCGGATGGCCGGTTTCACGGTAAGTCCGACATTTAACACCGGGGGAAGCCCGCTGTTCCCTCGTTGAAGCGGTTCAGTCGCCGCTGATAGCCGGATCAATCTCTTCGGGATGATCGATAATCGGAAGAATGGGCTTCCCGACGTCTCCCTGCCCAACCGTTCGACCCGCCATTTCCAGCATGCGCTCGAGAGGCACGCGGGCCCGGTCCATGACCTCGGCCGTCAGTTCGATGCGCGGTTCAAGGTCACGCAGCGCGACATAAAGCTTCTCGAGCGTGTTGAGTGCCATATAGGGACACATGTTACAGTTGCAGTTTCCGTCACCGCCCGGGACCCCGATGAACGTCTTGCCGGGCGCCGCCTTCTCCATCTGGTGAATGATGTGCGGTTCCGTCGCGACGAGGATCGTGTCGGCAGGCGAACTCAGGGCAAAATCGAGAATAGCCTTGGTCGATCCGACAAGGTCGGCGTGTTCGACAATATGCGGCGGACATTCCGGATGCGCTGCCACCGGCGCGCCTGGATGCTCCATTTTAAGCTTCAGAAGCTCGGTTTCGCTGAACGCCTGGTGGACGATGCAAACGCCTGGCCACAGGAGCATCTCGCGCCCGAGCTTGCGGGCGAGATAGCCTCCAAGGTGTCGATCGGGGCCGAAGATGATTTTCTGGTCACGTGGGATCTGGTCAAGAATGATATGCGCCGACGAACTCGTAACGATGATGTCGCTAAGCGCCTTAACCGCCGCGGAGCAGTTGATGTAGGTAAGGGCAATATGGTCGGGATGCGCCTTGCGGAAGGCGGCAAACTGATCGGGAGGACAACTGTCCTCAAGCGAGCAGCCGGCGTCCATGTCGGGCAGGATGACGATCTTCTCGGGCGAGAGGATCTTCGCGGTTTCAGCCATGAAACGCACACCGCAAAAAGCGATGACATCAGCATTCGTCTCGGCGGCCTTGCGCGACAAATCGAGGCTATCGCCGACAAAGTCGGCAAGGTCCTGGATTTCCGGTTTCTGATAATAATGGGCGAGGATCACCGCGTTGCGCTCGCGTTTCAGGCGCTCGATTTCGCCGAGCAGGTCGAGGCCTTGGAGACTTTGGCTTTGAACGGTCATTTTTGCCCTTGAGCGCGGATGCGCTGCGCTTCCTTGATCGCCTGCTCATATGGTGTCGAAAGGTCGATATAGGAAGCGTCCGCATCGCCATCCGTTGGAAAGCGGGCTACGACCTTCACATCCTTAAAGCCAGCAGCGAGCAACGGCATCGCAAAGCTTCGAGCCACCGCGGCACGCGCCGCCTGTCTTGCAAGCTGCATCGGGACGGTCGCCGTCGCCTGCTTGCGAAGATCCTGAACGGCGCGATCGCGGTTGGTCTGATCGAGCTGCTGATTCGCGTTCGTGAGTGCGGAAAGGACGCCGCCCCCGCCATATTCCTTCACGGAATTGATATCGACATCCGGCCCCGCAACATCGATCTCGGGAAGTTGGACCCGGAGGGTTCTTGAAGTTTTGTCGAAGGTTACGTCGTCGTTCTGCAGCTTTGAGAGATCGACTTCGTAGCGAACGTCGCCGGGAAGGATGAGCGTGCGCTGCGAACTGATGAGACCACCAAGCCGTAGTTCCTGGCTCGAAACTACCGACACGTAGCGCGCGGCGAACACAGTGAGGCGGTTCTGGGCACGCATCGATTCAAGGCTGGCCGTTGCGATCGTCTTGGGATTGGGCCCCCCAAAGAGCCTGTCGGCAATGCCCGTAGCTGTTCCGAGCACAATGCCAAGAACGAGAGCAAGCCCGACCATCAGCAGAATAAGAGGCTTGTTCAGGCGGCTTTCCATAGCTCTTGCTGCTGTTCAACGAGGCCACGCCGCTGAAGGTCCAAGAGGTGTGCTAGCACCGATCCGCCGGCCGCCGTCGTCAGCCTCGGGTCAAGCCCCCGATAGGCGTTGGCAACAATGTCGGGAACGTCGCGTGCCCTCTCTTCGAGTAGTCGCAGGATCTGCTTTTCGCGCTGCATTCGGTGCGCGGCAAGATGGCGCAAGTAACGGTCCGGATTGGTGACCGGAGGCCCGTGCGCGGGATAATAGACGCGCTCATCCCGCTGCCGCAATTTCCGCAGGCTCGCCATATAGGCGGCCATGTCGCCATCGGGCGGGAAGACGACCGTTGTCGACCATCCCATGACATGATCGCCGCTGAACAGGGAATCTTGGTAGCTAAAACAAAGGTGATTCGACGTGTGGCCAGGGGTCGCGACGGCGGTGACCGCGGCGCCCGACACCTCGATCGCCTCTCCATCGCCCAGCACGCGGTCGGGGGCATAATCCGTGTCGAACGAAGCGTCTGCACGGGGCCCGAGTGTTTCAAGGACCAGTGGCGCGCAGCCGATAATCGGCGCGCCGGTTCGTTTCTTGAGCCAGCGGCTGGCGGGACTGTGATCAAGGTGCGTATGGGTGCACATGATCGCGACCAGCGGGCGCTGCCCGATCGCGATCTCCAGCGCTTCGAGATGCTCGGGAACATCCGGCCCAGGATCAATGACGGCAACTTCGCGGCTGCCAACAAGGTAGGTTTGGGTCCCGAAATAAGTGAATGCCGACGGGTTGTGCGCGAGCACGCGCGCGATACCGTCGTCGAGCTTCTCTGCTTGTCCGTAAGGTGGGTCCACGCAAGTGCCTCTGCCACGAGGAAGGCGCGCAGGCTAGCAGCGCAGATCGTATTCGCCGACCCGGCCCGCTACTGCCCCCGGCCCTCCCGCGGGCAACGCTTCGATCGCAATGGTGCTGCGGACTACTCCGGAGCAAACCGCGGGAGGCAGACGAAGCTTCCGCGTGTCACCGGTCGCCATTGCGGCGAGATTGACATCCGCGCGGCTGTCTCCGTGTCGCAGGAAGCGCAGTGCGACGCCCTGGGGATAAGGGGCGTCGGCACGGACTAGGAGAACCGTGTCCTTGTCGATTGTCGCGCACTTCTCCGGGCGGTCTTCGTCACCCACAGGCGCGCATCGCAGGCTGAGGTGAGCCGCCTGTGCAATGGACCCATCCGCTCCGAGCAAATGCGGCGGCGCCACCGCCGTGGCGGTCGGCAGCGGCGGCAGCGCACTATAATCCCGCGCGAGCGGCGCCTGAGGGATATTCGTTGCCGATGACCTTGGAAGCTTCGCGATGTCGCCGCCCTGGGGCAGATTGAGGCCGGCGAGCGACAAGCGGCTTATCTCCGCATTCACGGCCGCGATGATCTGATCCTTGGCCGATTGCGGCATTCTCGGGCTCGCGACCGTCTTCTTGACAGCATCCTTCAGCGTCACGATCCAGTCGGCGTTAGTTTCGCCCCTCGTTCCGCACATCCGCACCGTCTTGTCCTGCGGCTTTCCGTCGGGACCATTCAACTGGATTGTCGTTTCGAACCGGTGGGCACCGCAATCGAGGGTCCGCGCGATTGCGGCCGGCTCAACGGGCTTAGCGTTCTTTTTCGGCACGGCGCCGCTCGCCGCGGCAGCCGCCGCGATTGAAAGCGCTGCGGCGCTGACAACTTTCCCCCGCATCATCCCCCGCTTGTCACTTTGCTTGCGTGAACTCGCCTTGAACCGTCAGGCGGCCGCCACCGCCGCCGATCCAAGGCCGAACTGAACCGCCCGCCGGCGCTCGAATGCCGCGGGATAGACTTGGCCAAACAGTGTCTCCATGCTGCGGGTCCAGCTGTACTGCAACGCGGAAGCACGCGCAGCGCGCGCCATCTCCGGCCGATCGCTGTTCCAGACGGCGTGGATATTTGCCGCCATTGAAGCCGCATCATCGATTGGCCCAAGACGACCGAGGCTCTTAGTGACCCGATCGAACATGGCGCCTGCTGCAACGCCCACGACCGGAAGACCGGATGCCTGGGCTTCGAGGATCGAGATGCCAAACGTCTCATCGGCCATGCCTGATGCATAAATGTCGGCGCTCGCGAGCCATTGGGCGAGTTCGCTTCGGCTCTTGACGTAGCCGGGAAGAATTATCCGATCGTCTTGGAGACGCGCGATCTCCGCCTTGAGCGGCCCCTCTCCCAGAAGAACCAGCCTTGCTCCAAGTGCCTCCGGCAAGCGGCGGAACGCCTCGACGACCAAATCGGGTTTCTTCTCTCCGTCGAGCCGTCCGACATAGATGATCAGAGGCTGGTCATCACGAAGTCCAAGCTTTGCACGGAGACGTTCGTCACGTCGTTGGGGGCCGAACTCGCCCAGTTCAACGCCGAGTGGAACGACATCCACCGGTTCGATGCCCAGCGACCGAAGTTTAACCGCTCCGCCATGTTCACTGAGCGCGAAGACGGCGTCGAACCGCCGGTAAAGCATGCCGCAGTAGCGATAACTGAGACGGCCCAGCAATCCTGCCACGCGTCGTGATAGAAAGCGCGCAAGAGGCCGCTCTACGTAGACGGTCGGGAAATCGGTCATATAGGCGGCGATCAGCGCCGTTTCGGGGTTCCGGCGACGGTGGCCAATGGCCGCCCACGGCAGATTATAGGCATCCTGGCATTCGATGAGATCGGGCCGGTAGCGCTGGAGCGCCGCGCGGACGGCACGATTTCGCACCATCAGGCGGTAATGAGGACTTCCGGGAACGCGCGGCGAGGCGATCGTGACGGTGATTGCCCGGTCGTCTTCGAGGACGGCATCGTGTTCGCCCGGAACGATCATGAGGTGACTGTGGGGCGTCGTTTCGAGGATGTGGCGGCGCTTGTGAAGCAGGTAGGTCCGAACGCCGCCGCCGACGTCCGACCAGCTCTGGGTCAGATCGCAAAACAGCCTGGGCCCGGTCTTGCGGACTGGTTCTGGGTCGATGAGGCTCACGGTCTCAACCAACCAAGCATCCGATGCAAAGTGCCGGCACGTGTCAATGAACGCAGATTCTGTCGGAATTTTTTACGCAAGCGTTCCTCGTTACTCTGCGCCCTGAAAAGAAAACCCCGAAAAACCGCCAAATATTTAAATTGGCACGGCTATTGCTACTTGTATGGGGTCCACTTGGTTCCACACCACGAAGGGGCGGCGCAGCGGTTCTCTGGTCCAGCTGCTCCGCCCCTTCTCCATTTCAGGCTTCGGCGCCGAGCAGCTGGCCAAGTTCGCCGCTTTCGAACATTTCCATCATGATATCGGACCCGCCGACGAATTCCCCGTTCACGTACAGTTGCGGGATCGTCGGCCAGTCGGAAAATTGCTTGATCCCCTGGCGGATGTCGGGGTCCTGCAGCACGTCGACGCTCTCAAACGGAGCACCGACATGCTCGAGGATGGCGACGGCGCGACTGGAAAAGCCACATTGAGGGAACAAAGGCGTTCCCTTCATGAACAGGACAACGTGGTTTTTTTGAACGAGGTCGGCAATCCTTGATTGGGCATCAGTCACTTGGGATCTCCTGGTTGCGCACTGCGGTTTCGAGCTGCAGCGCGTGAAGCTCTCCCCCTACTCGTCCCCCCAATGCCGCATAGACCGCCTGGTGCTGTCGAATGCGGCTCAGTCCTTGGAAGCTGTTGCTGACGACACGAGCGGCATAATGGTCTCCGTCGCCGGCAAGATCACGGATGGTGACTTCGGCGTCGGGAATGCCAGCCTTGATCAGCCGCTCGATTTCGCTTGCCGGCATGGGCATCAGAGGTTGGTGCTTTCGATGATCTGGCGCCGCGCTTCGATTTCCTTGTTGCGAAGAACCTCCTGGACCGTCTGCTCGTCGCACTCGACCCCCGCTGACGTGAGGTCTCCGAGAACCTTGCGGATCACGTCATGCTCGCCCGCCTCCTCGAAATCGGAGCGCACGACGTCCTTTGCGTAGGATTGACCCTCGACATCGCTAAGGCCCATTTGCCGCGCTGCCCATTCACCAAGCAACCGGTTGCGGCGCGCCGCAATCCGGAACTTCATCTCTTCGTCGTGCGCGAACTTGGTTTCAAACGCGCGCTCGCGATCGTCGAACTGGGTCATACTGTCCCCTTGTGCATTTGAATGAGCAAATAGGGTGCGCCGACGACCGAGGCAACGCTAGGCGCGCGCGCGTCGGGACCACCACACGATCAGAAGCGCGGCAGCGACGGCAATAGTATCCGCAACCCAGTCCCAAACATCGCAATCGCGGTGGAGGGAAGGAATCGCCTGGACGACCTCGATCAGTGCTCCGAACAGGGAAAGCCTCAGGAGCAACCGGCGAAGCGCGATCGCCGGGTACGCGAAACTGCCTAGGAGCCCAAGTGTCGCGAACGCGGCGACGTGCTGGAACTTGTCGTTGGGGTTGCCCGGGATCGCCGGCGGATGGGGAAGCACGGCCATCACGAATGCGAAACAGAATGCAGCCCAGAAAAGGATGCGGGATGCGCGGCGCCCGCGCCAGTCCGACAGGATCAAAGGGTCACCACCAGTTTCCCGGAGGCCCGCCGATCCTTGAGCGCGGCGATTGCGTCGCCTGCCTCCTCGAGGGAATAAGTGCGGCTGATCCTCGGCCGGATCCGACCCTCGGCCCACCATTTAAACAGCTGCTCGACATGGGCAGCATTTGCCTGTGGATCACGCGCGGCGAAGGCTCCCCAGAATACCCCGCAAACATCGCAGCTCTTAAGGAGCGTGAGATTGAGCGGAAGGCGCGCAATGCCGGCCGGAAAGCCGACGACGAGGAAACGCCCCGCCCAGGCGATGCTCCTCAGTGCCGCTTCGCTATAATCACCACCAACCGGATCGAGGATGACATCCGCGCCTCTGCTGCCGACCGCGTCCTTGAAGAGTGCCGCAAGCGCCCTTTGTCGGTCCCGGTCGAACGGCCCGGTCGGATAGACAAGCACGGCATCGGCTCCGGCTTCGCGCGCGACCTTCGCTTTCGCGTCAGACGAAACGGCGGCGACGACACGTGCTCCGGTCGCCTTGCCAATTTCGATTGCGGCAATTCCCACTCCACCCGCAGCGCCAAGTACAAGCAGGGTTTCGCCGGCCTTCAGCCGACCCCGATCGTGCAGCGCATGGATCGCGGTTGCATAAGTCATGAGAAGGGCTGAGCCCTCTTCGAAACTGCGCCCCTCGGGAAGCGGGATCGCACGCTCAGCGGGAACGATTACCTGCTCACAAAGCCCCCCGAACCCGAGCGCCGCAATCAGGCGATCACCGACGGACCAACCGCGAACGCCTTCACCCGCCTTGATGACGTCGCCGGCAATTTCGCTTCCGGGCGCGAAGGGGCGCTGCGGCTTGAGCTGATATTTGTCCTCGATGATGAGAACATCCGGAAAGTTGATCGCACAGGCCGCCACGCGAACCAAGAGGTCGCCCGGACCCGGCACGGGTTCCGCCACATCGGCGATCCGCAACGTCTCGGGTCCACCCGGCTGGTCGGAGAGAAGGGCTTGCATCACCACCTCGCGAATGCTGATCCTTGTTCCAGCATCATGCTGCTCGACGATGCGTCCCGCCTTTGACGGGTACCTTCGTAAACGCAAGCCAGCGTCACTGCCCGTTCCGCCGCGAGGCGCCGCTACGAGGAATTTTTATTCCTCGTAATTCGCGGTCGTTTTTGCGCGAACGTCTTCGCGCGAGACGCCCCGCGCCAGTTCGATCAGCCGAAACGGGCTCATGTGATCGGGCCGATGGAAGACCGCGAGATCGGTGATAATCATGTCGACGACGTTTTTGCCGGTGAGAGGCAGGGTGCAGGACGGGATGAATTTCGGATCGCCGTTCTTCGCGACATGTTCCATGACAACGATGATCTTCTTGACGCCGGCGACAAGGTCCATCGCCCCGCCCATGCCCTTGATCATCTTGCCCGGTACCATCCAGTTCGCAAGATCCCCTTTTTCGCTGACCTCCATGCCGCCGAGCACGGCGAGATCGATATGTCCGCCGCGGATCATTCCGAAGCTCGTGGCGCTGTCAAAATAGCTCGTTTGCGGAAGCTCGCTGACGGTCTGCTTACCCGCATTGATGAGATCCGGATCAACGTCGTCGTCATACGGGAAGGGGCCGATCCCGAGCATTCCGTTTTCGCTTTGTAGCGTAACCGTCATTCCCGGGGGCACGTGGTTCGCGACGAGGGTTGGAATGCCAATTCCAAGATTGACGTAAAAACCGTCACGAAGCTCCCTTGCGGCCCGCGCAGCCATTTCGTCGCGGGTCCAGCCCACTGCCTCAACGCTGGTCGCCATCATGCAGCCTCCCGCTGCCGGACAGTCCGGAACTCGATCCGCTTCTCGTACGGTGAGCCCGTGAAAAGCCGCTTGACGTAGATGGACGGCAAATGGATGCAGTCCGGATCCAGCGTCCCGGCGGGAACAATCTCCTCGACCTCGGCAACACAGACCCTTCCGCAGGTTGCGGCCGGCAGGTTGAAATTGCGCGCCGTCTTGCGAAAGACGAGATTTCCGGTCTCGTCCGCCTTCCAGCCCTTGATGACGCTAAGGTCGGCTCGGATTCCGCGTTCCAGGATATACTCCTCGCCGTCGAACTCCTTGATCTCCTTGCCTTTCGCAACCTCGGTGCCGAAACCGGTCTTGGTGTAGAATCCTGGAATTCCGGCTCCCCCGGCGCGCATCCGCTCAGCAAGCGTTCCTTGCGGGGTGAACTCGACTTCGAGCTCGCCCGCGAGGAACTGCCGCTCGAACTCCTTGTTCTCGCCGACGTAAGACGAGATCATCTTCTTTACCTGGCGCGTGCGCAGCAGCTTGCCGAGCCCCTCGTTGTCGATGCCGGCATTGTTCGAAGCGATGACGAGGTCCTTGACGCCGCTTGCGACAATCGCGTCGATCAGCCTTTCCGGGATACCGCACAGGCCAAAGCCCCCGGCAGCGATCGTCATGCCGTCGAACAACAATCCGTCGAGCGCGGCTTCGGCATTGGAATAGATTTTCTGCACTTCCCTGCTCCTCGCAGCCAGCTAGGCAAAGTTGAACAGTCTTTCAACTTCGCTGAAAGCTGCAATCGTCGACCGCCATAGAAAGGCAGCGGTGAGGGTCAAGCAACGCGAAGAACTAGAAAGTTGCCCAAGCGCCAAGAGGATGCCGGATACGGCTACGTCCCAAGATTTGGCGGCCCGAGGTGTTGAAGAAAGTCGGGCTTGCCCAGCGACACACCTGCATTCCGGAGAATGGCGTACGCGGCAGTGACGTGGAAAAAGAAGTTGGGAAGCGCAAAACCCGCGAGATACTCGCCGCCCGGGAACCGATAACCCATTCCGTTCGGAAATGTGATCCGAACCTCCCGCTCTTCGCTGCCTTCCAGAGAATGCGCGTCAAAACTCTTGAGATAAGCGATCGTTTGATCGCACCGGTTCTTGAGCTCTGCGAAGCTCTTCTCGGTGTCGGGCATGGCGGGTGCCGGGGTGCCGGAAAGCCGGGCGAGAGCATTCTTCGCCGAGTCCGAAGCCATTTGATACTGGGCGGGCAAGGGTCTCATGTCCGGCGCGAGTCGCGCCTCGAGGAGTGCTGTTTCACCCTTTTCCTCAGCAGCTTTGTCGAGCCAGTCGCGCATATTCGTGAGTGAACTCACAAACACAGGCACGGACGCCTCCCAAATACCAAAACCCATGATTATCACCTTCTCGAAAGCGGC
Source organism: Sphingomicrobium sp. (assembly GCA_035944075.1). GTDB lineage: Bacteria > Pseudomonadota > Alphaproteobacteria > Sphingomonadales > Sphingomonadaceae > Sphingomicrobium. Next base: position 18,875 of record DASZBO010000059.1, read on the forward strand.
TCGAAGTCCGCGGTATCCTGCTCAGTTCGCACCAACCGCTGTTGAGGCATTCCCGGCGGGAAGCGCCTAGCCCTTCATTTTGGCAAAAACGCCCTGCAGTTGCATCGCGTTGCTCATGTCGCCCTCGACTTTGAGCTTGCCCATCATGAAAGCGGTCATGCCGTCGAGCTGGCCTGCTGCAAGTTGCTGCCAATCGTCCCATCCGACGCGGATTGTCGTATCCGCGGGACCATCCTCTTCGGTCACCTGCTGCCCAACGCCGTCCAGCATGATCGTGCCCTCGCCGCCGCCAAAATCAATCTTCACGCGCTTTCCTGGAACCCAGGCCTGGCCCTGCTGCATGCGCGCGACGAGTTCCTGCTTGGTCATGCTTGCTTTCTCCTTTGTCAGTAGCGGTAGCGGGGCGTTGCGAGCGCATCAACCCGCGCCTATCTGCCCGTCATGGGATACGAAACCGACCTTAAGCTTTTCATCGATGGCGTCTGGAAATCGGCCGACGCTGGTCACACCGTCGTCAACCCGGTCGACGCAGAGCCGATCGGCGAAGTTCCGTTCGCCACCCGAAGCGATCTTGACGAGGCGCTTGCCGCCTCGGACCGGGCGTGGCCGCAATGGCGTCTGCTCGACGTCGAGAAACGCGCGGGCATCCTGCACAAGGCCGGCAAGCTGCTGCGCGAGCGGGCGGATCACATCGCTTCGATCCTGACCCAGGAACAGGGCAAGATTCTCGCTGAAGCGAAGGCGGAAGTCTTCGCATCGGCGCAGTTGTTCGACTGGTACGCCGAGGATGCCAAACGGGACTATGGCCGAACGCTGGTGCGGCCGGCCGGTCAGCTGAGCCGTGTCGTCCGGCAGCCCGTCGGGCCGACCGCGACCTTCACGCCCTGGAATTTCCCGATTTATCTTCTTGCGAAGAAGGTTGCTCCAGCGCTCGCCGCGGGCTGTACCACGATCTCGCGACCGCCCGAGGAAACCCCGGGCTGCACCACCGAATTGTTCCGGGCACTGGCGGATGCCGGAATACCGGCGGGTGTCGCGCAGCTCGTCCACGGTGATGCTGACCTCATCAGCCGGACACTGATCGCCAGCCGAACAATCCGCAAGGTCAGCTTCACCGGCTCCACCGCGGTCGGCAAGCATCTCATGCGTCTGTGCGCCGACAGCATGACGCGCGTAACGATGGAGCTCGGCGGCCACGCGCCGGTGCTGATCTTCGACGATTGCGATCTTGAGAAGACGCTCGACATGGTCGTCCCCCAGAAGTTCAGGAACGCGGGACAGGTCTGCGTCTCCCCGACGCGTTTCTACGTGCAGCGCGGAATCTACGACGCATTCGTCAAGGGATTTGCCGAGCGCACGAGCAAAGTCAGCGTCGGCAACGGCCTTGAGGAAGGGACCCGTATGGGGCCGCTTGCCAATGCCCGGCGACCCGAGGCCATCGGCCGTCTCGTCGAGGACGCGAAAGCCAAGGGAGCAAAAGTCCTCGCCGGTGGCGAGCGAGGTCAATCCGGCTTCTTCTTCCAGCCCACGCTTCTCGCGGACGTTCCGAACGAAGCAGAGATCATGAGCACGGAGCCATTTGGCCCTGTCGCCGTGTCGCGGCCGTTTGACACGTTCGAGGAAGTGATCGCCGAGGCCAATCGCCTTCCGTTCGGGCTCGCCGCTTTCGCATTCACCGAGAACGGTCGCCGCGCAAACCTTGTCGGCGAAGCGCTCGAAGCCGGAATGGTGGGGATCAATACATTCGGCATTTCGGGAGCCGACACGCCGTTCGGCGGCGTCAAGGATTCCGGGTTCGGATCGGAGGGCGGAAAGGAGGGCCTCGAGAGCTACCAGGTCGTGAAGGCGATCCACCAGGCCTGAGGAGACCGAAGCAGACATCACCGCCGTAATTCGCTGCGAACAAACCTGGTGCTCGATGGAGCACCCCGGTGTCCAGGCGCCTTCGTCCGGCGTGCAGGTAGGCTTCCAAGTTCGCTCGCGGTGCTCCTCGTCGTAACGTCCCTGAAAATGCGGAAATGAGCGAGTGCCCTATTTCCCGGCACTTGCGGGCAAGCCACATGACGTTCGGCGTTCGGCAAGCTAGAAACCCTCGTCATGACACTACGCACCGGCGGGCAGATCCTTGTCGACCAACTTCGTATCAACGGCTGCGACCGAATTTTCACGGTGCCCGGCGAGAGTTTTTTGGCCGTCCTTGACGCACTTCATGATGCACCGGAAATCGAGACGATTGTCTGCCGCCAGGAAGGCGGCGTTGCCTACATGGCGGACGCAGACGGGAAGATGAGCGGACGTCCGGGCATTGCGTTTGTCACCCGCGGACCCGGCGCGACCAATGCAAGCGGCGGCGTCCATGTGGCCTTTCAGGACTCGACGCCGATGATCCTTTTCATTGGCGACGTCGCGCGCGGCGACCGGGATCGCGAGGGGTTTCAGGAGGTCGATCTACCCGCCTTTTTCGCGCCGCTCGCCAAATGGGCAGGCAGGATCGAAGACGCCCGCCGCATCCCGGAATATGTTGCACGAGCCTATCGGCTGGCAACGGCCGGGAGACCCGGACCCGTCGTACTCGCTCTTCCCGAAGACATGCTGCGGGACGAGGTTGAAGTCGCGGATCGCCCCTGCGTGCCGCCGCTTGCCGAAGCCGCCGATCCCGGGGCCGTCCAGGCGCTTGTCGAGCTCCTCAAGGAAGCGGCATCGCCCGTAGCGATCGTTGGGGGCGCGGACTGGAGCCCACGGGCGTCGCATCATTTCGCGAACTTCGCGTATCGTTACGGAATTCCGGTTGCCGCGGCATTTCGACGCCAGGACGCAATCTGCAACACGTGTCAGGTCTATGCAGGCCAGCTCGGCTATGGGCCAAACCCCAAACTCCAGCAGCGCGTCCGGGACGCCGACCTCATCATCGCCGTTGGTGCGCGGCTCGGCGAGGCGACCACCGATGGTTATACGCTGATCAGTCCGGATCACCCGGGCCAGACCCTCGTCCACGTCCACCCCGATCCGAACGAGCTCGGGCGAGTGTACGCAACCGACCTGCCGATCTGTGCCGACATGGGTGAATTCGCCGAAATGATCGACGGCTGGGTCGATCCTGATCTCGTTCGCTTCTCGTGCGGCGAACAAGCGCACGCTGAATGGCTCGAATGGTCGGAGCCGAAGCCAAGGGAAAATGTGACGCTCGATCTTGGGCCGTGCGTTGCGGCGATGCGCGAGCGTCTTCCGGAGAACACCATCCTTTGCAACGGCGCCGGGAATTTCTCCGGCTGGTGGCACCGCTATTGGCGCTATGGGCCAATGCCGACCCAGCTCGCACCGACCAGCGGCACCATGGGTTACGGGTTGCCGGCCGCCGTCGCTGCAGCGCTTCGCTTCAAGGATCGACCCATCGTGTGTGTCGCCGGCGACGGCGATTTTCTGATGAATGGTCAGGAACTTGCGACCGCCCAGCAGTATGGAGCCAGTCTGCTTGTCATCCTCATCGATAATGGAGCGTACGGCACGATCCGCATGCACCAAGAGCGCGAGTTTCCGGAGCGGATCAGCGCGACGGAGCTCAAGAATCCCGATTTCGCGGCGCTCGCCCGCGCCTACGGTGCGTGGGCCGAGACCGTCGAGACAACGGATCAGTTTACGCCGGCGCTGGAGCGGGCGATGGCAGAGCCGGGTATCCGCCTGTTACACTGCAAGACGGACGTCGAGCAGATCAGCAATGCGACCACGATCACGAAGCTTCGCGCGGCATCGACACGGCGCTGATCCCGGCGCGCAAATGCCGCCAGCCTTCCTTGCCGACGCATGAATTCGACTAATTCATCCGCTGGTTTCATGACGATACCGCGAACCGCCCATTCGAACGGATGTGCGGGCGTCTACGGCCTCGATCTCTGTAACGTTTCCGGATCAATGCGCGCCGTCATCGACTTTCTTGAACGCGAAGATCCTGAACTCGCGCGTCTCGCCCAGCGTCGCGACGGCTGCCTGCGCCACATCTAGGTGGGGAAGCGCTCGAACGCCTTGAGCTCACCCTCCCGCCACCGACGGTGGCGAACGTAACGGTCGATTGTCGCGGCGTCCGGCCAGTCGGCTTCGATGTCAGTCCTGAGCATCGATCCATCCTTCTTCCCCGATCAGAGGAACGAAACGCACTCGACCAAGGTCCGATCGCCGTAGTGACCCGTCCTCGTTCTTTCTGATCTGGATGAGCTTCTGCACGCTTCCAGGTTCGCCGATGGGGATGACCAGCCGGCCGCCAGGAGCGAGCTGATCGGTAAGATGCTGGGGTACATGGCTCCCGCTTGCGGCAACCAAAATCGCATCGAACGGCGCCTCCCTCGCGACGCCGAGGGTTCCGTCTCCCTTTAGGATTGTAACATTGTCATAGCCCAGACTGCGCATTCGCTCGCGTGCGAGCATTACCAGTTCGGCGCGACGCTCGATACCGATGACCACCGCCGCGATCCGGCTCATCACCGCAGCGGCATAGCCCGAGCCCGATCCCACCTCCAAGGCTTTGTCGCCAGCCTTGAGACCCACAGCCTCGATCATCAGTCCGACGATGTAAGGCTGAGATATTGTCTGCCCCCCTTCGATCGGGAGCGGATGGTCTCCATAGGCAAGGTGGGCAACGTTCTGCCCGACGAAAGCCTCCCGGGGCACGGACCGGAATGCATCCAATAAATCCGAGCGGGTTATGCCCCGCGCCCGCAGCTGCCGTTCGACCATCGCTTCGCGCTCGGACGCGAAGTCGGCCCCTCGTCGACCCATGCGCCAGAAACGCATGGAGACCATGCGCCGTAGCCCTAGATGAGGCCCGCGAGCGGGCTTGAGGGATCTGCGTAGCGCCGTTTCTGCATCCGACCGGCAATGTAAGCCATCCGACCAGCCGCGACCGCGGACTTCATTGCGCGCGCCATCAGAACAGGATCCTTTGCTTCCGCGATCGCCGTATTCATGAGGACGCCGTCGCAGCCAAGCTCCATCGCTTCGGCTGCATCACTGGCCGTGCCGACGCCGGCGTCGACAAGGACGGGCACCCCTGCGCCTTCGACGATGAGCCGGATGGTGACACAGTTTTGAAGGCCGAGGCCCGAGCCGATCGGCGCACCGAGCGGCATGATTGCGACGGCGCCCGCTTCTTCAAGTTGCTTCGCGCCAATCGGGTCGTCGACGCAGTAAACCATCGGCTCGAAGCCTTCCTTGACGAGCACTTCGGTCGCACGAAGAGTCTCGCGCATGTTGGGGTAAAGCGTCTTTGCTTCGCCGAGAACCTCGAGCTTCACGAGGTTCCAGCCACCCGCCTCGCGCGCAAGGCGCAATGTCCGAATTGCGTCTTCGGCGGTGAAGCAGCCGGCTGTATTGGGCAGGTAGGTGATCTTCTGCGGATCGATGAAATCCGTGAGGCGCGGCTGTGTCGGATCGGAAATGTTCACGCGTCGAACCGCTACGGTGACAATCTCGGCGCCCGACGCCTCGACGGCCGCCGCATTTTGCTCAAGGCTCTTGTACTTGCCGGTGCCGACAATGAGACGCGAAGTGAACGTCCGACCGGCGACGGTCCACGTATCGGCTCGGATTTCCTGCTGCACCGTCACTCAACCGCCTCCAACGAAATGTACGATCTCGTAGTCATCGCCGTCCTCGACACGAACGTCGCGCAAATGCGAGCGCGGCACGATCTCGAGATTCCGTTCTACCGCGACTCGAAACGGGTCGAGCCCAAGGCCGTTGACCATCTCAGCAATACTGATCCCGCCAGGAACGCGGCGGTGCTCGCCATTGACGCGGATACCAAGGCTTCCGTCGAGACTCATCGGCCACGCACTTAGGAGTGAAGCCTTGGACCGCCAAGCCTGTTCAGGGGATCGCAACCGATTGTTCGGGGCCCGATGTAATCATTTGATGCTTCGTGCTTGTCGACGGGCACTGCTGCCGACGTTGCTTAAGCGACCCATCGTTGCGGACATCGAAAGACCGTCGCTTCCACGCAAACGGCGTGCCGGCATCAAGCACAACGCCTGTTCAGGGTGGACGAATTGCGGATCGTCTGACAGAGCGCTGCGCCAACAGGATCAGGGAACATCATGGCTCAACCAAAGGACCCCGCGGGCGGCGAAAAAGGATCGATGAAGATCGATCCAGCACTAGTGCGCGAGCTTGCCGAGTTGCTTACCGCGAACGAACTGACCGAAATCGAGGTCGAGGATGGTGATCGACGGATCAAGGTAAAGCGCGAGCCGCCGGCGATCGTTACTGGAGCAGGCACGCCCATGCTGTCGCAGTTCCAGGGAGCGCCAGCCCTGTCGGCGCCCCCGATGCATGGCAAGGAAGACATTGGGGCGGCCCCGGCTGAAGAGGTCAGCGGTACAACGGTCAAATCGCCCATGGTCGGCACCGCTTATATGTCGCCGGAGCCGAGCGCTGCTCCGTTCATCGAGGTCGGCAAGGCCGTCAAGGCCGGTGACACCCTGCTCATCGTAGAAGCGATGAAGGTCATGAACCCGATCACGGCACCAGAAGGCGGAGTGATCAAGAAGATCATGGTCGCCGACGCGCAGCCCGTCGAGTTCGATCAACCACTCGTGATCATCGGCTGAGGCTGCCACGGTGACCATCGAGAAGCTGCTGATCGCCAATCGTGGCGAGATCGCGCTCCGCATCCATCGTGCCTGCCACGAAATGGGCATCAAGACGGTGGCCGTCCACTCGACGGCCGACACAGACGCGATGCATGTCCGGCTTGCCGACGAGACGGTATGCATCGGGCCGCCAGCCGCAAGCGAATCCTACCTCAACATTCCAAACATCATCTCCGCGGCCGAGATCGTCCACGCCGACGCGATTCATCCCGGTTACGGCTTCTTGTCGGAAAACGCCCAATTCGCGGAGATCGTCGAGAGCCACAACATCATCTGGGTCGGGCCCAAGCCCGAGCATATCCGGACGATGGGCGACAAGATCGAAGCCAAGCGCACGGCCGCGACTCTCGGCCTTCCGCTTGTCCCCGGTTCCGACGGCCCCATCACGAGCGTTGCCCAGGCCAAGGAACTTGCGCAGGAGATCGGCTACCCGGTCCTGATCAAGGCGGCGTCAGGCGGCGGTGGCCGCGGCATGAAGGTGGTTCCTTCCGAAGACCAGATCGAAAGCCTGATGAGCCAGGCGGCGTCGGAAGCCCGAGCGGCCTTTGGTGACGACACGGTGTACATGGAGAAATATCTCTCCGACCCGAGACACATCGAGTTCCAGGTGTTCGGTGACGGAAAGGGCCATGCGATCCACCTTGGTGAGCGCGACTGCTCGCTCCAGCGGCGTCACCAAAAAGTGCTTGAGGAAGCGCCCTCGCCCATCATCACGCCCGAGCAACGTTTTGCGATGGGCACCCTTGTTGCGAATGCGATGGCCGAGATGGGCTACCGGGGCGCGGGCACGATCGAGTTCCTCTACGAGAACGGCGAGTTCTATTTCATCGAAATGAACACGCGGCTCCAGGTCGAGCATCCCGTGACGGAAATGATCACGGGAATTGACCTCGTGCGCGAACAGATCCGCGTCGCCTGCGGCGAAGGTCTGTCCTGCACCCAGGACCAGGTACGCTTCAGCGGACACGCGATCGAGTGCCGGATCAATGCGGAAGATCCCGAAACATTTGCTCCCTCACCAGGGCTCGTAAAGAATTATGTGGCTCCGGGCGGAATGCACGTGCGCGTCGATAGCGGCCTTTATACCGGCTATCGGGTGCCGCCTTATTATGACAGCATGATTGGGAAGCTGATCGCTTACGGGTCGAACAGGGACAGTTGCATTCGTCGATTAAAGCGGGCGCTCGAGGAGTTTGTGGTGGAGGGAATGAAGACGACGATCCCGCTTCATCAGCGTCTTGTGCGCGATCCTGAATTTCTCGCGGGCGACTACACGATCAAGTGGCTCGAACAGTGGCTCGCGCGGAACCAGAGCACTCATGACCAGTAGCCTATGCGTACCCAAGGGTGGGAATGGACCCGTCGCCGCCGCGCCGAACGCCTGACTCTCGCGCCAGTTCACCGCGGTCGACGGACAAGTCAGCACGGCCCTGGTCTGCGCTCTCCAAAACCGACTGGCTTTTCATCATTATCGGCACGGTCGCCGGGCTACTTAGCGCGAGCTACCTTGTTACGGACGGTTTTCGTCGTGCATCGGAGCTCAGCGATGCCCAGCAATGGGAAACCCACACGCTCGGCGTGATCGCCACCGCCGAACAAACCCGGAGCGCTATCCGCAACATGCAGCGAGGCGAGCGCGGATTTCTGCTCACCTCGGATGAACTTTACCTTCAGCCCTACTTCGAGGGACGAAGTGAGGCTCAAGCACGCCTATTGCAGCTAAGACAGCTCACTCGCGACAATCGGGCGCATGTCGCCAAGCTCAACCGGCTGTCGGCCATCGTGACCGCGATGGACGAGCGTTTCGCAAAGCAGATCAAAGATCAGCGGGCCCATCATCTGGCGGCGGTCATGACGTCGGTCCGTACCGGGCAGGGCGAGCGCCTGATCCGCGAAGCGGACAAAGACATCGACCAACTCGTCCTCGCCGAGACACGTCTGCTTGAACAGCGTCGGGAAGCCCTGCGCAACGCGGATAGGGCTGCCTGGCAGAACCGGCTGGCGCTTTCTGTGCTTGGCTTTGCCTCTCTTTGTGCTGTTCTCTGGCTGCTGTTCCGTGGCCTTGCATCGGGAAGACAAATCGAATTCGAACGCGAGCGCGCCCAACTCGCCGAGCAATTGATTAACCGCGACGCCCAGCTTGCCGAACAGATTGAAGAGCTGAATGCGCTCTATGCGAGTGCCCCGATCGGCCTTGCCTTCTTCAGCCGGGACTTTCGTTACCTGCGGATCAATGAGGAGCTCGCCCGGATCAACGGCCGAAGCGTAGCCGAGAATATTGGCCGCCCCGTTCGAGAGATCACTCCCATGAGCGCGGAACCGATCGAGGAGATGGTCGACCACGTATTCCGAACAGGCGAGCCCGCACGGGATATCGAGCTTGCGGCCGCCGCTCCCAACGATCCTGGCGTGCCGCGCCATTGGCTGACTGGATACTATCCCGTGAAGAACGATCGCGGGGACGTCGAGGCCGTGGGAGCATGGGTACTCGAAATCAGCGAGCGCAAGAGGGCAGAAGAGCGGGAAACATTGCTCGCGCGCGAGGTCGATCACCGCGCCAAAAACCTGCTCGCGGTCGTCCAGTCCGTCGTCCAGTTGACCCAAGCCAACGATGCGCAGGAACTAAAAGCGGGGATCATCGGCCGGATCCAGGCGCTTGCCCGGGCACACAGCCTGCTCGCGGAATCCCGCTGGGACGGCGCTCAGCTCGACGATCTCGTGCGCGAAGAGCTCGCCCCCTACCTTTCGGGGTCCGATGCGCGCGTCCGCGTCGAAGGTCCAGCGTTGATGCTGCGGCCGGCTGCGGCCCAGTCGCTCGGGATCGTTCTTCACGAACTTGCGACCAATGCGGTGAAATATGGAGCGCTTTCGACTCCTTCGGGCCTGCTCGAGGTGCGCTGGCATCGCAAGCGCGACGGGCTCGAGATCCACTGGAGCGAACGCGACGGACCGGACGTCGAAGAGCCAACATTAAGCGGCTTCGGCTCGAAAATAATCCGGGCGAGCATCGAGCGGCAACTTCACGGCACGCTCGTGCAAGACTGGAGGCCCGAGGGCCTCCAGTGCACAATCCGGATCAATGCTCGCGAAGCGCTGAGCGCAACGGAGCCGAAGTCACCGGCTTAGCGGTAGCGCCAGTCGCCATGCCAGCGCTGGCGGTGATGGTACCATCGATTATTGTACCAGTAGCCGTGGCCCGGATAGTAGCGGCCCGCGACCCACGTTCCGTTCATCGGACCCCGGTTTGGATGGCAGGTGCCATTCGGCGCACGGTGAAAGCCCGGGCCGCAGCCCTCAGCTGCATTCGCAGGCGAAGCGGCAGCCATCGCGAAGGCGGAAGCAAGTCCAATTGCTGCAATCATTTTCATCGCATTTTCTCCTTCTCACCCCGAGCCAACTCGATTGAAACGCGCCCGTTCCATTAACCTTCGGCAACAAGCCATGTCGAAGCGGCTTGCGGACAAGCGGAGGCACGGGCACTAAGTTTGCAGGGTCCACTGGAGAGCCGCATGAGCCTCATCGAAGACATGAAGTCACTCAGCGCGCCTCAGCGAAGCGCAATCTTGGCAAGCTATCTTGGCTGGACCCTCGACGCATTCGACTATTTCCTGATGACGTTCATGTTCACGGCGATCGCGAAGGAATTCCGGACCGACGTTACGGCAATTACCGAAGCGACCTTCCTGACGCTCGCTGCAAGACCGATTGGCGCGTTCGTGTTCGGCTGGCTTGCTGAACGTTTCGGCCGCCGGCCGGTGCTGATGTTCGACATTTTGCTCTTCTCGGCCTTTGAACTTGCTTCGGGCTTCGCCCCGACCCTCACCAGCCTGCTGGTGCTTCGGTTTCTCTTTGGTGTCGGCATGGGCGGCGAATGGGGCCTTGGCGCGAGCCTCGTCATGGAATCGATCCCAGCCAGGCTCCGCGGTCCCGTCTCCGGGCTACTCCAGAGCGGCTATCCTTCTGGTTATTTCATCGCGAGCCTCGTCTATTTTCTGCTCTTCGACCGCATCGGCTGGCGCGGCATGTTCATGGTCGGCGTAGCACCTGCCCTGCTCGTGTTCCTCATCCGCATGCACGTCCATGAAAGCCCGGTCTTCGAGGCGAGGCGCGGAAAGGCCCACGTCAATCCGGTCACCGAACTCCTGCGCCACTGGAAGATAGCGCTCTATCTTGTCGTGCTGATGACGGCGTTCAACTTCTTTAGCCACGGGACGCAGGACCTCTATCCGACGTTCCTTCAAAAGCAGCATCACTTCGACACTCATACGACGGGCGTTCTCACCGCCGTCATGAACGTCGGCGCGATCGTCGGAGGCATCAGCTTTGGAATCTGGTCCGAGAGGATCGGCCGAAAGCGCGCGATCATCATAGCAAGCCTTCTTGCGTTGCCGGTTATTCCGCTCTGGGCTTACTCGTCGACTCCGCTTCTTCTCGGACTTGGCGCGTTCCTCGTGCAGGTCGCCGTTCAAGGTGCCTGGGGTATCGTTCCCGTCCACCTGAATGAACTTTCGCCGCCGCTAGCGCGCAGCCTTTTCCCGGGCTTTGCTTACCAACTCGGGAATCTGATCGCGTCCCGCAATGGCCCGATCCAGGCTCGGATCGCCGAGAGCCACGGCAATGACTACGCGCTTTCGCTTGCGCTCGTCTGCGGGATCATGGCTGTTGTGATCGCCATCTGGACCGCCTTTGGCCCGGAACGGAAGGATGCCGACTTCACGGCCGAGGCCCAGGAGATCACGGGATAAACCTTCGCGCCAAAGAGGCGTTGTTGCCGCGCGAAGGAAACGCACGTGGCGAACTACCGTGGCACTGCTGAGCGGACGGACAAGGCAAAGGCGATCGCAGCCGTCGTGGTCGTGCACGCCGCGCTCGTCTATCTCATCTTGTCCGGACTGAGTGTGCGCATGGTGAGCCAGGCGGTGGAGCAAATGACCACCATCAGCATCAAGGAGCCGCCTCCTCCTCCCCCGCAGATCGAGCAAGCAAGAACCGCCCCGAAACCGGAGCCCGCGCGAAAACCGCCAGGGGAGCCCGCAAGGAAGGCAGATCCGACACCCATCGTCGAGCCGAAGCCGCGGCCTCTGCCCTCGCCCGTAGCGGCGGCAAAAATTGCAGGTGCCGGCACTACGACGAATGGCGGTCCAGGGGTCGTGGGAAATGGCACGGGTTCGGCAGGCTCGGGTGCGGGGACGGGTGGAGGCGGCTACGCTGATTATTCGCGTTTCACGCCGGCGCGTCTGGTCGAAAACATCCCGAATTCAGAATATCGGCAGCTTGCCTCGACCGGCATCCCGAGCGGTCTCGTTGGCGTCATCATTCTCGTGAATGCGAACGGGACGGCCTCGAACTGTCGCATTGCACGATCGAGCGGCGATCCCGCAATCGATTCTCTCGTGTGTCAGCTGACGCTGCGTTACGTGCGATTCGATCCCGCGCGCGACCCCTTCGGCCGACCGGTCGCGCAGGATATCACTTACTTCCCGAACTGGCGCCGGCGCTGAGGCTTGGGCTTCTCGAGGCCGTCCCGGCGAGCCTTGGCGTATCACGATTGTAGACGTCATCGTAATAAGCGACGGATGCCCCGTCCGGCATGGCCGTCAGATAGGTAATGTAGACAGGAACTGGTGTCGCAAGGGGTACGGCCTGCTCGGTACCCGCCGACTGCCAGTCGAGATCGCGTCCAAAGAGCCACCGCCCGAGCCGTGCGGCATCCTCGAGCCGGACGCACCCGCCGCTGAAGTACCGGGTCGACTTGAGGAACAGCTCACGGCGCGGATTATCGTGGAGATAGACACCGAACTTGTTGGGGAACATGAACTTCATGCGTCCCATGAAGTTCTTTGGTCCCGGTTTCTGGCGAATCAGGACGTCGACCTTGCCGTCAACTACGCCCTTCCAGTCGACCGTTTTTGGATCGATGATCTTGGGGTTCGGCGTCCAGTCGTCGACCACTTCGTAGCCATATTCGTCGAGATACTTGAGCCCGAACTTCACGACATACTGGCCGACATCTTCTCCGGCGAGGTCGGAAGGTACGTACCAATAAGGATTGAGCGCCGCATAACGGATGTACGCCGTCATCATCGGAGTTGGCCATTTGGGCTTGCCGACCACGACGACCATTGAATCGACCGGTTTGCCGTTCTCGTACATGTACAATCGCTGCTGGGCCGCGTTGACGAGTACGTAGCGCTGCTTGCCCGCAGGCAAAACGCGTGCGCGCTTCAGGTTGAGCTCGATGACCTGCCGCTGCTCGTCGGTCGAATAAGCACGACCGGCAAGAGCCTCGCGCAGCTGTGCATAGATGGGGTTCATCCAGCCCATCGAGCGAACATAATCCGCGAGCGAAGGGGCGATGGCTGCCGTGAGCAAGGCAGCGAGCGGCGTCGGCGGCTTGGGCTTCAGCCCCTCATCGACGTAGGTGGTTTGACCATCGGACGCCTGCCGGAGGTCATCCACATAAAGAACGAACGCAGCTGACAGCTGCTGGTCCGCTTCCTCGACGTGCTTACGTTTGCCGCTGCGCGCCGCCTCGACGGCCTGCCGAAGCGCATCGACGCGGTATCGCTGAGGATCAAGGCCGTCAAAGCTCGCGCTCGCGAGGAGGTTCATCAACTGCTCGGCCGCGTCGCCTGCAGTGGGCGAAAGCCACAGGGGGTAATTATTCCGCCCGCGGTAGAAATCGGCAATGCTTTGGCCCGCGAGGGACTGCTGAGCAGGAGCGGCCGCAATTCTGGGCTCACTGGGAGCAGCCTGGGCGGTGCTTGGCATGACCACCAACCCCAGCGCCGCCGCAGCAGCGAACTTTTGAAAAAAGTGCACCGGCCGGCGGCCGGTGCACTTATGACGCAAACTGATCACGTGTTCTCCAATCAAACTTCCCATCAAAGACCCTCTTCGATGGGGGTCCGATTTTAGCCGCGCTCGCCGCTGCGGCTCGGAGCTGGAGCCGGCATTGGAGCCGGTGCCGGAGCCGGAGCCGCGGAGTATCCCGGGGGAGCACCAGGGTAATATTGCCCGTTGTAGACGTATCCGTCCACTACGCCGTCGTTGTTGCGATCCGCCCAGACCGCGCCGGCAAGACCGCCGACCGCAGCACCGATGACGGCACCCTGAAGGACGCTTACGCCCGGAAGAACGGCACCCGCTGCAGCGCCGAGCGCAGCGCCGCCAAGGGCGCCCGTCACTACTGCATGAGTCGTTGGATCATATCCCGGAGGCGTTCCCGGATAATATTGGCCATTGTAGGTATAGCCCGTGACATAACCGCTGTTGTTGGGATCCGACCAGGTCGCCCCGGCGAGACCGCCAATTGCAGCGCCAACCGCAGCGCCTTCAATGACGCCCACGCCCGGAACCACCGCGCCAACGGCAGCGCCGCCGGCCGCACCGATCGCTGCGTCGCGCGTCACGGCGGGGTTGGTGGCGCATGCGCCCAGCATTGCGGTGCTTCCCAGCGCAACGGCTAATATGGATTTCTGCATCGCTCGTTCTCCCATTCTGTTGAGCTGCCAGAACATGCGCACGCTGACGCTCTTCCGCCGACGACGGTGCATGTTACAGGCGCGGAAACGACGGGCTGGGCTGATCGTTCCGCAAGCGCGACAATGCAAGTCGGTGGGACTCAGCCCCTATGATTAAATCCTTGTTTAACTTGCTGATTAGAGGTGAGGAACAGCCGAATTATGAAAGCCACAATTTTTCACAATCCGATGTGCGGAACGTCCCGCAAGACGCTCGAGATCCTGCGCGACTCCGGCTGCGACATTTGGGTGCACGAATATCTGAAGAATCCGCCGACTCGCGACGAGCTCGTGCGCCTGTACAAGCGCGCCGGGATCAGTCCGCGCGAAGGACTGCGCAGCAAGGAGCCGCTTGCTTCCGAACTGGGTCTCGACCGAACCGACGTCAGCGACGACGAAATCCTCGATGCAATGGTGAAGCACCCGATCCTCATCAACCGACCGATCGTCGAGACACCCAATGGCGTTCGGCTTTGTCGCCCACAGGACAAGGTACGCGAAATCCTTTAACCCTCGTCCGCTGGGTCAATACGAGAACCGGGCTGGAAACCAAGCGATGAGTAGGCTCGACCCGCGTCTGTTGTTGCAGGGTTATGCCACGGGCATTTTCCCAATGGCGGACAGTCGCGACGCGGCCGAGCTCTTCTGGGTCGAGCCCCGAAACCGCGCCATCATTCCCCTGGAGAGTTTCCACCTTTCCCGGTCTCTTCGCCAAACGATCCGTTCGGGTCGCTTCAGCGTCAGTCACGACGAGGACTTCGGGGCGGTGATCACGGCGTGCGCCGACCGCTCCGAGACCTGGATCAACGCGGAACTGGAGCAAGCCATGCATTCGCTCCATGCGTCGGGCCATGCGCATTCGATCGAGGTCTGGCACGAGGGAAGGCTCGTAGGCGGCCTTTACGGCGTAAAGCTCGGACGTGCGTTTTTCGGTGAGAGCATGTTCAGCCGGATGACCGATGCCTCGAAGGTCGCGCTAGCGTTTCTCGTGGCGCGTCTGAGGGTCGGTAGTTTCACGCTTCTCGACTGTCAGTTCATGACCGAGCATCTGGCCTCGCTCGGCGCAATCACGGTCCCGCGCGAAACTTACGTCGCGTTATTGTCGGCAGCGCTTGGGCGCGGCGCCGCGGTCGGGATCTCGGCAGCGGGAGCCTTGGTGGAAGCGCTCGGCCGGACGCCGGAAGCGTCGCCCGACTTTCTCGCGCTCGACAGGTTGCTCGAGCTTGCCGGCGCAGCGGGCGCCGCCGGTCCAGCCGGGTATGTCATTGCACAGCTCTTGGGCCAGACGTCGTAAACGGGGTGCTCAACCACGTTGAGCGAGGGCGACTCCTTGTAAAGCCACCCTGAGAAAATACGCTTCCATTCCCGGTCTGGCTGCTGGACGTCGACCTGAACGAAAGCCCCGGTGAGCTTTTCTTCCTCCCAGGGTGCGGTGGCCTCGCAGGCGCGCAGGCGAACGATCACATCCTTCCAGCGAATCGACTGTCCGGGATGGAGAGAAACGTTCTGGACGATCCCGTTGCGCTTATTGAGGATGCCAAGGACCGCAGTCCGCTGCGGCATGGGCGTTACGCCGCCCTCGCCATTGGCAGTCGACCCGACCTGTCGGGCGGCGGGCAAGGGCGCATTCCTTTGCTCCGTGCCCTTCCCGCACGAGGCCAGTGCGAATGCAACCAACAAAAATGCAGCCGCCGGGCGCACGCTTATTCGGGGATCCAGGGCTCGTAGTCGCCGGTCGAGGCCGGACGCAACTTGCCTGAACCGAGCGCTCCATCGGGCCGAAAGGCCTCGATGGTGCCCGTAAGGTTCGCGGTCGGCTTCTGCTGGAACTTGCGGACCGGGGGGAGCGTCTTTTCCGGCAGGTCGTCGATCGTGCCCCGCAGCCACAGCTGCCAACCCGGATCAACGCGGCTTGCGTCATTGGATCCGTTGTAGATCACCCAGCGGCGATGCGGACGCTTCTTGTCCTGGTAGTAGAGGTTCCCGCCTTCGTCGCGGCCGACCTCGCTTCCGAATCGGCGCGTGAACAGCGCCGTTCCCCACGTTGCCCCGTTCCACCAGGTGAATGTTCTCGACCAGAAACCCATCGGAGCGCCTTAGCCGCCTCGCTCGCGACGAGGCAAGTCAGTGCGACCAGCTGACCTTGTCGCCCGTCTTGATTCCAAGTTCCGCTGCCCGGCCGCCGGCAATTTCGAGCACCAGAACCACGGGCTCGCCCGAGGGAAGCGGGGTGATGTCCATCGGCTCGGCGTTGACGATCCGGGCGATCGTGCCGTTCGCGCGGATATATACGATGTCGAGCGGGATCAGGGTGTTCTTCATCCAGAAGCCCACTTCCTGCGGCGGATCGTAGGGAAAGATCAT
>DASZBO010000060.1:0-33365 GCA_035944075.1 Sphingomicrobium sp.
CGCAGCAGCACCGCTTCCATCGGCCCTATGAGCCCGGGGATTTCAACAAGGATCCCGTGATTTACGGCCCGACTTGGGGGGCAACTCCAGCGGTCGGGCCGGAGACACGCTTACACGCACCTCGTAGCGGGGTTTGGCGAGAACAGCCGCAAAACACGATACCCCCAACCGCACAAATTGTGCGCTCATCGGAGGGAAGGCCTGGTCGGCACTCCCGCTCCGTCTGGCTGGGCCCCGTTGCTATTGGGTTCACGCCGTTGGAAGCGGTAGTGCAGAAGCTAAGTTCATCGCCAACGGCGATCCATTCACGATGGGTTGGGATGATATCGCGCCTGGTGCACTATGTGCCGAAAGGAGCACCGAGTTGTCCCTCATCGTCGACGCAGAGCAGGCCAATGCCAAAAGCCGCCTCGTAGCGCACCGCATCATCAGTATGAGGCTGCGCCTGCTCGCGCTCTGGCGCGATGTCACCGGAGGCCACGAGGAATCCCTTATCGTGATGGCGGTGATCGCAATCACCGGTGACCGGCTGACTGCAGCAGACACGGATCCCGACTTGCGCAACATGGCGCACCCCGTGCCGCGCAAACTCCTTGGTTTGTGCAACATCAGCTCAATTGCCGCGGCCACGGGTCTGAACAGGGAGACCGCTCGCCGCGCGATCAATCGCTTGATCGATCGTGGCGTTCTCGAGCGTGCGCCGGATCGTTCGATCCATTTCACCACCGGCCGGATGCAAAGCGCAAACGCCTATCGCATCAGCCACATGCAACTTGAGGAATTTGCTCGAACTGCGAACGCGCTCATGCGGGACGGAGTGCTGAAGCTGCTCGAATGAGCAGGATCTTCTGTGGCCGTGAGCGGCACAAATTTAGAAGGGCACGCCGAAGCGTGCCCTTCTTGTAGGCAGAGAGTACTTTAAGCGACCTGTGCGAGGCGAGCCGTGCCGTTTCGCTGGCGACGCATTGCAAAGCCTATGCCGCCGAATCCGACCAGCATCATTGCCCAGGTCGCAGCTTCCGGAACGGCCGCGATCGAGATTTGAAGATCCGCGGGGTGCGCTCCACAACATGCACCGCCGGGATTTGAGACCATATCGGTGATGCCATAGTCACCGCCATTGGTATTGCCGATCCCAAACGCGTTGCCCGTGATAGCGAACGACAGGCCCATGAAATCCAGCCATGCGTTCGTACCGTTCGTACCGTCGTAGAGCAGGTTGTCGGCACCCGCGTAGGTGGACAGGCCCAGGATTGTCGATCCATTGGCAGTGCCGGTAATGCCGGTGATCTGGCCCGAACTCCCCACGGTCAGCGTGCCCGATCCATAATAGGTGCCGGCGCCGGCCGTATAGTTGAAGCTGTAGTCGCCGGCCGATGCCAACGGCGGCGCGGCCGGAGGCACGGTGGTTGCCAGCGCGGGAACTGAGACAGCGCAGAGCGAAGCTGCAGCAACTAAAAACATCTTACGCATAAAAATCCCCCCAATGTTTCCACGGTCAAGTTTGTTAGTTTTTGAGATAGATAGATAGTTCATGCCTTCCTCCTTTTAGTTCAATCAATTACCTCCACAGTTTTCTTCGTTTATTACTTGCCTCCGATCATTTATTACTTAGGTTTTGGTGACTAGGCTGCGCCGACCGTCTCGCTGAACGATAGGCAAGCTTCATGGATGGCGATGTCCGCTCTCTGGCGAATGATGACGTAGGGGCGCCGTCTTCCCCTTTGCGATCGTGACAAGATCGGCGGGAGTTCTAGCGGCGCTTCGCACCACTGCCCTGGCCGCTCTCGCACGAGCACGGCATGGCAGCGCTTGCAATCGCTCACCCAGCAGCGATTCAGATCGTCGAAGGAAGCGCGGCTGGCGGATCGCCGATGACCAAAAAGATGACAGCGCAGGGTCATTTTACATCACTCCATGAGCGCGCGTTGAGTGCGACGGGCGAATTGTCGTTTGACCAGCTCCGCGTGTTGAACCGATGGGCCGGCACCAGGGCAGGAAGGCGGGCCGCCTTGACACTTCGACGATGCGGAAGGCGGATGCCTGCGATCAACAAGGATAGCAGCGGGATTCGCTCTACGGCCCGGTGAATAATGATGGGGACGACTAGCCCCGCCGCAACCAAGAGGAGAAACTCTTCGGCGGAAGGCAGAGCGGTATAGCGATTGACGGCCAGACGCACGCTCGCCGCAGCGATCGGGTGCCAAAGATAAATGGTGTAGCTGTACGCGCCGATGCTCTCGAGGAAGGCTATCCGCGGGCAAACGGCAAAAATCGCGTAGGCCGCGCCGCAGCCGCAGAGCGCTGCGGCCAACGACAGTCGCCCGACGGGCATAATGGCACCCAAGATGCCCGCCTGTTGAAGCACAAAGCCGATGGCAACGAACCATGCGGCGACCGGCAGATAATTTCGTGATTGCAGGATCGTGGGCTCAGCCCGCAGAATCATTCCGAAAATGAAGAAGGGAGCAAGGTAAAGAGCTCCATTCAGGCTGAACACGCTCACGAAATCGAATGATTGCGACAGAACCAGGCTCGCCAAACTGAGGCAGAGCAATCCGACGGAATTCAGTCGTCCGAAACTGTCGCAAACAGCGACGCCGATGAAGATAATGAGGAGCGCCTGGATGAACCAAAGGTGCTGATAATGAAATCCGAATGCATCGATAGCGCTGGTGGAATCGCCGTAAGCAAGTCGCCGCAATCCCAACATTACCGCTGTCACGAACAGTAGGGGAGCGCCTAGCCTCAGGGACTTTTTCTTCAGGAACTCAGCAATGAAATGGCGCTCAACCCGCCGCCCGGCATAAACGAAGCCGGAGATTACCGAGAACAGAGGCATCCTGAAAAAATTGAAGCTATTCATGGCATGATGCCACTGGGACGAATCTGGCAGATGCATACCGCTTGCCGACGTTGGTCCGACCACGTGGTAGGCAACGAGCGCTACGCACGCGATTCCCCTCACTGTAGTAAGCTCCGGTGAGTTGACAGCGGGATTGCTCATCGGATCATTCCACCGTGGGACCGGCTTGCGTTCGCATGCACGAGGGTCTGTCGGGCGCACCAAGGTGTTCCAGCAGGTCATTGAATTGTGCGCTCGTTTCGACGGGCCAGGCCGCTTTCAGAGCTGCACTCAAGAGATCCTGACTTCGGCGCACAAAGTGATCCTTTTCCAAGAGATTGCGTCTCACCCCGACAGCAGTTCGAATGCTCAGGCCGCGGCCCGGCACTCCCGCACCCGCCAAGCGGAGGTCTCGCGTTCCGTACGCACGCTCATCTGTGGAAGACTGGCCAGTTTGCGGCCGATCCGCCGCCGCTCTTCGAAAAGCTCGAACTCGTTGCGGATCCTCAGCCAATATTGCGGCGAGATATCGAAAACGTGCTCAATCCTGAGCGCGATCTCGGCCGAAAGCTGACACCGGCCGGTGAGGATCATGTTCAGGCGCGGTGCCGAGATGCCGATGGCGCGGGCGACCTCGGCCTGGGTCAGGTCCATTTGGTCGAGGAGCTTCTCCTTCAGCACCTGTCCTGGCGCCGGTGGGCTCGAGATGCCGCCTAAATGAACCATGTGGGTCATTGTAACCTCCATCGGATCTACAGTTCGATTTGCGATTTTTTGACTATTCCTGACGTTCTGGTGTTGAATACGATACCCATCGTGCAGAGTTACTTGCCAGAGACAGCGAACACGTTCCTAATAACGTTATCGGTATCCGTTGTTTTAGGCACAATGATGGGCGTCCTGCCTCCACAAGCGGAGGCAGTTACATTCAACACTTGCATCGGGCTTCCCCCTATTCATGTCTCGCGACTCATGGTCGCGAGTCGCGTTATGCTTAATTAATCGTGAAAATTGGAAAACCGTCCGGCCGGACTAGCTCAATTAACGAGCTCTAAATCCGATACCTGGAGGTCATCAGCGGCGACATTGCTAAGTCCTCCCGACAGCTGCATCAGTTCTAGCTGGGAACTCGTTCTGGTCTTGGAATAGATTGAACGGAGGTGCGCACGCGTTGTATTTCGACTTATGTCGATCGTTGCCGACAGGGAGTCGATGGAATGACCTTGGGCAAGCAGTCGGAGCACCTGCAACTCGCGACCCGTCAGATCGAACAACGATTGAATGAAGTCGAGGCAGCCAATCATCGGCAGGTGATCAAGAATTTCGATGTCGACATTCCGGCGGAGCACGCCGAACGGCCCGTAATATTCGGTCACCGGGCGAACGACCAAAATCCAGGGACGCCCAAACTCATGCTCGATCTGAACGGCCGCCGGGTTCAAACCTACCCCGCCCGAACGAAGGACTCGAGCCAGAGTGTGATCGAGACTGCACTGCTGCGCGCCGCAGCCGGCACGCAGGCGATCCTCGCAGATCTTGAGCGCAGGGCGTTCGCGCAATAGCCGTTCCGCGCCCTTGCTCAGCTCGTTCACCCGGCCGTCGCAATCGACACGAATAAGTGCGCGCGCGCTTTCCCGATTGAATGGCCGGGCGCCGACGCGAAGGGCACATTCGAAATGATCAAATACAATCTCGAAAAGGATGAACGCTTCCTCGGCGCTGGGAGTCTCGTCGAAGAAATGGGCTGCAAGGTGCAACGTCACACCGTCTACCGCCGCCCCAACCCCGCTGTAGGAGAATTTTGATCCGAATATCGACGGCGCTTGCTGGACGAAAGCATGAACGTGGTCCGACGCGCGACCGTGTATTCGGCGGCTGTCAAAGAAACGCGTGGCCGAAGTTTCCAGCTCGCCCAAGTGCAGGCCATCAAAAGTCGCTGGATCAACAAGTTCCGCGGCGTCCTCGGTCAAGTCAGAGCAATTTGGGCCATAAACACGGCTCGCAAGAACCCGACTTACGCGCGCATCAATAAGTGTTGCGATGCCCCCGCAGCATCCCATGGATTGAAGCAACTCAACGACCACGCCATCCCAGGCGTTACGGTCCCGACGCGCCGAATAGATCCGCTTGATCAGCGCGGACGCTCGATTATCCAAGCCACTGCACCCCTGTTCAACAGGAACAACCCGGGGGCGTTTACGACTCGAGTTGTTCAGGTTAACACGATGTTAATATAAAATCCTATCGAACGGCAAGGGTTGCTGCGTCCCTCAAATGAGGTATGCCTCTGGAATAGCGCCATTTAACAGTCGACAATGAGGCTCGCGGATGCCTTTCAAGCTCATCGAGCCGCAACTCGTCGACCGAATTTACGAGGCCGCGGTCGCGACCGAACTCTGGCCGGCGGTGCTGGAAGAGATCGGCCAATCGGTCGATGCCATGGGCGCCGTTTTTATCAGCATTTCACCATCCGGGACGGACTGGATTTGCGCTTCGCGGCTCGAGAAGCACATGAGCGAATACGCGGCGGCGGGGTGGGCCGCCGATACGGAACATACCGGTCCGCTGTTCGCGGACACGCATGCTGGATTTCGCGCGGAAACAGCCTATCGAACTATTGCCGAAATCGAAGCGCTGCCCGTCAAACGTGAGTTCATGATCCCCCGCGGCTTAATCGCTGCGGCTGCATCGGTCTTCCAAGGCGCCTCGAACGATGCGCTTTACATGACGGTTGAAGGGTTTTGCTCTCATACGCTCGCGGAACGCGCCGTTCCTGTGCTCGACCAGCTGAGGCCGCACATCGGACGGGCTCTCAGCTTGTCCTCGAAGGTCCGGCAGGCGCGAACAGATGCTCTGGTATCCGGACTGGAGGTCGCGGGAGTCGGCGCAGCCGTATTGGGACGTGATAGGAAACTGCGAGCTGCAAACGAGACGTTTGAAAGAACGCTTGGCGCGTTGATGATCGAACGCGTTGGCGCGCTCCTGTTTACCGATGCCTTTGTGCAAGCAGCGGTAGAGGCCGCGCTGACATGCAGTGCGGCAGAAAACCCGAAGACCGTCGCATCTGTCGGCGTGAGGATCAGCGAGGAGGCAACGCCGATCGTGTTGCACCTCGTCCCGCTACGCGGTCGCGCGCGAGACGTTTGCGGAAGCGACGGAGTGCTCATGCTGACGGCGCGCGCAGCAAACGAGATGCTGCCGAATGCAGACTTGCTAAGGCTCCTTTTCGATCTCACGCCCGCGGAGGCGCGGATCGCGAGACTTCTTGCCGAAGGGATGACGATTGCGCAGGTGAGCCGCGCGACACGCACGTCTCAGATGACCGTTCGTACGCAACTTCGATCGGTTTTCTTGAAAACTGGAACGCGCCGACAGGTCGACCTTGTGCGGCTTCTAATATCTACGCGAACGCCTGTTTGCCCGGTGTTTTGAACAGGTCCTCGGAGCAAATGGCGAGCCGAAAAAAGGGCGCGCTAAAGAAGGTGCACCGACCCATGAGTGCAGCGTAGCGGCGCCGAGCAAGTCCGCTAATGCTTGAGAAAACCTTCAAGCTGAGCACGAAGCTCATTGAGCGACATGCGATTCCAGGGTCCATCCCACGCGGATTCTGCCGACACATCACTTTCCAGATACGCCGGGCGCACCCACGTGTGGGACATCACGCGTGGCTTACACATGGAAAGCTGTTCCAATTCGAACGGCTCAGCAAACTGGAGCCCAGCGAGGTCACCGACTACCCAGCGGACCTTTGCTGGCAAATCGCAGCCGTCGCCGAGATCGAGGATCACGTCCGCTCCATCACGT
The DNA here is from genome assembly GCA_035944075.1 of Sphingomicrobium sp. Classification (GTDB taxonomy): domain Bacteria; phylum Pseudomonadota; class Alphaproteobacteria; order Sphingomonadales; family Sphingomonadaceae; genus Sphingomicrobium. The sequence goes on from DASZBO010000060.1 coordinate 6,650, forward strand.
AAAGATCGATCACACTGCACGAGTGCGCCCGTGCTCGAGATGTTGCGAAGTCGAACAGGACAAGTGTGCTGGCCGCTTCGAAGCTGGCCCGACCAAATGAGCGGATGGCGATCGGCGCTGCGGTCGTTCGCGGGTTCCGGCGCAACCGGTAACATCGCGATTTCGCATGGCATGCGTGAAACCGCATCACGCAGCACGGTTTCCTTCTTTTCCTCATTGCAGTCGAGTTTTGTCTCGTGGGCAAATTCCAGGCCCAGATGCTCGTCCTTGACCCACCGGACGACGCATTCGATCACGTCGTTTTCGGCGAGATGCAGGTGAATTCTCTCCCCGATGTTCGGGGTGAACTTCGCCGCAATCATGGCGCCGCCGCCCGAGAGATTTACAACCAGCGCGTGATGTCGGCGACTGCGAAACGTCACCTGCAGCGCCTTCCGCTCGGCCAGCGGTCGATCTTCGTGGCGCATGTCCGTCCGGCGCGATTCTTCACGCGCGATGACCACGTCCGTCAATGCCGTGACTTCAGCCTGCTTAGGCTTTTTCCGGACGAGCAACCTCGTTTTGCGTTCTTCCGGTCCGCCGAAGATTTCCGCACGAATGGTCATACTTTACCTCATACGCGACTAAGAACTTACACGATCCAAGTTACCATTGCGTTTCTTGGCCGATGTGGCGCCCGCGGGCCTAACCCTGATGTTCCGGGATGGTGGCTGGTTAAGGACCTGCGGGTCGATCCCTCCGGCAGCTCAATAAGCGAGCTGAAAGCGGGGCTTACACTGCTCGTCTCGATCCGTGATGGGAGGCGTATCGATACCAAGAAGGTTGGCCCATTTTCCCTCTTCCTTAAGGTCATCGACCCCTTGATCATCGAGCAGCAGCTCAAACGTGATCCCACATTGGTCACGTTCCATCCAGGCTACAGCCGCCAAGATTTCCATGGCGCCCGCCTTGACCAGCAATTGTGCGCCGACGGGGGGAAGATTGCGCCCTCTTAGCTTCGCACCGATCCGGCAGACATCCTCGACGATTACAGACGTTGAGTTATCAATTGTAATTGCAGCGGCGCCAAGGAGCACCTCCTCGCGGATCGCTCGGCGGCGACCGCCCGGCACATCAACCCTTTTCCCAAACTCCGGCATCATTCAACTCCATGATGCCCCCCGCCGACGGAATTAACTCAGACGGCGCAAAGATAACGTCACCTGATTTGGCAAATAAATCATTTACCTGCCTTGCCGCTGATTAGGGTTTTGTTGGCACGAACGGTGCAGGCCCGATTTCCGCACTCTCCTTAATTTCTTGGAACGCGCGAATTGAAGCGCGCTTCATCAACCGCGTCGAGCAATTGCGTGGACGTTGCGGAACTGACCTTGCGCATGAACAAGGCGTCTGCGCGCAGGACATCATCCCGATCCGAAAGATCGAGAACGGCGGGACTGCTCCCATTCCTTTCGTCCCAATCTACGTAACGAAGGTCGTTCTGTGCGACCAAACTCGCGAGGTCGGAATTGAGAAAGTACGTTGGAAAGAAGATCTCTTCCGCAATTCGCGTGTTCCGTATCGCGCTCAGGAAGGCTTTAGTCTTCGCGTCGTGGAGGAGACGAGCGCCGACCCAAGCAGGAAACGAGCACCAGACGAGACCTTTGTACAAATTCGTATACGGCCCGAATTCTTTACGGGGTCGGCCGATGACCTTCCGAAACCGACTCGTTCTGCGAGTCAAGAACTTGTGAAGGCGGCGCGAACCAAAGCGCCCGGCGAGCAGGCCGTGGAACGGGTCGCCAAATTCGTACCGCTCTCGAACGAAGGCGGGCTGTTCTTCGAGTGGCTCATGACCCACATAGATCCGGCCATCGCAGCGCCGCTCGAATTCTGCGCAGTCGTGGAGCGGGTAATCCTGACCGGATATGACGTGGATGTAATCCAATGGCCCAACACCAATGGCTCCATGCATCAGATGCAGGATTGCCTGCAGGTGCGCGTGTGATCCCCAACGCACGAAAAAGATTTGGCTGACTTCAGCTCCCGCGGACCTCAGCGTTTGGATTTCGGCGTCCGTGTAACGGCTCTTCTTGTCTACATGGATGAACAATCGAAAGAAGCGTTGATCGAAGCGGCGCACCAGCCGCAGGAGCGCATTATAGTCTTTGTAGGCGGTAATCAGGACGGCGTGCATGGCGGCGCTCGGCCTTTAGCTCGTGTGGGCGCCTTCCAGGCGCAAATCGGATAAGTAAAATTACTCCGGCCGTCGAGCCAAGAGAACAGCCCGCGATTTCAGATCCTCAAACGCGAACTCGTGTAGCGCTGATCGTTCGAAGCGGCGTTCCAGCGTCTTACAAATACCATCCGGGCCATCCCGCTCCGCTCCAGCCCGTCGACATTCTGAACCACTTCGTCGAAGCCGGGGCAGTCACATCGAAAATTCGCGGGTGCACGACGATTAGCTGATGCGCCTCATCGTATGATCCGACACATGCGGCGCGCACACATTGAAGCAGGAGAGCGGACATGGACGTTCGGCAAATCGCGTGCGTGCTAGCCACCGGCATTGTTGGCGGACTCTTAGCGACTGCCATCGCTGCGCCCGCCAAAGGCCAGTCCTACTCGCAGCCCGTAACCGTCGTTGGGTTAGAAACAGACCCGCTCACGAAACACGTGTTTTATGGCGACCTTTCGCTGGCGACGAGTGAAGGACGCGAAATACTGATGCACCGGGTCGGCCAGGCCATCAACGAGGCTTGCCCGATCTTTAATGAGCAAGGCCTCATCTACGATGCGCAGGACTGCCGCGATTTTGCATGGAATGGGGCGCATCGTCAGATCAAGCAGGCGATTATCTCCGCTAAGTCCGGCTCAGCAGTTGCCATGGCGATCAAAATCACCGTCCCTCATTAAGGGATAGAATTATCCAGACGTGGACGTGCACCGGACTGGTGAGGACTTCCCTGGGGATGATACGGATAAGCCACTGCAATCTATGCGGCGGACGACGGAGTTGAGTCGCCTATTGGTGCGCGCCCTGGCGTCGGTCATGAAGCAAGCGCGAGCGACCTCGATCAGCGCTTTCCCGACAACGGTCGAGCAGCATCGTCCGGGCCAGAACCCGTTAACAGCCGTTTGATTATGACGTGGCGCTCCTCGAGAGCGCGAATGATTTGGTTGATCTCAACAGCGGCCAGGTGGTCGGTGTTCCTGCAGTTCTTAAAGTCGTCCAAAGAGCGCTCGATCATTCGCTGGTGCCACTCCAGCGAAGAGATGCTCCGTGTGCCTCGCCACCTTCTCATTTGAACAGATCGCGCCACCGCTCGTGGCAGTAAGTCGTCAAATGGATCTTGCTCCACCTACGACCGAAGTCCGCGGAACGTCTCCATGCCAAAGAACAAGTGCACACTAAGTGCCGCTCTGTTTTTGTGGCCATCGGCATCGGCAGATGCTGGCCGCTTGCGAGCGACGCAGGAAGGTTATTCGTTGGCGGGTACAGCCGCCTATGGGCGGATCGGTTCACTTCCGTGCCAGTCCCGAGATAAAGGAGGCGACGCTTTCGCGCCGCCTCCGGATTGTTTCACGATTGTCGACATTATTCCCCGCGCTCGGGAGCCGGCGGCGGCGGCGGCGGAGGCGGCGGTGGTGGCACCGGGCAGGCTCCAGTAGCCAGGATTACCGTACCGTCTGCGCAGGTTTGAGTCGGCGCAGGTGCCGGTGGAGGCGGTGGCGGCGGAGGCGGCGGAGCTGGCGGCAAGGCAGCATGGCCTCCCCAGATTACGTCGAGACCCAGTCGGACTAGCCGCGGAGACTGGTAATAGAGCGGCGAGAGGTACAACGGATCGGCAACGTAAGTGCCGTTGCCGTTCGATGACTGTTCCTGTTGCGCGTATTTCTGGATGACAGCGTGCGAATTGAAGACATTGAAAACGTCCGCACGAAGGACGAGTTTGCGTGCGTCCGTCGGTCCCAACGGGATGTTGACGCGCGCTGAGAGGTCGATCTGCTTCATCCAATCCGAAGTCCACCCGGTGCCACGCGGCGAGGGAACCTGATTGGTATAGGTGGGAGTGCCACTGATCGTCGTCAGGCCTGTACCGCAGTAGAAGCTTGAGGCGCCATAACCGGCTGCATACGGATCCGTCGGATGGATACCTTCGCAGGAACCGTGCATCGGCGACTGGACAAAGACGTTCGCACCAATCGAGAACATCTTGTTGAAATGGTAGGCGCCGAAAACCTTGAACTGCCACCGGTGGTCGTTCGGCAAGTATCCGTACGAATAGTCCGTTAGACCGAGGTAGTCGAAATCCTGCGTTGAGCCAGCGTCGGTCTGGGCGCCATTGCCGGCGTCGGACTTCACCGTACCCTCTGTATTGCCCCGGAGTCGCGACCAGGTAACCGAGCCGCTCGCCATCCAGCGACCATCATCGGCGCGGTTGAAGTCGAAAACGATCGCTTCATAGGTGCGCTGTGGCTTCGGAAACTTAAGACCGGTGAGAGTTACGGGATTGGCAACGCCCTTCAGCGCCGAAACCCAGTCATTCAACGTAAGCGAGCTCTTGCCCACGTTCCAGATGTAGTAAGAACTGTTGTTGCTGTAGAAATCGCAGCGCTGTGCGTCGAAATGCGCAGCGCCGCAGAAGTAATCCGCAAGCAGCGGTGAGAAGTCCGTATCTTCGGATACTCGAGCGAGCTTACGATAAGTGCCCTGAATGCCAAAGCTCAGCAAGCTATTGGCCTGATACCGGGTTCCGAGGATGAATTCGTCCTCATAGGTAGCCTTGGTACCGGGAGCGACCTTTGCGAGCGCCGGGTTCTGCACATTTCCGCCGAACACGATGCAGGTCGCGGCCCCGTTGATGGGGTTACCCGGAGCGGACGAGATGTCGTTGGGGCAGGCATGCGCATAGCCCGAGCCGGCGAGAGTCGTGATCGCCGGACCAAGCGGCTGCAACGGCAGCCCCGTGTTCGGGTCAAACGTAAACCCTGATCGGACAGCACCCGTCGCCCGACCTGTTGAACCCGGATACGCGAAATATTCCGCCCAGTAATCATCCCTTCCGCGGAACCCGAGGTTCATCGCTGGCGGGATGAAATACCGACCGTAGCTCCCGAAGAACTTAAATTTTTCCAGGTTTGGCGGCGTATAGGTGAATGCAGCACGCGGCCCAAGGTTGTTCTTGAAGTTGATGTACTGATTACCGGAGAGATCGTATTGTTTGAATACGTCGTCGCGAATACCGAAATTGATCGTCAATCCAGTTAGCGGCGTCGACCAGGAATCCTCCGCATAATAGGCCGTGTCGGTACCCGAGACATTTCCGCCAAGGTGCTCGTAAATGAGCTGCACGCCTGCGGGACGATAGCGATAAAGGATTGGCAGCGTGCCATTGAGCTGGGTGACCTTGGTCTCGCTCAGATCCTCGTTGTCGAAACCGAGACGGACATGGTGCTGACCAAGAGCCGTAAAGCGGATATCCGCGTCACCGCGGTAGAAGCGTCGGCGCGTTTCATCGGTCGTTTGACCCGAAAACGGCTGATCGGCTGACACGACGAGCGTGCATCCACCACACGAGTTCTCGGGTCGCCGGTCTTCAACGTAGTAGGCGGTCGTGTTTGCCGGAAGCGTGTCACCCGCATCCTTGCTGACGCCGTAAGCGCCCGAGAGAGTGAGCCAATCGGTGACATCGCCGGTATAGCGACCAACCCAGTTCAGGCCGCCACTTCGGAGTTTTTCAACGCCCTGGACGCTGCCGATCGTCCCGCCCGTAAACGTGCTGTTCGGGGTGAAATGGTACGCGGTCTCCGTCGTCGTGCTGCGGGTGTCGAAGATCGTGAATTCGGCGTGCTGGGTCGGCGTGATGTACGCATCAACCTTGGCACCCCAGAACGGATCGTTGTTCTTTTCTCGAGTGAACGTCGTGCTGGAGGCAAATTCGGTCGTATTCCGCTGGGGCTCGATGAGACCGTAGACGAACAAGTGATCAGGAATGATCGCGCCGCCGCCTTCGAGCGTAAGCTGCTTGCTATCCGTCTTGCTCATCCGACCAATATTCGACGGTCCGGATGCAAGACCCGTGTTCGGGCTGAAACCCTCCAGGCCCGACGGCTGCCAATCGAGGTGCAGCGCAATGAACGGGTCGTTCGTGCCCTGCTTTGTCGTTGCATTGACGACAGCGCCGGTCGCGCGGCCGAACTCGGCCGGATATCCGCCTGTTTGAATATCGACGTTCTTGTAGAAGTAGAAGGGAACGCGCGCAGACCCGACGTATGTGTCGGGGTTGGTGATGTTCAGGCCATTGATATAATAGGCATTTTCAGCGACCGAAGACCCCCCGATCGAGGGAACGTCGCCGAAACCGGTCACACCCCTTTGAGCGGTCGGTGCCAGCAAGGTGATTGCCGTGATGTTATGAGCGATCGGGGCGTTCGCATTGACCGCAGCCACATCGACATTGAGGCCAGTTGTTGCTTGCGTCGCAACCTGTCGCAGCCGCCGCCCGGTGACCGTTATGGTCGAGGTTTGCGTGACGGAGACGAGCCCAACGGTCACCTGGCTCTGCTGAGCCGCAGTGATGGTCAGCGTGTCCGTATATGGGCGAAAACCATTTGCCCCGACGGTGATCTGATAGGTACCCGGCGTTAGGCCGGCGGCGGTGAAAATGCCTGAACTGTTGGTGACGAACGAACGGCTCTGGTTTTGGGCAAGCGATCGCAAGTTTACCGTGGCACCGGCAACCGTGTGGCCACCGCTATCGGTCACCGTCCCGATGATCGCACCGGACGTATAATCCTGCGCCGATGCCGGCGCGGCGATAAACAGGCCAGCAGCAGTTCCCGCACCAAGCACCGCAAGTGCCTGAAGCCCGGCAGACGCACGCAGAAAACATGTTCGCATTTACGCTCTCCCCTTTTTGCCCGGGCTATCGCCCTTTGTTCAACGTCCGTTCATACTCCTTGTGATTGTTGATTGATTTTAGAAACATTGCTTGCTGTAAAGTTACAGTATTTTAACTTTCTAATCCGTTTGAAACTGTTGCTTGTTGGCCACAGGGAATAGCGAGCTGACATTTTCGAGCTTCAAGACCCAGCCAGTGAGCAAACTTGACGGCAAGAGTTCCGCTTGCTCGACCACGTCGGTGGAACCACCCAAACCGTTTTTTCTTCAGGCCCTGGACGCGTTAAAAGGCGGCGACCGGCGGAATGCCGCCGCGCTGCTCGCCCGCGAGTTGGATCAAGGAAACACTTCGCCGAAAAATCTGGGCAGCGTTGCGCAGCTTGCTGCTCACATCGGGGAGGTAGATCTCGCAATCGGCGCCTTGCAACGCGCGGCGTCGCCAGGCTCGCTCGACTCGCTTCTCCTTTACTGGTCAACTCTTGCGACGTTCGGACGCGGCGCCGATGCGCTCGCGGAGGTGAAACAGCAGCCCGCTCGCGTTAGAGATCACCCGTCGGTGCTTCACTTCCGCGGAACAGTTGCAAACCAGTTCGGGAAATTCGACGAGGCACAGGATTTGTTCCGGAGAACACTCCGGCAAGAGCCTAGAGCCGTGCAGACCTGGTTTGCACTCTCGATGATCAAGACTTTCGGTGCCTCCGATCCTGATCTTGCCGCGATGGAGCAGCTTGAGCGGCTCCCCGGCATTCCTCCGGAAGCAAGAGCAGCACTTCATTATGCGATTGCTAAGGCGAGGGAGGATTGCGGAGACTTAGATCGCGCGTTTGAGCTTTACACTAAGGGTGCCGCGGTTCGACGCATGGCGCCGTTCGACCTGGCCGCCTATCGACGCGCGGCAAAGGACGTTGTCCGAGACTTTACCCCGGACAATCTGAAGAGGCTCATTCCATCAGAAGCGAAGGGGCAACGCGCAGCATTCGTGACGGGCCTTCCGCGCTCCGGAACGACGCTGACCGAACAGCTACTCGTCGGACACTCCGCGGTGGAGGACGGCGCCGAGCTCAATGTATTCGCTGCGGCTCTCATTCCAACGCTCGGCGGCAATTTCCAGCAGGCGTTAGCTTTTCAGCAGCGCGCGAAGCACGTTGATCCCTGGGGGGAAATCGGCCGCGACTATGCTTATCTGGTCGACGTTCACTTCCGGTCCTCCCGCCTGGTGGTCGACAAGTCGCTTGGACAATCGCTCTTGATCGGGCTGTTGCTTCACTCGATGCCTGACGCTCGGATCGCGTGGCTCCGCCGATCGCCGGACGACGTCGCGCTTTCCTGCTTTCGTACGTTTTTCACAACAGGACTGAATTGGACGTGGTCGCTTACCGATATTGCCGATTACATGCGCATTGAGGACGAGCTGTTCGAGCACTGGACCACCCTGTTCCCCGAACGGATCTTGGTTGTGCCTTACGAAGACCTTGTCAGTTCGCCTGAGCGTTGGTCACAGCAGTTGCAGAAGCACTTTGGGTTGCCGATTGAGGCTGGAGCCGCATCGGTGCCAAACCAGGGCCGAGCAATCCGCACCGCAAGCGTGACACAGGTTACACGCCCAATATCAAAAGCACGGGTCGGAAGCGCCGCCGCGTTTCACCAGCACCTGAAGCCCTTTCGTGAACGCTATTATCCTTAGCCTAAGGCTCTCCGCTCGCTTTGCCTCCCGCACGTGATCCACCAACGAGATCGATACGACTGCAGCGTTTTCTCGCAGCGAAACCGATACTGTATGGTGTGTGTCGCTAATGTATAGCACAGGATCCCAAATGAATTTTTCGGATCCTGTGTAAGCATCTATGTTTATTGAACATTCCTGACTGGCACGGTTCTTGATTGTCCTTTGAGCGCAGCACCATTGAAGCTGCTCAAAATGAGGAATATCTGATAATGCTGATGTCAACGGTTATTGCCGTCGCCCTTGGACTAACGCCGGCCCAGGACAACAACGGGGTGCAATTGGTCAGTGGCGACTACTCTACGCAAATTGGCCGCTATTCGCAGTTCGTCGATCACCGGGGGAAGACTCACCTCAATGGCATTGATCGCCGAGGCCTTCGATATGAGGTCGTCGTGGACAAGCATGGCAACGTGGAGGCGAGCCTCGCGGATGCGGCGAGCTTTGGTTACCACACCGTCAGCTTCCGGGTACAAGAAGCTGGCTGAAAAGCGTTCGGGCGCTCATACGCGGGTTCCAATTATCCGCGCGGGAGCGCCCGATTTACACTTTGGGCTGCGGTCTCCTTCGTGAGGTCCCAACCGCATCGCCAATAACCGGGAAGTCTCAGCCCTTGGCCACGCCCTGACTGACGAGAAGCTCGTCCAACTGGGTGAATGTCTCGCTAAATCCGCTCGTACTGCCGGAGGCGATCGCTTCGTCGAGCGCTTCCTTTGACGGGTAGAGATCATGCATCACGACGAGTGTCTCCCCACCCCTCTCTTCAAAGGTGACGGTGGTGATCTGGCCGCTCTCGTCGCCTTCCTCGTTCGTCCAGACAAGCCGAGATGGCGGCGTCACTTCGATGTACCGGCCAAAAAAGGCCATGGGCTGGTCGGCAGAAGGGTGACGGAACACGAACCGGTACGTGCCCCCCGTGCGTGCGTCGGCCTCGCATGAGACGAAGGAAACCCCAAAAGACTTCGGCGCCCACCATCGCTTCAGCAACTCGGGTTTCGTCCAGGCTTCGAATACGATGCGCGCCGGAGCGTTGAAAGCCCGCGTAACGACCAGCTCGCACTCAGATTTCCGTTCGACCGTTGTGGACTTCTTTTCGTCGGCGGAAACACTCTCAACGTTCGCGTCCATTGCCTTCCTCCTTCTCTTTTAATTCTTCGATGATCTCGTCCAACGTGTCGAAGCGTGCCGCCCACATCTGTCGGTAAGCCTCGATCCACGCCGTTTCTTCCTCGAGCCGGCGCGGGCCGAGCCTGCAGGTCCGCACGCGCCCGATCTTTTCCGTGGAAACGAGCCCTGCCTGCTCCAAGACGTGGATATGTTTCTTCATGCCCGTCAGGGTCATCTGGAACTTGTCGGCGAGTTCCGAGACCGAAGCTTCGGCTCGTCCAAGCCTTTCCAGGACGCCCCGCCGGGTAGCGTCGGCAATTGCGGCGAACGAAACATCGATTTGGGCTGTCGCATACTGAACCATCTGGTTCAGTGTTATCGCAGGAATCGGCGACGTGCAAGAGGAGCGCTAGGGTCTCAGAGTTTGCCCAAGTTCGCGATAAGGGCGCGATGGCGGCATCGGCCGAGCGAAAAAGGCTTGGCGGTTTCCCAATCCCGTGTCGGGCCCGTCGGCGTTCAACTCGGCAAGGAAGCCGTCTGGCGAAGCGCCTCCCCTAAAGCGAGAGCGGCCGCGCTTGCAAGGTTCATCGAGCGTACCTCTGACCTTATGGGTAGGCGTACCCGCGCATCACAGGCTTGCGCAATCGCAGCGGGTACGCCTGCGCTTTCCTTTCCGAAGAGAAGGACGTCGTCCGGCATGAAGCGAAAGTCATAAGCCGAGTGTTGGCTTTTCGTGGTAAAGAGGATCAGCCTTCGTGGTGCGATGCTCATCCTAAAAGCTTCGAAGCCGGCATGACGGGCAATTGCGACATGGTCGATATAATCCATTGCGGTTCGCCGTACCCGCCGATCATCCCACTCGAACCCCATCGGTTCGATCAGATCCACGGCTACTCCAAGACACGCACCGAGCCGGAGGACGGCACCGACGTTTCCAGCGATCTCGGGCTCAAATAGGGCGATACGCATCTCAGTTGATTGGAGATGGCGAAAAGACCTTGCAAGCCGATGATTCGAGCCGATGGGTCAGGTGCGACCACATCCAATGCACCGATAAGGAATCAATCCGCGCGATCTTCGGCAGGTCTGATCGGACCCTCCCGACAGGTGCCAATTGCCCAGATCCCCCCGCAAGTTGTGACGATGACGGTCTTGCCGCGGAATAGATAGTCGAGCTCGTTCAGCCCGACAGCGCCTAGCTGACTGAAGTCGCATTGAGCGGGGCATTTCATGCCGAGCCACTGGGTCCATACTAGGAATGCGACCCATCTCTCAGGAAGGGCGATGTCCCAGGATTGCGAAGTTTAAACCTTGCGAATTGGGCCTGGATAAGCGGCTACTTGCTCGTCGGAGGTCAGCAGAACGAAGCCTTCGATCGTTGCTTGCGCTACAAGCATCCGGTCAAATGGGTCCTTGTGCAGCGGCGGAAGTGCCAGCACCGCTAACGCATGCTCGAGGTTGATCGTAAGTTCGAGATAGCCATTGTCGATGAGTCCACGTCGAAGGACGTGGGGGTCCAGCTCAAAATCCGGGCGCCGCAATTGGGTTTTGATAACGATCTCCCAAAGGCTCGCGGCGCTGAAAAATAGGTCGTTGTCGCTGTCGAGAATGAGTGAGCGACACTTCCTTGGAAGCTTGGAGGGCTCAGCGGCCAACCATAAGAGCAGGTGGGTATCGAGTAGCAGCTTCACGCAGGGTCACTGAAAAGGTTTTCGATTTCAGTCTCAGCCATTCGGTCAAAATCGTCCGGGACTTTGAACGCTCCTTCGAGGAAACCGAGCCTTTTGGGCTTTGAAGTCTCATCTGGTCCAATCGGAACAAGCTTGACCATTGGACGGCCGGCCTTGGCGATGACAAACGTTTCCCCTCGCGCTGCCCGTTCGACAAGGCGCGACAAGTGCGTTTTGGCCTCATGGATATTGACCGTCGGCAAGGCGTATCTCCAGACTTAGTCCATAGGACTTAGTCCGAAACACCTGCGAGTTCAAGGTAATCCTGTCCCGCTTACCTGAAGGGTCGGTGCACTGTAGGCTCGGTGTCGTGTACCGGCCGTGGATCATTCGAGGATCTCGAAGTTCTCATGAACGTCCGCTCATTGTCGCAAGACTGGTACGAGCGAGGCTCGATTTGTCCGGGCCACGATCAGAAGGTCTTCGTAACACCGACGAAGAAGCCCCTGCGTTCGCCCCATTGCGGCGCGCCCACGCCGACGCCTGTACCGCTTCGCAGCTGGTATTTGTTATCGAAGAGATTGAGCACGTCGGCGCGGATGCTCACTCCTTTGAGCGCGCCCGGTCCGGTGAAGTTCTGGGCGATTCCGGCATTGAACACCCAATAGGACGGAAGCTCGCCGCCGTTCGGAACGATGCCGCTCGGGTCGCCGGTCCTGAGCCCCGAACCGTAGACGAAGTCCATGGTCGGAACGAGCGTCCCGAGACTATTGTGGATCGTGTAGCTGGCGCCGCCGGAACCCGTCACTTTCTGAGAGTGATCAGTGTAGATGTAATGGTTGGCGATGTAGGCGAGGTCCTGCGGTGAAAAGAAATATTGCGCGGATATGATGTCCTTGCCCTTTTCGGCGCCCCGCGCGACATTCGCGTAGAGATCGATCGGGCCATGAGTGTAGTTCCCACTGAGCTCAACGCCCCAAGCGTAGCCCTTGGCATAATTGAAGGGGGACAGAATCAGCCCTGAGCCGAACTGCCCTTCGTCGAGCAGGTTGCGCTTCTGCTTGTAATAGGTGTCGATCGCGAGCTTGAGACCGCCTTTAAACCGCTGTTCGACGCCTGCATCAAAATAGTTCTCGCGCTCGGCCTTGACGGGGCCGCCCGTCTGAATCTGCGCCTGCTTGGTAGTGAAATTGTAGAGCGCGATGGCTGAGGGCGCGATCAGCTCCTGCGGCGGCGGGGTGAAGTTCCTGGCGTAACCGAGGTGAACTGTAGTCATCGGCGTCGCATTCCACACGAGGTTTGCGCGCGGACTGAGCTGCGATTCCTTCGTGTAGGCGTCGACCGCATCGAACCGCGCGCCATAGTTGAGGGTCAGCGTCGAAGTGAGTTTCCACTCGTCCTGAGCATAAACGCCGTAGAGGCGTCCGGTCTTTGCATGCGCATCGACGATTGTGGACGGGACATCGCCCGTCTGCACGGGGTTGCATTCCGGGTCATTGGCGAAGCTGCAGCTGACCGGGAGCACGATTGAAGCCACGTTCGAAGTCGTGTGCTCATTTTGGAGAAAGGCGCCAAAGCGAAGCGTGTGAGTGTTTCCTACCTGAGTGCTCCCATCAGCCTGCACGCCCGTTGCGAGACTGGTTAGTCGCGCGCGGTCCGCGAAGCCATTGATAATGACGTCGCCCTGCTTCGGATCGGGCGTGAACAGAGTCTCTGAATAGCGGACGAAGGGCGCAACCTGAACGTTAAGGTTCTCGCCCGCGTATTCATAGGCGAGCACGCCATAGTGCGTGATCTCGCGCTGGTTCTGGTCGAGTTTCGCCGCGTCGTAGCTGGACGTCCCGTTGACGGTGAACCCGGGCGTGATGCCGGTCACATTCGGGATCTGGAAATTGCCGATAAAGCTACCGCCGAAAAGAGATATGCGGCTTTTGTCCGACAGAATGTCGGAGACGTACAAAAACGGCCGCCACTGCGTCGTGCGATCATGAATGGGGTTACGTGTCGGCAGTGGGTTTTCGATGCCAATGTCGTTCCTGAGGTAGCTCCCGGAGAAGAAGTAGTTGAGGTTGGAGCTAGAGCCCTTCAGCATCAGGCTCGGTTCCAGCCAACCATAGCTTCCACCATAGACTCCGATCTGTCCGCCGTTCGCGAGTTGGCCCGACGGAGTCTTGAAGTTGACGATGCCCGCTGTGCGATAGCCGTACTGAGCGGGAAGCGTGCCGGTGATGAGCTGGATCGAACTTGCAATCTTCGGATCGAACGTCGTGCCGAAGCCACTGATGCTTTCCGGGACGATAACACCATCGAGGCGATACTGGAGGTTGGCGTGCTCGTTGCGGACGTGAATGACACCGTAGCTGTCCTGTGCAACGCCCGGCGCCTGCAGGAGCGACTTGTTGAGCGTAAGGTTGGTTCCGCCCGGCTGCTTGTTCAGTGCTTCGCTGTCGAACGTGTACTGGCTCGCACCTAGCGCAGGAGTGATTGAGTCCCGCGCGATGTCGAGCTTTCGTCCGGTAATGACAATTGTCGATTGCCCCTTCGCTTGGGCAGGTTGCGAGCTCGCTTGCGCTGACGGGCTGGTGGCCGGAGGAACGTCCGTCGCAGTGCTGCTAGCGGCTTGCGGCTGCTCTTGGGCAAGTGCCGGGTTGGCCGTGACCAGCGCCAGAAGGCTGGCACCGATTAGCTCTTTGTGCATCAGATTGGGCCTCCCGTTTTCGAGTTCGCTTTTGACTAGTGAGCCAATGGCCGCCGCCGACGCCGTGCGGCCATGCCAAGAGTTCCCGAAATCCTCGGGAAAAATTCCCGTTTTGCGGCTCGAGGGGACTCATTGCGGCGGCTGCGTGCTAGACGGAGCCCATGTCACTGCGAGGGAGAGTGATCGCGCTAGTGGCGCTGATGTTGTTCGTCAGCGTTTCGATCTACGTCGTCATCCTTTGGAGCGCGTCCCGGCACGATCTCGCGGCCGAACTGACGGCAGCGCGCACGGGAGGCGTTCAGACTGTGCAATCGGCCTTCGAGGACCTGCCGCGTTCCGATCACCCTCAGCGAGATCTTCGGCAACTTGTTGCGACGTTTAACGGGAACCGACACCTGACTGCGGCCGTCCTCGATCAATCCGGCCGCATTTTGTTGGCATCCCGGGCAGCAATGCCTCGAAGAGCCGCGCCGCACTGGTTCGCAGCTTCCGTTCGTCCCGAGCTGCGGTCCATGACAATGAAAGTTCCAGCGCCAGGGGCCGGTGTCCTCACTTTGCGTCCGGAGGCCGAGAGCGACATTGCTGCCCTATGGTCCGCTACCATCGACGCGGCCGTAGCATTAGCTGTCGCGGCCCTGTTCGGGCTTGCACTCATCTATTGGGTGATCGGCCGCGCGCTCGCACCTTTAGTCGACCTCTCGCACGCTTTGGGATCAATCGGCCCGAGCGCTTATCGCGAGCGCGTTCGAGAACAAGGGCCCGCAGAGCTTCGCGGCCTTCAGCGTGGATTTAATGCCATGGCCGAACGATTGGCCGAAATTGATGAGCGCAATCGAGCGTTGGAGGCGCAGTTGCTGACGATCCAGGACGAAGAGCGTGCAGAGATTGCGCGCGATCTGCATGACGAGATCGGGCCGCATCTCTTCGCAGCTGCCCTCGATGCCGACATGATCGGCCGCTCCGCGAGGCAAGGTGACACGCAAGCGATTCCGGACCAGCTGCGCTCCATCCAGGCTGCGATCAGTCACGTGCAGCGACAGGTTCGGGAGCTCATCGCTCGCCTTCGTCCCACGCGCGCTGCCGAACTCGGGCTCGAAGCCGCGGTTGGGGACCTCGTCACGTTCTGGCAAGCACGCCACCCAGCGCTTCAATTCGTGACAGAATTGAACGGCGCGGACGCCGATGTACCGGAATCGCTGCGCGACGTGATCTACCGCGTCGTGCAGGAGTCTGTAGCGAATGCCCTTAGACATGCTGAAACGAGGGAGCTCTCAATTACCGTAGCTCGAGCCAGCGAAGGCGTGGCGGTCACAGTAGAAAACCGCGGCCCTCCCAAGCCCCAGAGAAGTGAGATGCCGGGCCTGGGGCTGGCGAGCATGCGAGAGCGCGTCCACGCGGCCGGTGGGAAGCTGCGTATCGACCGAGCGAGCGAAGGCTGGACCATTATCGCCGAATTCAACACTGCACTCGAGCATGCTGTCGCATGAACATTCTCATCGTTGACGACCACGCCATCGTGCGCGCTGGGCTACGCCGCCTCTTGAAGGGTCTATTTGAAGGCGACGTTTTGGAAGCGGCAACGGGAAGAGAAGCCCTTGCGCTTGCTCGGGGCAGGTCACTGGATCTCGTGCTCCTCGATATGAATCTGCCTGAGTTGGGCGGACTTGAATTGTTGAGTCGGCTCGCAACGGTCGTTCCAAGTCTCCCGGTGCTTGTTCTCAGCATGCATGCAGAGCCCCTTTACGTGGCCCGGGCCATGGAGGCCGGCGCCCGCGGCTATGTGAGCAAGAATATTGCGCCGGACGAACTGGTGACAGCCATCAAGCAGGTCGCCTCGGGCGGGCGGTATGTGGAAGGTGAGCTCGCCCAGGCCCTCGTGCTAAACCCGTCTCCGGGGATCGAGCCCCTGGAGCAACTCACGCCGCGCGATCTGGAGATCGTCCGCCTGTTAGCGCGCGGCCGCAGCCTGAGCGAAATCGCCGATGCACTGGGGCTAGGATATAAAACGATCGCGAACACGTGCACTCAGATCAAAGCAAAATTGGGGGTCAGCCGAACGGCTGACCTGGTTCGCGTGGCCCTGGAGGCGGGGATTTGCTGAGCCAGCCGTCGATGAGCCTGATCTCGGAAATTCATTTTTTTGTAAAGGAACGGCTTGTTGGGCGGCCCTTGAGCGAAGTGAACGGCCACCATGGGCGCATTGCGGACGGCAGGCCTGCGCGTTGCGAACGCGCGACAAGCGATCGTATGTGACGCAGTTCGATCTATCCGCTTCTGGGTGGTTTGCCAGCGAAAGCTGCCCTTCGTTCACGAAAACGGACGGGGCATTCGCCTAGTCGAGTTGGGCGACGAGTTCCGCGATTTTGTCAGGCTCTCTCTCGATCAGCCTCAGCAGCGTTTCCGACGTCTGATCCGGTGCTGACCGACCCTGCTCCCACTGCTCTACCGTCCGTTCGTTCAATCGGTATCTGCTAGCAAAACGACGTCGCGTCAGTTTCAGCTTCTGACGCATCCTGCGAATGTCGACCGGTTCATGTATGACAAAGCCATCGCGCTCACCCCGCATGAATGCTTCGGCTTGCGCCATCCCGCGCTTGATACTTTCGAGCTCACTCTTCTTCATTGTCGCCTCTGCTCTTCTCAGACTTCGCTGCCCTCTTGGTCGCCTTCTTCTCTCCCTCCGAGAGATTGGCTTTTTTGCTCTTGTCGAGCACAGTCAGCAGAAAGACTGGCGTATCGTGGTTCAGGTAGTACGTGACGAACCTGTAGCCGCCGCTCTTTCCCTGACCTTCCTTCGGTACTCTTACCTTTCATGCACCGCCGGTGTCCGGAATGATCGCACCTGCGCCAGGGTTTGATGCGATATATCGAACTACCCAGTCACGCTCATCGGCCGTCATCTTCGGCTGTTTCGCGGCGGCCAAATACTCGGCGTTTCGACCACCGTGTGCACCCAAACTGGTACGTGATTCGCGTAGTACTGACAAGCCCCTTACTACGTTGCTAACGTACTATTGTTCCTCAGCCCATGACCGGCTCCAGCCAGTGCTCCTGCAGTTCGTTGTTTCGCTGGCCAATTCTGACCCGTGGAGAAGAACGATGGGACACTCGTCACACGATCCTCTTGAACAAGAACCTGCTTGGAATATCGGGAAGAAGCGTGGCGCCAAGCGGCCACTCAAACCCAGGGAAATTTGGGAGATCCGCTTCATGCTCGATCGCGAGCATCGGCTGCGCGATCGAGCACTGTTCGACCTCGCCATCGACAGCAAGCTCCGAGGGTGTGATCTCGTAAAGATTCGTGTCGGGGATTTGGTCTCAGGTGGTCGCGTGCGGAATCGCGCGATGGTGATCCAGCAGAAGACGAAACGGCCCGTGCAGTTCGAGCTGCTCGAGCCCGCTCGGTCGAGTATTCTTGCGTGGTTGGAACGGCGTGGTGGCTCGTTGGACAACTACGCCTTCCCTAGCCGCGTTGACGGCCTCGAGCATCTCAGCACGCTCCAATACTAAGGCTGGTTGAGAAGTAGGTCAGCGGAGTCGGACTTCGGAAGGAGGATTACGGCACTCACTCTCTCCGAAGAACCAAGGCTGCACTGATCTATAAGCGAACGGGCAATCTTCGAGCCGTGCAGATATTGCTCGGTCACTCGAAGATTGAGACCACCGTCCGATACTTGGGGGTGGAAGTTGAAGACGCACTCACCTTGGTTGAGGCTACCGAAGTATGACTAGCTGGCCGACAGCCGAACGGCAGGTTTGGATTGCTTACCCGGCATACGTGGCCGTTCATCGGCCGAGCTGCCATGCTCTTGCCATTAAGACCCTGCACTCCTGACGTCGGGAAGTAGCTTAGCCCCCTCCCGGCGCTTTGGTCTTCACAATCTGGGGTTCGGGTGAGTTGCTGTCGCCACGAACACGACGACTCCAATCAACCCTATAAAGGTCGAAACGCCGGTCCGCCAAATTGCGCACGGTTCCTTCTGCGCGCGCCCATGTAAGGTCCGCCAGATTCACATCTGCGATTGTCAGCGTCTCGATGTTCTCGCTCGCCTCCGCCGCGATGCCATCCCTAGCGAATGGGAAGTCGCACGGAGTCAGGATGCAGGATTGAGCATACTGCACATCCATGTTGTCCACTCCCGGCAGATTGCCCACGTTCCCGGAGAGCACCATGAAGCACTGGTTCTCAATCGCCCGTGCCTGGGCGCAGTAGCGCACACGCATGTAGCCCTGGCGATTGTCCGTGCAAAATGGAACGAAGATAATGCGTGCGCCCTCATCTACGAGCCGTCGCGCAAGTTCGGGAAACTCGCTGTCGTAGCAGATGAGTACCCCAATCGGCCCGATGTCCGTCTGAATGACATCGACGGAGTTGCCTCCCTTAATTTTCCACCAGTAGGCCTCATTCGGCGTGGGATGGATCTTCTCTTGGGCATGGACTGAGCCGTCGCGCAGGCAAACATACGCGACGTTCTGGATGCTGCCATCCGCTGTGCGCGTTGGGTGCGATCCACCAACGATATTGATGTTATATCGCAGCGCCATGCGAGAGAGCTCGCCGACGAAGGGGGCCCGATACTCGGTCATGCGATCGATCGCTGCCATGGGCGACAAGGTTTCAGTTTCGAAAGACAGCAGGGACATGGTGAAAAGTTCCGGAAACACCACGAAGTCAGCCCGGTAATCGGCCGCGACGTCGACAAAATATTCGACGTGTTTCACAAATTCGCCGAAGCTGCCAACGGGTCGTGCCTGAAGCTGAACCGTGGCGAGGCGTACACTCTCGACGCCCCGAGGCACCCGAAATGCTACCGGTTCGTTCGGATCGACGTAGGGATTGCGCCACACCATGTGCGCAGCAAATCCGCCAGATTCTGCGTCAAACGGAAGGTAGTTTGGAAGTACGCCGATTGGCTTGAAGCCGTTTGCCAACTGAAAGCCGATTACCGGGTCGCGTAACTTGCCCTGCTGGACCTGCGCGAGATACTGCTCGGCATTACCCACTTTAGATTTTGCCCGCGCGTAGTTTGGCAGCCGACCGCCAAAGACGATGCCCCGCAGTTCCAATCGCTCCGCAAGGGCTCGACGGGCTTCGTAGAGGCGCTTGCCAATCCGCAGTCCCCGGTGCCGATCGTCGACCGCCATCTCGATCCCGTACAGCCAGTCTCCAGTTGGATCATGACGGCTGCCGAATCCGCCGCCGGTGATGGTCGTCCAGTCGTGCGGCGCGAGGGCGATTTCCTCGTCGATGCGTGATGACGCGCAATAGCCGACGATAGCACCTTCAAATAGGGCCACGAACTGGCCTTCGGGGAAATTGTTGATCTGACCGAGTATCTGGCCTGCGCTGTAGTTTCCGAACCCCGGGTAAGCGCGGGCGATGAGAGCTAGGATCGCGCTGACGTCCTTCGGGACAGCGACTCGCACCTGCAACTTCGGGGGGCTATTTCGGGGCATTCATGCCGTTCCTCTTATGCTTCAGATGTGCAGACTCATTGGGTCGTTTGTTTTGGCCATTCATGCTACTTTTTGCACGCTTGCCGAGCAGCTACGGCGCTGCCCTCGCCTCTTCCCAACTGAAAGGCTTTAATCGGGCACCCTTCAAAGCAGCGGCAGTTGGCGCGCGGCAAGCTCAGCAGCTTTGCCATCATCGCATTCCCCGATGAAGGCTTTGCCTCCAGTCGGTCTAAGGCACGCTCGGCATGCTGAGGCAGCAACATTCGTTGAATGTTTCGCGCACTCGCTCCGCGCACGGTTGAGCTGTCGTCCTAGCGACGCTCCACGACAAGTGCGAAGAGCTGATCGAGGTTATGCTGGGCATCCTGAACAATGGGATTGTCTGCATTGCCCGGCAGCGAAAGCGGCTTGCTCATGATGTCATGCAAGCTCTTCGTCTCCGCCTCAGTGAGCAGCTTCCGCTTCCGCAAAACGATGGCGAGGCTGAGGATGCCGTTGAAGGCAGCGACATCGAGGGCTTGCTGAGCTTCCAGCATCTGCTGGGCGGTGAGATCATGCTCCGGACCGGTCATGGAAGCTTCTCCAAGCCCGCTACTTGGACGCGAACTGCCCAGCCTCAGCGCCAAACTCCCGCTTGGCATGCGCTCGCGCCGCCATTGCGCTCTTGAACACCTCGGCCTGCAAGCTCGACGTCACGAGCGGGTAGTTCTGGGAGTTGAAGCGGGTCTTGCGGATCGTGATTCGGAACTGGCCTTCATCATCCTTGCTGATCAAGAATGGTGCGACTGGGGTTCTGGACATAACAACCTTTCATGGACGCGCAGCCGTCCGGCCCGTGCCTCAAGCGACCGAATGGGCCGAAATCTGTGTCGCGAGTCTGAGCTCGGACGGGCAAGTGGCGGACGCTTTAGCATCCGCCACTCACAATTAGGCGCCTTGCAGGTTCACAGCCGATGTCTTGCCGCGACGATCGGTCTCGAGCTCATAGGACAGGCGTTGGTCCTTGTTGAGCGTGGCCATGCCGGCGCGTTCTACTGCCGAGATGTGCACGAAAGCGTCGCTGCTGCCATCTTCCGGCGCGATGAAGCCATAGCCCTTGTCGTTATTGAAGAATTTTACGGTTCCGGTGATCATGATGGATATCCTTTATCCCACGGGTCACGGGCATGCGCCAAGAGTGGCACATCCCGGCATCTTGAAGCTCGAAAGGGATAAAGGGAGGAGCCGAGGCGGCCCATCATCCGTCGCAGGCGACGTTCAGCGGTAGCCTGAATAAACATTTGCCACAAAAAGGAAAGGGATGCCCGACAAATGTTATCGGGCCTCCTCGTGAAGCCACCCGACGAATTGTTCTGATGGTTTCGGGTCGCCTTCGACGCTTAGGTCTGAAGGCTCAAGCGCGGTGCCTCGTTCGCGCTACTTTCGTGGCTTCCGAGCAGCATACCGCACTTCCCGTGCTACTATCAGGCGCGGCCCTTAGCCGCTTTTCGGAATGTATATTCGACCCGTTAGGTCCGGTCCTTCCCACCAGCTTTTCCGGTGCGCAGGCCGCGCTCAGGCGCCGCCCCTCCGACGTTAAGGAACTGGCTGCCTTGGGTTTGGGCCGGGCACTCGGCGACGCGTTCAAAACAGCGATCGCAGCTATTGGGCTCCGTACCGCGCGACCAGTACAAGTCCCCGTTACAGATCGTAACGAGGTCGGCCGCTCGGTCAGTGGTTCGATTTTTCGATTGCGGCAGCACTCGGGCGGAGTTGTTCCTTACAACCCCCTTGCTCCTCGAGCGTCTCCGCGGCGGTGTATCGCCATAAGTCCACACGCCTTCTCGACGGGGCGTATGAGCGACCTCGGTCCGACGACGACTTGCATCGAGCATTGGAACACGCCTTCCGCTTTGCACAAACGGCGTCGGAAGAAGGGGGCTGCTCGTCCGACGTGACCCCATAAACGCGGAGTCCCCCTGGCCCGTTGCTAAGGACGACTTAGCGCTTCACCTCTGACGTTTACGCGGGGCCTACTCCTTAACTCTAGGGACCGGCTTATTCTGGCCGAAAATGATGGCCCCCGTTTCCGGGGACCACCGTGGGGCAAGAGATGGCGCTACTTGGGAACCGCAATTACGATTGCTGCTGCGGCGACCGGCGACGAACCGATCAAAGCAAGACCGCGCGATTGATCAACGGCCCGCTTAACCTGTGGCCGCGCTTGGTTCCATGCCGAATCGAGGCAGCGCCTCATTGCATTAATATCTGTGCTCCAGAGGCCGTCATATCCCCCAGTCATCTCCGAACAGTAGCTGCTCAATGCGCCGCTCACACGACGATTGAGCGTTCGTTCACCGGGAGGGAAAGCAAGATCGAGATCAGCGTAGCTTACGCTGCGCGTTACAACGTCGCTTGGAGCGTACACCACGACTGGCACATCTTTGCCGAAGGCAGGCGTTTCGCCCGCCAACCCGGTGAGTGCGACTGAAGCGGCGCCGGTCATCATAAGTAAACACCTTGGATTTCCAAAGGTAGAGTTTCTCATGTCAAGTCCTTTTGCCGAGACAACCTTAATTGGTTACCTCTGGGCTAAGAGGCGCTAATGATGGAAGAAAGCGGATGTTGGTCGCTTGGACCCCTCACTACCGTCGGTAGCTAAGCACATCTATACGCCTTTAAATTAACACTGATACCTTTTGGATTGAGTGAATTATCATAACTGGCTGACTCAATGAGATTATTTATTTTCTGGAATAATCTTGATGAATTAATCTTGCCCGGTTCATTCTGAGAAACGTCGTGGAGAGATATGTGGGCTTCCGCTCGCTGCGTCATATGCCGCGATAAGGTTTGTCCCCGATCGAAGATCTTGAAAAACTCCCGCTTGCAGTGGCGCCTGCAGTCGAATTTGTGTTATTTGTACCTTCGCCACCTATTGAATGTTGGACTCAGTTTGTTCGATAGCGTACGAAGACCTCACGGAAACTGATCCCTCACCCTCCCCGGCCAGGTTGATCGGTTCCGCTCTAAGGCGGCTCGGCAAGAGCGGGGCAATTGTCGAGTCGCTTGAGCTGTTAGTTGCCCCCCCCCCCGACTCACCTACATTTGACCTGGCAACCATTCACGCATGGTTGGAAGTTAGACCCCGGATGTCCCGGTGTTTCTTTGACCTCCGCAACGATGTGAATGTGCTCGGCCCAGAAGGGAAATGGCTTCCTGACCTCAGCGCATCGGCGGCTAACGCACTTCGTGAAGCTTGCCCTATGATTCAGGCTAGTCTGGCTGGAACCGGCACGATTGAACACGGCAACATATCGACATTCGAGACGAGAGCGGCTCCATTGTGCATCTAATGCACTTCGAAGATGCCGTGGCAGTCCGGCGTGGCCGGAGTTTCTTAGTCGTCCTACGATTGCCGCTTAGCCACCCTTCTTCAGCGATCTTCGCAGCGATTCTCGTGCTCGTTCGCCGCATGTTCTGAGCTTAGTTCCGCTCTGGGTTCGAAACTAATCACTGGCTCAGTCCGCGCCGAGCGCACTCTATGGAAATCATCACATTGCGGGTCGTGACTAATAGGCGGTGTAGTAACGTGGCTGCGAAAGGCTTATAGCTAAGTCGCTGCCAGTCGAGATCGACAGGTCCAAGCGCCAGCGACGCTTCCTCCCACCCCCTAGGCTCAGCCGAGTGACGGTCAATCCGGGCCGCCTTCGCCACGAAGGACACGGCAATGAAGCATTTCGGAACAGTCCAATCTTTCAACGAAACGACGGGTCATGGCTACATCCGCCCGGAGAACAGCGGCAGAGACTTGGGTTTCGAGCGGAGCGAGATCTTGTGGGACCCCATGGTTTCACCGAGACCAGGCGTGCGCCTGTCTTACAGTTTGAGTGGCCGGAATGGCCAAGCAAGCGCCATTGATCTTCAGATCGTCCGCTCCGCGCCGCAGCCATCAACCCCAAGGTACTTCAGCGCTTTCCGCTCTGCGACCGAAGAGGCAGCGACGACGGCCGAGCAACATGAGTGGGAAAATGAAGGCGGGCACATGAGCTCCACCGCTGGCCAAGCGCGGCACATAGCGGGAGCGATGCTGCCGTATGTTGTCACCATGAAACACGACCTGGGCGAAGCCACCGAACATCCGTTCGCTACGATGCGAGACTCCGAAGCCTTCATCAAGCGGAACACGCCAGTGCCCTGCGCCGCGCTTTCATCGCGATATGACCAGCCTGCTTCCGACTTCGGAGCGCCGACAACTCACCACGCTGCCGCGATGAACGACGAGCAGATACTTGCCCGGCTGAAGGTCATCGACCAGCGACTGCGGCGTATTTCAACCGAGGAGGCGGCTTCAGTATGGGCCACTGGACTGGCTAACACCGGATTTCATGAGCGGGAGCGGCTGCGCCTCATTGCGGAGACAGAGCGCATTCTCGACGAACTGGACGGCAAGAGCAACGTTGGAACAGCCTTATGAGCTAAGGACCCGCGCTGAGTTTTCAGGACAATCCGATGATTGACCATACCTTCGTAGGAGACTGGCGACATGTCGCCCTCCCACTCGTGATGACGGCCATTGTGGCCGCGGTTGCTGCAACCATGACGTTTTCAAGGTTCAGCTAAGATACTTCAATTGACGATTGAGCGGGCTCTACCCTCGGGTGGGCCGCTCTTTTGTCGGGCACTTGCAGCGGTTCCGCCAATCTTGAAGTGACTACGTTCTATTTGGATCGGAATCGCACCTTAGCTAAGCTTGGACGAAGGACGGCTTACGGATTTCGCCGGCGACCATGCAACGGCCCTGATGGGCGCCTTTCAGACGTTCCCACATATCCTGAATGAACGACCGCTTTCGGGTTAGTCGATGACGCCTCGAGACGGCCTGAATTGGCGCGAAGCTGCTGTTGACGGATCGCCAATGGTATTCTCGACAGCACCCTCAGCTCACGCCTTGAGCGGAAAAATATCTCACTGCAACACACTAGAGCGTAAACCGTAACTTTACACTTGACGACATATAGGAAATCCCTAGCTAAGGGGACATGCTGATCGAGAGCATCAAGCACAAAGGCCTAAAGCGCTTAGCCACCAAGGGCGGCACGCGGGTCATGGAGCCGGAGCGCTTGACGGACATGTTGGCGTTTATCGATGCAGCTGTCGTGTTCGATCATCTCTCGATTCCGCCGAACTTCGGCTTCCATGAACTGACCGGCAATAGAGCGGGCAGCTATGCCATGGTGGTGACGAAGAACTGGCGGCTTACATTCACCAGGGTCGACGATCAAACCGTCGCCGACCTCGACCTGGAGAACTACCACTGATGGCTATCCAGCTTCACTCGTCGATCGCTGTTCACCCAGGCACTTGGCTTAAGAGGAACGTGGTCGATCATTATGGCCTGACGGTTACGCTGATTGCTGAGAAGCTACATGTTACCCGACCCGCCATGAGCCACCTGCTCAACGGAAAGGCCAACCTGTCTCCCGAAATGGCGATCCGCTTCGAGAAAGGCTTCGGCATACCCGCTGACACGATGCTGCGCATGCAAACTACGTTCGACCTTGCCAATGCGCGCGCGCACGCTGACGAGATAGAGGTCGAGCGCCTCGAGTTCGCGTAGGAGCCTTTCCCGGCTGGTGGAGCTGAGGGGAATCGAACCCCTGACCTTTAATGACGAGATGGTTCTGGAGGCCGCGGTCAACGGCCGAACTGATGCGCTGATCACGCATAATGCGCGTCACTTCGAGAAGTGCGCCAAAATATTCGGATTGCGGGTCTTGCGGCCCCGAGAGCTGTTGAAGAAGTTAAGATCATGAGCAAGGCCTCGTATCCGCTGAAGCTTCCAGCATGAGTCAACGCCGCGGCAGCGCGGCTTGCCAGGAAGACGGCGTGTCATTGAACCAGTGGATCGCCGTTGCAATCGCACAGAAGATCGGCGCCGTAGAAACAGCGTCAGACTTTTCTGAAGCGGCGGGCCGGAAAGGCTCGGCCAGTGGATATGCTTCCGTTTCTGAACAAGGCGAAGAACGAACCGCCTCTAACCGGGAACGAGATCTAGCGCCTTGGCTTGCCCTTCCTGAGAGATGGGTGGCAGTTCTGTTGTGCACCCCTGACGTGAGACACTAAGCCGGGTGACAGATCCGGTTGTTGTTGTCTCCCAGGACAGCGGCGAGCCGCTGTCCTGAACAAGCATCTTCATATTCATCGGGTGATAGATAATCGAGCGCCGAGTGCAACCGCTGACCGTTGTAGGTGTCAATGAAGGATGCGATCTGCGCCCTAGCGTCGTCAACGTCTCGGTAAGCGCTGCCGTCGACCTCCTCCTGCTTTAGCGTACGCATGAAGCGTTCGGCCTTTGCATTGTCATACGGATTGCCGAGCCTGCTCATGCTCGCCTGGATGTCATGTCGGTTGAGCAAGGTCGTATACGGACGTTCGCTTCAGTAATGCATGCGGCACTGGATGATCTCCAGCACCTGTTTTTCGCCCTTGCCCTCGACGCGATAGACCAGCCGGTCCTCAGCCGTAATCCGCCGCGACCACCAGCCCTTCAAATTATCTCTTAGCGGCTCCGGCTTGCCCGTCCCCTTGAATGGCGTTCTCCGGCATTCTTCGATCAGCTTGTTGAGACGAGTTAGGGTTTTTGGATCGTTGTCGATCCAGTGTTGGTAATCCTCCCAGCCGTCGTCCGAGAACGAGATCTTCACGGGTTAACGAGTGCGCGCTCGTTTCCTTTGCCCGCCTTCATCTGTTCAATCGATCGCCGGAGGCGCTCCGCGTTCGCGGGCGACGAAAGAAGATGCGCCGTCTCCACCATCGAATTCCACTCGGAAAGCGACACCATCACAACGGCCTCGGCCTTCTGACGAGTGACGATGATCTCTGTCTTGTCTGCGACAACGCGGTCCATCACGTCCTTAAGGTTCGCGCGCGCTTCCGAATATGTCACAACGTCCATGATCTTTCCTTCACTTGTACGAATACATGTACCATTTTTGGTACGTGTCAAGGTGATGCCGCGAATAGGAGATCGGCAGGAGATGTTTGCGCAGCTTGGAATGCGGCGGAAGCAGGTCGAGCAAGCCCTTGTCGCTTAGGCCGCCATTGCCGGTGTTCTCAGCGGGATCAGCTTAGCTCGACCATGCGCAAAGCCCGCATCGCACTAGCTCGCCGGCTAGCCATCATCATGCACGCCATGC
>DASZBO010000061.1:0-1756 GCA_035944075.1 Sphingomicrobium sp.
TTCGAGAGGCTCGATCCGCCCCTCAAAGGATTCCAGTTCAATCGACACAGCGGTATCGACGTTCTCTTTTATGTGCTTTTCAAAAGTTGTCGACCCGAAGTGATGCTTTGCAGCGACCTCTACCAACTGCTCGGCGACCTCTTCGACGTGCCTCCGCGAGTGAGCTTGAACTACGAAAAAGCTCAAAACGCCAAAAACGAAAAACGTCGCTATCAACGTTTGGATCATCGTTGAATAAAACGAGGTCATGTTTCCGAGAAGATCGCTCGATGAAAGGAGCTCGCCTTTCTGAAGCATGTCGGCAACTAGAGCACTCTGCGCAGGCGTCAATGCCACGCCTTTGTGCGCGATCAGAATGCCATGCGCTGAGAGCACTGCGTCCTGAAACGGCTTCCCGAGGACAAACGAGATAAGTACGAAGAAAGCCAGCGTGCCGACGCAAGCGCCGAGGGCTAAGCAAACCCCCTGCCCGAAACGACCTAGCCGCCTGCCCGCCATATCCTCTGCCCCACTGTTCGTGCCCCCGGGGGCTTGAAACACGCTACACGCTCGCCCTTCGATACGCGCGAATCGCCAAGCAGGGGAAGCGGGGCCGCTTATCGACCCCACAATTAGCCGGTTGACCTTAGAACAAAATAAGAACAAAACCGGCGTTTGTCAACGTCAGGCCATGCCCACGAAATGTTCCGCTGAGCAGGGCGCGCCGCTCACCGCCAACGAAAAGGTGCGGTTTGAACTCGCAGCAGATCAGACCATTGCAGCGTGCGGCGGTGACGCACGGGAGACCGTGAAGGCGCTGTTGATTGCGAACGAAGTTCTTGAGCGGTAGATAGAGGCTTAGGTCTCGCGAGGCTATGCGCGCGGTCTGAAGCACGGACGATTAGTACGCACTCCGGATAGCTGCACTCCCGTGCTGTCTCAATCCAATTGGTCTAATTGTCCAACCCGTTACTTCATTAGCCATGCAATAAGGCCGATGACGATCACGGCTCCGGCAATTACCCATCCTCGAATCCCAATGCCGGAGGAAGAATTGCTTAGGATGGGTGGGCCCACATCAGCTTTAAGAAAATTCGCGAGCCGCCCTGCCGCAGTTGCAGATTTGCCTTTCGGCAAGTTGGCCTCCGCTCGGATGCTCTCCGCTTCCTTCAACGCGAGATCATATGTCGGCTGAATGCTCAACCAGAGCGGCCACCTATTGCCGCTGCGGTATATTCCCACTTTGTACCCGCCCGACATCATCGGCAGGTATGCGTTGGGAAGGTCGCCTCGGAAATCGACAACGACTCCATCCGCTTCCCGCAAAATCTCCTTTCGTCTCTCATCATTTGCCGCGAGCGCCAGCGACAGACACTGTACAACTGCTTCATCTACAAAACTGTGAAAAAAGCCAATCTCGCCACCAATAAACTTCGACCAATCGTCTTGAGACCACTCTGGCATAAGATAGCGAGGCAGTCGTACGGGAATAGTGATAATGCCGTGATCATCAGATGCTTCGACCTCCAAGCTCAAAGGCCGGAGATGCTCACCGGATTCAAGCCGAAATCGGTCGGATGACGGCGACCCAGGGTGCGCGACGAGCCCTTTGTCATTCGGGACAAAGCGGACCTCGGAAACACAATTATCTGAGGTCTGATCAGTCTGGATAGCGGCCATTACATTTCCCTATCTCAGTTAGCCACAGCGCAGGGGAAACCGTAACACTTAGAGCGCGGCACGGGTTTCGAATCGTCACTGATCAGTGGCACTGGAA
>DASZBO010000062.1:0-13131 GCA_035944075.1 Sphingomicrobium sp.
GCGGTGCCCCGGGCAGGTGAGGATTGCGCGCCGCCTGGGGGCATTGATAGTACAATGACGGAACGGGCCCGTAGCTCAATGGTCAGAGCCGACCGCTCATAACGGTCTGGTTGCAGGTTCGAGTCCTGCCGGGCCCACCACACACTCCCTTCGAACCAGAGATTTCCCGGATCCGTGCGAAAGCCCCGCATTTGGCAGGGCGAAGCGAGGTCGGCTGGTCTCTGGATGCGGCCTAAGGCAGAAGCGCGGCCTCCGTGACCCAAAATCTCTGGCCACGAATTACTTTTTCCTGGGAAATAGAGACTCCGGTTGCAGAGACCGGTTCGACTGGGGGCAGCGTTTAGAGGTTGAGGCCGAGTGCCTGGTGCTGGCGCGACCATTCGACGGGCATGTCGCAGAGCCGGGTGACGCCGACTCCTCGCGGCAGCCTTCCTTCGAGAGCGGCCTTGACCAACGTCGGCGACAGGAAGGCGAGCGAGATCGTCATGTTCACCTTGCGGGCGCTGCAGCCTTCGCGGTGAGCAATGGTCTCAGCAGTCGCATCTTTGTTTTCGACAAGCTCATCCATCCAGCTGCGGCCGCGAGCGATCGCATTGATGAGGGTCGCACGGGTTTCCGAACGGATCGGACGTGCATCGCGCCGCTCACCGGATGCCGGGAGCAGGATCTCCCGGCGGCGCTTGGATGGCTGCTTCTGCCACGGAACCCGAATGAGGTCATGATCGGAGTCGCGCGCCTTGTCATCATCGCCGATGCGAATTGCAATCTCCCGCGGATGAATGATGACCTTAGGCCGGTGAGCCGTGATGATGGTTCTATCGTCGATGGCTGGGCTGGCCCCCACGTGATCGCGAATCGCGCGTGCGACCAGCGCCTCAATCTCGGCAGCAGGGACACGGGTAATGGAGCCAGCTTCGTCCGTACGTCCGTCGAGGAGCGCCGAGGAAATGTAGTAGCGATACTTGACGCCTCTCTTTCCAACATGGCTTGGGCTCATGCGGTTACCGTGGTCGTCGAAGATGCGGCCCATTAGCAGCGCCTCGGAATCCATCCGGGCCTTGACATGATTGGTGGCCTGCCCGGCGAGCCCGGTTTGGACCGCTTCGAAGACGTCGCGGTCGAGGATGGCAGGCTGCTCACCGGGAAGGATCTCGCCCTTGAAGAGAACCTCGCCGATATAGAACCGGTTGCGGAGAAGGTGGGCGAGGGGACCACGAGTGAAGGGGATGCCGCCGGCGCTCTTTCCGGATTTAAGGACGCGTCGCTTGGTGACGATCCCCTGCTGCCTGAGATCGGTCATCAAGGTGCCCAGGCTCCCCAGTTCGAGATAGCGGCGAAAGATAGTGCGGACGGTCCCGGCTTCCTCCTCGTTGACCGTGATCTTTCGATCTTTCGCGTCGTAGCCGAGCGGGGCCATCCCTCCGACCCATAGTCCTTTGCGCTTGGAGGCGGCGATCTTGTCCCGGATCCGCTCCGAGGTGACCTCCCGCTCGAACTGGGCGAAAGAAAGCAGGACGTTGAGCGTCAGCCGCCCCATTGATGTGGTCGTGTTGAACTGCTGGGTCACCGAAACAAACGAGACGCCATGCTCGTCAAACAGCTCAACAAGCTTGGCGAAGTCGGCGAGCGAGCGGGTCAGCCGATCGACCTTGTAGACCACAATGACGTCGATCTTCTTCGCCCGAACGTCCTCCAGCAGCTGCTGCAATGCCGGCCGATCGGTATTTCCGCCCGAGAAGCCGCCGTCATCATAGCGGGCTCGGATTTGCGTCCACCCGGCATGAGCCTGACTGCGAATGTAGGCTCGCGAGGCTTCGTATTGCGCGTCGAGGGA
The DNA here is from genome assembly GCA_035944075.1 of Sphingomicrobium sp. Lineage (GTDB taxonomy): Bacteria > Pseudomonadota > Alphaproteobacteria > Sphingomonadales > Sphingomonadaceae > Sphingomicrobium. The sequence goes on from DASZBO010000062.1 coordinate 1,835, forward strand.
GTTGAACTCCTGATCGAGCCCTTGGTCGGTCGAGACTCGGGTGTAGATGGCGCATCGGACGATCTGAGGCTTCTTGGCCGTCATGATCCTTTCCCATCCAATGCGCCTCGATCACGGAGGCCAAAGAACCGGGGGCCATTCCAGCGCGTCCCTGTGATCTCGAACGCAACCTTCGACAGGCTCGGGTACGTAGTGCCGTTCCAGGCGAAACCCTCGGCCAGGACGGCGACCCGATGCATCTCTCCATTCCACTCGCGGCCGAGCACCGTGCCTGGTCGCAGGGTTTTCGCGGTGCGCGCGACATCTGCCGCACGCTTCGACGCATCCTCCGGCGAGGCCGACTGCCCCAGAATGCGCTTGCTGTCGGGGTCCAGATCGCCGAAGCGCTCTGCCTGGAGCCGATAGGCAAGCAGCCGGAAGAGGAGATGCCGCGGCAGATGAGCCGCGGCCTTCCCACCGAACGTGGCCTCCCAGTGCGTTCTCAAACCTTGATGGTCGAGATCGCGCAATCGCGCGATCTCGACGTCAACCGACGCGCGCTGGGGCGCATCAGTCGAAATCCTCACCTTCGGCATGGCGTTCAGGATTTAGACTGAGCGCCTTGAACCTTCGATGACGGCGCGGCAGGTTCGCCGGTGATCCGATAGGTCCGGACGCCGGCATTAACTTCTGAGACGAGATTCAGCTTTAGGCGCTTGCGGACGACGCCAGCTAAAAACCCGCGCACTGAATGCTGCTGCCATCCAGTGGTATCCATCAGCGCCTGAATGGATGTGCCGTCCTTGGATCGCAGCATCTCGATCGCGCGGCCCTGCTTCGTGCCGGAGCGTGTTGTCGCCGCTGAGCGCGGGTTAGGCCTGGACTTGGGGCCATTTCGTTGCCGAGCCGGCGATTTCTTCGAACGCGCCGTTCGCTTCTTGGTCACCTTTGCCATTGTGATACTCCTTCGGTAAGGGCGCCCTCGCGCCGCACGACCGAAGCCCCACCTCAGCGCTTAGGCCGGCGGGGCGGGAGGCCGGGACCGCTCAGTCCCGTGAAGCGGTCTCAGTACCGCTCTGTTCGCACCAAAATGCGAGCGCTTTCTGGATCATGTTCTTGCTCATTGCAGGTAGCTTTTGGCCGAAGATGATCGGCCATTGCGACACGGCACTCCCATCGCGGCCGAGCTTAGAGACTACCTCTGAGAGGGCCGTTATGAGCGGCCTAGTCTGCCCGGGACACTCAATTAAATCCGCTGTTTTTCGTCGTCTCCGACCACGTTTGTTCATATCCGTTCACGGGGTTTCTGTGGTCATCCTGTGGTCGGCCATAGATACAAGGGTACAAATCAGGCAAGAAAAGCAGGCGCTGCGCAAAGAGCAGCTTCCGCCCGAGAAAGTTAAAGACATGCGGGGCTCCTTAAAATTAGTGAGCATCAGGCGGTGTGTGTTCCGACCCACACATCCTGGTCGCGCGACGGCCTGTTCTTTCCAATCTTCGAAAGTTCGGCGTCGCTCAAGCCCTGAAACATTTCGAACGCCGCCATCCGATGATGGCCATCGGCAAGGCTCCATCCGTCAGGCTGCTTGATCATCAAGGGTGATCGCGGGAAAACACCGTTGTCGCGAATATGAAGCCATGGCTGAGCCACTCGCCTCTGAGTACTCGCACTGGCAGTTCCGTCATTCCACTGGCGCACGATGTCGGCTACGTCGCCGCGCGTCTTCGCGGAAAGCTCCGAAAGCGTACAGTTCACTAGCTGCTTTTTCCATGTAACATTCTTCCACCACGTCACAGGCTTGCCGAATAGAAGAACGTTCCAGCGATGAGCACCGAGTGGCTCCGGCGGTGGCCAGCCACAGTCAGGCTCGTTGGCGAAGTAGAGAAGCCACTGTTCGACAACATCCTCGGGCCAGTGCGGCAGATCTTTCTGAATATCTGCAACGGTGATCACGCGCCCCTCCCTTGCCCATGCTTGATAAATGCATGCAGGTCGTCATATCATGGATTGCACTGTTGACGCGCCCAAGTGAGGCAGCCCAGCAATAGAGGCCGTCACACTTTTGTCCGCCTCGCGGACGACCGCAAACGTGCAAACCCCGTCTTTGTCATCGGGCCGATCGTTGCCGCAAAGATAAGGATTGAGCGCGTGCGGTCGCTCGCTTGCGTTAGTTTCGGAAGGTCTCTGCCTCTCGCGTCCGCAACAGCGTCCAGATAAGGCCCGGCGCATCCACCCGCATCCAGAAGACGACCTCCTATTAGGCCAGCATGCCAGAGCGGTTATGACAGAGCGAGTGTCTAAGCCGTTGATTTGTAGAGAAAACTTAAAACTAGCGCTCCATATCATTTGCATTTTAGTTTCTGCGCGCTAGGGTTGTTTTGGGGGCTTAGTAGCGCGGGGACGGAGTTGACCCCCGTCTACGCGGGTCGGGGTCGCCACGGCAAATCCCAATTCGCCGGTCCTCATATCCCGTCCTACGGAGAATTCCGTTGCCTCGTTCGTTGCGCTTCATCGACCTGTTCGCTGGTCTTGGCGGGTTTCATCAAGCATTAGAAAAGCTTGGGCACCGTTGCGTATTTGCATCCGAAATCGACGGTGAACTTGCAGAACTGTACCAAAAGAATTTTGGGTTGAAACCACACGGCGATATCCGCGAGTTTTACGACAAAGTGCCGTCGCACGATATTCTCTGCGCCGGATTTCCCTGTCAGCCTTTTTCGAAAGCAGGCGAACAACTCGGTTTTGATTGCCCCCAATGGGGTGATCTATTCGACTACGTCATCACAATCCTCGAAACACATCAGCCACGCTATCTTTTGATTGAGAACGTGCCCAACCTGTTGCGTCACGATGATGGCCGCACCTGGTCAAAGGTTTGCAAGCGACTGCGAGGCGCTGGCTATTCGATCGAATTTAAATTGCTGTCGCCGCATATGTTCGGCGTCCCGCAAACCCGTGATCGTGCTTTGATTGTTGGCGCGCGAGACGGTCTGGACAAGTTCGAGTGGCCAGACGCCACACATACTGCCGACGATATTTCCATCAAATCTATTCTAGATATCAACCCTATCGAAGCCAAAAAGCTTCCCACAGCCGCTGTCCAGTACATAAAAGCTTGGCAGGCGCTGCTGGATAAACTCCCGGCTGATGAGCAACTCCCGTCGTTTCCGATCTGGGCGATGGAATTTGGTGCCAATTATCCGGTGCGAGGGCTGCCACCGACGCGGCTGAGCGCAAACGAGTTCAAGTCCTACAAGGGAGCATTTGGAAATTCTCTACGTGGCCTAAAAAAATCAGCAATCATAGCTGCCCTACCGCCTTACGCGCGTTCTAGCAAGACCAGATTTCCTGCATGGAAGGTCGAATTCATCGAACAGAACCGGGCCTTCTACAAAAAACATAAGACGGTCATCGACGCATGGCTTCCAAGCATCGAGCGGTTTGCGCCAAGCTTCCAGAAGCTCGAATGGAATTGGAAGGGTGGCACACGCAATTTGTGGAAAACCGTTATCCAGTTTCGCGCATCTGGCATACGAGCGAAAAAGCCGAATGCCGCACCGTCGCTCGTTGCTCTGACGACCAGTCAGGTCCCGGTTATCACCTGGGAGCGGCGCTATATGACGATGCGTGAGTGCGCTCGTCTTCAAAGCATGGGTAATTTGAAACACCTTCCAGCTGCACAAGGCAGTGCGTACAAAGCGCTCGGCAACGCAGTCAATGTCGAGGTCATCACTGCCGTCGCGCGCAAACTCATAGGTGCCGCGGCTAAATCAGAGCAACCGAGGAAAGTCCGTGCACAGAAGCGCGCGAAGCAACGAGGTCGCCGTCTAACTTACAATTCTGAGCTCCGAATTTCTCTTTGAAAGCTCGATGCGAATGTCTCAAAAGTCCGCCAAGACTGTTAGTATTCGTCCGGGCGTGAGCGTTTTGAGCGTGCTTCGGCATTTGAACTACCGGTCATGGTTCGCGCTTGCGGAATTTGTCGATAACTCTCTGCAAAGTTATCTCAGTAAGCAGCCAGAATTAAAGAAGCTTCACGGCGCGCGGTTCAAACTCGTTGTCCGGATCAACATCGATGCCAATAAACCAGCGCGAATCTCCGTCCGGGACAACGCCGGTGGGATAGCTCTGAAGGATTTTAGCCGTGCTTTCCGACCGGCTGCTGTTCCTCCAGACGTTGCTGGCCTTTCCGAATTCGGCATGGGAATGAAAAGCGCCGCGTGTTGGTTTGCATCGCGCTGGCATGTCCGCACGAAAGCGTTGGGCGAGACGGTCGCCCGAACCGTGCGGTTTGACGTGACCAAGATCGTAAACGATCAAATTGAAGAACTGGAAATCGAAGAAGATCGCGCCGACAAGAACGAGCACTATACCGAAGTCGTCCTTGAAAACCTTCATCATGTTCCTGTGCGTAAGACACTTGGCAAGATCAAGGAACACCTTACCGACATCTATCGAAATTTCATTCGTGATGGGGTGCTCGAACTCAAATTCGGCGATGAGGCGTTGGCTTTTGAAGAGCCGAACATTCTTCGCGCCCCTTACATAAAGGAACCTAATGGTCCTTCCAAAACTTGGCGTAAGAATATTAAGTTTGATTTTGGGAACGACTTAAAAATAACCGGTTTTGCCGCCCTACGTGATCCCGGCAACTACGCGCGTTCTGGTTTCGCACTGTTCCGCCGTGGCAGACTGATTCAAGGAAGCGGTGACGAAGGTTATCGCCCTCCGATGATTTTCGCGCAGCCGGGCAGTTACCGTTACCTCCGACTATTCGGCGAGCTTCATCTTGAAGGCTTCGATGTTTCGCATACCAAGGACGGCTTTCGTTGGGACGAAAATGAACAGCCTTTCGTCGAGCTACTCAAGGAAGAACTCGACAAAGGAACGCTACCCCTCCTCCGACAAGCCGATGGCTATCGCGCCATCGCTGCGCGTGGCGAGCGGCAAGCCGCTGCCCGCGAGGCCGTGGAGCGCACGACAACCGCCCTCGAACAAAAGCTTCCAGACATTATTGAGACTGTCGCAGCCAAGACCCCAATCGAAGGTCCCGAGCATGCGCTTAAGCAGCAGGCAATGTTGGCGAGCAAAGAGATTGCTATCAATTTCCGCGGAGAATCTTGGCGGATCAAGGTTGAGCTGGGTGACGATCCATCGGAGAGCCAGTGGCTGGACGTAAGCGACACGCCAAAAACAAAGGGTTCCGACCGGATACTAGAAATTCGGGTCTCCCTAGCGCACCCATTTATGATTTCCTTCGCGCAAACCGATCCGGATGACGTTGAGGCCCTGCTGCGTGTGGCTTCCGCCATAGCACTCGCAGAGACCCTGGCGCGAAAAACCGGGGTGCAGTTTGCTGCCACCATCCGCAGAAATTTAAACGACATTCTGCGTGACGCGCTCTCGCAGCCTTCAACCTAGCCGGGGATGCCCATGCCTGCCGCGCCAGCAGTTATTACCCCCCTTCGTGCAAACCGGGCACCGGGCCAGCGTTGGCAACCGTTAATTGGCGAAGAAGCCGTCCGCCTCATGGAATTCAAGAGGCTTCCGACAGCCGCGGCAAATTTCATTCAGCAATCCGCCGCTCGCATTCTCGGGTTTGGACAAGACCCGGCGGTGGCTAACGGCCAACGCACCGGCCTCGTTGTCGGCTACGTACAGAGCGGTAAGACGCTCTCATTCACTACGGTCATCGCCCTGGCGAGAGACAACAACATTCCAATCGTCATCGTGGTGGCCGGGACATCCGTACCTTTATTCGAACAGACCGTCGGTCGCTTGCTTGGTGATCTACAGGTCGATGCCTTCGATGGACCGCCACGATGGATTCATGTGAAGAATCCCGACCTCGGCAGCCGCCAGACGGTCGAGAACGCAATCGCCAACTGGCGCAATCCAAATGTACCGCAGTTGGAGAAAGCGACACTTCTCCTGACCGTCATGAAGCATCATCGACGGTTGGACAACCTGAACCAGTTGCTCGCCGGTCTCAATTTGACGGGCGTACCAGCCGTCGTTGTCGATGATGAGGCCGACCAAGCCAGTTTGAATAATTTGGTCAATCGCGGCGAAGAAAGCACTACTTACGGGCAATTGCTCTCGCTGATGGAACGCATGCCTAATCACACATTCTTGCAATACACGGCTACGCCACAGGCCCCTTTGCTTATCAACATAGCGGATATTCTATCGCCTGAGTTCGTGGACGTGTTGGAACCGGGTGACGGATACGTCGGCGGCGAGGAATTCTTCGGGGGCAATCGACAGTTCACGCGCGTCATCCCCCAAAATGAAATCCCCAGCGCGGATAATCCGCTTCTTGATGTGCCGGAAACGCTACTCCGCGCACTGAAAGTCTTCTTCGTCGGGGTTAGCGCAGGACGACCGACCTGGGGCCCGTCAAATCCGAACCGATCAATGCTGGTACATCCCTCACGCACCACGGAGGAGCATTTCCAATATTTCAGTACGATCCGGCAGACCAGAGACGAATGGGTCCGTATCCTGGCGTTGCCCGAGACCAATCCCGATCGTCGCGAACTAGTACAACTGTTCCAAGACGCACACACAGATATTCAGGGCACGGCCGGTGCCGACCTGCCTGCCTTCGACGTGATCCTTGACCGGCTTGGTTCCGACATGGAGAATGTCGAAGTCCGCGAAGTGAACCGCCGCAAGGGCAATCGGTCACGGGACTTCAACTGGAGAAACGCTTACGCTTGGATTCTCGTTGGCGGACAGGCGATGGATCGCGGGTTTACGGTTCGGGAATTAACCGTCACGTATATGCCGCGAGGCATCGGCACCGGCAACGCTGACACGCTCCAGCAGCGCGCCCGCTTCTTCGGCTACAAGCGGCCATACCTTGGATATTGCCGAATTTACTTAGAGGCTGCCGTGTCCGGCACCTACGAGGGCTATGTTAACCACGAAGAGGAAATGCGCGACGAGTTGCGCGGCGTAAGAGACCGTGGTGAAGCAATGTCAAACTGGAAGCGCCGCTTCGTTCTGTCGGACGAATTAAACCCGTGCCGGGCAAGCGTCATTCAGCAAAATATCTTGCGTGGAAACTTCGCCAACGATTGGTATTTCCCGAGGATGCTCAAGTTGAGCGATCCAGTTATTCGAGCCAACCGGGACGCGTGTGACAATTTTTGCCGTGGACTGACGTTTGTCCGGGATCGGCAGTTTGCCCAACTCGCCCAGCAGCATGATGTGTGCGAGAATGTTCTGTTGCGCGATGTAATAGACAATCTTCTTCTTCAATACCGTGTTGAATATCCATCGGACACTGAGCGAACACTGGGAATGCTGCTCCAGCTTTCCTATGCGCTGCGCGGCGCACCAAACGGCAACCCGCCACCCAACCCGAACGAGACCGTTCGATTTTACAAAATGCGGCCAGGGTACACAGACGCGCGCCGTGGGCTCGATGCCAATGGGCGCATCGGATCAATCCGTCGATTGATGCAGGGGCCGACGCGAAGCGGTGACGGCTATTCTTATCCTGGCGACTGGACCTTCTGTGATGCCGACCGCGTCACCGTTCAGCTTCACAGGATCAATTTCACGGAAAAGCAGAACGGCCAGGATGTGATGGTTTCGCAAGACGTTCCTGTACTCGCGATCTGGATACCGGGCCGCCTGAGCCTCGACTGGATTATCCAGGACCAGCAAGGCCAGCCGTGACTTTGCGACTAAAGGAGCTTTTGGACGCCGTTAAGCCTGCGAAGACAGCGATAGGTGACGCGCAATTCATTGCGATCGCTATTCCTACATTCAGCAACCATTTCGTCGGGTGGAATAACGCGAGCGAACCGTGCCTGCTCATTAAAACGACCGACAGCGGTTTCCTTGCGCCATTAAAGCTCTCGGCGCTGGAAGTGCAGTTCTGCGTCCCTTGCGAAATTGTGCTCCCCAACGACCGGAGGGAGCGATACCAACTCACCGTTGTCACATGCACCTCAGCCGACGGTGATTTGCGCAACTATTTTCTTCACCTGATGGGTACAGTGATCGAGATCGTAGGCGCGCAGCCCACCTTACATGGTGTCTCGGACGCAATCGGGAAACTTGTCGAAATCCTTCAACATTTGAGCAAGCCCGCAAGCCGGAATGTCGCGGGTCTTTACGCCGAACTGTTAGTCATCGCCGTCAGCCAGAATCCAATCAAGTGTGTCGCGGCGTGGCGGGCCAACCCTACTGATCGATTCGACTTTGCGTTGGATGACGCGCGGCTTGAAACCAAGGCAACATCAGACCGAATCAGGTCGCACTACTTCGCACTGGAACAATGTGTGCCGCCAGTTGGTACCTATGCGGTGATCGCCTCTATGTTCGTCGAGCAAAGCGGAGCAGGTCAGTCCCTTGAGGAATTGCTTGGCGAAGTGCAGAAGCGATTGTCGGGCGATATGCAAGCTCTCTTAAAATTGAGAACGGTTGTTGCAAATTCTCTCGGAGCGTCGCTTCCCGGGTCTCTGCCGGTGCGGTTCGATAGCGCGCTGGCTCGTTCAACGATTGTTTTCTTCAAAGTAGAGGACATCCCGGCAATCAGGCCCCCTGTCCCGAGTGGTGTGAGTGCGATTCGCTTTAGATCGGATCTCACCGGTGTTCCGCTCGCGGCTGCCGAAGACGTCGCTAAGGAGTGCGCGTCCTTAGTTCACTTACTGCCGCTCTCAACGCAGGCATCGGGCGTACTTGGGGAAAATTAAATGGCTGTATTGGCAGAAGCGTATATACGACTTAGCCCGTTTTATGTCTCCGAAGAGGAATTGCGGCGATTAGGCCGAGCTACCGATGAAATTGCGCGGGCTGCAGCACTACGCATATTTACTCAGCCAGTTGAGATCGAGGTCGAGCTTATTGAAGGCACGCTAAAGGGGAAAATTAGGGCAACTGGACTTTTCGTAGCTGGTGCAGTTGGAATTTACGCAAGTATCGGCGGCGCAATAGACACTACTGAAAAATTCTGCAAAATCTCGCGCACATTTTCCGAATATGTGTGCGACCAATTTGTTAAAAAGTCTGGCGCGACGCGCGAGCAAGTACAACGGATAGAAAAACGCACTGGGGCACCTGGAAAGATACTCCGGGCATTGAAGCGAATTGAAAGCCTCAATAAACACGCCCCTTCTATGACAAAGGCACAGATTGAATTAGAGCTTCAAAAGGCAACCGTGCAGTTGGACGCCGCATTGAAAGACTTTAGCCCCGACGAAGCAAAGGCATTTCAACAATTCAAAGTTATTGCATTACCACCGCACAAGTCCGACGAACAGGATAAACAAGTGGTGGAAATGCCACGAGTGGCCGAAATGGTTGGGGTTAGGCAAGTAGCCGCCACTCAAAACCACTCGCCGATTGCACCACCGCAAGAGCACATTCGACCGCACAGAACACCTCGTCGATACCACAATGTTTTCTCAGTTTTGCCCGTTGAAAATAGGGGCGATGACGATATTAAGACCAGTTCGTTGGGTGGGATAGAAGAAGCCCATTAGCGCGGCTCTTGGGTCGAGTTTACGGCTGCGAGACGGTATCCGGCCCTAGATTTGCCGAACTGTGAAACGCCGAATTGTAGAAGGCGCGCGCGACTGCATCGCTTTGCTCGGCTATCCTCGTGGGTAAACGGCGTGACCGCTTTGACCCTCTGTCAGATTCTTCCAGCGTCGGCGGACGACGACTCGATGAAGTGAAGTGGGCCGTCACAGAATACGATTTCGAGACCGGCGATTTTGTGCTGATGCGTGGTGTAAAGCCTGTAGAGCCGTTCGCTGAAGCGCCTGATCCGGACGCTGCCTCGTATAAGGAAGGCGCGGAACGCTTGGCATTCAGGAGACACCGACATAGGGAATGGCGCGCCCGTCGCGACAAAATTGCAGCTGCTCTGAAAGCTAATGGTGGGCGTCTTGTGTGCGAAGTGCCGAAATGCGGCTTCGACTTCGAGTCCAAGTACGGCGCAATTGGTAAAGGATTTGCTCACGTCCATCATCTTGGGGCGCTTGGGAAAGCTTCCGCCAAAGAACGTGAAACGAAGCTCAACGACCTCGCAGTGGTCTGCGCTAACTGCCATGCGATGATTCACGTCGGAGGAGAATGCAGAGAACTCGGCGCAATCATAGTTTAGAAGACTTAGGCACTTATGAACAAAGTAGCATTTTATGCCGAGTCGGCATGTATTGCGAATGTATTCACCGTGTGGAGCTGAAATATCCCATGATGGAGCTTAACCGCCGCAGTTGCGGCGATCACTGTCCGACCGCAAGCCGATAAGCGACGAACGCCTCCTCCATCTCGACCGCGTAGAGCTGGCACCATTTCGCTTGCCCGATCCTGTCGCGCAAGGCGAGCACCCCTTGCTCTTGATCCTCGACCTGCTGCTCAGAAGGGGTGTTCATCATTAAGAGCATCGTGAATGCGTCTGACCATTCCTCCGGGACGTCCGGACATCTCTCGCCGTGACGAAAGAAGGCCGTGATCTCAGCCAGCTTTTTCATACCTTGTTGATCGAGTGGGCCCGCTTTGGCATGAGTCAGGGTGTATGAGGCCAGGGAGAGCGATATCGCGGACACGACGAACGAGCGGTTGAGCGACGGGAATTTACGGAATGACATTGAGCAGCCCTTTCAAATGCACGGCGTTCAGAAATCGAATCGCGAAAGCCGCAGATCGAGCTGGCCGCTAAGCGGGCAGGGGTCGTTAGCGGTGGCCGATATATCGACCGTGAGGACTAGTTCGATGACCAGCCGGGCGCCGTGTTTGGCCTTGTGATCGTCAATCGAACGCTCATTCGCGGCGACTTCGGGGGGTGCGGTTTTGATGAGGTTTCCGAGGGATTGCATGCGTGGCTCCTTGCGGCTTCCACACATGCTCTGTTGTTCGGTGAAGTCGAGCGGCCAACGAGCAATCTTATGGCTCATTTGCGCGATCCGCGATCATCATATGATCATGCGATTGCGACGCTTGTCATCGCAGACGTGGGCTCGAGAGCCCCTCGCGTGGCGCGCTTAAACGCAATCCTAGCTGGGCATTCCCGCTGCGAGCTGTTCGTGTTTAAACGCGTGTCAAGAAATCAATGAATGGCATAATCAAAAAAATTACGTTGGTTTGCCGCCGTATAATTTGTTAGTTGCCACAATGTGGGGCGGTAAGCGGGTGGAAGCGGATGCACGAGCACAAGTTGTTGACGAATGCGGAGCTTGGTCTCGCGGTTGACCAACTGTGGGCAGTGCTGGAGGACGCTGAAAAGGTGGGTGCTGATGGAAGCGTTGCCTCCCTTCGCGAGGCAACCAAGCGGTCGCTCACGGGCGTCATCATG
>DASZBO010000063.1:0-28635 GCA_035944075.1 Sphingomicrobium sp.
CCTCCTGTCGGCGTGGAAGGAAATGCGGCGCAAACACCCGGCGATCGACCCCGAGACCTTCGTCAGCGTCCTCATTCCGGCCTATAATGAGGAGCGGGTCATCGAGCGCTCGGTCCGGCAGGTCCTTTCAAGCGAGAATGTTCGGCTCGAAGTGATCGTAATCGACGACGGCTCCAAGGATCGAACCTCGGAAACAGTCGAAAGCGCCTTCGGCGATGATCCCCGAGTACACCTCATCCGACTCGAAAACGGCGGCAAGGCACGCGCGCTCAACCACGGTCTTGCGGCGGCCCGAAGCAACATCGTTGTTGCGCTCGACGCGGATACGCAGTTCGAGCCGACGACAATTGCCCGGCTCGCACGCTGGTTTGCGCAAAACGATCGTCTCGCTGCTGTCGCTGGAAATGCGAAGGTCGGCAATCGCGTCAATGTCGTCACGAAATGGCAGGCGCTTGAATATGTGACCGCGCAGAACCTTGAACGGCGTGCGCTTGCACGTCTTGGCGCGATGTCCGTAGTGCCGGGGGCGGTGGGCGCATGGCGCAAATCGGCAATTCTGGAAGTCGGAGGATATCCGCCCGAAACGCTCGCCGAAGATCAGGACCTCACGATCGCCGTGCAGCGCGCCGGTTGGGAAGTCGCCTACGACCAGAGCGCGGTTGCCTGGACCGAGGCCCCGCAGACCTTCCGGCAGCTTGCAAGGCAGCGGTTCCGGTGGGCGTTTGGAACCATCCAGTGCGTCTGGAAGCACAAGCGAATCATCGCCGACGGCTGGCCGCGTGGGCTTGCCTTTGTCGGGCTGCCCCAGACGATCATCTTCCAGTTACTGTTCGCCCTCATTTCGCCGATCATCGACCTTGCGCTTGTGGTGAATATCTTCTGGACGATCACCTCGATCCACGAACATGGCTACAGCGCGATGAAAGGCGATCTTCATCATGTTGCGCTGTTCTGGATCCTGTTTGCCGCGATTGATCTCACGGCTGGGTTTATTGCCATGGCACTAGAGCGGCGTGAGAACTGGCGCCTGATGGTATGGTTGGTCCCCCAACGCTTCGGCTATCGTCAGGTCATGTACTATGTCGTGATCAAGGCGGTCATCCAGGCGCTCCGGGGTCCAAGTGTCGGCTGGTCTTCGATCCAGCGTTCCGGTCGCGTCAACGTCTCTGCTCGGAACGGCTAGGCTTTCAGTGCTTCCCTGCCAGGCGTCGCGAGGCCGTTGGTAAGTAAGGAGGGGGGCTGGGCCGGGGCCCTTTTAATCCCTGGAAGTCTTGCCCGTGCCGCAGTCCGGGTCTGGAGAGGTATGAAAAGAAATGCGTTCGCCTCGGCGCCCGATGGCGGCGCCTACCGGGGCGAACCTTGTTGGGCGTTGCTGGTCGCCACCGCCCGCTGCACCAACGCTATCTCGGGTCCGCTGATCTGCACCGGCGTGCCGTCGATGGAGGCCGTGAGCCGCTGGTTGTTCGGCGACGGCTGACCGGTCGCGGCTCGACCGCTGCCCAAGACCAAGGCGCCGGCAAAGCCGACAGCAACAATCGTCGCAAATGGGATGCTGAGGCGCTTTCGAATGGGTCGGGCCGTTGGCGCGCTTGCGGGTTCGACAGCGTTTCCGCATGCCGCGCAAAAAGCTACGCCGTCATTCACTCGTGCACCGCAGCCTGAGCATTCCGACCCCATTGCCAATCCCTCGCAGCAAAGATCCTTTAGATAAACCGCTCGGACGTTCCTTTGCTCCATGAAAGTTTGGCCGGTACCGCTCCCGCTACGCCGCCTTTGTGTGGCTAGGTGGACGGGCGGAACCGTGCTAACACGGCTGCATCGCGTGAATATCTAGGTGTAGGCTCTTGCGCGGCTGAGAGACCAGCGTGCTCCCGCTTACGCGAGGGAGCGCAAATGGATCGCGAGAAGGTCGATCAATTGGATTGGGAACGCGAAGGCATGGAGTGCATGCCAGCCGATACCTATTGGCGGAGCGTCAATCGTCTCCGGGCTGAGAATAACGTTTTGGCATCCAAAAGGAGTGCCAAGTCATGAGTCGAACCCTCTACCTCAAGCTCGATGAGGACAAGGTCTTGGCCCGTTGCCTCAAAGAACAGGTCGGCGTGTCCGCTCTCGAGCGACTTCCAGGAGGGGGAGTCCGGCTTGTTTGCAAAAGCAGCGAAGGCGCCGAGCGTATTCGTTTGCTCCTTCGTACCCAGTTGCTCGATGACAAGGGCGTCGAGCGCAAACCGCATCGGCCGAACACGCCCTTATGGTGAGGAAGGTGCCCGAACCTGTATTAGGAGAGTGGCGCCGGCGACCGGAAGATAAGCCGGTTCACCGCGCTCGGGCATTTAGGAATTTCTCCTGGAAGACACGGCAGCGGAGCGCCGGATCAACGATCAAAGCCCGCAATCGATCTCGAGAATTCGCGATTCAATTCAGCGCACGGGCGCAATCCTGTTTCCTGAAACAGGAGCGGTGCGATTTGGGAAGGAGTACTCATGGCTAAGGGACAAGTGAGGTCGACGAAAGAGGCGCGGAAACCCAAAGCGAAGGGGCCCAAGAAGACCAATGCGTCCAACCCTTCAAAGAAGGGCGTCGCGAGACCAGCAGGTGCGGATTGAGCGGAGAAAATTGGCACCAGGAGCGAGACCGGCTCGTACAGCTGCTCAAAGGCATTGAGTCCGGCAACATCACCCGGGTGTACGAAGGTGATTTACCGGAACTCCAAGCGACAACACCGGAGAATGTCGCGGTCCTGAAAAGGCGGATTGCAAAGCTGAACGCACGCCTCGGCGATCCCGGGGGCGAGACCGCCAATAAACGGCCGGAAACCTCGTCAATTGTGAATCCTCGCAACGGCCGGCGGCCGCCCACCTCCGACCCGACCTGATCGGTTTGCACTCGCGCGTTGGTCAGGCTTCCATCGGAGCGGTCGTAAGCCCAAGGTCCGGTATGCCGATCGATCGCCTGCCCGCGTAGTCCGTTCGAACAACGATCAATCCGTTCTTTTCGAGATGCTCGAGCAATCGCCGGATCCGCCCGAGTGAATTGGTCCCGTAGACCCGCGCCAGCGTTTCATCGTCGGGGCACGGTGCACCCTCGTGAGCAGCCTTGGCCACCAGCAGAAACGGGCCGACGAGATCGTCCGAAACGCTTCTTGCAATCCGCAACACGTCCGCCCAGCGTTCGTCGGACGCGTCTGCAATCCCTGCCGCCGCCATGGCGAAGCGGCGCCGGAAGTTGACCAGATCGAGACGGTTCGCCGGTATCCGGCGCATTCGGCAGCGCACCGTGAAGTCCTGGAAGAGAACGGGGGTCGGCTGAAACGTACTCCCTTCCTCATTCGCCATTTCGGCCAAGATTTCGCAATACGCCTGATCGACATCGCGCTCGGCTTCGGGCGCGATCGAATGGGCAGCTGGGTCTTCCGCTCGGCTGGCTTCCTGCGTCGTGATCTGCTCGATCAGCACTTCGGCCTTCAGCGGCTCGGGGGCAGGGCTGGAAAGTATGACTTCCGCTTCCTGCGGGTCTCCATGGAGCAGGGCGTGGAGTTCGTCAGCAGGTGTCGCGGGCAGAGGCATCAACCCCTGCGCGGCACCCCGCGAGGCGGTTCGCACGGTTCCGATCCGCACTGCGAGAGGCCGACGGCTGATCGCCGGACCGAGCGCGAGAAAGTGCCCGCGGTCGAGATCCCGAATTTGCTCCGCCTGGCGCCGCTCCATCCCGAGAAGGTCGGCGGCACGAGCCATATCGATGTCGAGAAAGGTTCGGCCCATGAGAAAGTTCGACGCTTCGGCTGCGACATTCTTCGCCAGTTTCGCCAGGCGCTGCGTTGCAATCACGCCTGCTAGACCGCGCTTGCGGCCGCGACACATAAGGTTGGTCATCGCCGCGAGCGATAGGCGACGTATCTCGTCGCTCACTTCCCCTGCCGAAGCCGGCGCAAACACTTGAGCTTCATCAACCACGACCAGCGCTGGAAACCATTGCTCTCGCGGCGCATCGAACAAGCCACCGAGAAACTGCGCTGCACAGCGCATCTGTGCTTCCACCTCGAGCCCGTCGAGTGCAAGGACGACGGAAGCCCGGTGCTCGCGGACGCGCGCGGCGAGGCGCCCGATCTCGGTTCCGCTATACGTCGCGCCGTCGATGACCACATGGCCGAACGGTTCCGCGAGCGTAACGAAATCACCTTCAGGATCGATAACGACCTGCTGGACCGACTCTGCACTTTCCTCGAGCAGCCGCCGAAGCAGATGCGATTTTCCCGACCCGCTGTTGCCTTGCACGAGCAATCGGGTTGCCAGCAATTCTTCGATGTTGACTAGGACGTCGGCGCCCCCTGGAGCGGAGCCGAGAACGATTGAAGCACTCACGTCCAAGGTCATTAGAGAAGGTCGCTACCCCTGCAACCCCAATGCGGTGAAAGTGATTCCGCGTCCGACCTTCCGGCGTTGTTTTCGAGCGGGTCGAAGAGCATCGTCACGCAAACGCAGGGTCCACGCCGCCTCGATACGCGCGCAAAACCTCCGGTTTTACCCGCTCGACCGTTCAGAGGGCTATCGGGTTTGACGATGGACGGGTAGTGCGCCCGCATGGCTAATCCTCAGGTACACCCAGCGCTGCAGCGCGCTCTCGACGCTCGCGGTTATACGGAGCTTACTCCGGTCCAGTCGGCCGTCATCGCGCAAGAGGCGCTCGGGCGAGACCTCGTCGTTTCGGCGCGGACCGGTTCGGGGAAAACCGTGGCGTTTGGCCTCGCGATCGCGCCGACGCTTATCGAAGGTGATTCCCTTGGCGCTGCAAAGGTGCCGATGGCCCTGGTGATTGCGCCGACGCGCGAGCTGGCGATGCAGGTCAGCAAGGAATTGCAGTGGCTCTACGCGCCGGCCGGCGCACGTGTAGTCACCTGCGTCGGTGGGATGGACCCAATGAAGGAGCGCCGCGCGCTTTCCGGTGGCGCGCACATCGTGGTCGGCACGCCCGGCCGCCTTCGGGATCATCTTGAACGTGGAGCACTCGATCTATCCGAATTACGGGCCGTCGTGCTCGATGAAGCGGACGAGATGCTCGACATGGGCTTTCGCGAGGAGCTCGAGGAGATCCTCGATGCGACCCCGCCAATGCGCAGAACGTTGCTTTTTTCAGCAACCATGCCGCGACCGATCGTCGCCTTGGCCAAGCGTTACCAGCGCGATGCCCTGCGCATCGAGACCCTTGGCGCCAAGGATGCGCATGCAGACATCGCGTATCAGGCGGTCGCGGTCTCCCAGCCGGACATTGAACATGCGGTCGTCAACCTCCTTCGTTTCCACGAAGCCGAGACCGCCATCCTCTTCTGCGCCACGCGGGATGCGGTCCGTCGCCTGCACTCCAGCCTCACTGAACGGGGATTTCAGGCAGTCGCACTCTCCGGTGAGCACAGCCAGAATGAGCGCAATCAGGCGCTCCAGGCCTTGCGCGATCTTCGCGCCCGCGTGTGCGTCGCGACCGATGTCGCAGCCCGCGGAATAGACTTGCCGTCCGTTTCGCTCGTTGTTCACGTGGAGCTGCCACGCGACGCCGAAGCTCTTCAGCACCGGTCCGGGCGAACCGGCCGGGCGGGCCGAAAGGGGACTGCCGTGCTGATTGTCCCGTTCCAGCGCCGCAAGCGCGTGGAAGCAATGCTGCGCGGCGCGCGGATCGACGCGGAATGGATCTCCCCGCCTTCCGCCGCGGCCATTCGCGCCAAGGATCGCGAACGGCTGCTCGCGGCGGCTTCCGCTCCCGTTGAGCTCGAGGACGACGATCTCGCCCTGGCAAAGCAATTGATGGATCAGCTTCCGCCGGAGGCCATTGCGGGAGCGCTCATCCGATCGCTGCAGACGGCCATGCCGGCTCCCGAAGACCTGCTTGGCTCGGGCGCGCGCGGTGCTGACCGTGGGGCCGAGGGAGGTCCACGTCAGGGCTTCGAGGGCGCGCGCTGGTTCCGCATCAATGCAGGCCGCCGCCACAACGCAGACCCGCGCTGGCTGCTGCCATTGATCTGCCGCTACGGGCACGTGACTCGAAACGAAATCGGCGCCATTCGGCTCGCCGCGAACGAGAGCTATTTCCAGGTGAGCGAACGGGCAACTACGGGATTTCTCAAGGCCTTGCGCCATGCGACGATCGATCCCGAGGACCAGGGCCTGATGATCGAACTGGCGGAACCGCGCGAGAGCAAGTCGACCTACCGACCAGAACTTGCACACCAGAAACCGCGCCCGAAGACCAAACCGCGGCATCCCAAGAGGAAGTAGCTGTTTCGAACGCGCGCTCGGCGGGATCCCGAATTTGGATCGCCCGCAATGCCGGGCTATCGATGCGAGCATGTTGAACGTGGCGGAGTTCCGCCTAGCCTCCTTCGGCCGCGAGCGCCTTGGACCACGCCTAAGCATTCCACGGCATCGCCATCGGCACGGCTATATCGCCGTCGTTCTCTCAGGCGATTATCAGGAAGCCGGGCTTGCGGGCCGTTTCGCACTGGAGGCGGGCCACGTTGTTGTGCATCAGCCATTTGACGCTCACCTCAATCACGTTTCGAGGATCGGCGCGGAAGTCTTGAACCTCCCGCTCCCGCATGATGCGCGCTTGCCCGCGGTTTTCCGGGTAGCGGATGCGGACGCGATCGTTCGGCTCGCCGAGCGCAACGTCATGGCTGCGGCCCAAGCGCTGGCACCCGTTGAGGGCGTTGCTGTGAGCGAGGATTGGACCGACGCGCTTGCGCTCGCGATCACAGAAGCTCCTGATCGCAGGCTGGGCTCCTGGGCGACGCAACATGGATTTTCTGCGGAGACCCTGAGCCGGGGTTTTCGGAAGGCTTATGGTGTGACGCCCGCTGGCTTTCGCGCGGAAGCCCGTGCCCAACAAGCGATGCGCCTCATCCTCGAAAGCACCATGCCGCTCGCGGCCGTCGCGGCCGAGTGCGGCTATTCGGATCAGCCGCACCTTACGCGAGCAATCGTTCAGTTGACGGGGCAGCCGGCAGGATTTTGGCGACGACAGTCAAATTCGTTCAAGACCAAGGGCTCGGAACAAACTTAAGCCTCCTCAATGCTCAAAACGATCATTGCAATGGCGGCACTCGTAAGTGCGGCCCAAGCCATTCCTGCGGACACGGTCGGACAGGCGCGTGGTGCGGCGCTGCAGGCGGACGCGAAGCGCGCACTTCGACTGCTGAGCGGTGTCGACCCATCATCGCTGTCCGAAAAGGATCGCAAGTTCGTGATCTGCATGCGCGCCCGCTTTGGCTCGGATGCACCGCAGAGGCGAACAGCGGACAGCTTCGCGGATCAGGTTCTCGCACTCTATGAGGCCTACTGGCATGCGGCACTGCTCCGCCCTGGCGATCGCGACCGGCAGGAAAAGCGGCTGGACGCTGCGCTGCGCAAGCTTCTGAAGGCGCCAAGGGCGGCCGACCTCGATAATCTCCTTAAACAGCGCCTTGCAGCCGAAGGAATTCACTCCCTCGAGGGGCGCACGGGACTTCTGCGCGAACTAATGCTCTGGGGAAGCGAGAAGGAAGTCGAGACTTCGGTGGGTCTCCCTGAAGGCCGTTTTCGCGTGAAGGTCTTCTACCTCGACGCCTTCAGAAGCTTCGGTTGGTCTCACTACGCGACCTGCGGACGCGCGGCGACTGGTGGCTGGACGACCGACAAGGGCCTTTACGTCGTCGTTCCGCGCTACGACAGCCTCAACGGTGAGGAATTCCAGGTGTCGTTCCTCGGGCATGAGGCGCAGCACTTTGCGGACAAGGCACGTTTCAAGGATTTGAAGCCGTGGGAGCTCGAATATCGCGCGAAGCTGGTCGAGCTCGCCCTTGCGGACACGACCCGGTCAAAAATCCTGGACCGGTTTGTCGAGGACCAGGGCGACAATCCGGCAGAACCTCACAGCTACGCCGATCGCAAGCTTGTCACCGAGCTCGTGAAGCGCCTCCGGCTGCACGCTGCCAAGGACCTGTACGGCGTCGATCGTGATAGCCTGCAGTCCGCCGCTCGTGCCGCGCTTCGCGACGACAGCCATGACCGTGAAGCGGCCGCCCGAGTCCTGACTAAAAAGTCGTGAGCCCCTCTCGAACGCGAATGGAGCGTGAAGATCGCGGCGTTGGACTTCAGGCGAGAATTCGTGCCTCGCGTACATGGGCGAAATCGCCTTCACCCGACCAGGCCCGCCCGTCGGGGAAACGCAATTCCGTTCCCGCAAGATCGCAAGGGTCCGCCAACCACATGTTGACGCCCATTATGGCGTTGCCAAACTTGGCGACGGCGTTTTTGGTGAGGACGAAGTGGGTCGTCGAGCCGCACGCCGCGCAGAAGTGGACTTCGGCGTTTGGCTGATCCTTGTCCTTTCGTTGATATCCCTGGGATCGGCCTTCAATCGCCACCTCGGAAGGGTGAAAATAGGCCCAACGAGCGCCGGTCTTGCTGCAAAGATTGCAGTTGCAATCATTGATGAATGGAGGGCGCTTCGCGAGTTCAATTCGGAGCTGACCGCAAAGACACGAGAGTTGAAGCATCGCCCCAACCTAGCCGCGGATCTTCGTGCTTCCTAGTTGCGCCCGCACTCGTGAATGAACGGCTACATCGACAGGCGCTACCTAAGTGCCAGCTGGGAAATCCTAGCTCAAGAAGCCTGCAAGCTGCTAGGGAAGCGCGATGAGCAAGCCAATTTTCGTCTTAAACGGACCGAACCTCAATCTGCTCGGGCAGCGGGAACCCGATCTCTACGGAACGGAAACACTCTCGGATATCCACCATAGTCTCGAGACACTTGCTGGCGAACTGGGACTTGCGGTCGACTTTCGCCAAAGTAATCACGAAGGCGAGCTAATCGATTGGCTCCATGAGGCTCGTAATGGTGCTTCGGCGGTAATCATTAACGCGGGCGGGTACACTCATACGTCAATCAGTCTGCGTGACGCGGTCGCCGCTTTACGTATTCCGATCATCGAAGTTCACTTATCAAATATTTACGCCCGCGAATCATTCCGCAGGAAAAGCTATCTCTCGGAGGTCGTGCAGGGCACGATAGCGGGCCTTGGCGCGCAGGGTTATTCGTTGGCACTTCAAGCTGCCGCATCGCTGGCAAGGGCGTCGACGCCAGATAGCCTCAAGCGAATGAGTATCGCCTCGAGTTAGTACCGCACTCCAAACAGGCTTGCCCAGCGAATGACGGCAACTTGGCTTCGTTGTTACCGGTAAAACGCGGCGATCACCCAAGCCCCACAGTCGATGTAGGACAACATGGCCACACGCGCGGCTGTGAATGAAGCGGCGGTATTGGTTGGCTCACCAGCCGAGAAGCGCCGTGCCTTCTTCATTATTTTGCACTTGCGAATGCAAATTTCGCAATTGCAGCAAGGGTTCCCAACTCGCATGTAGGGGGCGCCGTTGATCGGCATCTCTCCTAGTACTACTGGAGCCGTCCCACCTCTCTCTCCCAAAAGGGACGGCTCCTTCTTCCTTGCATTGCGGTGCGGGATCGCAGTAGATTGCTGCGCTGCACAAGGAGGAAATCTCCCGTGAAACGGCTCCCGCCGCTGGGTTCGATCCAGGCCTTCGTCGAGGTAGCTCGTCTCGGTTCCCTCAAGGCCGCCGCTGATACGCTGTCTTTGTCTTCGCCTGCACTTACCCGGCGGATTCAGTCGCTCGAGCAATTCATGGGCGCCGCTCTCTTCGAGCGTCAACACAATGCTATCCAGCTCAATTCGCGCGGAGAAGTCTTCCTGGGGGAGGTCCAGCCGCATCTTGACGCGCTTGCGTTGGCGATCGATCGCGCCACGGACGACAGCCGTTCGTTGAGGATCCGGATCGCCGTTCCGTCGCTTTTCGCCTCCCAGCGGCTCATGCCGAGGCTGCCGTCACTGCGCGAACGGCATCCCAATCTTCTCATCGATGTTGATACCGGCGCCAACCGAATCTCCAGGTTGGGAGAGGGGGTCGATGCAGCAATCGCAATTACGCAAGGCGTCGACGAACGGCACTATGCGCGGATGCTGGAGCGGGGGCGGATCGTTGCGGTCGGCTCACGACGACTGGTTGATGGCGCGGACCCGCTGCGGCGACTGCACGATCTTCGTCGTGTACCGGTGCTGCTTCATCGCGAAATGCCCAATGCGTTCGACGTCTGGCGGAGGGCGGTGGGCCTGACAGACGTCGAACCCGCGCACATCAGCTATTTCGACGCTGGCCAGCTCATCCTCGATGCCGCGGCCGAGGGACTGGGAGTCGCCTTCGTGCTTGAAAGCCATCTCGCCTCCGCCGGCGACGAACGGCTGGTAAGGGTTTTCGCCGAAAGCGCGGAGAGCCCGTACGCTTACTGGTTTGCATGCCAGCCGGCGGCACTTGGCCGTCGGGGGGTCAAGCTATTCCACGACTGGCTATTCGATCACTTTGGACGCGCCGACGATCCGAAAGCGGGATAGTGGCGAAAGCATTGGGGGAACGCACTTCCCCTTCACTTGCGCGTGTTGATCGCGGGCGGACGACTAGACTGATGAACGGCGATCCTAGGATGTCGATGTTTATCGTCACTCAGTGATTGTGGCGCGGTGTTTTGTTCGACGTTGCCCGGTACTTGACCGCGAACTCGAGTATGCCTCCCGTCGAAAGCTGACCGGTCTTCTCACGATAGATCTCTTCCCATGGCGTATTGCTCGCTGGAACCGGAGGAGGCGTTTCGTTCTTCCGACGGGCAATCTCTTCATCGCTCACCAGAGCATCGCATCGGCCTGCGTTCAGATCGATACGAATGACGTCGCCACTGCGCAGCCAGGAAAGGCCGCCGCCAACAGCGCTTTCGGGCGACGCGTTGAGGATCGAGGGACTGTCGGAGGTGCCTGACTGACGCCCGTCACCAAGGGTCGGCAGGCTCGTAATTCCGCGCTGCAGAAGAGCGTCCGGCGGTTGCATGTTCACGACCTCGGCGGACCCCGGCCAGCCGAGCGGACCTGACCCGCGGATCACCAGGATGCAATTCTCATCGATGTTGAGCGACGGGTCGTTGATCCGCTCGTGGTAGTCGTCCGAACCGTCAAACACGATTGCGCGCGCCTCGAATATTCCCTCCGCGTCCGGGCGCGAAAGGTATCGCTGACGGAACTCGTCGCCGATGACACTGGTCTTCATAATTGCGAACTCGAACAGGTTTCCCGAGAGTACCAGGAAGCCGGCGCGCTCCTTCAATGGCGTGGCGTAGGGCAGGATTACTTCGCGGTCGGTTGCTTCGCGACCGGCGAGGTTTTCCGTTTGCGTGCGGCCGGTGCAGGTCAGCGTCGACCCATCGAACTTTCCAGCCTGAAGCAGTTCCCACATGACTGCAGGCACGCCACCCGCCCGGTGGAACCGTTCGCTAAGATAGCGTCCCGCAGGTTGCATATTGACGAGGAGCGGGATGTCGTAACCGTGTTCCATCCAGTCGCCGTGGCCGAGTTCAACTCCGGCATGGCGCGCCATTGCAGCGATGTGCGGCTGCGCATTGGTCGACCCGCCGATTGCGGCATTGAGCTTGATTGCGTTGAGGAAGGCCGCGCGCGTCAGGATCCTTGAAGGCCGGAGGTCTTCATAAGCCATGTCAACGATGCGTCTTCCGGTCTGGTACGCCATGTGCGCGCGCTCGCGGTAGGGCGCCGGGATCATCGCTTGCCCCGGGAGCGACATGCCAAGTGCCTCCGTGATGGAATTCATGGTCGAAGCGGTTCCCATCGTATTGCAATGGCCAAGCGACGGAGCAGAATCGCTTGCGCGCCGGATGAACTCCTCTTCGTCGATCTTGCCCGCGCCGAGGAGGCGGCGCGAACGCCAGATGACAGTGCCCGAGCCGACGAGCTCACCGTCGTGCCACCCGTCAAGCATCGGCCCCCCGTTCAGCGTTATGGCGGGAATGTCGACGGTCGCTGCAGCCATGATCGAGGCGGGCGTGGTCTTGTCGCACCCGGTCGTCAGCACCACGGCGTCGATTGGATATCCGTTCAGGATCTCAACCAGGCCGAGATAGGCAAGATTGCGGTCGAGCGCGGCTGTCGGACGTCGGCAGTTCTCGAAAATCGGGTGCATCGGGAATTCCATGGGGATGCCGCCGCCGTCGCGGATCCCTTCCTTGATTCGCTCGACAATGTTCAGATGCACGCGATTGCAGGGAACGAGATCCGAACCCGACTGCGAAATTCCTATGATGGGCTTGCCGGAACGTAGCTCTTCACGCGTGAAGGCGCTGTTCATGTAACGCTCCAGGTAGAGCGCCGCCATGTCCGGCCGCCCGGGCGCATCGAACCATTCACGGGAGCGAAAGGGGCGCGCTGGGATACGTTCAGTCAATCCGCTCGCCTTTCCGTCATCAGCCATGGCTTTGGAGCGGGCTCATTAGTATCGCGTCGCGTGAACGCGGCTTCTTGGGCATCTCGGCCCAGCTATTTCACCTGAGCCAGATACTTGGTCATGCGCGCCCGAGCTAAGGTGGGGAGCTTTGCTGTGACCGCCTCGAACTGCTTCCTGTTGGTGGGCGCACCGACCTGAACGAGCCCGACCATGCCCAGCGCAAAGTGCGGCATGCATTCGTAACCGTAAATTCCGGGCTTCGTGAACTTGACCTTCACGTCCTGGCTCATTGCGCCTTTGAATTCTGTGCTGCCGGGAGGAGCGAGACCCGGGACGCTCTGCGCATTGTGTCCCTTGTCCTGTGCAACGAACAGGATCTCGTCGCCCGGAGCGACCTTGAGATAAGAGGGCGAGAACACCATCGCTCCGTCCGGGCCGGTATTCAGCATTGCTACCTTATACTCCTTCGCTTCCGCTGTTCCGGCCAAGCCAAGCAATAACGAAGCGGCCACGATAGTCCTGTTCCGTTTAGTCATGGGTATCCCTTCATCCCTTCCGTTGGGCGCCATTGCGCAATGATCCACAGCGGTTGCTGAACAAGCAGCTCCTTTTGCTGTCGACCGTTGTCGGCGCCCTGACTCCCGATTAGATGTTGTATACAGTTTAGACGAGGCCGCGAAAGAGCAATGGTGCGAGGTGAGTTGTCGAAGGGCGGCCTAATTGATGCGTTTTCGCATATTGTCGGGCGGCGCCATGTCCTGAACTCGGCGGATGCTATGCGACGATACTGCGAGGGATATCGCTACGGGAAGGGGCCTGCGCTCGCAGTCATTCGACCTGGAACGCTCGTGGAGATGTGGCGGGTAGTTGAAACCTGCATCGGTGCTGATGTTTCCATCATCGTGCAGGCTGCCAATACGGGTCTCACGGGTGGTTCAACGCCGAGTGGCGGCGACTATCCTGGTGGCGTTGTGATAATCAGTACAAGTCGTCTTTCGGGACTGCATCTCATTGATGGTGGCCAGCAGGTTCTGTGTTTGCCAGGGACCACCCTCTACGATCTTGAGCGCGCACTCGCACCGCTGGATCGTGAGCCACACTCGGTGATCGGCTCTTCATGCATCGGTGCTTCCGTCATTGGCGGCATTTGCAACAATAGCGGCGGGTCATTGGTCCATCGAGGACCGGCATTCACGCAACTAGCGCTATACGGCCAGGTCGGGCCTGACGGCGAACTTCGTTTAATCAATCATCTCGGGATTCGTCTGAAGGGGGATGCCGCGACGATCCTCGCTAATGTGGAGCAGGGTCGCTTCAACTCGGATGACGTGGAGCGGGACCCCGACAAATGGGCCCACGATCGGGCTTACCGCGATCATGTTCGCGCTATCGACAGCCCAACACCAGCACGGTTCAACGCCGATCCGCGCTGCCTGTTCGAAGGATCCGGTTGCGCGGGAAAGCTTATCCTATTCGCTGTTCGGCTCGACACGTTTCCCAAGGAGGCCGGTTCCGCGACGTTCTATATCGGCACGAACGATCCATCGGAGCTGAGTGCGATCCGGCGCGCGTTGCTCGCGTCTATCGAGCCGTTGCCGATTGCCGGCGAATACATGCACCGTGAGTGCTTCGACGTCGCCGCTGTTTACGGAAAGGATACGTTCGTCGCGATCCAGCGGCTTGGAACGAACAGGCTGCCGATGCTGTTCGCGATCAAGGCGCGTGTGGACGGTTTGTCTAGGAGGCTGCGTTTCCTGCGTCCCGGTTTCAGCGATCGGTGGCTGCAGCGGCTCGGCGCACTCTTTCCTCGCCACTTGCCCAACCGGTTGATCGAATATCGGGATCGCTTCGAACATCATCTGATGCTGAAAATGCCGGCAGCGGCGCTCAACGCAACGCGAGCGTTGCTCCAGTCCGTTTTCCCGAGCTCCAGCGGTGATTGGTTCGAGTGTACCGAAGAGGAGGCTTCCAAGGCATTTCTGCACCGCTTCGCAGCGGCGGGGGCGGCAATCCGATACCGGGCGCTTCATCCCGATTCCGTCGAGGACATTGTGGCACTCGATTTGGCGCTTCCACGAAACGCGAGTGAGTGGTTCGAAACCCTACCCCCTGAACTCGAGGAGGCCATCGAACGTAAGCTCTATTACGGTCATTTTTTGTGTCACGTGTTCCACCAAGATTACGTCATACGAAAGGGACACGACCCTCTCGCTGTCGAGCATGCGATGTGGGCGTTGCTGGATGCCCGGGGAGCAGAATACCCGGCTGAGCACAATGTTGGTCATCTCTACCCGGCCAAGTCGGACCTCGCGCAGTTTTACCGCTCGCTCGATCCGTCAAACCGGCTCAATCCCGGCATCGGGCAGACAACGAAAGCTCGCGACTGGCGAGAGGCGGAGTAACAGAATGGCGAACGGCCGGTTCCTTGCATTTGGCGAAATTCTGCTGCGCCTGTCACCGCCTGGCCGAAAGCTGTTCCTGCAATCCTCCCAGCTCGATGTTTGGGTGGGGGGCGCCGAGGCCAATGTTGCCACTGCCCTGGCACGGCTGGGCCACAGCACCGCGATCGCGAGCGCGCTTCCCGACAACGCGCTTGGCGACGCGGCACTCGCACAACTGCGGGCTGCAGGCACGGATACGACTGGTGTTCTTCGTCGTGGAAACCGGATTGGGCTTTATTTCGTGACGCCGGGAGCAGGACTTCGTGCGACCGAAGTTTTTTACGATCGCGCGAACTCCGCGTTCGCCGAAACTCCGGCCGACCACTGGAATTGGTCGGAGCTGCTTGCAGGGGCCGACCGCATCCATCTGTCCGGAATTACGCCTGCGCTCGGTCCAACGGGCAGGACGAGTGCGTTGGCCGCAGCCCAGACAGCGTGCGAACTTGGTGTACCGGTATCGTTCGATGGCAATTACCGCGCGCTCCTATGGGAGGCGTGGGACGGGCAGCCACAGGCTACGCTCCGCACTCTCGTGGATCATTCTGACCTCTTTTTCGGTAACTGCCGCGACCTGTCGCTCATTCTTGGCGAGACGTTTTCGGGGACCACGAGGCAAGAGCGTCGGCAGGCTGCCGAAGCCGCATTTAAGGCATTCCCTCGCTGCCAATTGATCGCTTCGACCATCCGTGAAGTCGTTTCGACCGACGAGCACCGTGTCGCAGCCCGTATCGATACTGTCGATCGGGGGTTTGAAAGCGAGTTCAAGACCATTTCCGGGATCACCGACCGCATCGGCGCCGGAGATGCTTTTGCGGCTGGCGTGCTCCATGAACAGCGCAGAGGTGGCGCCATCGAGGAAATGGCTGAGACGGGACTTGCGCTGACCTGCCTAAAACATGGACTGCCGGGGGCTGCGAGCCTGTTCGACCAACGCGAGCTTGACGCGTTCAAGGCTGGCCGACTTGACGTCCGCCGCTGAGGTTGCGGTCAAAAAAAGGCTCGGGACCGAAGCCCCGAGCGCAATTTTGTGGGATTGTCGATTGTTTAGAGTGTGACGCGCGCGCCGATTACGAAATAGCGGCCGACAACGTCGTAGAAAGACTGGAACGTTGGGTAGAATTCAGTCGGCTGCGCGTTGAGCTGCGGCGCAAACACGAAGTGGTCGGTGAGGTTCGTTCCGGTTGCAAAAACGGTCACTGTGCTGTGGCGCATCTTCACATCATAACTGATGTTCGCATTGAGATAGGCAGCCGGTGCCAGGCGGTTATTTGCCACGAAAACCGTAGGCTGCTTGGTGTAATGCATTACGCCGATGAACCGGACGTCAGCGCCAAAGCTCAACGGACCTTCGGTAAGCTGCGCTGAGGCGGTGAACTTGTGCCGGGGTACGCCCTGGCCGCCGCCGGCCGCCGTTCCGTCCAATCGGATCGGCGTCGATGTCGGCGAGGCGAGGCTGATCAGTTTCGGCGTGTAATTGCCGATAAAGCGCAGGTCGAGGCGGGCGGGCGCCGGGTTGAAGATGTCGCCAATGCCGGTGCGGTAATTGACCTCATAGTCGAACCCTTGGGTTTTCAGCGAGGCCTGATTGAAGGGCACTTGCGAGATGTTCGTTGGGAAGTTCGCCGGTGAGTGATCAGAGAACGGAAGCGGCCGAACGATGAACTGACACAAAGGGTCGGTCCCACCGGAAGATTCGCACCTTTGGTTGATGTCGGCCGTAGTGAGCGTCGTGATCTTGTCCGCAATTTTGATGTGGTAGTAATCGAGGCTGAGGCTGAAACCAGGGAACCAGCGCGGCTGGTAGACCCCGCCGAGCGTCAATGTGTCGCCCTTTTCCGGCTTTAGAAGCGGGTTCCCTCGAGTCAGCGTTATGACGTTTGTGTTGATGCCGGTGTGAACGTCGGTGAACGTGCCGCGCGTTGAGGATACGCCAGCGAACAATTCGTTGAGAACGGGCGCGCGGATGTCACGCGAGATCGTGCCACGCAGGCGCAGATCATCGAACGGCGTCCACGAGAACCCGCCCTTCCACGCCCAGATGCCGCCGGAGACACTGTAGTCAGTATAGCGGGCCGCACCGTTAAGGTCGAAGGATTGGGCGAACGGGGCATTGCGGAAGACCGGAACGGCGACTTCGCCGTAAGCCTCCTTCACAGTCTGCTTCCCGCTTGCCTTGCCCTGGTTCGTCGAGTTGTAGGTCAGGTTGTAGGGAGTGACATAGGTTCGCAGGCCCGTCAGCGAAATTGGGATCGACGGGTCATTGTTGCTGGTAACGTCGAGCGTCTGGTGCCGGATTTCCGCACCCAGAGCGAGGTCGACCTGACCTGCAGGCAAGTTGAACAGACCGCCCGAAATGTTGCCCGCAAAGTCCGACTGCTTGGACTTGATGCGGAAGGTCGAGTCTTCCTGGAAGTAGGCATAACTCGCGGCAGAGGGCGAGCCTTGGCCGAAGGGATTCCATGGCGCGCAGCCCGGGTAGAGGCCCGGGTTGGTGAGAGTCACCCGGCAGACGACATTGCCCGAGGAAGGATCGCGCACTGCGTCCAGTGCAGCAAACCATCGCGCCTGCTGGAAATTGCCCGAGTGGCGCGCTTTGAGATCCGAATTGCCGTACGACCCCGTCACTGACCAGTTGAAGTTTGCAAGCTTGCCTTTGAACCCGCCGAGCAATGTCTGTGCGATATTGTCCTGGTAGGCACGCTTTGGCGTCTGGTCGGCCTCGACGCGGCTCGCGACAAAGCTGTTGACGCCTTGGGCTACCATCGCATCGCGAACGGCTTGCGGCAGAAAGGCATTGTCCGAGAGGATCTGGAATGACTGGAATTGCGTGCCTGCGGCAACCGTAACGAACTCAGTATGCGAGTCGGTGTAGCTGCCTTGCAAGAACGCGCTTAGGCCCCCGCCGAAGTCATAGTCGGCGCGTCCGAACCCCTGCTTGGTTTTGAGAACGCTCGTCAGCGTCGTTCCGAAGCTGACAGAGGTGTCCGCTCCGCCGACATTGAAGTTTGGCGTGCCGGTCGGCGTGCCGAGATCGGCGCGATGAAATCCGCCATTGGGATCGAAGGTGTAATTTACCAGGCTGAACGGCACGGTAGCGCCCGCAGCATTGCGGCCCGAGTTGATCAATGTCCCGTAGTTGCCGTTTGCAAGGCGGACGTCGAAGATCGGCGTGTACGGGTTCGCAGCGCACGTTCCTGCCGCACAAGGACGCGCGGGATTGGCTCCAACGTCGACCCATCCACCGTCGTAATTCCCGCCGAACGGGCGTTCGCCGTTATTATGAATGCCCGGCTGGTTGAAGTAGTCAAAGCTTCCCTCGAGGTGCAGCCGGTCGTCCGCGAAGGATTTACCGCCCGCGATGCTGAGCTTGACCTGCTGGTCGTCTGCACGGCTGGAAATGCCCCACTGGGCGGCCGCTTTGATGCCGTTGAATTTCGTGTCGAGGATGAAGTTGACGACGCCCGCTACCGCGTCGGAGCCATAAGCTGCCGAAGCGCCGCCAGTGACCACGTCGACCCGCTGGATCAACGCCTGGGGAATGATGTTCGCGTCGACGGTGCCTTCGTAGCTGGTCGGTGGCAGCCGCTGTCCATCGAGCAACACAAGGGTTTCGATTTGTCCGAGCGCACGAAGGTTCAGGTAGTTGCCCGCGCTCGGCGTACGTGCCTGTGAAGACGTGACGTTCGCGCCGGAGGATTGGAAGAATTGCGGCAGAGTCGCGAGGCCGGCCGCGATCGACTCCGGAGCCTTTTTCAGGAGTTCTGTTGTGCTCACGACGGTGACAGGCGTTGGCGCCTTGTAGCCATTGGCGACGATACGCGAGCCCGTCACAACGATTTCACTGGCAGCAGCCGTCGCGTGCGGGCTTGCCGCAGACGCGCTCGGCGCGGCCACCTGCCCCGAGACGGGCGATACAGCTGCACTCGACGATTCCGTGGGCGTAGTGGTCGTCTGCTTCGTTTCCGGTGGACCAGCGGGAATGGGGACCGTCTGTGCATTTGCGCCAGTGACCCATCCGGCCGCTCCAATCAGTAGAGCCGCACGCAACATACCAATCGTTTTCATGGACACCCCTCTATGGACGGACTCGCCGTCTCTTCTCTCACCCTTAGTGAATACTGTATGCAATCTGAATTTCGGGATGGTCAAGTGCAGACGGCCGACTTGGGTTTTTTCCCGGCTGTTCACCAGTGTCACCTTGACAAGTGCATTCATGTGACTGGTATACAGCGGCAACAATCGAACCGCGGCTCGTGTACCGTGGCGCCGCGCTGAATAGCGGGACGGGGCATGGCTGTAATGAACATGGTTTTGGAGCAGGAGCGTGAGGTCACCATGCCTTCGACGCTCCGGACACATCTGGTTCGGACCTTGCGACAGCAGATTATGAGCGGTCGATATCGACCAGGCGATCGCCTCAACGAGAGCCAAATAGCGCGCGAATTCAACATCAGCCGAATTCCTGTTCGCGAAGCGTTATCGCAGCTTCAGGAGCAGGGGCTCGTGATGAATCACGAGCGCCGAGGCATGTTCGTCATGCAATTGACTGATGACGAAGTGCAGCAGATCAATTCGATCCGATTGGTGCTCGAGCCCGAGGCGATGCGCCTTGCCCGCGCGCGAATGACGCCGGAAATCCTCGCTGAATTGACGGATCTGGTCGAGCAGATGGAGCATTGGGACGGAGAGCTGATCGACGCGGCTGCGCTCGACCGAGAATTCCACGCGGTGATCTGGCGTGCGTCGGGCAATCCCTATCTCGAGCGGACGCTGGTTTCGCTGACGACGGCACTCTACGCGCACAAGGCCCTTGAGCACGTCAGCCTCGAGATCAAGCGCTGGCGTTTGAACCACCATCGGGAATTGCTCGACGTCGTTGCCGGTGGTGATCATGACCCGCAGCTGGCGCTGCTCACTCATTTCCGCATGGCTTATAACGAGCCGGAGCGCTTCTCGAGCCTCGCTGTGGGATCGCGACCCGTCCAGTAAGCTTTTCATCTTCGCGGAGCTGCAGCACGGCGCCCGCATCGACGCCAAACGGAGACATTACCTATGAAGCTGATGCGCTATGGGCCGAAGGGTCACGAAAAGCCTGGCCTGATCGATGCCGAGGGCGAGATCCGGGACCTATCGGCTCACATCATCGATATTGATGGCGCATTGCTTGGGGAAGGCCTCGCCACGCTTGCGACTATCGATCCTGCCACTCTCCCGCGGATCGACTCCCCGGTTCGCATCGCCGAGCCCGTCGCCAAAGTTGGCAAGTTCATCTGTATCGGCCTGAATTATTCCGATCACGCCGCTGAGTCCGGCATGCCGGAGCCGAGTGAACCGATCATTTTCACAAAGGCCACGTCGGCAATAATCGGACCAAACGACACCGTCCTTCTTCCGCCCGGTTCAAGCAAGTCAGACTGGGAAGTCGAACTTGGCGTGGTGATCGGCAAGGAGGCTCGCTACGTTCCGCTCGAAGAGGCGATTGATCATGTGGCGGGCCTTGTCGTCGTCAACGATCTTTCCGAGCGAGAATATCAGCTCGAGCGGGGCGGCCAGTGGGACAAGGGGAAAGGGTGCGACACCTTCGGCCCGTTCGGCCCCTGGCTCGTGACGCTCGACGAAATCGAGGATGTTGGCAACCTTGGTCTTTGGCTCGACCTCAACGGCAAGCGCATGCAGACGGGAAACACGAAGAGCCTCATCTTCGATGTGCCCTTCCTCGTTCACTACGTCAGTCAGTTCATGAGCCTTCAGCCGGGAGATATCATCTCGACCGGAACGCCGCCGGGTGTCGGATTGGGCATGAAGCCGCCATTGTTCCTAAAAGATGGTGACGTCATGACCCTTGGGATCGATGGCCTTGGCGAACAACGCCAGGAAGTCCGTGCAGCCCGCCTCTAAAGGCTCATCCCGCCGTCGATGACAATATTCGTACCGGTCATGAACGGCGCCTCGTCTGACGCAAGCAGCACCGCGACTTCGGCAATCTCCTGAGGAGTGCCGATGCGGCCCATCGGCTGACGTGCAATGAACGCCGCTCGGGCCGAAGCCTCGTCGCCCGTGGCGCGAAGGCGCTCGGCAAGAGAGGGACTGTCGACCGTCCCCGGACTGATTGCGTTCACCCGGACGCCATCGCCGATGAAGTCGCGCGCGACGGACATCGTCAAGCCAATCACGGCCGCCTTCGACGTGCCGTAGGCGAAGCGATTGGGCGCCGCCATCACGCTGGAAACCACCGATGCGATGTTGATTATCGATCCGCTTCGTCGCTCGCGCATCGCGGGCAAAAAGGCGCGAATCGTATTCTCCATCGAGAGAACATTGATCCGCATGCTCCGCTCGAGGTCTCCAGGAGCACCGTCAAGGATGGAACCGGTCGCAACCCATCCGGCGCAATTGACGAGAACGTCAACGGCTGCGTGCTTGATTGCGACCGCGTTCACCGCCGCAGGGTCAGTGACGTCCATCACAGAAGTGATGGCTTCCGCGTGCGCGAATGCCGTGTTCAGCGCTTGATCCGATAGGTCGGTCGCAATCACCCGTGCGCCTTCGCGAAGAAACGCCTCGCAAACTGCCCGGCCGATGCCTTGAGCGGCCCCGGTCACGAGGGCGGTTTTACCCTGCAAACGATTGGTCATTTATGTTCCTCAGGCTGCGTAAAGACCGATGCCGCCGTCGATGCGAAGCACCTGGCCTGAAATAAATCCGCTCGCTGGCGACGCCAGAAATGCAACCGCGCTCGCAATTTCTTCCGGTTTTGCATACCGGTCGAGTGACGGTCCGCCCGTCATCATCGCGGGATCCGCTGACCGCGTCGCAAGGAAACGGGCGGTCATGGTGGGGCCGGGACTGACGGCGTTTACGCGCACGCCGGCGGCGCGCAGTTCGAGCGCGAGGCAGCGCGTATAGTGCACGACTGCCGCCTTAGCGCAGCCGTACATGACTTCGGGCGATACGCCCTGGTGCGCGTTCAACGAGCCAAAGTTGATGATCGAGCCCTTTTGCCGCTTTGCCATTCCCGGGGCCACGGCGCGGCACATCAACATCGTGCCAATGAAATTGCGCTGGAGCACGGCAAGGGCGTCCGCAAGGCTTACATCGAGCGCCCCGTTCGGATTGGGCTTGGTTCCCCCAGCGCCGATGTCGCCGCCTGCGCAATTTACGAGAATGGAGACGGGGCCCAGCTGCCGCTCGATTGTTTGGGTCATCAGCGCCACGGCTTGCTCGTCGGTGATGTCACCAGTTACACCGATCGCTCGCCCACCATCTCGGGCAATGGATGCGGCTACCGCACTGAGGCTTTCTCCCTCCCCAAATTGTGCTGGCGCTTGTTCATTGATGTCGTGGATCACGACATCGGACCCGCGCGCGATCAGCTCCTTTGCGATGGTGTTTCCAAGGCCGCGGCCCGAGCCGGTGACGAATGCCACCTCGCCTTTCAGCGAGTCCACCGAAGTGCCTGCGCTTGCCACCCGATCGTCCATTTTCCGCCCCTATGCATACAGGCTGTCGCCCCGCCTTTTGCGCTCAATCTTCCTTGTTCAAGAAGAGTGTGCAGCTCCTCGTCATGCTTCGACGAGGGCGCGTTGACAAGTGCTGGACCGCATTTAGTATACAGATTGACCGCAGCGAAGTAGCGAGTGGCGTTAGGGATGAGGGGTGCCATGGATCGGGCAGCGATCGATGAGAACGCGCGCGTCAAAGCTACCAGGGTTCGCTATGGAGTCGTGGGTTTTGCGCTGTCGCTTGCGGTTCTCTCCTACATTCAGCGCGTCGCAATCAGTCAGGCAGCCGGGCCGATCTCGGCGGAACTGCACCTCGACAAGCAGCAAATGGGTTCGGTGTTCGGCGCCTTCGGCCTTGCTTATGCGCTCTTTGAAATTCCCATGGGACTCTACGGAGACAAGCTCGGCGTTCGACGGGTCCTCACGCAGGTCGTGTTGGCATGGTCGATTTTCACGGCGCTGACGGGCGCGGCGTGGAACCTGCTGTCTCTATGGGTTATCCGCTTCCTGTTTGGCGCCGGTGAGGCGGGATGTTTTCCCAACCTCACACGAATGCTCAGCCAATGGCTGCCGCGTGGTGAGCGTATCCGCGCGCAGTCGCTGATGTGGGCTTCGACCCGGTGGGGAGGAGCGATCGCGCCGCCGCTTGCGCTCCTGGGAATTACCTTTCTCGGCTGGCGACTGAGCTTCGTGGGGTTTGCGCTTCTGGGCGTAATCTGGTGCGTCGTTTTTCTCGTTCGCTTCCGCGAGAATCCTGCCGACGATACGCGCGTGAACGAAGCTGAGCTTGAATTGCTGAGCGACTCCCATGCGATGGTGACGCAGCACGAGGGGCATTGGCTAAAGGTACTGCTTCAGCCGCAGGTCTTCCTGCTGATGCTGCAATATTTCTGCTGGTCCTACGTTTGGTACTTCTTCGTGACCTGGCTCCCGACGTACCTCGTCGAGGCACAGCGGCAGAGCGCGGCTGCAACCGCGGGCTATGCAGTTCTTCCGCTCCTGTTTGGCGGGTTCGGTTCCCTCGTCAGCGGGTTCCTTCCGCTGCATTGGCCCCGGCGCTGGATGGCCGTTGGCTGCTATCTGGTAGTATTCGGATTGCTGCTGCTTCTGCCGACCGTTCGCGGGGTCGGGCCGGCAATCACAATCATGGCTCTCATAAGTTTCACGGGCGACATCACGGTGCCGATCTCGTGGAACTCCTGCGTGGAGATAGGCAAACGCTACACGGCCACTGTCGGCGCGGCCATGAATATGTTTGCCAATTTCTCCGGCTTCGTTGCGCCCTTCGTCGGCGGCTACATTCTGAAACATTACAACAACGACTGGTCGATGGTGATTCACATCATGGCCGGTTTCGCCGCCATTGGCGCTTTTCTTTGGCTGTTCATCGATCCGACCGGCGAGCGTGCTGCGCTGCGTCGCCAGACCGCCGCCCTTCAACCCTGACGTGTGAGAACTCAAAACGTGAAAATTGATCTGTCTGGAAGAACAGCGGTTCTCGTCGGGGCGAGTGGAGGTTTGGGCGAAGCGATGGCGCATTCGCTCGCGGAAGCGGGATGCGGCCTAGCACTGGTCGGCCGCAACAGGGCGAAGCTGGATGAGCTTTCCAGGGCGCTCAGCGATGAGAATGCCGACGTCGAGGTTTTCACCGCCGATGTCGTCAACGAGGCCGATGTTGCGCGACTACGCGACGAGGTGTCGCAGCGGTTCGGCGCCCCGCAGATCCTAATCAACAGCGCGGGGATCAATATCCGCAAAAACTTGGTCGACTTCACGCTCGACGAGTTCAAAAGCGTCGTGGATTCGAGTCTGATTTCGACCTTCCTCGCCTGCCGCGCATTCGTGCCTGGCATGATGGGGTCCGGGTACGGCCGGATCATCAATTTCGCATCGATCATGGCCCATATCTCGCTGCCGGGCCGAACGGCTTATTCGTCGGGTAAGGCCGCGTTACTCGGGCTCACCCGGGCATTGGCGCTGGAGCTTGCGAGTGAGGGGATCACCGTCAACTCAATTAGCCCCGGTCCCTTCGGAACGCCGATGAACGCTCCCGTCATGAACGATCCGGAAGCCAATGCCGCCTTCCTCTCGGCGCTGCCGGTGGGGCGCTGGGGCAAGGTCGAAGAGATCGGCGGGCTGGTAACGTACTTGTGTTCGGACCTCGCCGGTTTCGCGACCGGCGCGGACTACGTCATCGATGGTGGCTGGACGGTGAAGTGACCGACCGCGTCCCGCGCTTATGGAGGGTGAAATGAGGATCAAGTTTCTGTGGCTGACCGGAGCCGCCGCGGCTCTGGCGGGTGCTGGGGCAGCCGTCGGGCAGAGCGGAGGAGCGGTCCAAACAAGGCCCGCTTTCGATAGGAACGGTGTCCCGACCGGTAGCGAGAAGCCGCGCATTCCTGGTCAGAACCTTGCAGGAATGCATGTCTATTTGCGTGCGGGACTGAAGACCCACGGACCGGGGCAGCACGATTATCCGCAATTCCTCGCGGACTGGAGCAAGATTCTGACGCTGCATGGTGCGGTGGTTGACGGTTCATTCCATGCTCCGACAGCAGCGGAGATCAAAAACACCGACGTCATCGTCATGTACAAGGGCGACGTCGGTTTCATGGATGGGCAGGAACGAGCCGATCTCATGGCTTTCGTGAAGCGTGGCGGCGGCTTGGTCATGATCCACGATGCGCTGTGCGGACCAGATCCAACCGAGATGGCGATGCTCGTCGGTGGCGGCAAAAAACACGGCGAGGTCAATTACACGCTCGATGCCAAAGTGCCTTACACGATCGTCGACCCAGCATCGCCTCTGATGAAGGGCTTCCCGGCAATGACGCTCGCGCCGGAAGAGAGCTTCTACAAGATGACCTGGGCGAAGAGCCCTGCAATTCACGTTCTCGCGACCACCGTTATCGACGACACGCCAGCAGCGCGGCAAGGGGGCGGAGTTGGTCAAGTCGTGCCGCAGATCTGGACCTATGAGCATCGTCTGCCGGGCGGTCAGCCGGCCCGAGCCTTCGTCTGGATGCAAGGGCATACCTACGCCGATCTGAAGAATCCGCAGGTCATCGCCCTGTTGCTGCGGGGCATCGCCTGGGCCGGCAAGCACCCGGTGGACGAGCTCGTGGATTTCAAGCCGCTCATCCCGAACAATGGGTAGTGCGAGGGCCGTGCTCGCAGCTTGCGCGGCACTTACTTCAAGCGGTTCTTCCGCTGCAGATTATGTCGTCGTCCGCAACGAGGTAGTAGTCAATCGACCGGTCGAGCAAGTGTGGGCCCGTGTCGGGGGATGGTGCACTATCTCACACTGGCTAAATGTCGCCTGTGAGATCGTCTCGGGAAGCGGTGACGTAGGATCGGTTCGGCGGCTGAACGGGGTCACGCGGGAGACGATGGTCGCGCACACGGCCCATAGTTATGCATATTGGCAGACTTCCGGGAATATGGCTCGCTACAGCTACCACGGGTCGCTTGCGGCGGAGTCGGTGGACGAGTCTCGTACCCGGCTGATCTACACCCTGTTCTATGATGCGGCGCAGATGCCTTCAGACGCAGTTCGCGCCTCGGAACACGCGAGACTCAACACACGCTTCGTCGAACCCCTGAATATCATGAAGAAAATGGCGGAGGCCCAGTGATCCAGTCCACGTCGCGATTCCTGTTGCTTGCGTCGGGCGTCACCCTGCTTGCGAGTATTGCCGTTGCGCAGGTTGCGCGGCGACCCGGCGGGAGCATCGACGATGCGGCCGCGGCGCAAAGGCCGGGTGGTCCCGGGAAAGGCGGCCAGGGCGGAGCTGAAGCGACACGCGCTTTCCTTGGTCTCGGCGCTGCTCCGGATAAGGTGGCAGCGGGTCGCGGCGCGCCGGTCTACGCACAGAATTGTGCTGCTTGTCACGGCCCCGATGCCCGCGGCGGCATCGGCCCCAACCTGCTCTATTCCAACCAGGTTCTTGGCGACGATCATGGCGAGAAGCTGGTGTCGTTCTTGCATGGTGGCCGGCCGGAAAAAGGTATGCCTGCATTTGCCAGTCTCGGCGATGCAACGCTCAAGGATGTTACCGAGTGGCTTCATCTTCAGGTCGAGAATTACGCCAATCGCGGCACCTATCAGAACACCAATAACGTGATGATGGGCGATGCGAAAAAGGGTGCCTCCTATTTCCGTGCCAATTGTGCGTCGTGCCACTCGGTGACCGGTGATCTGAAGGGCGTTGCCGTGCGGTACCGCCCTCTCGAGCTGCAAAAGGAGATGATCTTCCCGTCTCGCGAAGACCATCCGACGCGCATGCTGAATGCCCGCATCACGAGTCCGACAGGGTCGACGGAAGGCCGGCTGAAGGTGCTGGACGACTTCACGGTTGCGGTGGTCGACAAGGACGGTCTGACGCACGCTTTTTCGCGCGGGCCCAACGTCAAGGTCGAGATCCACGACCCGCTGCAGTGGCATCGCGCCTTCGCATTCCGGCTGAAGGATCGCGACATGACCGACCTCGTCACCTATCTTGGAACCCTCAAGTAATGCGGCATTTCCTGACTGCAGCGCTGCTCGCGCTCGCCACGCCCGCCGTTGCAAATGACCTCGATATGGCCAAGCTGGGCGCGCCCCCCATCGACAGCTGGCCGACGTTTCACGGGGACTATACAGGCCGCCGCTTTTCGCCACTTGCTCAAATCAACGAGCACAATGTCGCGAACCTGCAGGTCGCATGGATTTCGCGCTTCAACGATGTTGGTGCTCAGCGCGGCGCGCCGCAGCCCGTAATCAAGGGAACCCCCTTGATGGTCAATGGCGTGCTGTACATGACGCTGCCGGATCTCGTGTATGCGCTCGATGCACGGACGGGCGTCAGGCTTTGGACGTATAGGTGGACCGACAAAGGCGGCCATCTCGTCGGCAACCGCGGCGTCGGCATGTACAAGAATCGCCTTTACTTCATGGGTCCGGACGACTGGGTAATTTGCCTCGACAGCACCACCGGCAAGGAGCTCTGGCGCAAGGAAATCGCCGACGCGCGCAAACAGTATTTCACCACTTCGGCACCGGTTGTCGTGGGCAACCACGTTCTTGTTGGCGTCGGCGGCGATGCGATGGACATTCGCGGCTTCCTTCTTGCGCTGGATCCGATGACGGGGGAGGAACAATGGAAATTCTACGTGACGCCCGGCGCGGGCGAGCCCGGAATCGAGACGTGGCCAGATGCTGAAACAGCATCGCACGGCGGTGGCGGCACGTGGATGCCCGGCTCGTATGATCCCGAGCTGAAGACACTGTACTGGGGCACCGGAAATGCGAACCCCGTTTACGCGGGGCAGGGGCGGATGGGCGACAACCTCTATACCGCTTCCCTGGTCGCGCTGGATGTCGAAACCGGGAAGCTCAAATGGCACTTCCAAGCCATGCCGCATGACACCCACGATTATGACGGCACCAATACCCCGGTACTCTTTGACGCCGTCGTCGACGGAAAGCCGCGCAAGCTCGTTTCCTACGCGGCGCGCTCGGGATGGTTCGTTACGGTCGACCGGGTAACCGGAACCCCCCTTGTTTCTACGCCGTACATGGACGGCTTGAAGTGGGTGAAAGGCATCAATTCCAAGACTCTTGAGCCGATTTCCGACCGCGACAATGATCCTAAGACGACCGGGTCGATCGGGAACTCCAATCCGACCAACTGGTACAACCCAAGCTATTCCGATCAGACGAGATTATTTTATCTCAACACCGTAAACGGCGTTGGGATCTACTACCTCTACGACACCAGTCCGAAGCCCGCCGGCTATGCGGGAGGTGGAAGCGGCAGCCTTGGTGAGGCCACCCGAATTCTCATGGCAATCGATCCCCTTACCGGGAGGAAGAAATGGCAACATCCCTATCCAAATCTGACCAACCCCGGCTTCACCGTGGGGCCCGGATTGATGTCGACCGCGGGCAACCTTCTCTTCACCGGAGATGATCAGAGCAATGTGATTGTCTATCGCGCAAGCGACGGCGCGATCCTGTGGCACATGAAGGCGCTCGCCAATCAGTCAAACGGACCAATCAGTTACGAACTCGACGGCCGGCAATATGTGGTGCTTGCCGCCGGTGACACCCTTTACGCCTTGACGCTGCCCGCTGGCGTTTTGGGTGTTTCGTCGGCAACTCTTCAACCGTCGGCGGAAAGGTGATCCTTTCCGTCGTGCTAGCACTCGCAGCGCAGCCGCTGCGAGCTCTTCCGCCGACGCCCGTCGAACCGCAAGTGATCCGCGCGATCAAGCCACGGATTTGGATGGTGACCGGCGCGGGAGGCAACGTAACGGTCTTTGCGGCGGACCACGGTTTGGTCCTTGTCGACGACAAGATTGCGGGCGACTCGAATTTTACCGCGCTCG
>DASZBO010000064.1:0-1517 GCA_035944075.1 Sphingomicrobium sp.
CTGGAGGATCGAAGAAGCGAGCGTCGGCAAGGCAAACTTCAGGAGAGTTGGGCCGATCGGCCCCTCCGTCAGGTTACCGCCCCGTACCGGCACTCGTCTTGCGGCTGCGTCTGCCACTGGTTCTCCTCACGCCTTCCCGACGTTTCCAGGGTCTTTTTAACTCGAAACAAGTGTCCATCGATGCCGGACGTGTCCAGCACCATGCAAACACTAGCCCAAACGCTCCAACGCTGCGCGCAGGCGTTCGGCTTCCGAAGCCTTGGCTGCATGGTCGAGCCGGGCCTTCTCAACAGCCTCGGGCTTGGCGCGCTCCGTAAAGTTTGAATTGGAGAGACGTTGACTGAGACTGTCGCGGTCCTGTTCGGCCGCTTTGAGCGCCTTTAGCAGACGGGCTTTTTCGGCTTCGATGTCGATGTGTTCGGCGAGCGGA
The DNA here is from genome assembly GCA_035944075.1 of Sphingomicrobium sp. GTDB lineage: Bacteria > Pseudomonadota > Alphaproteobacteria > Sphingomonadales > Sphingomonadaceae > Sphingomicrobium. The sequence continues at coordinate 431 of DASZBO010000064.1, forward strand.
AATGCATAGGTCTGACCGCGAACAACAATCTGCGAAGACCCAGGAGGCGGCGCATCAGCCGTTGTTGCCGGACCAAGTTTAGCCAGTCTCGACAAAATTGCCTCCTGGCCCTTCAACTGCTCGGCCGACCCGCCAACAGCGATCGGCGAAAGCGTCGCGCTCCACGGCACGTTCAGCTCGACCCGCATGGTGCGCGTTTCGGACACGAAGTCGATCAGCCATTCGATTTGACGCTTAGCCTCGGGATCGACCTTCGTCTGCGGCTGCGGCCAATTTGCAACGATGAGGTCATACGGTCGTTCGCCTATCGCGTTCCAAAGCTCTTCGGTGATGAAGGGCATCAGCGGGTGAAGCATGACCAGGATCTGGTCGAACGCCCAGGCTGCGACGCTCTTCGTTTCCGCGTCGAAGGCACCTTTCACCAGTTCGACGTACCAGTCGCAGAACGTTCCCCAAATGAAATGGTAGACCGCGTCCGCCATCTCGTCGTACCGCAACTCGTCGAACGCACGGTCGAGCTTTGCGAGTGTCTCGACGACGGCGCCGATAATCCAGCGATTGACGGGCAGCTCCGCTGAGGGTGCCGCGATGCTGTTGCTTGCTCCGACCCCATTCATCTGCAGGAACCGCGCCGCGTTCCAGAGCTTCGTTGCGAAGTTGCGGTATCCCTCAACCCGCTTCTCATCGAGCTTGATGTCGCGACCTTGGCTTTCCATCGCCGCAAGGGTGAAGCGCAGCGCGTCCGCGCCATATTTGTCGATCAAAACGATCGGGTCGACGGTGTTACCCTTCGATTTGGACATCTTCGCGCCGTGGGCGTCACGAACGAGCCCGTGGAGATACAGTGTCTTCCACGGCACCTCTCCCATGAATTCGATGCCCTGCATCGCCATGCGCGCATCCCAGAAGAAGAGGATGTCGAATCCCGAGATGAGTACGTCGTTCGGATAATGCCGGCGAAGGTCCTCCGTATCCTCAGGCCAGCCCAACGTCGCAAACGGCCAAAGCGCGGATGAAAACCAGGTGTCGAGCACGTCCTCATCCTGGCGCAACGGCCTGCCCCCGGCTTCCTTCCGTGCCTCCTCCT
>DASZBO010000065.1:0-45375 GCA_035944075.1 Sphingomicrobium sp.
CAGCCGTCGTTCTGGTCGCGACGACCTCGCCGAAAAAGCTTCCTACTCCCAATGATATTGTCGCCTCGGCGCCGGAACGCGCATGGAAGGCAATCCCAGCAGATGACTTGATGATCGTCGATCTCGCAAACGGTGGCCGGGTGACCATCCAGCTGGCTCCGGAGTTTGCGCCCGTCCACGTCGCCAACATCAGGGCGCTTGCCCGCGGTGGCTATTGGACGGGCTCGAGCGTCTATCGGGTGCAGGACAATTATGTCGCCCAGTGGGGTCAGAACGACAGCAAGTTGCCTTGGCCCAAGGGTGTGACCGCGAAGCCGCCGGCGGAATATACCCGTTCGTTGAAGGGACTGGCGCCAAAGGCGCTTGGATTTCCGGATCCCTACGCACCGGGCGCAGGTTTCTTGGACGGATGGCCGATTGCCTACAGTGCGAGAGGGGGCTGGGCTGATCTTGCCCATTGCTATGGCAGCGTCGGGGTTGGCCGTGACCTGTCGCCGGACACCGGCACAGGCGGGGAGCTCTATGCTGTAATCGGTCAGGCACCACGCCAGCTTGATCGGAACATCGCGCTCGTCGGGCGTGTGGTGGATGGTATCGATCGTCTCAGCACGCTTCCTCGCGGCACCGAGGCTCTCGGCTTTTACAAGGACAAGGCTCAATACGTCTCGATCCGAAGGGTGCGGCTGGCAAGCGATATGAGCGCGGAGGAACGACCATCATACGAAGTCATGGATACGTCGAGCCCGACTTTTGCGCGTTACCTTCGCATACGCGCCAACCGCCATGACGATTTTTACATTGCGCCGGCGGGCGGAGTGGACCTGTGCAACGTGCAGGTTCCGATTCGAAGACGCCCTACGGGCGCCTAGGCTGCCCAGGCATGGGCATCACGGTTCTTGTGCTGGATGATCACGGGGCCGTTGTGCGAGCGCATGCTCGCTTCCGCCAGCGGCAGCGCTGTTGTGCAAAATGCACATTCAGCCGAGATCCGTCCAATAATCCAGTGCGTCCGACCGCAGCCCGGGCAATGGTTTATCTCATGCTCGCGATAGACCACGTGATAACCGCGCTCATAGGGCTTCCAAGCGTCGCTGGATGTGATCGGCATGGCTGACATTCCTTTCATCGGCGGGGCTAACGACCGGACGAGCGCCGGGGTTGCAGCAGATGATGCAGGTTAATCGCGGGGCACAGAGACGCTTAACGCCGGAACGACGCCTGGAGCCGATCAGTCGAGCTTACGCGCTGAGGCCCTCAAGCGACATGAGCTCCGCGAACTCGGCGCCGATCTTGTCGCCGACGATCCATCGAACGACAGCGTTGGCGCGTTCACGCCCGGGAAGCATGAGCCACACGCGAGAGCCTACCTCGAATTGCGCGTCGGTAATGGCCATGAAGCCGTGCTCGGAGATGTTGATCACCTTGGCTTCGACACCGCTAGCTCCGAGTTCGCGCATCTTCGCCTCGAGATCCACGGGGACGCGCGGGAAGCGCCGCCGCTCGTCGGTCTCGTCCTGTGCGATGCGCGCCTTGATCGTCACGAAACTCATCTCCATCCGCGGCGAAACCTATGGGGCCGCGAAGGACAGGCCAATGCGCCCGTCTCTGACCCAGCGCACTTGTGCCGTCACGAGGCCGCGGTCAAGGATGTGAAGGGGCAGGCGCTCTCCAATGTTCGGCGTGTGTGGGAAAATGACCATAGCGCCTGAGGGAGAAACATTGATGAGCCGAATGACATGTTTGCGGCCACGGAATTCCAAGACTGCCGTGCTCGACATCGACACATGCCGGGTTTCGGTACGCTCGTCGATCACTCGCTTAGAGTTCCTCGGGATCATGGCCCCGTTTAGAAAATAGCTGGACGCCACTGAATTGACTCCCCCGTCGGCAATTCGGTTCTTAGACATGCGCGCTTAAGGATTGGTTTGCGAAAACCCGCTCGTGCGCTCTTTTGAGTTGTCGCTAGCTGTTGGGAGCGACGTGCGCTCTTCGAGATGACTGGCGGACGGCAATGGAGCGATGTATGACGGCTCAGGAAGTGGGGTTCTCGTTTTAAATGAAGAGGTTGGGCTCGATGGCGAGGCGTGGTGGGCGGCTGCTCGTAGTGACTGCTGTTGTAGCGATAATGGCGAGCCCTGTTTGCGCGCAGAACCGGCCGGGCCTCACGCGTCAGCCGGCAATGGCGAACCCGCCAAGACCGCCTTCGACGGCGCCTGCTTCGCCCAAGTTGAGGGTAGCCCCAACCAGCCCGGCGCCGGACGCCCTTGCGCCCACCAATCCCGATTTCAAGGCGGACCAGGCTGAGCCGACGGCTCAAGCGGTGCTTCCTGCGCCATTGCCGCCGGTCGTCTGGGACGTCGCAAGCGCGCAAGAGCTTCTGACTTACATCAGGCAGATCGACACCGAGGGTCTCGATCCTGAAGATTACGAGCCGGCGACGCTTGAAGCGGCAATCGAGACCGGCAATCCTGCGGTTATCTCTCCGATCGCCACCGCGCACTTCAATCAGGTCTCGGCCGACCTTGCGCTCGGACATGTAAAAAAGCCGGCACGCATCGACTGGTGGGTGGTTGACCACGATCTCGATTCACAGCGCCAGGACTCGCTCTTGCGCGCAGCGCTCGCCCAGCATGACCTCACCGCCGCGCTCAACAATCTCCTCCCGACGCACCCGCAATATGCGGCGCTCAAGGCGGCTTTGGCGGCAACTTCGGCTAGCGACACCGCTACGCGTGATCGTATCCGGCTGAATATGGACCGATGGCGTTGGCTGCCACGTGACCTTGGCCGCAAGTATATTATCGTGAACGTGCCCGGATTCCACGCGACGCTCGTCGAGGACGGCGTCAACCGGTGGAAGCAGCGGGCGATTGCGGGCAAGCTGTCGACGCCAACACCGCAGCTCAATGCTACTGCAACCGGCGTCATCCTCAACCCCTGGTGGGAAGTCCCCAAGAGCATCGAACACGAAGCCGCGGGCAAGAAGGGTTTCGTGCCGGTCAAGGGTCCAGACGGCACAATCCAGCGCTGGCGCCAGCCGCCGGGGCCGACCAATGCGCTCGGCCAGATCAAGTTCGTAATGCCGAATTCAAAGGCGATCTATCTCCATGACACCAATGCGCGCAGCCGCTTCAACGACGCTACGCGTGCACTCAGTCATGGCTGCGTGCGAACCGAACACATCATGGACCTTGCGACCGAACTGCTTGGCGACGACAACGGTGAATGGACTCCGGACAAGATCCATGAGGCGCTCGCTAGCAAAAAGACGGTGCAGGCGAGCTTCGTGAAACCACTGCCCGTCTACATCGTCTATTTCAGTTCGGCAGCGCTCAACGATGGACGGATTGTCGATTACAAGGATCTTTATGGCCGCGATGCGAAGGCCCTCGCCGCGCTGAAAATGAAGGACGGTGGCGCAAGCCTTTTCGTGCCCAAGCCCAAACCTGAGAGCGAAGTCGCCGGACAATCGCCGCGCCCCGCCAAGCCCAAGCCCGTCAAGTCATCCGGCGAGGTTGCAACCCGCTGAGATCCGCGCGAGTTTACGGCACATCGCGTTCTTTGCCCATCGGGCGGCCACTCCAGTGCGGGCGACCGGGAGCTTCTTTTCTCGGACGTCGTCGCCGCGAAGCGTGAGTTGCTGCAGGCTTGCCAAATTGTAACGTTCCGCGAGGGAACGTCAGCTTGGCCTCAGGCTTTCATCGACCATCGTGACCAATTTGGTATCTCCTGTTCTCTGCAAATTGATTGGCCATCGCCGCTCCAGAACCCGCGCTTATGTGGATCGATCGGAGGGCCGATGGTGCAGTGTGTGCAGGAATTGCGGGACGCCGATGCGAAAGCATGGTCTATTCGGCTGGCAGGTGCGGCCAGACAGGTCCGCTTGAATGAGCTTAGGATAAGGATGGCACAGCACTAGATCTGCGCGTACCAGCCCGCCAGCTGCTCCTCTCGTCCGAGGAACCGTTGCGTCGATGATTTCGTTGGCGGAAACGGGGCAGCTATGGTCCGAAGGAGAGTTACATGAGAATTACTCTGATTCTTGCAGCTACGGTTGTGCTTGCGGCGTGTGCGACCCGACCGCCTCCTCCGCCCGCCATGCAAACCTGTGCGAACGGCTCGCAGATCCCTGCCGATCAACCGTGCCCGCCACTGCCGCCACCGCCGCCGCCACCGCCGCCACCGCCGGTGACATGTCCTGATGGAACGATGGTGCCCTCAGGCCAAACTTGCCCGACACCGCCGCCACCGCCGCCGCCTCCGCGCCGTGCCGGTGAGCGCGGCTAAGTCGTTCTGGGGCGCGCGATACGGTTATCGCGCGCTCCTTTTTACGAATTGTGCAGCCGCGGGCGAGAGCATGTTCCCGCTGGTGGTCTAAATTGCGAGCAGAAGCTGGGAAGTGAATCACGCAGCACGTTCAGAATGCGCGCGTGCTCCATCGCGTGAGACTGATAATAGGTGAAGCGGAGATTTCAGTCCGCTTGCGAACGTCTCAACCGGCGAAAAGACTTCCACACCGTCGAAGGACCACAGATCCTTGGGATTAGTGGTCGGACGCGGCTCAAATCGGGCCCTTTATTTGCCGTGCGTAGGACTGGGTATCAGGCCAGCTTATCTGCGTAGATCATGCGTCCACCAGCGAGCTGACGCATGACTTCGAACTGGCTCTGCTTCGACATCGCGAAGCAGCCTTCCGAACGACCAAGCTGTCCATGGAGGGGCACCATGTCGTCTTCCGCATACCAGGCGTTGTGGATGACGATGGCCCGCGGTTCGGCATTGTTGTTGCTGTAGTCAAGCCCCCGAACCCGAAGCGACAGTCCGTACTTGCCGTCATAATAGTCCGTGGTGACGTACGTTCCGTTCGAGGTCGCGTAGGAGCCGAAATCGTTTGAGAAGCGCTCCAAATAGCCCGAGTGCGCCGGGTCCGAGCCCCGACCGTGGCAAACACGGTGGCTCTGGACCTGCCCGCTCGCAAGATCGACCACATGGAACCGTGGTTCGCTCGAAGGCCGCGAAAAATCGGCGATACCGATCGTGTCGCGTGCATAGATCTGGTGCTGATCGAGCGCTGCCTTGGCGCGCGCAAAAAGCTGCGGGTCGATTCCTTCGGGTGCAGCAGGAGCGGCCACCGGCGCAGCGTAAGGCTGGGGTTGTGGCAACGGAGCGATCGGGTCCGCCGTCGGCACGGCAAGCGAGGGAAGCACGCTTGAACTTGCCGCAGTCGAAAGGATCGCTCCCATCCCGGCACAGGATCCAAGACGCAACATTTCCCGCCTGTTCAAAATCATGAAGTCCCTCCGCTCGAACTAGTCTACTTATCATTCAATGGGTTAATCACCGATAACCCAGCTGTCGCGACCGCGCGCCTCGTCGTTCCCACCCACCGTTTCACCGCACTACTGACTGGGAATTGGAACTTTGTGTTCGGATAGTTCCCCGAGCTCACGCCAGAGCGAACGCTACGCGCCCGACTTCAGTCGTGCTCGAATCGGTCCGGCGAATTCTTCCGCGCTGCGGCCCCATACGAGCTTATCAAAAATAGGTGTTTAAGAAGCTAATTCAAGACCTTAGCGGAAACGCAGGCCGTTGGGCGACTATCTCGTTGGAGCACGAACTGCCCCTTGTTTCGTTGACCTCCGATCCGCTCCGGCAATGGCTACGAGCACCGATCGCGATCGTTACGATGGGTACGACTGCGCTGTGGTATCGCAAGGCGCTTGGTTCTGAGCAGCAAAGACCGTTTCTTCCACCTTGGGGGCGAGCGCTTCTCTCCCGCCTTGAACGGTCGGAGAAGCGCTGCTAAGGGGGCGCCGCCGCCGCGGTATTCCTCGGAGGCCGATAAGCTATTGCTTTTGTGAGCCCTTCGGGCCGAACCAAGGAGAGTGACGGGATTTTATGCAGATCATCGTTCGCGACAACAACGTCGAGCAGGCGCTGCGCGCGCTAAAAAAGAAGCTGCAGCGCGAGGGCGTTTACCGCGAGATGAAGCTGCGCCGTCATTATGAGAAGCCGTCGGAAAAGCGCGCTCGTGAGCGCGCGGCTGCCATTCGCCGCGCCCGCAAGCTCGAGCGCAAGCGCGCCGAGCGCGAAGGCGCGCGTTAAGCCTTAAGATACCAGTTTAACGTGTCCGTCGCTCAAGCCGCCCACCGTCCCGCTGCAAATGGGCGGGCTGCTGCATTGTGGATTGGCTTCTTGCTGGTCATCGCCGCCGGCGTCGGACTTGCCTGGTATGGTGCAGGCTCTCTCCGGCCGACGATCACCGCCAGCGGCCTTCAATTTCGGACAATCAAAAGCGGCCATGGTGAGCCGATTGCTCATCCCGATGCTGCGTTGCTCGACTACGTGCTGATGAGTGACGATGGGAATGTCGTCGATAGCAGCGAGAGCCATGGCGGTGCTCAGCCTTTCATCATGGACCAGGTCTATCCCGGGTTCGCGGAGGCGATGACGCGGATGCAGGAGGGCGGCGAATATCGATTTACGATGCCGCAGAAACTGGCATTCGGAAACGGACCGCCGCCGCCGAGCTTCCCCAAGAACAGCAATCTTACATTCGAGGTCCGCGTGCGGAAGGTCGTGCGCGGCGGAGCGGCGCTGATGCAGCAGATGCAGGCTCAGCAGATGCAGCAACAGATGCAGGCGCAGCAACAGGGCCAGAGCCCGCAGCAATAGTCCCTGCGCGACCGACCGTCTCGGGCGTATCCGCCTCTTGTTCGGCCTGGCGATGGCTAAGGTCGACCAGCACGACCTTTAAGGTTGCGAGTATCGGATCGGCAAAGAGGACGCCAAGGATGCCGAACAAGGCACCCATCAGCAGTTGCATCGCGAGCAGCACAGCCGGGGCGAGATCTACCGTTCGCCGCGCAACGAATGGCAGGACCACATAGCCCTCGAAATTGTGAACGAAGAAATAGACGAAGATCGCCCATACGCCCTGGTTTGCGCTTGCCGAAAAGCCGACCGCGATCATCAGGACTCCGCTAACGATTGCGCCGATGTTGGGGATGAACGCCAGTACGCCGGTTAGCAGACCTAAGAGGCCGGCCATTGGCACGCCGCCGATTGCAAGCAGAATCCAGGTTACGATTCCTTCAAACGTCATTCCGATCAGCCGCCCAAAGAGCAACCGCCGAAGTGTGAAGCCGGCATGCTCGGCGATGCGGTAGAAGCTGGCGCGCGCCCGGAGCGGAAGCATCCAGGCAATCCCGCGGTCATAAAGCCTAGGCTCCGACGCCAGGAAAATACCGATCACGATCATCGCGATGACGCTGGCGACGCCGCCAATGACGCTGCCGACGGCGCTGGTTAGCCGGCCAACGCCGCCAAGAAGCTGGCTTCCGATGTCCGGCGATTGGCCCTTGGGCATCAGTCCAAGCGACGCGGTAAAGGCGACGAGACGATTGAACTGGTTCGTGACCACCTCGCGCAGCACCTCGAACTGCGCGCTGATCGTCGTGCCTGCAAACCAGCTAACCCAGCCAAGGAACCCGAAGCCGAGTGCCAGCACGAGAGCAAGTCGCCAAGCTCGGGGGATCGGCAAAAACTGGCCGAGAAGTCGAACGCCCCCGTCCAAGAACACCGCAAAAATCGCGCCGCCGACGATCAGCAGCAATGGCTGACCAAGGACAATCACGCCGGCGATGGCGAGTGCCATGCCGAACCAAACGGCGGCCTTCTGCAATTCCCGACGGACGAACGGGTCGCGAAACTCCGCCGGCCCTGGCCGCTCGACATGCGGCTCGGTGGTCAGCGGAGCTTTGGTCACCGTCAGCTGCTCCGGAGAGACCGCCCAGCGCGTCCGGGGCGCAGTGCCTCGATCCAGCTAATCGGATTCCACCACTGGGTCGACCCGTTGAGCGAGAAGGTAATAAACTCGGCGCGACCGCCGATATTCTCCCATGGCACGGGGCCACCCAGACCGCCCTGCCACTCCGGAATACGGCTATCGGCCGAGTCGTCGCGATTGTCGCCCATCAGCCACAAATGTTCAGGGGGAATCGTAACCGGCCCAAAATTATCTTCGGGAGAGTGACCAAGTTCGACCGTTTCATAGGTGCGCCCATTCGGCAGCGTCTCGCGCACCACGGGCACGCGGCAGTACATCTTTCCATCACGACCCTGCATACGGAAATCGTAAAGCGCCGGATCACCTGCTGATCCGCACGGTGAGTTGATGTCGATCGGAACCATGTCGGGGGTTTCCGTCACTCTCTTCACAGGCTGACCGTTGATGTAAAGCTGCCCATCGACCATTCGGAGTGTGTCACCCGGAAGACCGATTACGCGCTTTATATAATCGCTGCGCTGTCCGGGTGGAGTAACGATGACGATGTCCCCGCGCGCCGGGAGCTTGCCGAACAACCGGCCGTGCATGGGCGGGAGCACATGAAAGCTCGGTGAAACCCACGACCATCCGTAGGGATATTTCGTGACTACGAGACGGTCGCCGGTAAGCAGGCCTGGCATCATCGATTCGGACGGGATGTAGAAGGGCTTCGCAATGAGACTGTGGAAGGCAAGAACTGCCACGAGGACCCACAGCAGGCCTTTGATTTCGCGCCAAAGCGCTGAGCCTTTGTCAGTAGCCTTTGCCGTCGCGGGCCCGGTCTGCTCGCTGTCGGCCTTGGCCGGGTCCGTCGCCTCGGGGATAGTGTCGCTCAATTAGGGCTCCAGCTTGCGGGCGGTCAGGATTACGAAGGCCTGTGCCCAGGGATGATCGTCGGTCATGGTTAGATGTATGTCGATGGCGTGGCCTTCCGGCGCAAGGGCGTCAAGACGAGCCTTTGCGCCTCCAGTTGCAACGATGGTCGGCGCGCCCGACTGGGCATTCACAACGCCGATGTCCTTCATGAACACGCCGCGTTTGAATCCGGTGCCAACCGCCTTGGAGAAGGCCTCCTTCGCAGCGAAGCGCTTGGCAAGCGTTCCCGCGGCGGTGAAAGGCCGCGACTCCGCCTTCTTGCGTTCGACGGAAGTGAAGACGCGCATCAGAAAACGTTCTCCGAAACGGTCGATCGAATTCTGGATGCGCTCGATGTCGCAAAGGTCCGAACCGATCCCGACGATCATGTCAGAAGGCTCCGCGAACCGGTGAGAACACCATTGCGCCGAGGAGGATAACAAGACCTGCCCCCGACCAGGCTACGGAACCTCTCTCGGCCTTTCTCGACGCGCGCGCGATCGCCAGTACTGCGGGGATCACCCCAAAGAAAAGGAGGTTGAAAACTAGCAAAAGGCCACCCCGATGACCCCACATAAGGACAGTTAACACAATCACTGTCGCGCAATGAAGCACCGCCGCGGCGATTACGAGTCCGGCGAGATAGAGTTTGCCTGTCCGCCGCGAGCGCATCAGCGTGCGCTGTCCATAAGCTCGCGCATTTTTCTAACGCTCTCACTGAGGCCGGTGAAAATTGCCTCGCCGATGAGGAAATGGCCGATGTTAAGCTCGGTGATCTGGGGGATCGCTGCGATCGGAATGACATTGTCGAACGTCAGCCCGTGGCCCGCGTGCGGCTCAATCCCGTTCTTCACCGCAAGCGCGGCACAATCGTTGATGCGCTTCAGTTCAGTTGCGCGCTCCTCACCCTCGACATGTGCAAAACGACCGGTGTGAAATTCAACCACTGGTGCCCCGAGGCGTACCGCCGCCGCTACCTGTTCGTGCGAAGGCTCGATAAAGAGGCTCACCCGAATGTTCGCACCAAGAAGCCTGTCGACATAATAAGCAAGCTGAGCCTCGTTTGCCGCAGCATCGAGCCCGCCTTCGGTCGTTCGTTCTTCCCGCCGTTCGGGGACGATGCAGGCCGCATGCGGCCGGTGAGCCAACGCTATCTGCAGCATCTCCTCGGTGGCGGCCATCTCAAGATTGAGCGGAAGTTTGATTGCCGCCATCAGTCTGTCGATATCGCGGTCCGTGATATGCCGGCGATCTTCCCTAAGGTGCGCGGTAATCCCGTCGGCACCCGCCTTTGCGGCGAGAATGGCCGCCCGAACGGGGTCCGGATGATCCCCTCCGCGAGCATTCCTAATCGTCGCGACGTGATCGATATTGACGCCGAGGCGGATTCGTCCGGTCACGCGGCGGCGCGGCTTCCGGGCTTGACGGCCGGAATAGCGGCTAGCTCGGCCGGAACGGCATCGGGTTCGTAGGTTGGAACGTCCAAGCGAATCAGTGGGAAGAACGGGATCCCGAGATCCGCTTTTCCCGCTGAGCGATCGACAAGCGCTGCTTCCGCGATCACGTCTCCGCCAGCGTTGCGCACGGCCTCGATCGCTTCGCGCGATGAAAGGCCCGTCGTTACGACGTCTTCGACCATCAGCACCTTTGTACCGCGATCAAGGCTAAACCCGCGACGAAGTTCGAACGTGCCCTGCGGACGCTCGACAAACATCGCGGGTTTCCGGAGTGCTCGTCCCATTTCCTGTCCGATGATTACGCCGCCCATTGCTGGAGAGACGACGGCCTCGACGGCGTTCCGAAGGTCAGGGGGAATTTTCTGGACTAATGCACGTGCGAGCCGCTCTGCGCGCTCGGGATCCATGAGAACGCGAGCGCATTGCAGGTATCGCGGGCTTCTCAAGCCGGACGAGAGGATGAAATGCCCCTCTAGAAGTGCGTCGGCTGCGCGAAACTCGCCCAGGATGTCGTCATTGCTCATCATCAGGGCTGAGCGTTTAGGCCGCACTTGCCCCCCCTTCAACACCTGGCCCGAACTCCCGCTTGAGGCGCGACAAAGGCCCGCTTATAGAGGCCGCGAAATTCACCGGTCGCGGTTCCTCGCGTTCTGGTTCCACTCATGTAAACCGGGGTTGCAATGAGACTGATTGGATGGGCGATCGCTTTAGCCGCAGCTGGCATGGCACCCGCAGCTGCGCAGAATACGGCGACTGCGCCTGCCCAGAAAAGCGCCGCGGCAGTAACGCCGGCGGGTGTGGCGACGCCGCCTGCGGGTACGGCTCAGAATTCTGGCAAGCCGGACGCGGCCCAACCGGCGATTGTCTACGGCAGTGTTGGTCACGCGCTTCCAACACCTGGGATCGGGCAGCCGGACGGTCGCAAGGGGATTCAGGATCAGGTTACGCCAATCGGGCGGGAGGCGCTCACCTTCCATGATAATTGGCTGCTGACCCTTTGCGCTCTCATCAGCGTCTTCGTTCTCATCCTCCTTGTCTTCACGCTCGTACGCTTTCGGCGCGGGGCGAACCCAACACCGTCGCGCAATTCGCACAACACGTTCATCGAAGTGGTGTGGACCCTCCTACCCGTGCTGATCTTGGTCGCGATCGCGATTCCATCGATCCGGCTCCTTCGTCACCAATATTCGCCGCCTCCTGCGGATCTCACGGTGAAGGTCACCGGTCACCAGTGGTATTGGTCATACGAACTGCCTGACTATGGGGTGAGCTTCGACAGCTACATGCTGAAGGAGAAGAATGACCCGAACCGCCAGTCGAGCCAGCGTGCGCGCACTAACGCCGATGGGCCACCGCTTCTCGCCGTGGACAATCGCCTCGTAATCCCCGCGGGGAAGGTCGTGAAATTCATCATCACGGCTGACGACGTCATACACAGTTGGTCAGTGCCGGCCTTTTGGGTCAAGCAGGATGCAAACCCTGGCCAGTTGCACGAGACCTGGGCAAAAGTTGATCGACCCGGCGTATATTTCGGTCAATGTTCGCAGCTCTGTGGCGCGCGCCACGGGTTCATGCCGATCTCCGTCGAGGTAACCACTCCGGCGAAGTTCGCACAGTGGGTCGTTCAAAATGGTGGCCATCTTCCGGGCGCGAAGCCAAACGCGGCTGCAAGCACGGCAACCGCGGCCGCTGCTCAGCCGAATTCGGGTGGCACGGCCGCCGGCAATACGCCGCCAGCTCCCGCAGTACCCGGCACGGCGATTGCGACCAGCGCTCCCGCGCCGAATACCAAAAATGTCTCGAACCGCACGAACCAGTAAGCCGATCGGAACGCCTGACTCATGAGCACTACCGCTGACGCACTTCATCTCCAGCCTCACGAGGCGCACGACGCGCATCATGATGCGGACCATAAGCCAAGTTTCTTTGTCCGCTGGTTCATGTCGACGAACCACAAGGACATCGGCACCCTTTACCTGATCTTCGCGATCATCGCCGGCGTCATTGGCGGCGGCATCTCGGGGATCATGCGGTGGGAGCTCATGGAGCCGGGTATCCAGGTTATGAACCGTGCCTGGCCGATCGGCGCCGGCACTGCGAATTTCGACGAGTGGACTCATCACTGGAACGTGCTGGTTACGGCACACGGCCTGATCATGGTTTTCTTCATGGTCATGCCGGCGATGATCGGCGGCTTCGGGAACTGGTTGGTCCCGCTTATGATCGGGGCGCCCGACATGGCGTTCCCGCGCATGAATAACATCAGCTTCTGGCTACTGGTCCCTTCCTTCTTGCTGCTACTTGGATCGACTTTCGTCAGCGGCGGAACAGGCCTTGGGGCCGGTACGGGCTGGACTCTTTATGCGCCCCTTTCGACGTCCGGGTCCGCCGGCCCCGCCGTCGACATGGTGATCTTTTCGCTTCACCTTGCAGGCGCAAGCTCGATTCTCGGCGCGATCAACTTCATCACGACCATTTTCAACATGCGCGCGCCCGGCATGACCCTGCACAAAATGCCGCTGTTCGTATGGTCGGTGCTGGTGACGGCGTTTCTGTTGCTTCTTTCGCTTCCGGTGCTCGCGGGCGCCATCACCATGCTGCTGACCGATCGTAATTTCGGGACCGCTTTCTTCGATGCGTCGGGCGGCGGCAACGTGGTGCTTTACCAGCACCTGTTTTGGTTCTTCGGCCATCCGGAAGTTTACATCATGATCTTGCCCGGCTTTGGGATGATCAGCCAAATCGTCGCGACCTTTAGTCGCAAGCCTGTCTTTGGCTATCTCGGCATGGCCTACGCGATGGTTTCGATCGGCGTCATCGGGTTTGTCGTGTGGGCGCACCACATGTTCGTCACGGGCATGAGCGTTGACGAAAAGATGTACTTCACGGCAGCGACGATGATCATCGCCGTGCCGACGGGGGTGAAGGTGTTCAGCTGGATTGCAACGATGTGGGGCGGTTCGATCAGTTTCGAAACGCCGATGCTTTGGGCAATAGGCTTCATCTTTCTGTTCACCGTGGGCGGCGTCACCGGCGTCGTGCTCGCGAACGGCGGTGTCGATACCAACATCCACGACACCTATTACGTGATTGCGCACTTCCACTACGTGCTCAGCCTCGGCGCCGTCTTTTCGATCTTCGGCGGCTTCTATTATTGGTTTCCGAAGATGAGCGGCCGGATGCTCAATGAGGCGCTGGGCAAAATCCACTTTTTCCTGATGTTTGTTGGCGTCAACATCATCTTCTTCCCCATGCACTTCCTGGGACTGGATGGGATGCCGCGCCGGATCCCCGATTACACCCCGGCGTACGCGCACTGGAACTATGTTTCGACGGTTGGCTACATGATTACGATCGCCGGCGTCGCGGCATTCTTCGTCAACCTCTTCTGGTCTCTCGCCGCCGGTAAGAAGGCTGCGGGAAATCCTTGGGGCGAAGGGGCGACCACTCTCGAGTGGACACTTTCAAGTCCCCCGCCATTCCACCAATATTCGACCTTGCCGCAGATCGATTAGGATCCCGAGCGGCCCCATTGAGCCCCGTCCCGGATTCAACCCGGGACGGGGCTTTTTTATTGTCGGGCCCGCCATGCTATAGGACGTCCCAGACGAGCCAGCGCGCGGGAGGATCAGATGCCTCAGTTCGTAATCGAAAGGGACATGCCCGGCGTCGGGAAACTCGGCGCCGCCGATCTCAAGGGAGCATCGCAAACGAGCTGTTCCGTGCTCCGCGAGCTCGGGCCAGAGATTCAGTGGGTCAACAGCTTTGTAACCGACGACAAGATCTATTGCATCTACCGGGCGCCGAATGAGCAGATTATCCGCGAGCACGCGCAGCGCGGAGGCTTTCCCGCGAACAGGATATCGCAGGTTCGGGCGACTATTGACCCGACCACCGCTGAGTAAGTCGTTACTTTACCCGCGACACGTGGAAAATCTTGACGGGCGGCTCGAGCATTTGACCCTTCATTGCGCCCGCGCCCTTCGTCGCTGAAACGGGCGAGTTCCAGATCTTTCTGACGACGTCCATTCCCTCGGTCACATGACCGAAGGAGGCGAAACCGTTGGCGTCTCCCCCGGGGCCCCCGGCATCAAGACCGGGCATGTCCGACACGAGGATGAAAAAGTCGGCTTTGCCCGTCCCAGGACCGGCATTCGCAAGCGAGATTGCGCCCGCGACATTGTGGAGGCCTGTCTTGGTGGTCGGTTCGTGGCCGATGGGTGCAAACAGCTTGCGAGCATCCTTCGTGATGCCGCCTTGAATCAGGCCGCCGTCGGCGCCGTTCTGGTCTGGCACATGCATTGCCCGGTAGAAGACCTCGCCGTCGTAGCGGTGAGCATCGACATAATGGAGGAAGTTCGTCGTCGTGACGGGGGCATGGCCTCGGTCCAACGCGACGACGATCGGGCCAAGACTGGTCTCGATTCTGACGGGGACGAGGTCCTCCGCGGTCGGGGAAACGACGGGCGGCGCCGCCTTCTGCGAGAGTGCAGGAGCGGTGACGAGCGCGAGGAGCGCAACTGCGAAGACTCGGTGCATCATGGAGTGACACATAGCAAAGCGCGCGCTCGCCGCCACAGAGGCTTTTCCTCTTAATGCCAACTCCTTATAGGCCCGGCCATGCCGACCCTCGAGATGGCGAATCCGGCCGCGCTGCCGGCCGACTGGCGTGACTTCGTCGCGCTGACGAAGCCGCGCGTCATGAGCCTCGTCGTATTCTCGGGGCTGTGCGGTTTGCTCGTCGCGCCGGTTCAGCTGCCTCTCGTACTCGGGTTCACGGCAATCCTGTGCATTGCCCTGGGCGCGGGCGCGTGCGGCGCGCTCAACCAATGGTATGAAGTCGAAGTCGACGCGAAGATGCGCCGGACCTCGAAGCGGCCGCTGCCGGCGGGCCGGATGGAACGCCAGACTGCCCTCCACTTCGGCGTGGGGCTCGCGATCTTTTCCGTGTTGCTGATGGGTCTTGCCACAAACTGGTTGGCGGCGCTCCTGCTCGCCGTATCGATCCTGTTCTACGTGCTCATTTACACCGTTTGGCTAAAGCCACGGACGGCCCAGAATATCGTGATCGGCGGTGCTGCCGGCGCATTCCCTCCGTTGATAGGCTGGGTAGCCGCTACCGGGCATATGAGCGCTCTCGCGCTCCTCCTATTTGCGATAATTTTCTTGTGGACCCCACCGCATTTTTGGGCCCTTTCCCTGTTCGTGCGCTCCGACTACGCCGCTGCCGGGATTCCGATGCTCCCCGTGGTCGCCGGCGTCCAGAGCACGCGTCGCCAAATCTTTCTCTACACTCTTCCAATGGCGGTCGCCGCGGTTGCGCCCTGGCCGTTGGGACTAAGCGGGGCGATTTATGGCGTAAGCGCAAGCATTCTGAGCGTGGTTTTTCTCGTGCTTGCGGCGCGGGTAGTCACGAACCGCAGCACGGACCCCGCGCACATGGACGCTGAGAAACATCTTTTCGCCTATTCAGTCTTCTTTCTCTTTGCCTTGTTTGCCGTTCTCGTTGCTGACGCATGGCTTGCGGCGTGAAGCGCGAAGAAGAAGTTGTCCGTCGTCAGCGTGAGCGCGCGCGCGTGACTGCGCTGCTCCTCGCGGCATTCGTCGTTCTCCTTTTCTTTATCACGATCGCGAAGACGGGGATGAACTGGTGAATAGTGAGGTCGCTCGCTCCAGTAACGGAAAGACAAGTCTTGTCCTCGCTGCGATCGTTGCAGCCATGATCGGCCTCGTAGCAGTCTCGCCGTCCCTCTATCGCGCATTCTGCGAAGCGACAGGGCTGGATGGGACGACCCAGCGCGCCGAGCGCGCGCCCGGCGCTGTCCCCGGCCAGTTCAAGGTCGAGTTCGACGCCAACGTACACCCCGGTCTTCCATGGCGGTTCGAGCCCGAGCAGACGTTCGTGAACGTCGCGCCTGGTGCGCAAACGAAGATTTTCTACCGCGCGCAGAACCTCAGTGCCCGGGCCATAACGGCACAGGCCGTCTACAATGTGACCCCCGACACGGTCGGCAAATATTTCAAGAAGATCCAGTGCTTCTGCTTCAATGAACAGACACTTCAGCCGGGGCAGAAGGTCGACATGCCGGTGATCTTTTTTGTTGACCCGGCAATCAAGAATGACCCCGATGCGAGCCAAGTCCACGAAATCACTCTCAGCTACACATTTTATCCAGTAGAAACCGTCAAGGCGGCTCGCTAGAGCCCCATCAAAGGTAAAGAGGGAAGCTGCAAGAAATGGCCGCCACGAAGAACCATGATTACCACCTGGTAAATCCCGATCCATGGCCCTTGATCGGCGCATTGTCCGGCGGCGTGATGTTCAGCGGCCTCGTCATGTGGTGGCACGCGAATGCGTACGGGAAGTTCGTGTTTGCGCTCGGCCTCCTTGGCGTTCTCGTCACCATGTTCAACTGGTGGAAGAATACAATCGATGAGGCGCATGAGGGCTACCACACGCCCGTAGTCCAGTTGCACCTTCGTTATGGGATGATCCTGTTCATCGCCTCCGAAGTCATGTTCTTCCTGGCTTGGTTCTGGGCCTTCTTCGATAGCGCGATTTTCCCCTCGGCTGTCGATGCGGTCGGCAGCCAATGGCCGCCCAAGGGCATTGAGGTTCTGAACCCGTGGGGCTTCCCGCTCCTCAACACGATGATCCTGCTGTGCTCGGGTACGACGGTTACCTGGGCGCACCATTCCTTGATCCACGGAGATCGTCGCGGTCTGAAACTAGGGCTGCTGCTGACGATCCTGCTTGGAATGCTGTTCACGAGCGTTCAGGCGTATGAGTACGCGCACGCTCCGTTCGCATTTAAGGGCAGCATCTACGGTTCGACCTTTTTCATGGCGACGGGCTTCCATGGTTTTCACGTCATCGTCGGAACGATCTTCCTGATCGTCTGTCTGATCCGCGCCAACCGAGGCGATTTCACGCCCAGACAGCATTTCGGGTTCGAGGCTGCTGCATGGTATTGGCATTTTGTCGACGTTGTTTGGCTATTCCTCTTCACGTCGATTTACGTCTGGGGCGGTTGGGGCGCGCTGCACGCCGGGTGATTTCTTCGGTCGCCGCTCGCCCGAACAGATCGAGAGGCGGGTGCATCTGAGATGAGTGAGGTTCCACCGCCAGCCCCGGCCTCGAGCACGAGGGGAATAGCTGTGGGCAACTGCCCGAGGTGCGGCGCGCACGGCCTGTTCAGCGGAGTCGTGAAGTTCGCCGATCGCTGCTGGGCATGCGGGCTCGACTTCCAGAGCTTCAATGTCGGAGACGGCCCCGCAGCTTTCCTCATCCTGATTGTGGGCACGATCGTGGTGGTCGCGGCACTCCTCGTGGACGGCGCCTTCGCGCCGCCTCTCTGGGTTCATCTGGTGTGGGTTCCGGTCGCTACCGCGCTGACGATTGCCGGGCTGCGCGTATCGAAGGCTTGGTTGCTTGCGCAGGAATATAAGCATCGCGCACGGGAAGGACGGATCGTCGAATGAAGCGGCGTCTCCCGTTGATACCCACGATGTTGGTAGTGGCCGCGGTTGCGCTTATGATCGGACTGGGAATCTGGCAGCTTCAACGTGCGCGCTGGAAAGAAGCATTACTTGCACAATATGCTCTCGCTGATCGGCTGCCGCCGATCAGCTTTCCGACGATGCCGGTGCGGAACGATCAACTTCCGCTGTTTCGGCACGCGACTGGCGTTTGCCTGCGAATCGTTGGAAAACGTGCCGTCGTTGGGGAGAACCGCACGGCTGAACCCGGCTATGCCCACATCGTTGATTGCTCGACTGGCGCTGAAGGGCCGGGCATGAGCGTCGAGCTGGGTTGGTCGCGAGATCCGAATGCCAAGTTTAGCTGGAACGGTGGACCGGTCAGCGGAGTGATTGGTCCCGATCGCCTAAGGCGAATGAGGCTCGTTGCTGCGAGTGCTCCTCCAGGACTCGAGCCGAGCGCGGCTCCCTCGATCGACTCCATTCCCAACAATCATCGTTCCTATGCGGTCCAGTGGTTCGCATTCGCCCTTGCCGCACTGATAATTTATGGCTTGGCGGTCCGCCGCAGATGGGCTGAGGAGGCGCGCAAGTGAGTGGCGAGCGGCACGTCCTGACGAACGGATTAACGGTTGCGGTCGATCCACTGCCGGGCGCTCAATCGTTCGCGCTTGGACTTTACGCTAGCGTCGGGTCGCGCTCGGAGCCGGAGCGGCTCAGCGGACTTGCCCATCTCGTGGAACATATGGTGTTCAAAGGCGCAGGTGGGCGGGATACGCGCGCCTTGGCCGAAGTCATTGAGGATGTTGGTGGAAGCCTCAATGCCTGGACGGCGCGTGACCAGACGGTTTTCCATGGCCGTGCGCTTGCCCGCGACATTTCGCTCGTGACCGAACTCATTGCTGATCTCGTCCGCGCACCTCACCTCGAAGAGGAACACCTCGAGCGCGAGAAACAAGTGATCCTTTCCGAGCTCGGCGAGAGTGTCGATTCGCCGGACGACCTTGTGCACGACCATCTGTTTGAGGGGGCCTTTGGAGGACAGGCGATCGGACGGCCGGTTCTTGGCCGCGAAGAGACCGTCTGTTCTGCGACGGCGAAGGACTGCAGTGACTGGATCACACAGCAGTTCGTTCCCTGCCGGCTTGTCCTGTCGGCTAGTGGCAAGGTCGAGCCGGAAGTAATCCTTGCGCTTGCTGAGCGCTTGTTCGGCGATATGGAGTCGCGCGAGGCACCCGTGATTGAGCCGGCTGAGTTTACCGGAGGTGCACGAAACGACGCGCGAAGGTTCGAGCAGGCTCATTGGTGCCTCGGCTTTCGCGGCCTTCCTGCAGATCATCCTGCGAGCCCCGCACTTGCCTTGTTCGTGCAGGCGCTCGGGGGCGGCACATCGTCACGACTATTCCAGGAGCTGCGAGAGGAACGAGGTCTCGCTTATTCGATATATGCCTGGAGTCAGGCGTTTTCGGACACGGGGCTGGTCGGAATCGGCTGCGCTGCCGAGCGGCGCGAAGCGGTAAGATCTGTCGAACTCGCCCGGCAGATGCTCATCGAGACTGCCGGTGGGCTCAGGAAGGACGAGCTGTCGCGCGCGCGAGCGCAGATGGAAGCGGGCCTCCTGATGGGGCTCGAAACACCGCAGGGCCGTGCCGACCAGATGGCACGTTCGATCGAGGTTTTCGGACGCATCCTCTCGCTGGACGAGCTCCTCGACCAGATACGCTCTGTGAACGTGGAAGATTGCCAAGCAGCAGGACAGATGCTGCTCGAGGGGCCTGTTGCGGTTGGCTCGGTGGGCGTCAAGCTCGCAATCGCTGCGTGAGTGGCTTTACCACAATAGTTGCCGAGCCCTGGGCCGACTGGGGCCTAATTGACTGCGGAAACGGGCAGAAGCTTGAACGCTATGGCCCCGTCTGCGTGGTTCGTCCGGAGCCCCAGGCAATGTGGGAGCCTGCGCGCGCCAATTGGGATCCCGACGCAACCTTTGTTCCGGGTTCGGACGAGGAGGGCGGTGGTCGCTGGGTCGAACATCGTCCCGTTCCCCGCCAGTGGCTCCTGTCTCGGGACGGAGTCACGTTTGAAGCATCACTCACACCCTTCCGGCATCTCGGTTTCTTCCCCGACATGGCGCCACAATGGGACTGGATGCGCGCGCAGTCTTCGAATGCCGAGATCCTGAACCTGTTTGGCTATACGGGGGTGGGCAGTCTGTTGCTCAGTGATGCGGGCGCACGGCTTGTCCACGTCGATGCGTCCAAGAAATCGGTCGAGCAGGGGAAGCAGAATGCGCGGCTTTCCGCTCTCGATCGGCAGCCAATACGCTGGATTGTGGACGACGCGCGCAAGTTCACGGCGCGCGAGGTGCGTCGCGGTCGCCGCTATGACGGGATACTCCTCGATCCGCCAAAGTTCGGACGAGGTCCGACCGGCGAGGTCTGGCGGCTTGAAGAAGATTTGAGGGGCCTCCTGACGGACTGCCGCAAGCTGCTGGATGCGGAGAGCCGGTTCCTGGTACTCACCGTTTATGCTGTCCGAATGTCCGCACTCGCAATCGGCGAACTGGTGAGGCAACTACTCAAGGATCTGGGCGGCACGGTCGAGATTGGTGAAATGGCGGTCCGCGAGGAAACGAGAGGCCTCCTATTACCGACCGCTATCTTCGCTCGCTGGTCCAAACAATCAGGTCCGCGCCCCCCGGATGGCAGCTCCCGCGACGAACGGAGCGCCAGCGGTCAGTAGCAGTGAGGTCGCCGCCTCCAACAACGAGGCATTGGCAACCGCAAAGATCAGCAGCGGTACGGCGAGCGGAAGCATCAGGAGGCCGGCGAGCGCCCCGGCGCGTGGCAAACCTTGGGTCAGTGCTGCGATTGCCACAGCGACGCTGGCAAGACCGGGCGTACCAATTGCAAGTGCAATCTCCGTTCTTCCGAGGGACGAACCGTCCATGGCGAGGAGAGCTGCGGCCGGAACAGATGCGATAAGCAAAAGAGGGCCAAAGGTCAGCCAGTGCGCGATGATCTTGCACAAGGCTATGCTCTCTTCGGCGAGACCGGTGAGCGCGAGCTGATCAAGGACGCCGTCGGCGCGATCGGGTTCGATGAGTCGCTCGATGGGCAGCAGGGCCGCGGTGAGAGCGGCAATCCACAGGATGCCGGGACCGACCAGTTTAAGCAGCCGAGCGTCGGGCCCGATCGCGAATGGGATTAGGGTTGCGACAAGCAGGAAGAAGGCGACGGGCAGCCATGCCGCGCCTGTGAAGCTTCGTCGGGCATCGCGCACGATGAGCGCTCCAATCACGGCCCAAGCTCCAGTCGACGCCAATCGCCGGGCAGTTTTTGATGCGAGGCCGCAAGCACCGAGCCGCCGCTGTCGAGGTGGGTCGCCATCAGACGGGATAGCCGATCGGCACTTCCCACATCGAGTGCATTCAATGGCTCATCAAGAAGCCACAGCGGGGAGCCTGAAGCGACGACGCGGGCAAGCGTCGCTCGCTTCACTTGGCCGGAGGACAGCAGACGCACCGGCACTTGCTCGAGCTGCTGAAGTCCGAGTGCTGCGATCGCATCGCTTGGCGAGTTAACCCAGAACCCGAGCGCTGCGCGCAGCGGTAGTTCACGATCCAGCGCGACGTTATCGTCGGCGAGAGCCGAAACCGATCGCTCAACCTTGCCCACATCAGCCTCGAGGAGGCCAGCTGCAAGGCGAATGAGGCTCGATTTTCCACTGCCGTTGGGGCCGGCGATCTGTAGGGCTTCTCCGGGTGCCAGATCCAGGTTCAGATCTTGGAACAGCACGCGCCCGCCACGACGCAGCGTGACGCCCTGAAAGCGCAGAAGCGCTTTCACTCAGCCTCCCGTTCCAAGGCATGAATGTCGTCATCGGAGAAGCCAAAGTGGTGGCCGATCTCGTGGATCACGATGTGAGACACGATTTGCTCCAGGCTGAATGAGGTCGACTGCCACTCCGCGACGATTGGTCTTCGGTAGAGCGTGATCCGTTCCGGCAAGACGCCCGACTGGCTGACGCTCTGACGATTGAGAGGCACTCCCTGATAAAGACCGCTAAGCTGCATCGGGTTGCGAAGGCCTAGACTGCGGGCTGTATCAGCATCGACGAGTTCCTCGATGACGAGGACGATGTCGCCGAGACTCTCGCGGAAAGGCGACGGCAGCCGCGCGAGCGTGTCTTGCGCCAGCGCATCAATCGCTTCAGCAGTCGGCTCGCGCCCGGTAAGCTCCGCCATAATCATCACGAATGAACTAGGGACCCTCGTCTTGGCGAGCAACCTTGCCGGACTGTGTTCGTCCGCTTAGAGGGTGCGCTTCCAAGCATGTGCGGAGCGGTGGCCGAGTGGTCGAAGGCGCTCGCCTGGAAAGTGAGTATACGGCAAAACCGTATCGAGGGTTCGAATCCCTCCCGCTCCGCCACTCAGCATAAGATGTTGATTTATCAGACTAAACCGCGGCGCAGGAAGCGCGGGACTTCGGCGCATCTACGCCATATCCGTACTTGGAGAAGGCACCTGAAGGCGACGACGACCCCGCGGCGCAGACAAACGCGAACATTACGCTTTTCTTATTCGGATGCGTATGAGTCCGTATGGATACCTAACTCTGTTTCGAGCCAAAATGCCGCCTGAGCGCAGCGCTCGCAAGGCCAGGTCAGGAAATCGTCGAAATGGCAAAATATCAGGACCTTCTTCTCGGCTTCGGCCGGTACGTGGCCGCTCAGGCGCTGGTCGCGATTTCCACGTTAGTGGCACTCTGGATTGCAAGTCGCTGGGGCAGCGCTGCAGTAGAGATGGCTTATCTGCCCGCAGTGCTCGCAGCTGGCGTTTGGTGGGGCTTTGGGCCGGCGGTCTTCGCTGCCGTTACATCGGCACTCGCTTATAATTTCTTCTTTACTGAGCCGCTCTACACTTTGCGTATCAACAGTGCCGTCGACATTGTTGACGTGACGATCCTCTTTTTGGTGGCCGTCGTCACCAGCCAGTTAGCTTCGGCAGTTCGGCGGCAGGCGCAAATCGCCGAAGCGCACGCCAACCGAAACGCCACAATTGCTGGTTTCGCGCGGCGCCTCCTATCGTGTTCGAGCGAAGCTGAAATCGCATTGAGTGTAAGCCAGCAGATCAGCACGATCTTCGATTGTAACGCCATCGTGCTCTCGGGACTTCCCCAACCCACCATGATCGCCGCTGCGCCGCATGCCCCTACCATAACGCCGACCGATATCGCGGCGGCTGTGCACACGCTTCAAAGCGGCAAGGTCGCAGGCCACGGCTCGGGGAGCCTCGGGCCCGCGGAGTGGCTCTTCCATCCGATCCGGTCGGATGCATCGGTGCTTGCGGCGCTGGGGCTGTCACGGGACGACGGATTAAGGCCGATCTCCGACGAACAGGCGCCGTTGCTTGAAAGCCTGCTAGACCAAACCGCTTTGGCATTAACCCGGGCGCGTGGATTTGAACTTCCACCGGCACACGCTGCAGTGGCTCGCTAGGTCTTACGCGACCTTATGTTTTCCTAATCTTTCCGCCACCGCTTCTACATGGAGTCCTAACGGCTGTTGATCCTATTTGAGCTGCCGACCGCGCAGGATCGCTAAATTGGCGCTTCATCCCGGTCAGGAGCTCGATCTACATGTGCGCTCATTTGGCCGCGCTAGGCACATCTCTGAACAGCGGCATCATTCCTGTTAGTGGAATGTGCTGTTCTCGCGAGAGCGCGAAATTCTGGCCGGAGCGGGGCCCCTTTGTGGATCGGAAATGGATAGGAATGCTGCTTGCCGTGGCGTTCCCGCTGTCGCCTGCCGTTGCTCAGCAAGCAGAGCCCGCAACGGACCAGCCGACGCAAGCGCAGGTGGCAGCACCTACAGAGCCGTTGCCGCCATCGCTTGGCCCATCGATGACTGGACCGCTCCACCTTAACTCCAAACCACTGGACGTTGGGGGCGGTCCTTTCGGCCCTATCTACGTATCGGGCGTTGTCAGCGGCCTAGGGGTCCTCCAGGACCATCCGTTTCTGGGTGATCACACGAGCCGTGTCGACCTTAGTAACGGTCAGGTGATCGTCCAGAACACCCAGGGCGTGTTCCAGTTCTATCTGCAGGCCGGGGGTTATTCGATCCCGACGCTCGGAACGCCTTATTTCAAGTCCGCGGATTATGTGAAGGACACCTACGGATACTTGCCAGTCGCCTACCTGAAGCTGGTGTCGAATTCAGATTTCAACGTCGAGATCGGTAAGCTCTACACGCTTCAGGGCGCGGAGAACGCCTACACTTTTCAGAACTTCAACATCGAACGCGGCCTGCTGTTCAATCAGACCAGCACCATCAACCGCGGCGTGCAGGGGAACTATGCGCACGGACCACTCAGCGTCTCAATAGCGCTGACCGATGGTTACTATTCGAAGAAGTACAACTGGCTGTCGGGCACCATCGGCTACACCGTCTCGTCGAACGACAGTGTCACGATTGGAGAGGCGGCCAGCCTCAGTAACAACAACAGGTCGACTTTTGCCACGCCCGCTACGTTGAACAATGGCGAGCTCTATTTTCTGAGCTGGACCCACACCGATGGTCCGCGGACGATCCAGTCTTACGTGCAGGTCGGGCATATCCCGGCGCGAAACAGCGTCGCCATCGTTCACAGCGCGACGACCTACGGCGGCGCGATCCTCGGCAAGTATAGCTTCAACGAGCAATGGTCGCTCGCGGCGCGGGCAGAAGTCATAATGTCCACGGGTTCGTTGGCCGACGGGGCCCCGAGCCTCGTCTATGGACCTGGTAGCGGCGCTTGGTCGCTGACGCTTACCCCGACCTGGCAGAAGGGCATCTTCTTCGCGCGGGCTGAGGGTTCCTACGCCCACGCCTGGCGTGTGACGCCGGGCTTCGGCCTCGGCCCTAATTTCACTGACAAATCGCAATTCCGCGGCCTGATCGAGGCCGGAGTCATTTTCTGACGGGAGACGGCAATGATCGATCTCATATGGTTGGCTTGTGTGCTCGGCCTTACCGTTCTCGGGCTGATCTACGTTCGCCTGCTCGGCAACGGCAAACAGGAGAAGCGGCCATGAACCTGCAGATGGTGCTGGGCGCGCTGACCGCCCTTTTTCTCCTCGTTTATCTCGTGGCCGTGCTCGCACGGCCCGAGCGCTTCTGATCGGAACGGCGCATGGCCAATACAACCGTACAAGGCTGGACCCTGATTGCCTTATTCATCGCCCTGACGTTCGCGATGGCGAAGCCCATCGGCGTTTGGCTGTTCGCGCTCTACGAGGGACGCATTCCGAAATATCTCGCCTTCCTCGGGCCAGTTGAGCGCGGAATCTACCGCGTTTGTGGCGTGAACTCGGACGAAGACCAAGGCTGGCGCGCCTACACGATCGGAATGTTGCTTTTCAGCGCGGCAGGCATTTTTCTGACCTATGCGATCGAGCGGCTTCAATTCTATCTTCCGCTAAACCCGCAGGGCTTTTCCGGCGTGCCTGCGCCGGTCGCCTTTAATACGGCAGTGAGCTTCATCACCAACACGAACTGGCAAAGCTATGCCGGTGAATCGACGATGTCGAACTTCACGCAGATGGCGGCGCTGGCAGTCCACAACTTCCTATCGGCGGGCACGGGCATTGCGATCGCGTTCGCGCTGATCCGCGGCTTTGCGCGTCGGGAGGCGGGCGGCATCGGGAACTTCTGGGTCGATCTTACCAAAATCACCCTATACATTCTGTTGCCGATTTCGATTGTGTACGCGCTGGTCCTGGTGAGCCTTGGGACCCCGCAGACGCTCGCTGGCTCTGTCACGGCGACGACGGTGGAGGGCGCGAAGCAGGTCATCTCGCTCGGGCCGGTTGCGTCCCAGATCGCGATCAAGATGCTCGGAACCAACGGTGGCGGCTTCTACAATGCCAATGCCGCGCACCCGTTCGAGAACCCCGGCGACATCTCGAACTTCATCCAGATGCTGTCGATCTTTGCTTGCGGGGCTGGCCTCACGTGGACCTTCGGTAAGGCCGTTGGGAATGTGAAGCAGGGCTGGGCGATCCTTGCAGCAATGATGCTGATCATGACGGCGGGAGTTACGACTGCCTACATCGCTGAGAGCGGCGGAAACCCGATCCATCATTCCATGGGAGTCGACGCATCCCTGGGGAACATGGAAGGCAAGGAGGTGCGCTTCGGCACCGCCGCCTCGGCGCTCTTCGCGACCGTCACGACCGATGCCTCGTGCGGCGCGGTCAACGCGATGCATGACAGCTTCACGCCGATCGGTGGGCTCGTACCGATGTTCAATATCCAGCTGGGCGAGATCATCATCGGCGGCGTCGGCTCGGGGCTCTACGGCTTCCTGCTGTTCGCGATCATTTCGATCTTCGTTGCCGGCCTGATGGTCGGGCGCTCGCCCGAGTATATAGGCAAGAAGATCGAAAGCCGGGAAGTGAAGCTCGCAGTGCTCGCGATCGCGGTCCTGCCATTAATGATCCTTGGCGGCACGACTCTAGCGTCCGTAAATCCACACGGCCTGGAAGGCTTGCTCAATAAGGGCCCGCACGGGTTTAGTGAGATCCTTTATGCCTACACGTCGGTCACTGGGAACAACGGCTCGGCTTTTGCGGGCCTGACAGCCTCCAATCCCTTCTGGTCGTTGACCCTCGCGATCGCGATGTTCGTCGGCCGATTCTTCATGGTCATCCCGGCGCTCGCCATCTCGGGCTCCCTAGCGGCCAAGAAATATCACCCGGAGGGACCGGGATCATTCCCAACCACCGGTGGTCTCTGGATCGGCCTCCTCGTCGGCATCATTCTGATCATGGGTGGCCTCACCTTCCTGCCGGCGCTCGCGCTCGGTCCCGTCGCGGATCAGCTCGCGATGCTCCACGGCCAGCTTTTTTAAAGGACGCTTCAGATGTCCAAGCACGAGCGCAAACAGCTTTCGATCTTCAGCGGCGAGCTGATGGGTCCGGCGATCGTCGACGCCTTCAAGAAGCTCGACCCGAGGTTGTTGATCAAGAACCCAGTCATGTTCACCACCGGCGTGGTCGCGCTCTTGCTGACTGCGCTCATGGTGCTCGGGGCCTGGAAAGCGCCAATCAGGTTCCAGCTGCAGTTGGTCTTTTGGCTCTGGTTGACCGTGCTGTTCGGCAACTTCGCCGAGGCAATGGCCGAGGGCCGCGGTAAGGCCCAGGCAGCCTCGCTGCGCGATACGAAGTCGCAACTTACTGCCAAGCGAGTGAAGGGCAGCAAGACCGAAGTCATCGCCGCGGCCCAGCTCCGCGCAGGCGACACCGTGCTAGTCGAGACCAACGACCTGATTCCAGCAGACGGCGAAGTTATTGAGGGCGTCGCTTCGGTCAACGAAGCCGCGATCACCGGTGAGTCCGCTCCGGTTATCCGTGAGGCGGGCGGCGACCGGTCGGCGGTGACAGCCGGTACTCGGCTGCTTTCGGACTGGATCAAGATCAGGGTCACGCAGGAACCCGGTCAGGGTTTCCTTGACCGCATGATTGCACTCGTCGAAGGGGCCGAGCGACAAAAGACGCCCAACGAGATTGCGCTCACGATCCTGCTTGTAGGCCTGACGATCATTTTCCTGATCGCCGTCGCGACGATCCCAGGCTTTGCCAGATACGCCAGCGGCGACATTCCAGTACCGCTGCTCGCAGCGCTTCTCATCACGCTGATCCCAACGACCATCGCCGCTCTGCTTTCGGCGATCGGAATTGCGGGCATGGATCGGCTTGTGCGCTTCAACGTGCTCGCCAAGTCGGGTCGTGCAGTCGAGGCTGCAGGCGATATTGATGTCATCCTCCTCGATAAGACCGGCACTGTAACAATCGGCGACCGCCATGCGACCGAGTTCAGGCCGCTCCAAGGAGTCAGTGAGCACCAACTCGCCGAAGCCGCCTATCTCTCCAGCCTTGCCGATGAGACTCCGGAGGGACGCTCGATCGTCGCGCTTGCCCGCGACAAATATGGCATCGGCAATCTCGGAATGCCCCCCAACGCGGAGGTCATTCCCTTCTCGGCTCAGACGCGCCTGTCCGGCCTTCGGACGAACGGAAATCTTATTCAGAAAGGAGCGGTCGATTCCGTCCTTCGCGCGCTCGGCGCCCCAGCAGAGGCACACGCCACCTCCGAGTTGCGTGGGATCACGGAGCAAATCTCCCGCTCAGGAGGCACGCCGTTGGCGGTTTCGCTGAACGGCCGGCTGCTCGGCGTGCTCCAGCTCAAGGATATCTTGAAGGCGGGGATGCGCGAGCGTTTCGCCCAGCTGCGCAGAATGGGCATCCGCACTGTCATGATCACGGGTGACAACCCGCTGACGGCAGCAGCGATCGCCGCGGAAGCAGGGATCGACGACTTCCTCGCGGAGGCAACTCCCGAGGACAAGCTTGCCCTCATTCGTAAGGAGCAGACTGGCGGCCGTCTGATCGCCATGTGCGGCGACGGTACCAACGACGCGCCGGCGCTCGCTCAGGCCGACGTCGGTCTCACGATGAACACGGGCACTCAGGCGGCTCGCGAGGCAGGCAACATGGTCGATCTGGACAGCGACCCGACCAAGCTCATTGAGGTCGTGGGATTGGGAAAGCAATTGCTGATGACCCGCGGCGCGTTGACCACTTTCTCCATCGCGAACGACGTCGCCAAATATTTCGCGATCATCCCGGCAATCTTTGTGGTGCTTTATCCCGGTCTGGCGGTGCTCAACATCATGCACTTGCACAGCTCGACCAGTGCAATTCTGTCAGCGATCATCTTCAACGCCCTGATCATTCCATCGCTAGTTCCGCTGGCACTCAGAGGAGTGAGATATCGCGCTGCTCCCGCTGGTGAAGTGCTTCGCCGCAATCTGGCAATCTACGGCGCCGGCGGGATCGTCGCACCGTTCGTCGGCATCAAGGTCATTGATTTGGTCGTTACCGGGCTGAGCCTCGCCTGAAGGACACAAACATGGACAAGAAGATCATAATACCGGCGGCTACTGCGAAATCGCCCGGATTCCATTCGACGTTCGGCAGCGATGTGATGAGCGCGCTACGCCCGGCGATTTTCCTCTTGCTCGCGTTCACCGTGATCACTGGGATCCTCTACCCACTGGCGATCACGGGCATCGCGCAGGTGATTTTCCCACATCAGGCTAATGGCAGTCTGATCAAGGAGAACGGTCGCATCGTCGGCTCAGACTTGATCGGGCAGAACTTTGCGAAGCCTGCGTATTTTCATCCCCGCCCATCGGCGGCGGGGAAAGGCTACGACGCTTCGGCTTCTTCGGGCTCAAACCTCGGCCCGACGTCTAAGGCGCTGGCTGACAGCATCAGACAGGGCGTCGCCCAAGCGCGCGCCGATGGCGTCAATGGACCAGTTCCGGCCGACATGGTGACTGCCTCCGGCTCCGGCCTCGATCCCGACATATCTCCGGCTAATGCCCATGCACAGGTCGAACGGGTGGCGAAGGTGAGAGGGCTGCCGCAAGCGCAAATCCGTCAGCTGGTCGACCGTTCGATCGTGCCTGGAACGCTCGGCATACTTGGCGAGCCGCACGTGAATGTCATGGCGCTCAATCGACAACTTGACGGCTTGAGCGCAAAATCCGCGAAGTGAACGCCGACCCCGACCGACCGTCACCCGAGGCCCTACTTCGCGTAGCTGTACAGGAGGGCCGCGGCCGTCTGAAGATCTTCCTCGGCGCGGCTCCTGGTGTCGGGAAGACCTATGAAATGCTGACCGAAGGCGCAGCGCGGAAGAAGTCCGGCGTCGACGTGGTGATCGGCGTCGTTGAAACCCACGGCCGCGCTGAGACTCAAGCGCTAATCGAGGGCATGTCGGTCATGCCCCGCAAACAGGTCGACTACCAGGGGCGCACCTTATCCGAGATGGACGTGGACGCGATCATCGAGCGCAAACCGCAGCTCGCGCTCGTCGATGAGCTCGCGCATACCAACGCGCCCGGCTCGCGCCATGCCAAGCGTTGGCAGGATGTCGAGGAACTGCTCGCGGCCGGGATTGACGTCTTCTCGACGGTCAACGTCCAGCACATCGAAAGCCTCAACGACGTTGTCGCATCTTTCACAAAGGTTCGCGTCCGGGAAACTGTGCCTGACCGGATGGTCGATGAAGCCGAGCTGGAAGTCGTCGACATCCCGCCTGACGAGCTGATCGAGCGCTTGAAGGAAGGGAAAGTGTACGTACCTGAGGAAGCGACCCGGGCGCTCGGTCATTTCTTCTCCAAGTCAAACCTGTCTGCGCTCCGGGAACTCGCTCTTCGCCGCGCCGCGCAAGCGGTAGACACGCAGATGCTCGACTACATTCGGGCGCATGCGCTTGCGGGCAATTGGGCTGCCGGCGAGCGGATCGTCGTCGCCGTCAGCGAGCTGCACGGTTCTAAAACGCTGATCCGCGCTGCCAAGCGCCTTGCAGATGCGCAGGATGCTCCCTGGACGGCCGTTTATGTCGAAACACCGCGATCGCTTTCGTTTACGCCCCAGCAGCGGCAGCAGGTCGCTGACAACATGCAGCTTGCAGCACAGCTCGGGGGCAATGTCGCAAGTGTCGCCGGACCTAACGTCGTCGAAGCCCTTAAGGCGTTCCTCAGCGACGCGCGCGCAACTCAGCTCGTTGTCGGCAAGTCGGCGCGGTCAAAGTGGTTCGAGCTGCGCCATGGCACCGTCGTCGACCGCTTGGTTCGGGAGACACCCGGCGTGGCCGTCCATGTGCTGCCCCATGAGCCTCTTGGCGACCGGACTGAGGGCTTGCAAAAGGGGGCACGGCTCCGTCATCCTTGGGGCTCCCCGATCGGCTATCTCTTCTCGGCTTTGCTCGTCGCGGGCTTTACCGCGATCGCTGTCGCTGTTCACGCATTCGGCGGGCTGGCGAATGTAGCGCTCGTCTACCTCGTTCCCGTGCTCGCTTCCGCGAGCCTTTACGGTATGCGCACCGGTCTTTTCACGGGCATCGTGTCGGCGCTCGCTTATAACTTCTTCTTCCTGCCGCCGATCTACACTTTCACGATCCAGGATCCGGAAAATGTCCTCACCGTCGCGGTGTTCATCGTTGTGGCGATCGTCACCAGCCAGCTGGCGTCTCGCGTAAGAGTGCAGGCCAACCTCGCCGAGCGAAGCTCGGGCCAGAATGCCGCGCTCGCCAGCTTCGCAAGGATGCTCGCAAGTCTTAGCTCACGCCAAGAGCTTGGACAGACGCTCTGCGGGGAAGTTGCGGGCCAGTTCGACGTCGATGCAGTGCTGATGCTCCCCAGCGAAAACGGAAAGTTGGCGCTGACCTCCGCCGTTCCGCCCGACAGTCTTCTCGGACCGATCGATAATGCGGCGGCGGAATGGGGATTCGAGCACAAGGAAGCGACGGGTCGAGGCTCCAACACACTTGCCGCTTCAGAATGGCTCTTTCAGCCATTGCTTGCGGGAGGGGAGACGCTCGGCGTGCTCGGCATCGCAAAGAAAGACGGCAGTGAGCCGGTGCGGCCGGATCGGCTGCGCTTCTTGATGAGCTTCATCGATCAGGCAGCGCTTGCGCTCGAACGGGTGACTCTGACCGAGCAGATGAGCACCGTAGCCCAGCTTCGCGACCGCGACCGCCTTCGCGGCGCGCTTCTCTCGTCGGTCAGCCATGACCTTCGCACTCCGCTCACGGCGATCATCGCTGCAACGCACGAGCTCAAGAGAGCGAAGCGAGGCGCCGACCCCGTACTCTTGGCCGACATCGAAAGGGAGAGCGAGCGTCTAAACCGCTTCGTTAGCAACCTGCTCGATATGGTGCGCGTCGAAGCTGGTGGCCTCCAGCTCAACCTCCAGCCCGTCGATCTGGCTGAGGCGGTCGCGGGCGCTGCGGACCAGCTTAAGCGCGAACTTAAGGGGCATCCGATCAGACTAGATGTCCCACCGGACTTGCCGCTCGTTAGGTTAGACCCGCAGCTGTTCCACCAATGCCTCGTGAATCTGCTGGAGAATGCAGCCAAATACTCTGGCGACGGGAAGCCCATATCCGTTGCGGCCAGTCGGCGTTCGGATGGGATGAGCCTTTCGGTGATCGATGAGGGTTCCGGCCTCCCGCCCGGCGAGGAAGGCCGGGTTTTCGAGACGTTTGTTCGTGTTGAAGGCTCCGACCGCAAAGGAGGAACGGGGCTGGGGCTGGCGATAGTCAAGGGCTTCGTCGAAGCGATGGGACTACGTGTCAGCGCCCGCAACAATGAATACGGGCCGGGCGCCTGCTTCACGATCCGCTTTCCGGAAAAGACCTTGATCCGCGAAGGGGCGGTGGTTGAATGAACGGTCCGAAGGTAGTCATCGTCGACGACGAGCGCGCGATCCGGCGGCTGCTGAGGGCCGCCCTTGAGCGGG
The DNA here is from genome assembly GCA_035944075.1 of Sphingomicrobium sp. GTDB lineage: Bacteria > Pseudomonadota > Alphaproteobacteria > Sphingomonadales > Sphingomonadaceae > Sphingomicrobium. The sequence continues at coordinate 31,971 of DASZBO010000065.1, forward strand.
CCGGCTATTTCGTCATCGAGGCCAGCACCGCCCGCGAAGCTCAAAATGCACTTAATCTTGATCGTCCCGAAGCAGTGTTGCTCGACCTGGGTCTACAAGACCGAGATGGGCTCGAGCTGGTTCCCTTGATCGTTAAGTCGGGCGCGGCGCTTTTGGTTGTTTCAGCGCGCAATGCGACTGAGGAAAAGATCGCGGCACTCGATCTTGGAGCGGACGACTACGTAACCAAGCCGTTCGATACCGACGAAGTGCTTGCCCGCCTGCGCCGAGCCGTCCGTCAACGCATGAGCGCCGAAGCAAGCCCCGTTCTTGATCTTGATGGCGTGGAACTGGATATGCTTGCCCGCAGTGTGCGCCGAGATGGCGAGGACATTCACCTAACGCCTAAAGAATATGGCGTCCTTGCCGAGCTCGCAAGGCATCCAGGCCGAGTGCTAACGCACGCGCAGCTTCTGCGGGCCGTCTGGGGTCCGGCGCATGAGCAACATGTCGAATATCTTCGCGTTACCGCGAGAGGACTGCGCATGAAGATCGAACGCGACCCGGCACGACCTCACATCATCAAGACTGAGCCAGGTGTCGGTTATCGGCTCGCGGACGCTACGATCGCAGCAAGGGAGTAGAGATACGGTTCCGACGCTAGCGCAGTCACCTTGCGCAAAAGCGTCCTTGGTTGTGGGGATGTCCGTTTATGGCGCGAACTTTGTAACGCTCTTCAGCTGGCTGAACGCAGCCTATCCAACCTCAGGCGTTGGCGCTCGTCGGTTAGACGCCAAGCTGCGAGATATGCGATGCTGACGGCCGCAAGTCCGCTGCCACCCGTGAGAAGAAACATCAGTAGGATCTGGTATTTGACAGCTTCGATCGGATCGAGCCCGGCCAGAATTTGCCCTGTCATGATACCCGGGAGGGTTACAATCCCGGCCGCTGACATCTGATTGATGATTGGGAGTAATCCGCGTCGCATCGCGGAGCGAAGATGAGCTGAGATCGCTTTCCAGTAGGTCAAGCCGAGCGCGAGCTGCGCCTCAATCCCGGGCCGGTCCTTCCATACGCCGCCAAGAAATGCATCGAGAGTTAGGCTGCCTGCATTGAGGACATTGCCCAAAATGATACCGGCAAGCGGAATTGCGTAGCGCGGGGCATACCACGGGTGGGGACGGATCGCCGTTGTCAGCGCGAATAAGGCAGTAACAACCGTCGCAAGAGCAACGCTTCCGGCGCCAAGAGCAACGTTGGAAATGTCGGCAAATTTTCGCTCCGGCCGGGCGACGACTTCCCGGCCGGCGACCAGAATCATGATGACGACGATGACGAGCGTCGCAATCGGACTATTGAGGGAGAATACGAGTTTTAGAATATAGCCGATCGCCAGAAGCTGGATCACCATGCGGACGGCGGCGACAGCGAGTTGTCGATGAAGCTTAAGCGACAGCGCGATCGAAAGCGCTCCGTCCAGCAGCACAAGCGCTGCCGACAGGAGCAGATCGAGCGGCGAGAGTGAAATAGCGTTCATCGAGCGCGTAGCTTTCGATCGACCATCTCGAATCGGCGGTTACCCATCCGTTCCGCAAGACCGGAATCGTGCGTGACGAGGATGAGGATCGTGTCTTGCTCGAGCATGCGCTGGAGAAAGCGCTCGACCCGCTCGAGGGAAAGCGGATCAAGTGCTCCGGTGGGCTCATCCAGGAGCAAGATCGGCGGTTGCCGTACCGCTGCGCGGATCAGCGCCCACCGCTGGCGCTCGCCGGACGACAAGTGAGCAACTGGCGCGGCCATTTGTTCGGGTGTAAGCCCAAGGTCGCCGGCGAGCTCGGTTGCGCTCCCTATGTGCTCAGCGGAGAAATGTTGAGCCACCGTGTCGAACCACCAACCGCTTTCGGCTGCCACGTATATCGCAAGCCCACGCCATCGGGGTGCAGTGATGGATCGTCGATCCTGGCCGTCCAGCAGGACCGTTCCCTGATTGACATCCAGGTCGGCGATCATCCGCAAAAGCAAGGTCTTTCCGGAGCCTGATCGCCCCGTAACGACGATTGCCTCTCCTGCTGCTGCACGCAGATCGAAGGGCCCGGCTAGCGCGCTGCCAAGACCGTGTATCTCTAGTCCCAGCTGAGCCGAGCCTGAAGTCGCTGCGGGGTTCATGTGGGCTTCCGTCCGATTTTCAGCGCCTAATACGGGTGGTCAGTTGACGTTCCACCTGGAATGAGCGCGGTTGTTAGCACGCGCCTCGCGCAAAACAGTAGGACGAAGTCCGATCGGCGTTCAAAGCTCCTGATGTGGTCGTGAACGTCGGCGCCTCGACCGTGCAGCAACTCAGCAATTGCGACCGGGTGGGGCGTGAAGCCGGATGCAGGCCGAATGCCTTGGCGATCACGGCGCCACCCCGCGAGTTCGAACTGTTGGGAAAATTCAACGGTTCCGACAACTTAGGCCCATGTCGTCGCCTCTATGAGCGGCTAGTCAGGGGATGATTGTTGGAGTGACAAATGATCAAGCAGAATTTCCTAGTTGCAGTCGGTTTGCTCGTCACCAGCGGTGCGGCCGCGGCATCGGCGCAGCATTTCGCCGGTGCAGACCTGTTGCCGTTGGCGAAGATCACACTGGCGCAGGCGCGGCAAACCGCGGTGCGCGCGCATCCCGGCGTGATTACGGATCAGGAACTCGAAAAAGAGCGCGGGGGAACGGGCCTGCGCTATTCCTTCGACATCCGAAACAAAGGCAAGACATACGAAGTCGGCGTGGATGCGCGCACCGGGAAGGTTCTTGAGAACGATGCAGAAGGACGAAATCCCGACTGATGCGATTGCGCTGAATGTTGAAAGCTCGCCGTCTTGGACTGTATTCCGAGGCGGCGGGCTCAGCCATTGGTCGCCCGTCTCAAGAGACGGTGAGTTTGGCAGTGTTGCGACCGGTCGAATGGCGGTGGCTACAAGATCCATGGCGGTTAGATGATGTTTTATTTGCGCAGCTCCAGCCCCTGCTTGCCCGCCGATAACCGGCGGAAGTTTGCGAATGCGCTTTCAAGATTGGGAAAAGATAACGTGCAAATTAGCCGCTGCGTACGTCACTGGCAGGCGGGATGAGAATACTGGTCGCAGAAGACGACACTGAAACGGGTGAGTTCGTGCGCCGAGGGCTTCGCGAACTCGGTCACAATCCGCTTCTGACGGCGAGCGGTGTAGATGCCCTCCATTTGCTGCTCGTCGAGAACTTCGATCTCGCGATACTCGACCGAATGCTGCCAGGTCTCGATGGAGTATCGGTTGTCAGGAGTATGCGCGCTGCAAAAATAGATATTCCGGTCCTAATCCTGACTGCGCTCGGCGGCATCCAGGATCGTGTCGAAGGCCTCGACTCTGGCGCTGACGACTATCTGGTTAAACCCTTCGCTTTTTCTGAGTTGGCGGCGCGCATCAATGCATTGGCTCGGCGCAAGCCATTCCAGATGGAAACCATACGCCTCGAATATGGCGGTATTGTCATCGATTTACTCAAGCGTTCGGTTCAACGTGATGGACGTGCAATCGCCCTTCAGCCGCGTGAATTTCAGATTCTTGAGGAACTCATGCGCGAGGAAGGCAGAGTCGTCACACGCACGATGCTGCTCGAGCGCGTTTGGGAATACGACTTCGATCCCCTCACAAATATTGTTGATACGCATGTTAGTCGACTTCGATCGAAGCTAAACGAAGGCGCGGCAAAGGATGCAATCGAGACGGTGAGAGGCGTCGGCTACCGAATGGCGGACCGTGCCTAGCTGGCGATCGAGCGCTGCCTATCGGATCGCGTTCGCCAATTTCGCGGCTTATGCACTCGCCATGGCGGTGCTTGGTGTCGCCATTTTCATTGTCATGCACATCGCGTTCTCGCGTCAGCTGAGTTCGATGGTGTCGGATGAAGCGCGGTCCCTTGCTGATAAATATCGTCGCGGTGGCCGTCAGGCGCTCGCCATCGAAATCAATGAACGGGAGGAATCCGCGTCACCAACGCGCATGCTGTATGCGGTGTTTGCTCCCGACGGGCGTCGCATCATGGGATCGTTGCGGGCCAAGCTGCCTCCGGTCGGATTGCAAGAAATCCACTTCGTGGACCCACGCGAGGGACCAGACGAAGCGCAGGCAATGTCGGTTGACGCCGATTCGACGACGCGCATCGTTGTTGCCGTGGACAGCGACTGGGTGGAGACCTTTGACGCGGTCGTCGCAATTGTCTTCGGAATCGCGTTTTTGGGCACGTGCCTTTTAGGCATTGGCGGAGCGGTGTTCCTTGGCGGCTATCTCGAGCGGCGACTGAAATCGATCAGCAATTCGGCCGAGGCGATTATCGGCGGCGATATCCGCCAACGCATGCCGGTCAGTGCACGCCGCGACGAGTTCGATCAACTCGCGATCACCCTTAATCGAATGCTCGACCGCATCGAGGGATTGCTTGAAAACCTGCGCCAAGTCTCGAACGACATTGCGCACGACCTTAGGACTCCTCTGTCTCGGTTACGAACGCGGCTTGAGAAAGGTGCGCTCGAAGTCGGGGCGCCTGAGGGATCTCGCGCCATCTTGAACGACGCCGTGCAAAGGCTCGACGAGGTACTTTCGCTGTTCGCCGCGATCCTTCGCATTGCTGAGGTCGAAAGCGGTGAAACGCGGCGTTACTTCGCGACAGTCGACCTAAGCGCTCTCCTCGTCGACTTGGCGGAAAGCTTTACCGCTTCGATTGATGAAGGGGGACGTACATTTCTCTGGACGATTCAGCCCGGGATCTACGTCAAGGGTGATCCGGGCCTTCTTGCACAGGCGTTTATCAATCTGTTGGAAAACGCGCAGCGCCATACTCCAACAGGAACAGTGATCCGTCTGACGCTTGTTTCGCTATGGAACCGTGCTTCCCTGACAATTACCGATAACGGAGTTGGAGTTCCCAAAGCCGAGCTTCCGCGGATCACCAAAAGATTCGCGCGATTGGAGGGAAGCCGCAACACGGCGGGCTACGGACTTGGCCTCAGCCTTGTGAGCGCTGTTGCGAAGCTCCATCACGGAAATCTTATTCTCTCCAACGTCAATCCAGGACTTTGTGCGAGGTTCGACATGCCGCTCGAGTCCAGCGGCAACCCCGAACCGGATGCGAGCGAGAAGGAAATCTCCGATCACATGGCGTTGGGTCGTCTCTCTTGACGTCCCGCGTGCTGCAACGATCGCATCCGCGGCTGATTTAGCATTGGGACGGCGGCGCACCGCCGCCCCATAATTAGGTCAGCAGGCACGCGTCTCAGACGCGGTTTTGTTATGCAATCCATGCTCGCTGAAGATTTGTCTGCGCTCAGCTACCGCACGGCGCTGACGTCTCACAACGTATTCGTTTGCTTACCAGCCTGCTCTTATTCAGACATGCACAGAATTGCTGGCGAAGGCGCGATCGGATGTACATTGGGTCGATTTAATTGGGCTGCCAACCAAACACCGCTAAGCCGACTGCAAGCTTCGTACGTGGGAGTTTCTATGCGCTCGTTGTTTGGTTTCATACTGCTCGCAGTCAGCGTTGCTCCAGTTCTCGCTGCTGAGCCAGAGTATCGGGTTGTTGCACAATTGCCGGCTGGTGATGGCGGTTGGGATCTCCTTAGCGTCGATCCCGCCGACCAGCGGCTGTATGTGGCGCACGGCGACGGCGTGACCGCGATCGACCTGCACACCGGGAAGGCCACGGACAGAATCGTTAATGGTCAGCGTGTTCACGCGGCGTTGGCAATCCCGGGCACGCACGACGTGATTTCAACGAATGGTGAAACGAACACCGCTACGTTGTTTGATGGTCGTACAGGCCGAATTCGCGCAACAATTCCCACCGGTACCAAGCCCGACGCCGCGGCCTTCGATCCGGCAACACGTAGCGTTTGGATCATGAACCCGGGCAGCGGCGATGTGTCGGTTGTGGACCCCGTATCCGCCAAGGTGGTGGCGACTGTGCCGGTTGGCGGTTCACTCGAGCTGGGAGCTGCCGATGGCCGCGGGCGCTTGTACGTGAATATCGAGGACAAAAACCAGGTCGCGGTGATCAACACGCTGACACGGCGAGTGGAGTCGAAATTCGCGCTACGGGGCTGCGATGGTCCGACCGGCATTGCCTATGATCCCTCATCGAAAGAGATCCTGTCAGCATGCGCGAACGGCGTTGCTGTAATTTCCGCTCCAGACGGCCGACAGATCGCTGAGCTTTCTGTCGGCAAAGGTGCGGATGGTGCCGCGTTCGATGCTAAGCGACACATCGCCCTCATCCCTGCGGGGCGCGATGGCAACTTAACATTGATCCGGCTGCAGCCGGTTCCAAAGGTAGTTGGCCAGATCCAGACTGCCGTCAGCGCAAGAACGATAGCCGTGGATCCGGACACTGGCCGAGCCTATTTGCCTTCAGCGAAGATGGCGCCTCAGACTGGGGGCGGGCGACCGCAAGCCATACCCGGATCGTTCCGAGTCCTGGTTGTCGCTCCGTAAGATCCAGCGGTGGACCGCTGGCTGAATGCGGTGTTCGTCTAAGTTTTGGACGTCAATGTGCCGGATTGTGTCCGTTTAAGTGCTGAACGACGCATTCTTTGGCAACCCCTGCCGTGCGCTTTGTGCCATGCTGTGCGGTCCACCTGCCGGTTGAGCATTGTTGCAAGAGCGTGGCTCCCCAATTTAGAAATTGGCGCCTAGGGCAGCATAGATGTGATAGCCCGTGTGGTGATCAGCCCAGGTCGGGCCTCCCGAAACGAGCAAGGAATAATGCTCCGACAGCTTGTAGATTGCGCCAACGCCCGCGCGCGTCTGGTTCGTCCCTCCAGCCGTGTCCGCCTGCTGCCAGGCGGCCTCAACTCCAACGGATAGCCGTTTGCTCAGGTCATGCGTAATGGCGACTGCTGCCAGCCAGAAATCGCGATCATCTGGGCCTGGATTAAATTCGTACCCTCCACCGCCGAAAATACTTGTCCCCCCAGCAAAATCCTTCCCAACCCAAATCGGCAAGAGGATGCGCGTTCGTTCACCTGGAGAATGGTTTGCGGTCGGAAGGATCGCGCGCGGAAATATCGCCGCTGAGACCCCGCTCTTTTCGTCATGAATGAATCGAAATTTCAAGCCGAGCTCGAGATCGCCGGTTCCGCTGCGCCAACCCTCGGCGCGGTTATGCGAAAAACTAGCGGGAACGGTAGCAGTAAGCTGCACATCTTTAATTGGACCATAGTTGAGATCGAGCCCCAAATCTTCATCGAGGCTCGAGCCCTGGCCCTCGCCAGCGGTGAATCCATAAATTTCCCAATGACCCGTCTCCGTGGGCTCGGGGTCGTCAGTGAGATAAGGTGGCCCGGCGGATGCGGCAGTGGCCGAACTCGCCAGCGCGAGTGCGGCCACGATTCGAGATATTTTCACGCGTTCGCTTCCGCCTTCCCGGGATGACTGCCGGCGCGTTGCGGTAGGGCGACGATCAGCACTAGGATCACTACAGCGAGCACCGCGGACGCCACCGGTCGGCTCATGTTGAGACCGCCTTTTGCGATCGGCTTGTCAAACCAGTCGCCGACGGTCGCGCCGAGCGGTCGCGTCAGAATGAACGCCGCCCAGAACAAGGCGACACGGCTGACCTTGGAACTGTAGTAGAGGATGGCGAGAACAGCGAGCCCGGCGCCGAAGACTAGCGCACCGCCGGAATAGCCAAGGCCCCATCCGCCATCGCTGATGTCATCCGCCGCCCAATCGCCAAGCGCAGTCCCAAGGGTCTGCGAAAACGTGATCGTCAGCCAGTAGAAGGCTTCGGACCTTGGCGTGCTGATGGTGTTTACGTTGACCGTTCCGAGGGTCCTGTGCCATGCGAAAAGTGACAACAGGACGCATGCAAGAAGCAGAATTGAGCCTCCGGGATAGCCGATTCCGAGCGAACGATCGGCAAAATCCGCAAGCGTTGTTCCACAGGTGGTCGATGCAACGATGGTTGCCCAGTAAAGCCAAGGATTGAAATTGCGCGCTCGGATCTGCGCGTAGACGAACAAGACCAGTAAGACGCCGAATATCGCCGTGCCAATCAGGTACCCGTACGGTACAGGGTGGGCGGTGGTCTCTCCGAGCCAGCTCATTGTCACCGTGTCGCCGCCTGTTTCGCCAAGGGTGGTGGCAAGAATCTTAATGATCCAGAATCCGAGGGTAACCGCTGGGACTTTGCTCAATATTTCGGATCGGTTGTCGTGGTCGGCAATCATCTCTTTCTTCCTCAAAGGGTTGTCTGCAATTTTTCTCCGTCGACCAACTCACTCGATCCGTAGCTAGCTGCCGGACTTCGAAGAGGTTCGTGTCGAAGCACCCCACAGTTTGGGCCCGCTGCGTTTCGACCAAGCCGCTTTGGTCGGCTTGACCTGGTTGGCTCGGTTTCCGTCAGAGGCTGGGCTTTCGCGCAAGGTACAATGGGGTCAGCAACACCGAGGGCGCGGCGCCACCGAACTGTTCCCGTACGATTGACTCGATGGTGTTCAGCAGGAACTCCCGGCGATCGGGAGATAGAATTCTCACGAGCGAAAAGCTCGCATAGAGTGCGCGCGCATCAACAGGAGTCAGCGTTCGCTCACGCCGAAAAAGATGATATCCGACATCGGTGAAGCCAGCGTTTCGTAGCCGCGCAAAGTGGAACTTTGTATCCAGTCCATAGTGATGGCTCGCCGTCTGCGAGGGAGGTAATTCAAGGTCGATCAAATACGGTGTAACCGCCTCGGCAAAACGATCCCCGATCCCCTCTTCCCTGTATACGTTCCACCAAATCGCCAGAATTCCATTATCCCGAAGGAGATCGTGAGCTTTCCGCAACGCTTGGCCAGCATCGAGCCAATGGAAAGAAGAGGCCGAGGCAATCAGATCGAAGCCCCCTTCAACCTGAGCAACGCAGAAATCCTGATCGATCAGTTCAAGTTCCGGGAATTGTGCAATGAGGAATTCGGCCAGCGCACTGTCGGGTTCGAAGGCTACAAAGTGCTCGGGCTTAAGGCCCAGAAGCCCGGTCGTCGCTAGCCCAGTACCCGGGCCGATCTCTCCAAAGAGGTGTCGCGCGGGAACACGGTCACCGATTATGGCAAAGAGGTCATCAGGATAGCCCGGCCTGATGTTGTGATATCCTTCAATGTCCCTGCCAAAGACGGTGCGTCCGACGTCGCGGGAGAAGGGAGAAAGCGGATGTGACGGCAACGCCATTGATTAAACCTCAGGCGCCAGCTTTGCCTGGACTGTTCCGTGCCGCACCACCAGCAGGCGCAACCGCTGTGATCGGTTCATGCGGCGCATGAAAATCTCCCCTAGGCAGAATAAATGGCTTTGCTGCGGCGGCGCATCGATCGCGCACGAACCTTGCAGTATCCTGTAAACATGGGTGAGTTTTTCCCGACTTCCGATTTTTTCGTCTAGAGCCAACGATGTTGACTAGGGAAACGTGGCGGCGGAACGGCGGCGTGCTCACCCTACACCGGTCGCACGCCCCTCAATTTATGCGGTTTCTCGCGATGTGCCGATCTCAACTAGGGTATGTTTACCGGGAGGAGCTTCTTGCACGCAAGGAAGCTCGACGATGATCGCCAGGCCGCCAAGATCCGGTGCGGGTTGCGCCCAGATCCTCCCACCGTGAAGCCTGACGATGCTGCGCGAAATGGTCAGGCCTAAGCCCGCGCCGCGCGTTGTGGGATTGGGATCCCCGAGACGCACGAAACGATCGAACATTCGTTCGCGCTCGCAGGCTGGAACACCCGGGCCATCATCTTGGAGTACAAGCCGCCAGGCACTGTTTCGAAAACTGCTCCCAAGACGGATCCGGCCGCCTTTGGGTGTGACCTTCAGCGCGTTTGCGGTGATATTGAACAGAACCTGCCGCAAATGCCCTTCATCGAGCGCTATCAAGCCTCGACCTTCAATGTTCGAACTGAACAGATGCCCGGAATCCTCGGCTAAAACCGCGGCGTCAGCGGCAAACGCTTCGATAAATGCTTTTGGATCGGTGCTCTTCAGATCAAGAGCGATGGAATCCGCCTCCGCTTGCGAGAGGAAGAGCATTTGGTCGATGAATCGATTAAGGCGCGCAATCTCCTCAATTTGCTCGACGGCAGCATCTTCGTGCACGGCCTTGTCGTCCCGTAGAATCTGTTCCGCGTGCAGCCGTAGCAAGGATAATGGTGTTTTCAGTTCGTGAGACACTTCCTCCGAAAACCGCCTCATCTGAATAAAGGTGCGTTCGAGCCGATCGAAGGTCCGGTTGAGAAGCTGGGCCAATTCTGAAAGTTCATCGCGTACATCGCCGACCGGAATGCGTTCGCTCAAATTGTCTGATCGTATTCTATCGGCCGTTTCCCGGATCGTTCGAATGGGACCAAGAACAACCTGGCTCATGCCTAAACCGATCGCCGTGCTCGCAAGCAGCATCCCGAGAATAAGGGCGAGGCTAGTAAGGGTGTATTCGCGCATCGCGGTGCTCACATTTCGAGCGGAGGTGGCGACAGTCACGTCGTAGGGAGGAAGCAGAAACTCGTCGATACGAAGCGGGCCTAATGTTTGACCATCACCGTCGAATTTCCGTTTGCCTTTCACATCGGGAATTGGCCGGCCGCGAAGGTTCTGGGAGTTGAACAGCTTAACGTGGGTGCGGGGGTTCTCGATGCTGATGTAAAAAAGCACGGATTCATAGGAATTGACATTCGCAAGACGCTTTTCGAGCAATGTTGGCGAAGCGGAGGCGTAGTCCGATCCGATGTGAGCCTGGAGCTGCCGGAACTCGGAGGCGTTCAGTTCATCCAATCCGTCAGTCAGCCTTCCTTCCAGAAAGCGTCCGCCGATGACGCTCAATATCGCGAAGCTGATCGTTGCGCTTAACGCGTAACCAAGCGTCAGCCGGGCGCCGATGCTCCTCAAAGCAGCTGATATCCAATGCCGCGGATTGTCTTGAACATCGGTTTGCCCGCCGCGTTGCTGACCTTCGAGCGCAAGCGGCTCATGTAAACGTCGATGAGATTCGTATCGACATCAAAATGCGAGTCCCAAATTTTTTCGGCGATCAACGATCGCGTCAGGATGCGGCCCGCGTTCTGAACGAATATGGTCATGAGCGCATACTCGCGCGCGGTCAGGTCAAGCGGGCGATTGCCGACAGTGACAACGTGCGCGAGCAGATCGAGGATAATCCCGTTGTGCTCGTAAATGGTCTGCTTCCGGGTCGCCTGGCGACGAAGCAACGCGCGCATTCTTGCCAACAACTCATCCATGCCGAAGGGCTTGGGCAAATAGTCATCGGCGCCGACGTCCAGGCCGCGAACGCGATCCTCGCGACTATCGCGCGCACTGAGGATCAAAATTGGTTCGATGAAGCCGCATTTCCGCCACTCGCGGACAAGCGTTAGACCATCGCCATCCGGCAAGCCCAAATCCACGACGACCAAATCGTAGCTGGTTTCGGCAATTGCGTCGTTCGCCGCGGCACAGGTGGAAACCCAGTTAACGATGTGCGCGTGCTCGGAAAGGCTCTTGCGCAAAAGTCGGCCAAGTCGCGCTTCATCCTCAAGCACCAGGACTTTCATGGTACGACCTGCTCCATCCCGGAAAGATTTTCTGCCGCCGTCGTATTGCTATTCCGTGCATTCATTCGTGACTGTCGATGGGTAAAGCGGAACGCCGAATTGAACGATTAAATTCAGGTACGTTTCAGGTTCAGGGTTCATCGAGCCTTTATGGGGGAGATCGAGATTGTTCTGTTGATACGGGCTTGTCGCCCCGCCGAGAAGCAGGAATGTGAATCGCGCGGCCGGCCGACACGTCCCATGAAAACTGGACATCGAGCGCGCAACGCGTTCGCGGTACATTGTGCGAACAAAAAACCCTTGACAGTCCTAGCAGGCCGGCCCCTAATCGTGAAACCGGTTAGGGCTCGTCAGCAATCCGCGCTTCAACAAAATGAAAGTACGAGCTCGGTGCGAACTTGGGAGACTCTGCGGAAGTCGGCCGAAGCTTCGGATAAGAATGATCGAGGAAAGCGATTCCGGATTGGACGCTTGTTTCTACGCAGACCGAATTCTGGGTCATCAACAAATGAGAACGTAAGTTTCGGACCATCTGGCAGGTCTAATGTAGCGCCATAACAGGCTTTTTCTGGGGAGGGCATTTAAATGGGGATGAGCCGTCGGTCGGGTGCAAGGCACCTTCTACTCAACAAGTGCAGCGATTTCGCGATTGCTACTATTCCTAACTCGTCCCACAGGGCGGCGACTTTGCCGCATGTCTACGCACTCGCGCTTGGTGCACTAACGCTGTGTGGCTCAGTGCCCGCTTTTGCCGCCGACCAGCCCGCTACGACGCCGCCTGTGTTTTCCCCGGGCCGGCCAGCCGATACTACAAACGCGAATGGCGAACCCAAAAAGGGCGAGGAAATCGTCGTCACCGGTTCACGCATAGCGCGACGAGACTACCAATCGGACACTCCTATTTCGACGATCGACAGCTCGGCCATAGCCGCAGTGCCGCAGCCTTCGCTCGACCGCGTAATGGGTCAGATGCCGCAGTTTGAAGCGGCGCAAGGTGCGGCTGAAGTTGGCGACGTTCAGGGGAGCGTCGGGTTCGGCGGCGGCGCTTCATACAGCGATCTTCGGGGAATTGGACGCAACCGCTCATTGGTCTTGATGGACGGGCGAAGGCTCATGCCTTCGACTCCTGATGGGTCGATCGATCTCAACACGATTCCAATGGCGTTGATCGACAGTGTCGAAGTGATCACTGGCGGTGCTTCGGCTGCGTACGGTTCGGACGCCATCGCCGGTGTCGCCAATTTCAAGCTGAGACACAGCTTCTCGGGGATCGAGCTAAATGTTGAGCACGGAGCCAGCACCCACGGCGATGGAGCGACGACGCAGGCAAGCGCGATCGTCGGAGGCGCATTCGCGGACGATCGCGGTCACGCCATGCTGGATTTGGAATATGGGGATCGCCAGGCCGTTCAGGGATCCCAACGGTCATTCTTCAGGCAGCCCTCGGTCCGGTTTCTTGGCCGCCCACCAGAAGGCTTCATCTACGCCGGCGGCTATGGTGCGGGAGCCACCGCTCCCTCGATTGCTTCCGTCAACGCGGTCCTCGCTGGTTACCCGGGGACGTCGCCGTACGCGGGTGCTGGCCCGTACAAGGGCGGCATCGGCGTGAACAGTGACGGGACAATCTTCACAACGGTTGTCCCGCCGTCGCTGGGCTGTTCACAGAATTACAAGGGTGTGGGCAGCGTGGTTGGGGATATCATCTCACCAAGTTGCACGCAGGCAGGTGTCATTCTTGGCAACTATTTCGCGGTCCAGGTCCCACTAAAGCGGTACAACGCCTTTGCGAGCGCAGATTACGAACTTACCGATCATTTGACGGCATACGCGCAATTCAACTTT
>DASZBO010000066.1:0-26824 GCA_035944075.1 Sphingomicrobium sp.
CCGTCTGCCCGGGGTGCTGAAAGCCAATCGCGTAAAGCTGCTCCTTCGCGACGGGGCCGGTGACGACCCCCGACGCGGACCCGGATCGAGCAAGGCCAACCGCAAGTTCAAGTGCGTCGAGAGACATGTGCGCACCAGCGACGCTCGGCGTCCCCGGAGTGTCCGCTCGCGGTGCATTCAACTGGATGAGCGGAAGTCCATGATCAAAGGCGCGTTCCGCCTGCCGCGGGTTGTCGACGAGCTCGATAGGACCTGCCCAGACGGCGGCAACGGAGTGCGCATCACCAATCGCTACGAACGGAGGAATGCGGAGTGATTCGCGATTGTCCCAGCACTTCGCGATAACTTCGGGCCCGATCCCGGCAGGATCGCCAAGCGAGACGGCGAGAGGATTGGGCAATGCGAGCGCCATAGCCGCGCCCCTAGCGCAACAGACTGATTAGCGGAATTCTATCACCGCGTCGCGGCGAAGGTCGGCAAGGTACCGGCGTGCCCGCGAATTGACGCGCTGGTCGTTGAGCTGTTGGTAAATGTCGTCGTAGCTCGGCGCCGACTGATTCACCTCGTCGCGGCCGCAAATGACGAGCACCCGCACCCCTTCATCGAGTGAGCCAAACGGCTGGGTCGCCTGGCCTACCTGCATTGGAAGCATCAACCGCTGGAGCGCCGGCGGAAGGTCACGCATCTTGACCCCATCGCTGGTGACGACCTCGCCGTGAAATTCCGTGGCAATCTTGTCGGTCCCGCCGCAGCCGCCGATGTTCTTGGCGGCCTCGGCAAAACGGGCCACAACGGGCTCGGCCGCGGTCCTTGAAGTTCCCTTCGGGAAACTAATCGAAACCTGCTTCAGACTAAGAACAGCGTCGCGCGGATCGGGCGTGAGAATCTTGCGCGTGTCCTGGACCGCGATGATCGAGAATCCACCCGGAACGGGGATCGGATTACTGATCGAGCCCGCCGGCATGTCGCGAAGCGCGGTCGCTAGCGGAACTGGAAGCTGCTCGGGGCGAACCCATCCAAGATCACCGCCTACTGCAGCCGTCGAAGCTTCGGAATATTGCCGCGCGTAACCAGCGAACGATGCTCCGCTGCGAAGCTGCGTCAGGATCTTGTTGGCATTGTCTAGCGTCTGCGCCTCGGTAGACGGGCTCGCAGAGAGGAAGATCTCGCCGACACGATACTCCTCGGTACCCTTCGACGCATTGAGCTTGTCGAGCACCGCCTTCACCTCGTCGTCACCCACGGTGACACCGCTTTCGATCTTCTCGTGCTGCAGTCGCTGCCACGCAATTTCGCCTTGAATCTGACGACGCAAGGTTTTGATGTCGGACCCGTTCTGCTGGAGAAAAGCTGCAAGCTGGTCAGGGGTCTGCTTTGTGTTCTGGGCCACCCGCTGGACGGTCTTGTCGATGTCCGACTTCTTGATCTCGATCTTCTCGTCCTTGGCGGCCTGAATTTCGATTGTCTCATCGATCAGATTGCGGAGAACCTGTTCAGCGACCCGCTGCCGCTCTTCGGGAGGGATCTGCCCTCCATTCGCGATCGCGAGGAGCTGCACTCGCTGCTCGATGTCGGTCTGCGTAATCACGTCGCCATTGACGATGGCCGTCGCCTTCACGACGGATGGCATCGCGGTACCGAAGACTTGCGGGTTTTCGGGCAAACGCAGCGACTGACTGCTGTTCGCTGCCGGCTGCTGGTCAGCGCGCTGGGCTGCTTCCTGCGCCATTGCTCCGCTTGCAAGGCCTAATCCCATCGCAGCACTGACGATCAACGTGCGCGTACCGTTCACTCGAAAAGCTGATGCCACGATGTGATTTTCCCTTAATTCCCGATGCTTGCCATTGCTGACGCCCGCTTAACGCAAGCTTAGCGGCTAACCCCCTTGAGCGCGATGTGAAGCGCGAAGGTGCTTCCCTTTCGGAAGGTCCCGATGACCTCATAGTCACGTCGCCAGCTCACGCCAAGATCTATGCAATCATCCGAATATTCGATCCCCAGGCGATTGCGTACAAACTGGAAGCCGTTGGCCGTTGAAAGAGGATCCTCGGCCTTGTTGGTGAGATCGATCACGGTTGCGCCGAACACTGACCAGTGGCGGCGCACGAGGATCCGACCGGCAACACGCAGCTCTTCGTGATTGCGAAGGTCCTCGATTGCCGGATCGATATTGCGGTTGAGCTTGATGTATCCGACCTGTGCATAGGTCTGCGCAGTACCGAACGTCAGGTCGAGTTCATCGCGGCGAACGGCGAAATTACTCCGGTCGATGCGGTATCGCTGGGTGAATTCAATGAACCGGCCATATTTGATGGTCGTCCGTCCCACGATGTCGGACACCTTGCCCGTGAGGCCTGTTCCTTCCGGGAAGATCTCTGGCAAACGCCCGAAACGAAAGCTTTGGCCGATGTTGCTTTCGATCGAGAGGTTCTTGCGCTCGAGCGACCAGTCAAACCCGTACGTTATCCGTGATGCATCCTCCCAGCGGTCGTAGCCGGGGAAGCGATTGAGCGCGAACAAATTGCTGTCCTCAAGCTCGATTGCGCGGGCATCCTCGTTGGGAATGTCGAGGTTTGGAGTAGGGGGGGTGACGACGAGCTGAACGCGGGGCACCAATGTCTGGATACCCCCAAGCAACGGCCCGACGAAAGGCCATTTAAGGTCGGCCGCAAGGGCTCCGATTGCTCGCGTATGCCAGCCATTCGTACCGCTGTAGAGGGCAACGGTCGTGGCTTGTGCATCATCCGTATGGTAGACATCGCCCCGGCCAAAGGCCGTGAATGTGACCTCTTGGCCCCAAGGGGTCAGTTTCCTCAGATTCCACTGAATGCTTGCAAAGGCTCGCTGCGTATCCTGCCCGTCGATTCTTGTAATCGCGAGACTGTTGCCCTGGATCTCGAGGTGACCACCAGCGACATCATCCACCCGGAAACGGGCATCGATGGCCGGAAGCGCGATCGGGATCTGCTTCTCATTGTCTTCCGCGCGCAATCCCTGGAAAGCCCAACCCGCGATCGAGATGTAGCTGTTGGGCGTGATCCGTTCGACATTGATGAGGTTACGCAAACGATCATCGTTCGTGATGTCGTAACGGCGGGTGACCGTCTTGTCGCTCGCGATTCGAAGCGAGGTCGTAACGCTCCAATCGGGGGATAACTGCCAACGTCCGTTCGCATCGAAATAACCGCGGAAGCTGTAGTCGGCATCGGCGTTCGGGACGAGCGTCGAATTGTCGATCCGGCCGTAGGTCAGAAAGCCGCCAACCTGGAACGCGCCAAGGCTGTTCAGCTCCCGGTAGTCGAGTGCGATCGCCGGCAAAACTTTTGTGTACACATGCGGCGTGATGGTGAGATCGCGGTTCGGCGCGATCTGCCAGTGGTAAGGATCGGCGAGCTGGAACCCATTGCGGCTCGAAAGCGCGAACTCGGGTACGAGCCAGCCGCTGGTTCCTTCATTCGTCCGCGGCACGTTGAAGATCGGCAGCAGCGGTATGTTGATCCCGAAGAGTTGGAATCGGCCTCCCTCGAACCGGATGCGGTCGCTCTTGGGGTCATCGATTACGCGGGCCGCCGTGATTGACCAGCTCGGGCGCTTTGGGCACCCACTTTCGCTCGTGACCGGGCACGGGGAGTATATCGCGTTGGAGAAGGTATTGACGTCGTTGACCCGCGCTCCGTGGGTTGCCGCAACCCGGCCTCCGTTTTCAAGGACGACCAGGAGATTGTTGATCGTTCCGTCTCGCAAGGTGTCGGTGAGTTGAACATCGTCGCCCACGACCTTGTCGCCCTGCGGATTGACCATGACAACGTTGCCCCGGGCATAGACCTGGCCGCTTTTGCGATCCCAGGTGACCTGGTCCGCCGCTAGGTAATTGCCTTCCCGGTTCATCCTCACCGCACCGCTCGCGGTCACTCGATCCGCGTCACTGTCGTAGGTGACCTGGTCGGCGCTGAACGTGACGATCGGATTTTCACCGGCGGGAACAGTTGCCGCGCCTGGGTTCGTGCCCGGCGCTTCAGGCGCGTTGCCGGCCGGGGCTGCTGCAGTCGCACCCTGTTGTGCAACCGCGCCCGTCGGAATCGTCATGAGCATGGGCAGCGCTGACCACCAGATCAATTTTGCCCGCAACCCTAGTCCGCCCGCCCTTGAATCAACCCTGATGGGGTGCCTATCGCATCTCGCAGGCGCGGCGACAATCGCCCAGACGAACCGCGTATCGCTCCTTTGCCAAGGTTTGACTTGCATCCTAAAGAGCCGCGCAGACGTAGGTCTTTTCGAGGATATCTTTGATGCAAATTCGTTTCGCCGACCAAAGGCCCAGCGGCGAGTACGTGCTCGTTCTCCCTGTAATCGGAAAGGACCGGTCGGCGCTGAATACCTTGGGTGCGGCGCAACAGGGCGTAGGCGCGGCGCTCGATCGCTCTCGTTTCGAAGGTGAGGCGACAACGTCGTTGGAGCAGTTCTTCGACGATCAGGGGACTACAAGAAGGCTTCTGGTGGTCGGTACGGGTTCCGCCTCTGCGCCGCATGAGGCGGCCGAGAAGCTTGGCGGAACGCTCGCGGCGAGGCTGCTGACTTCCGGCGAAAAAACCGCCGTCATTGATGTGAGCGCGCTTGGCTATGATGCCGATGCTGCAGCGCGCATCGGGCTCGGTGCGGCACTTCGATCGTGGCGCTATGACCGCTACCGGACGAAGCTTAAGGACAATCAGAAGCCGACCCTCCAGGAACTGGTCGTCGTGGGAGCAGGGGCGGGCGCCCCCGAGCGCTATGCGAAACGCTACGCACCGGTGGTTGAAGGCGTGTCGCTTACGCGAGAACTCGTGACCGAGCCCGCGAACATCATTTATCCCGATACGTTCGTTGAGCGCGTGCGCGGAGCAGTCGAGGGATCGGGGCTCGAGATCGAGGTGCTCGACCGGGCGGCCATGGAGAAACTTGGTATGGGCGCGCTCCTTGGCGTCGCGCAGGGCTCCGCTCGCGAGGGACGTTTGCTCGTTCTCAAATGGAACGGCGGCAGCAAGGGAGGCCAGCCAACCGCATTCGTCGGGAAGGGTGTGACCTTCGATACCGGCGGCATTTCCATCAAGCCCGCCGCTGGCATGGAAGCGATGAAGTGGGACATGGGAGGTGCGGGCGCCGTCGCCGGCGCAATGAAGACACTCGCGCTGCGCAAGGCCAAAGCCAACATCGTTGGGATCTGCGGGCTTGTCGAGAACATGCCGGGCGGCAATGCTCAGCGGCCGGGCGACGTCGTCACGAGCATGTCGGGGCAAACAATCGAAGTGATCAACACCGATGCCGAGGGGCGCCTCGTGCTCGCCGATGCGGTCACGTACGTCCAGCGTAACTTCAAGCCATCGACGATCATCGATCTTGCCACCCTGACTGGAGCCATTCTCATCAGCCTTGGCCATGAGTGGGCGGGATTGTTCGCGAACAGCGAGGAACTTGCGACCAAGCTTCAACTGGCGGGAGAAGAGTCTGGAGACAAGCTCTGGCGAATGCCCTTGGCGGAATCTTTCGATCGTTTGATCGATTCGCCGATCGCAGACATGAAGAATGTGGGCCCGCGCGAGGGAGGCTCGATTACGGCCGCCCAGTTTATCCAGCGTTTCATCGAAAATGGGGTCAAGTGGGCGCATATCGACATGGCTGGCAAGGCTTGGTCCGACAAAGCTGCCTCGACCTATGACAAGGGCGCGACGGGGTTCGGAGTCCGGTTACTCGACCAGTATGTCGAGGACGTACTGGAACGTTGATGAGCTGAAGTGCAGGTCGACTTCTATCAGCTTTCGGGGATCCCGGCCGAACCGGTGATCGCGAACCTCGCCGAAAAGGTCCTTGCAACCGATGGGCGGCTGTTGATCGTCGCGGACGATGAAGCCCTCCTTGCGCGCCTCGACCGGATACTTTGGGACGAGGGGCCAACGAGCTTCTTGCCCCACGGCCTCGCGGGCGGTGTCGACGACGCGCGTCAGCCGATCCTGCTTTCAACCAGCCCGGACGCGCCCAACGAGGCACGCAACTTGCTTATCGCGGACGGCAACTGGCGCGAAGCAGCACTGACTTTTGAACGGAGCTTCTATCTGTTCGACATCGGCACACTTGAGGCTGCAAGGCTCTCGTGGAAATTGCTCGCGGGAAGGGAAGGCGTCGAGCGGCGCTACTGGGCCCGTGAAGACGGGAAGTGGACGCGCAAGAGCTGACCCTTGCCGCAGAGCGCCGGCGCCGCTAGGCGGCCCAGCAATTCCATCCATCTCACAACAGGAGAACGCCCGGTCATGGCCGTGACGCGCACCTTTTCGATCATCAAGCCCGATGCCACTCGCCGCAACCTTACGGGAGCGGTTACCAAAATGCTCGAGGACGCGGGCCTGCGTGTAGTCGCGTCCAAACGCATCCGCATGAGCCGGGAGCAGGCCGAAGGTTTCTACGCCGTCCACAAGGAGCGGCCGTTTTTCAACGATTTGTGCGCATTCATGACCTCGGGCCCGGTCGTGGTTCAGGTGCTCGAGGGCGAGAATGCTGTTGCCCGCAACCGCGAGGTGATGGGCGCTACCAATCCGGAGCAGGCTGCGGAGGGCACGATCCGGAAAACGTACGCTGAATCGATCGAGGCAAACTCGGTCCATGGCTCGGACAGCGACAAGAACGCGAAGATCGAGATTGATTATTTCTTCAAGCCGGAAGAAATCGCCGGCTAGCTGCCAGTCGGCCCTCGAGGCGGACGAGCTTCAAAGAACTGGGCTCATGGTTGCGAACAGGTTCTGCACGATGCGTCGGAAGAAGCCGTAACGGGCGACGTCCGCGGCCGTGATTTGGTCGGAAGCGGCGAGATATTGATCTTGCCGCTCCCGCACCGCTTTCGCGAAGTCGCCGTCGGCAAAGAGTATATTGTTTTCGAAGTTGAGCTCGAAGCTGCGGCGGTCGAGATTGGCACTCCCGATCAGACCGATCTTGCGGTCAACAATCATCGTTTTCGAATGCAGCAGACCGTGCCGGTATTCAAACAGATGGGTCCCGGCCTTGAGCAGATCCTCGTAATAGCTACGCGACGTAGCGGCAACGAAGCGGCTGTCGCATCGCCGTGGCAAAATCATGAGAGTCCTCACTCCCCGTCGGGCCGCCGAGGTTAGCGCGAAAAGCAGTTGCTCGTCGGGTACGAAATAGGGCGTTGTGATGACGAGCTCTTCACGCGCCGAGTGGATCAGCTCGGAAAAAGACGAGGGCATGGCATCGAAACTGGCGGTTGGTCCGGTTCCGATCACCTGCGCGAGAATGGAGCCTTGCACGGCCAAGCTTGGCTCTTCGCGAAGCAAGGGACTGATGCCATCGCCGCCTTCGGCTACCCAGTCGGACACGAACAGAAATTGCACGTGTTTCGCGACCGGGCCCTCCCACCGGGTCATGATGTCGACCCACGGCGCATAGCGCGCCTTGATCCGAAATTCGGGATCGGCGATGTTCTGGCTTCCACACCAGGCGACACGGTTGTCGACCACCATCATCTTTCGATGGTTGCGAAGGTCCACTCTTCCTCGGATCAACGTCCAGAGCGGATTTCCGACGGGTAACGCCACGCGCACCCGGCAGCCGGCCTCGCGCATCTCGCTCCAATGGGATGAGCGGATGAGGCGCCTCGAACCGAGCGCGTCCGCGAGGATTCGAACCGTGATCCCGCGCTTTGCCGCCCGAACACAGGCATCCTTCACCTTCAGCCCATTGCCGTCGGCGAGCCAGATGTAGGTGCACAGATGGACCTGCTCGTGCGCAGCATCGATGTCCGCGACCATGTCTTCGATTGCGCGATTGCTGTCGGCCGAAAGCCGCGCACTGTTACCGCAAGTCGGGTCGAGGTGGTTGACCGTTCGGGCAAGCTCAAAGGGGGCTTCGTGGGGGCCACCCGAGAGCCTTTCGAGGCAGCTCTCGTCCCCTTTGGGCCGGGGCAGGTGAGCGTCGACATTGCGCCCATGTTCCCGCCGGCTTCCGCTGATCCGTGTTTCGCCCAAAATGAGATAGGCGACAATGCCGACGAGCGGCACTGCGAGGATTACAATGATCCAGGCGAGGCGCGATGCGGGTTCACGATGCGGTCGAAGAAGGACTCGAACGAGGACTGCGGCCTCCGCGAGGATCAGGACGACCTCGGCTGGGAGCGGCAGGTTCGGAAGCAAGCCTAACCCCTGCTCAATCCGAGGAGGCGCAGCGAACGCCCACTAAAGAGTCCGCCACCCTGCCATTTGTAGCGCAAGGTATAGCTCCCGCCACCGCGGCGGTCGGCGCCCTCTTCAACGTAACGCGCATCGATCCGGACGGGCGAGGTCAGCGCAACGTCCTTGGGTTCCTTTTCGCGTTCAACGAGCGCTGCCTGGACGTCACTCGCCATCAGCTTCCCGTCACTTCCAACGTCGATCGGCCGGGCTCCCTTGATCGTGACCTTGAGCGACTGAAGGCCATGGGAGGGATCGGCGGGCATGATTGTGAGCGTACGACCATCTGCGTCCGCAGTGCCGCGTAGCGCAAGAGGTACGGAAGAGCGCTGTTCGACGATTCGCGTCGTCTTTTCCGTGGAGCTGCTTTTCCACGCGATCCAGACGCCCATCGCAGAGACAATGAGAGCAGCAAGCGCGATAAGCTCGCCAAAGTTGATCCAGCGTCTGCGCGTTCGTTCTTCGTCGTTCATCGTCCGCCAGCTTCCAACAGCGATCGCGGTGCTGCAAGTTCCCAGCTCTGCGCGATACGGTCGCCGACATGATCCCAGTCGACGCGGTCACCGGCAAGATTGATGGAGATCCAGCTCTTTAGGTAGGCCGGCCTTGCGTAGGTCTCCGGGCTGGCCTCGAGCAACATCGCTTGTTCATCGAGGCTGCTCACCCGAACGCAAACCACGATTTTCCCGTCGCCGTGATGGTTGTCCCGGAACTGCGCGAATTGCTTCCCGGCCACAAAGAAAGTCGGCTGGCCGTGTGAGAGCCGTTCCTCAGTGTCGGGGAGTTGCAGCGTTCGTTGCCGGACTTTCTGAAGAAGCTCTGTCACCGGTTCACAAACCGGCTGAGGATTTTTGGATAGAGAACATGCTCGGCAGCGAGCACCCGCTCCGCAAGGTCCTCTGGAGTGTCATCCGGCGCGATTGGGACTTCTGCCTGACCAAGCACCTCGCCGGCATCGAGTTCTTCGGTGAGGACGTGGACCGAACATCCGCTCACCGCCTCTCCTGCCGCAATCGCTCGTGCGTGAGTGTCGAGACCGCGATATTTCGGGAGGAGGGAGGGATGGATGTTGAGAACTCGCCCGCGCCATTGCGTGACGAACCACGGCGAGAGGATGCGCATGAAGCCCGCAAGAGCGACCGTACCAACGCGCTGGTCATCAAGCGCATTGCTGAGGCGCTGGTCGAATTCTTCCCGCGCAAGACCTTTGCTCTCGAGCGCCCATGTCTCGAGTTGTCGTTCCGCCGCCCAGCGAAGGCCGGGAGCCATTGGGTTGTTCGATCCAACGAGGACGACTTCGTAGCCTTGCGCCTCTTCCACGAGCGCGCGCATATTGCTGCCGCGCCCGGAAATCAGGATCGCGACACGTTTTGGATCACGCATTGTGGGTTGCGGACCATTCCGCTGGAGAATTCCAGCTGCCGGTGTCTCCCGTGACCGTGCAGCCACGCTGCCCTTGCTCGATTCGGCCGATTTCAAAAACCTTCTCGCCCGCGGTGTCGAGAGCATTGGTGACGGCTTCGGCATCCGACGCGCTGACGATGGCAACCATGCCGATGCCGCAGTTGAAGGTGCGCGCCATTTCTGCAGGCGCAATCCGGCCGCCTGCCTGGAGCATCGCGAACAGGGATGGCAGCGCGAACCGACGGGCGTCGATCGACGCATGGCAGTTTTCGGGAAGCACTCGCGGCACATTTTCAAGAAGGCCGCCGCCCGTGACGTGGGCCAGGCCCTTGAGCTGCCGCTCCTGGACGAGCGGGAGCAGCGAACGAACGTAAATACGCGTCGGCTCGAGTAGCGCGTCGGCGAGCGTGCGACCGGCAAGACCCGGAAATGGATCAGCAAGGCCCCACCCGTTCTCTGCAATGATTCTCCGGACGAGAGAGAATCCGTTGCTGTGGACACCCGAGCTCGCCAGTCCAAGCACCACGTCACCAGGCTCGATGTCACTACCGGTCAACCGCTTGTCGCGGTCGACAGCACCGACGCAAAAACCCGCCAAATCATAGTCGCCGCTCGAATACATTCCTGGCATTTCGGCGGTTTCTCCGCCGATGAGCGCGCAACCTGCCTCGCGGCAGCCCTCGGCAATTGAGGCAACCACCGCGGCAGCGATCTCATTGTCGAGCTTTCCCGTCGCGTAATAATCAAGGAAAAACAGGGGCTCAGCTCCCTGGACGATCAGGTCATTTGCGCACATTGCAACGAGATCGATGCCAACGCCCGAATGATGCCCGGTATCGATCGCAAGCTTCAGCTTCGTTCCAACCCCGTCATTAGCCGCGACGAGCAACGGATTGTCATATCCGGCAGCTTTGAGATCGAAGAAGCCTCCAAATCCCCCGAGCTCTGCATCGGCGCCCGGCCTGGCGGTTGAACGAGCGAGCGGCGCGATCGTCTTGACCAGTGCATTTCCAGCATCGATCGACACGCCGGCATCGGCATAGGTCAGTGGCTTCTGGCTCATTGTCGCGGGCACTAAAGACAAGCCGCTTGGATTTCCACGCCATTGTCGCCAAAAGACACGCTCAAATGTTGTCTCGCCGTTTCGCTATCCCCCTTATGATGCTCGCCGCTGCCGGTCTCGGCGGCGCGCTTTATGCGCAATTGGAGAGTACGGACCGCGGCATTCTACCGCTCGACAGCTCGAACACGCTCGAAATCGGCGCAATCCACGTCGACGTTGGCGGCGCTGATGCCGAGACGGCGCGCTACACCGGTTGGCGCATAGCGCAGCGGGAGGGCTTCAAGGCGCTTTGGGCCAAGATGCATAACGTACCGGTCGCCCAGGCGCCCACCTTGCCGGACAGCACGCTTGACCAAATCGTGAGCTCAATCAACGTTGAACGCGAGCAGATCGGCCCCAACCGCTACATTGCGGATCTTGGAGTCCAGTTCGATCGCGGCCGTGCCGCTCCGTTCCTGGGTGTTGAAGGTGCAGCGGTTGTGCACTCGGCTCCGATGTTGCTCGTTCCGATCACGATTTCCGGTGGCACGGAGACCAGCGTCGAGGTCCGCAATGCCTGGCAGCGCGCCTGGGCCCAGTTTCACACGGCGCAAAGTCCGATCGACTATGTGCGCGTGAGCGGCATGGGGGGCGATCCACTTCTGATCAACGCTTCGCAGACGCACCGGCCTGGACGCGGATGGTGGCGCAACCTCCTGCAGATGTACGGTGCCTCGGACGTGTTGGTTGCCGAAGTTCAATTGCAGCGGCTCTACCCCGGCGGTCCTGCCCGCGGGCGGTTCATTGCGCGTCATGGTCCGGATGATGAAGTCATCGGTGGCTTCACGCTTACCGCTCCAAGCAGCGATGGCATCCCGGCGATGATGGCCGAAGGAGCGCAGCGAATCGATCAGATTTTCGCGCAGGCCATGACTGCCGGGCGATTGAACCGCGATTCGTCACTTGATCTGCCGCCGCCTCCGACGCTGCCGCCCCTCCCAGTGCAGGAAAAACCTGTCGCATCACCCAAGGACACGGTGAATTCGTATCAGGTCCAGGTCACCGGCAAGAACGTGAACTTCTACAACTTTGCGATGGCTCATCTTCACACGCTTCAAGGTGTCGAGTCCGCGAGCCCGCAGCAGATAAACCCCGGCGGGACGAGCTACATCCTCGTGCGTTTCAAAGGCACAGTGGCTCAGCTCGCCGCGGCGCTCGGCGGCCGCGGATGGACGGTGGAGAGTGCCGGCACAGTCATAAAGATCCACTCGGAATCGGAGAAACCCCCGGCCTTACCGCCACCGCCGGCGCCGAGCACGACGGCGACACCGGTGCCGCAACCGCCGACA
Source organism: Sphingomicrobium sp. (assembly GCA_035944075.1). Classification (GTDB taxonomy): domain Bacteria; phylum Pseudomonadota; class Alphaproteobacteria; order Sphingomonadales; family Sphingomonadaceae; genus Sphingomicrobium. Next base: position 12,009 of record DASZBO010000066.1, read on the forward strand.
CAACAACCCGGTCAACCGCCGAGAGCGGATCAGTGAACCATCGCCCCGACCAGATCGCGCTCCCGCTCGACTGGCCGCAAAGCGAAGGCGACGAGCGTTTCATTGTTTCGGATGCCAATCGCGAGGCATTCGAGCATTTGCGCAAGTTCAGTATCTGGCCGGTGAAAGCGACGATCCTCACGGGTCCGCGCCGGTCTGGGCGAACCTTGCTCGCGCGAACCTTTGTCGAACGTGTCGGCGGCCGGCTTTTCGATGAAGCGGATCGGCGGGACGAGGAGGAGCTTTTCCACGCATGGAATCAAGCGCAAGACACGGGCCGGCCACTGGTGATGGTGAGCGACGAGGCGCCACCTGCCTGGTCCCCGCAGCTCCCCGATCTCAAGACACGGCTTGCGGTCACGCCCGTTGCTCGCATCAGTCACCCGGATGACGCCCTGTTCGCAGCGCTAATCCAGCTCCATTTCGCCGATCGGGGCCTGCACATCCCGCCCGAAGCGCTGCGGTTCATGAGCCAGCGTCTTCACCGTGACTATTGGACCGTCGAGCGCGCAGTCGAAGCGGTCGATCGCTATGCGATTGCGGAGCGCGCGCGCGTTTCGCTGCCGACGATTCGCCGCGCTCTCGTCGACGCGCGGATGATCGGGGAAGCGGCCTAGCCGAAGATTATCCGGGTGATCTTCTTGTGCCCGTCGAGATAGACGGTCACCCGGTCGGCTCGGTAGTCCATGGTCAACATGGTACCGGGAGGAGCCCATCGAAGGATCGCGGCTCGCGTTACATGCCGGATCGCAGCCCCGGTCATGCTCGAGCTCAACATTCCGACAAAATCCTTCGTACCTTTGTTTCGACAGCTGTGGCCGGAAGTTACGCCGTGAACCGGGATCCGTTGCATCGCTTCCGCGCCCGCGCCACTGACCATCGCGAAGAAGGCGAGGACGCCAGTGCAGAGTGAGCGAAGCTCAGGCATCGATCACCTCGGGCTTTGCGACGCGGTTCATCTTGAGCTTGCCGCTTTCGATGCCAAACGCGAGCCGCCCCTCGACAAGATCAAGCGCATCCTTGCCGAACTGCTCGTAGCGCCAGCCTTTGAGAATATTGAGATTGTTGCGGACACCCGCCGCAAGCGCCTCAAGGTCGTCGGACCGTGCAATAAGGCGGGCGGCGACACCAGTCTCCTTGGCACGGATCTTGAGGAGCAGCTTCAGGAGGTCGCTGACCAGCGCTGCGTCCTTGGTAAGGCCCGGACGCTTGGGTTCGCGATCCGGCAATTCGGTCTGGTCGAGTGGCTTGGCATTTTGCACGGCCCCCATCAGTCGAGTACCGATGTCGTTGGCTTTCCAACCGGCAGACAGACCGCGGACACGTCCCAGATCATCCTGTGTCTTGGGCGGATGGAGAACGATTTCGTTGAGCGTGTCGTCCTTGATGATCCGGCCGCGGGGTAGATTTTTGGAACGCGCCTCGGTCTCCCTCCAGGCCGCCAGGGCCTTGAGCCGGCCGAGAACGACGGGGTTGCGGCTCGGCAGCTTCAGGCGCTTCCACGCGTCGTCGGGCGGAAAGGCGAAGCTCGATGGATCGGCGAGTCGCTCCATTTCCTCATCGAGCCACGCACCGCGCCCGGTGCGCTTCAGTTTCTCGACCATCCGGGGAAATACAGTCGCAAGATGCGTAACGTCGGCGATCGCATAATCAATTTGGCGCTTGTCGAGCGGACGCCGACCCCAGTCGGTGAAGCGCGCGCCCTTGTCGAGGCTGTGGCCGAGCAGACTCTCGATGAGGTTCGAATAGCCGATCTGCTCCCCATGCCCGAGGGCCATTGCGGCAATCTGGGTATCGAACAACGGGTGCGGGACCTTGCCGGTCAGGTTGTGAATGATCTCGAGATCCTGCCCGCCGGCGTGGAAGACCTTCAGAATCTCCTCATTGTTCACGAACAGATCGAGGAGGGGCTTCAGATCGATTCCTTCGGCCTTGGGATCGATCGCCGCCGCTTCCTCGCTGCTCGCAACCTGGATCAGGCAAAGGTCGGGCCAATAGGTATTCTCGCGCATGAACTCCGTGTCCACGGCGACGAAGGGGTGGTCCAAAAGGCGGTCGACAAGCGCTTTGAGGTCGTCCGACTTGGTAATCAGGGGATGAATATGCATGAGTCTTGAAGGCGGCTTTAGCGGCGGCCTCGCGGGTTGACAAAATGCTTTGCGCCAGTGAAGCGCGAGCCGCTCTTTTCCAACACATTTGCCGCCAGCGGACCCACGTCATTATGCACGTCTATCGTACCCATACCTGCGCCGAGCTTCGTTTATCCAACGTCGGCCAAACGGTCCGACTCTCGGGATGGGTCCATCGCAAGCGCGATCATGGCCATCTGCTGTTCGTCGACCTTCGCGATCACTACGGGATCACGCAAATCGTTACGGACATAGACTCACCCGCTTTCCAGATCCTTGACGGAGTGCGGGTTGAATCGGTGGTGACTATCGAAGGGGAGGTCGTCGCCCGGTCGCGCGAGACCGTGAATCCCAATCTCGGGACAGGCGAGATCGAAGTGAGGGCACGCGAAGTAATCGTGCAATCCGCGGCGGCCGAGTTGCCGATGCCCGTCGCCGGCGAACAGGAATATCCCGAGGAGATCCGCCTCAAGTATCGCTACCTTGATCTGCGGCGTGAGCAGCCGCATCGCAATCTCATCCTTCGTTCGGCAGTGATCGCATCGATTCGGCGACGGATGATCGAGCAGCGATTTACCGAATTCCAGACGCCGATCCTGACCGCGAGTTCGCCGGAAGGCGCGCGCGACTATCTGGTCCCGAGTCGGGTGCATCCTGGCAAATTCTACGCGCTCCCTCAGGCGCCGCAGATGTTCAAGCAGTTGATCATGGTCGCGGGATTCGATCGATATTTCCAGATCGCACCTTGCTTTCGCGATGAGGATGCGCGCGCCGACCGTAGCCCTGGCGAATTCTATCAGCTCGATTTCGAGATGAGCTTCGTGACGCAGGACGATGTGTTCGCGGCGATCGAGCCTGTCCTATCCGGGGTGTTCGACGAGTTTGCTCAAGGACGCGCCGTTACACCAGCCGGCGAATATCCGCGGATCCCTTACAAGGAGGCGCTTCTCAAATATGGAAGCGACAAACCGGATTTGCGCAATCCACTGCTCATCTGCGACGTTGGCGAGCATTTCCGTGGATCGGGATTTGGCCTGTTCAACCGGATCGTCGAAGGCGGCGGAGTGGTCCGGGCCGTGCCCGCGCCCAACACGGCCGGGCTGTCACGCAAATTCTTCGACGACATGAACGAATGGGCCCGCGAGCAGGGCTTCGCCGGACTGGGTTATGCCACGCGCAAGGGAGGCGAATGGGGTGGTCCCATCGCGAAGAACCACGGCGAAGAGGGAATGAACCGGCTTGCCCAAGAGATGGGAATCGGTCCCGATGACGGGATCTTCTTTGCGGCGGGCAAGGAAGTCGAGGCCGCGAAGCTTGCGGGCCTCGCGCGAACGCGTGTCGCGGAACAGCTGGATCTCATCGAGAAAGGGGCGTTCCGCTTATGCTGGATCGTTGATTTCCCAATGTACGAGTTCAACGAAGAACAGCGAAAGATCGACTTCAGCCACAATCCGTTTTCGATGCCCCAGGGCGAGATGGAGGCTCTCGAGTCCAAGGATCCTCTGGAAATCCTCGCCTGGCAGTATGACATCGTCTGCAACGGCGTGGAGCTCAGCTCCGGCGCGATCCGGAATCACCGTCCGGACATTATGTACAAAGCGTTCGAGATTGCCGGTTATACCCGCGAGGACGTCGACACGAACTTCTCGGGCATGATCAACGCGTTTAAATTTGGCGCTCCGCCGCACGGAGGTTCGGCGCCGGGCATCGATCGGATCGTGATGCTGATCGCCGATGAGCCGAACATTCGCGAAGTCATCCTCTTTCCGATGAACCAGAAGGCCGAGGACCTCATGATGAATGCCCCGGCGCCGGTTCTGGCCAAGCAACTGAAGGAACTGCATATTCGGGTAGTCGACCCAAGCTGACCTAAAATAGGGCAACTTGGGCGCAGCCGTTGTGCGCGCCGCATATTCCGTTAACTTCCCGTTTCATGATCGACAGGGAAGCGAGTTTTGCTGGAACCCGGAATAGCGCAGATTTCGCGTCCGCTCTTGGCGCGCTACGCGAGCATCTCGCGGAGATGCAGCTTCCGCAGATTGCGCATGGCCGCCGTGCGATCATCCTGTTCGAAGGTCCGCAAGGCGCCGGCAAGAAGTTTGCGCTGAGGCAACTCGCGGCCGCATTCGATCCCTGCTATTTTGTTGTCCATTCGACGGCATTTGACCGCCGGGACGCGAGTGAGGGGCATTGGCTGGCGCGCTTCTGGCGCGAGCTTCCGACCGCTGGGAATACGACGATCTTCTTTCGCAGTTGGTATCGCCGCGTCCTTGAGGACCGCGTTCTTGGTCGAACTGCTGAAGAATCGGTCCCGCGGGTGTTTGACGAGATCAACGAGTTCGAGGCGCAGCAGCGGGATTATGGGACGCTGCTTGTGAAATTATACTTCGATGTCAGCGCCGATGTGCAGGAACAGCGACTGGCACAGCGGCGCCTCAGTCGATGGCGTTCCCGGATCGCCGATGCCGACTTCATCCGCGCAGACGATGTCGCCTATCAGCACGCGCTCGAGGAAGTTCGGTCCAACACGGACACTCGCTGGTCGCCTTGGCGTACGATCGACGCAGACGATGAGCAGCAGGCGGCGCTCTCAGCGCTCGAGGCCATTGCTGAAGCCTGGTCCAAGGCGATGCCCTCGGAGCCGCCGCAATTGGTAACGACCCCGCGCGTCGCCTAGTCCGGGTAACGAATCGCGATGATTTCGTAGCTTTTCTCGCCCGCGGGAAGCCTCACGAGCCGTTCGTCGCCAACGCGGGCGCCGATCAACGCTCGCGATAGAGGAGCGCTCCAGGCGATCTTCCCGATTCCAGCGTCCGCCTCGTCGTCACCGACAATGGTGAGAGTGCGCCGAATGTCGTCTTCGTCAGCAAGCTCGATGGTCGCACCGAACCGCACCTCGTCGCGCGAAGCCTGTATCCTTGGATCCACCACCTTGGCTGCCTTCATGATGCGCGACAGGTGGGTCAGGCGGCGATCGATCTCGCGCAGCCGCTTCCGTCCATAAATATAGTCTCCATTCTCCGAGCGATCACCGTTCGCCGCGGCCCAGGCAATCGTTTCGAGCAGTTTGGGCCGTTCAACCGCGAAAAGCTCCTCGTATTCGCTCCGGAGGCGCACGAAGCCATTGGGTGTGATGAAACGGGGACGGTCGCTAGTCATGCACCGGCAACTATCAGGCCGGCCTGTCCTTCCCAAGATAGCGCGACACAGGGAGGCTGGTCTGCTGCTGCGGGGATGTGCGGAGAGAATCGTAAACGACGCTGTTTTCAATCACGCGCTGCACATAGGCACGTGTCTCGCTGAAGGGGATAGCCTCGATCCACTTGAGCATGTCGACCTGTCCTCTTGGATCGCCATACCGGTCGACCCATTTGCGCACGTTCCCGCTGCCGGCGTTATAAGCGGCGACCGCCAGTGGGATGCTTCCGTTCCAGTTGTTCAATACTCGCTGAAAATAGGCCGACCCGAGCATGACATTGTAGGAAGGATCGCTGACCAATCGGTAGCTGTCGAAGCCAACGCCCATCTTGTTTGCTTCTTCGCGCGCGGTTCCGGACATCAATTGCATCATTCCGCGAGCGCCGGCGTGGCTAAGCGCGTACGGGTCGAACGAGCTCTCCTGTCGACTAATGCCGTGTGCGAGAGACCAGAGTCGATCCGATAGCGGCGCGGCAAGCGTGGGGTAGGCCTGACGCACGTAGAACATCGAGCCTTTCACCCGCGCCATCCGAGCAGTCCATACCGCGAGATCCTGCCGCCCGATCTGCGCGCCAAGCTGGACAGCGAGGTTGCGCTCGGCATCGTTGTCGAGGGAATTGGCGAGCGCCCTCACGAACAAGGCCTGTTCCGTCGAGCGGCCCTGCTGACCAAGCAGACGCAAAGCTTCGACAAGGCGGCGGCTATTGAAGGCGTCGCGCTGGGCCTGCGTTGTCACATATTGGGGGAGGGCCGTTGGAGGTGGGGCAACCGATCGTCCGAGCCGCTCAAGCGCGAGCTGGCCGTAGAAGAGCTCCGGATATTGAGCCGCACGCTCGAAATAGCTCGTCGCGTCTGGCAGACGTCCGGCCGCGAGCGCAGCGCGGGCTGCCCAGTAATCGCCTTTGGTGCGGACCTGCAGCGACCGGCCAGCCTGGGCATAACGATCGAACATAGCGATGGCGCTCACCGGCTGGTGCAAGCGGTCAAGTGCGGTCGTTGCGGCGATCCAGGCAAGTGTCGTGTAATCGTCGCGAACGTCGACAGGCTGATCGGCGATCTTCGTCCCGGACGGTAGAACATCATCGATGCCGCTCGCGATATTATAAGCGGTCTGCCAATTTCGATTGTCGACGGCGTCTCCGGCAAGCTCGATCAACATTTCGTAGAAGCGTTGCGGATTCGAGGGCTTGTTCGCAAAGTTGTGCTCGCGTGACGCAAGCTGGTCGGCGGCAACCTCGTAGCGCTTCGAGCGCAGGTAGCGCACCCGGTCCATCATCAGGCCGGCGTCGCGCGTGACATTCCCCATCACGGATTGATAGCGATTCTCTGCGTCCGCTGAGTCTTCCTGTAAGGCGATCCGTGCGGCAAAGGAGGCCTGCCGCTCGGGACTCGTCAGCGCCAGAAACCGCGCAGCATCTTCCGGCTTCTTGGCGAAAAGCAGCGCATCGACCCGTTCGTCATGATCGGCGCGCGTGAAGCTGTTCCCAAACCGACTCCAGAGGGTCTGCTGGTCGCTTGAAGAAAGATCCGGCAAAGCCCAGGCCTGCCGCGCTGACTGAAGTGCTGCGCTCATCTGTCCTGAAGAGGAGAGCGCATCAGAAAGGCGCGACCAGCCGTTCGCGGTCCTCGGTGTTTCGGTTGCGAAGAAAGCGACGACCGTCCGGGGGTTCTCACCCGGCTGCATCGCGTTTTCAGCCCAGCCGCGCATTCGTGAAGCGTCCGGCCAATCCGGGTTCGTGATAAGGAAGCCGGCATAATCGGAGAAGCGATAATTGCTACTTTGCCTCAGCGCGCGCCACGTTTCGAGCGAGATGGCCACACTCTGGTTTGCGTAGACCGGTTCGGCGGTGGTTGCCGCGGGCGCGGCATATTGCGCCGAGCCTGAGGGCGCGACGGCGATGAGAAGCGCGATCGTCGCAGCAGCACGCCACATGCTGGACATAGTGCAGTCCCGCTCCTTATCAGCCGGTGAACAGGGCCGATCTGTCCACAATAAACTCCCGACCGAGGAGGCAAGTTCATGTTTTTTGGATCAATTCCCGCGCTCGTAACGCCCTTTTCCAAAGGGCGTGTCGCGGAAGACACATTGCGCGATTTCGTCGAATGGCAGATCGGGGAGGGGTCGGACGCGCTCGTCCCGTGTGGTACGACGGGCGAGATCGCAACTCTCACCCGCGATGAACATCGCGAAGTGATCGCCCACACAGTTCGTGTTGCGAACGGCCGTGTCCCGGTGATTGCGGGATGCGGAAGCTATTCGACAGCAGTTGCGATTGAGATGGTTCGAGCGGCCGCCGACGTCGGAGCCGACGCGGCGCTGGTCGTCGTTCCTTATTACAACAAGCCGAGCCAGCGCGGCCTTGTTGCCCACTTCGTTGCTGTCGCGGAAGCCTCGCCGATCCCGATCGTCGTCTACAATGTACCATCACGAACGGTGGCCGACATCACGGTCGAAGCACTCGCCACTGTCGCGCGACACCCGAAGGTTGTCGCGATCAAGGATGCGACCGGCAATCTTGGCCGCGTCACCGCCCAACGCCTGAGCTGCGGACAAGAGTTCGTTCAGCTCTCAGGCAACGATGACATGGCGCTCGGTTTCAACGCCATGGGCGGGGTGGGTTGCATCTCGGTCACGGCCAATGTCGCGCCACGGCTGTGCTCGGAGTTCCAGAAGGCCATGCGGGAGGATCGCTGGGACGATGCGCTGAAGCTGCAGGACAGACTCTATCCTCTTCATGTCGCGCTCTTTAGTGATGCATCACCTGCACCCACAAAATATGCGCTGACCCGAGTTCGGTCTTCGTTCCCGGCTGACCTCCGGTTGCCGCTTGTGGAAGCATCCGATGAATCAAAACGCGCGGTGGATGCTGCATTGGAGCATGCAGGTCTTATCTAGGGACATATGGCCAAACCTCTTCCACACCCATTCGACAAACTTAAGGTGGTCGCCGAGAACCGGCGCGCACGGTTTGACTATTTCGTCGAGGACCGTTTCGAGACAGGAATCCAGCTTACTGGCACCGAGGTGAAATCGCTGCGCCATGGAGAAGGCTCGATCGCCGAGAGCTACGCGACCGTGCACGGCGAGGAGATCTGGCTGATCAACAGTCACATTCCCGAGTACAGCCACGGAAACCGCCTCAACCACGAGCCGCGACGGCCACGCAAACTCTTGCTCAAGAACCGTGAGATAGCGAAGCTGGATGGTGCCGTTACGCGGCAGGGGCTAACGCTCGTCCCGCTGTCGATCTATTTTAATGCCAGTGGGCGGGCAAAAGTCGAATTGGCGCTGGCGCGCGGCAAAAAGGTGCACGACAAGCGTGATACGATCAAGGAGCGAGACTGGAAGCGGGAGCAGCAACGGCTGCTCAAGCGTAATGGCTGAGGCAACTCCGCCCGTTCGCCGTTTCCACTGGGTCACGCGCCACATCCCAACCCGCGAGACCGTGGGTGAGTACCGGCTTCTGCGGCCATTTGCAGCGCGCCTTAGTCATCCGTCGCTCTGGAGAATGACCCGCCGCTCGGTCCCGCGCGGAGTCGCGATCGGGTTGTTCGTGGCCGTACTCATCCCCTTCATGCACACGGTGATTGCTGCACTCTTGGCGATCCCCGCGCGCGCGAACGTTGCCGTCGCAGCGCTCTTCACCCTTGTCGTCAATCCCCTGACGATCCCGCCGCTTTACTATGGCGCCTACCGAATCGGGTCTTGGGAGCTGCACCACGATGCCGCCATCGTCGATCCCGCCGATGCGGAACGCTTTTCGAGTGAACTCAGCCGGATGCTTTTCTGGGTCCACCATGCGTCGGGATCGATCGCCGTTGGTGTTCTCACAATCGCGATCGCTCTTGGTGCATTTGGGTATTTCGGTTCCGGTATCGCCTGGCGCTTTTGGTGCGCGAACCGCTGGCGTCGTCGGCGCAGCGCCAACAGCTAGTCGTTTGCCGTCTTGAACTGCCCGTTCGTCGATTGGCGTTACGGGGCTTTCGTACCTTAGCGAACGATAGGGGACTGATTGGAGGGGGTATCCCAAATGGTTAGATTGTTCGCCGTGGCACTTGCAACGACGGCGCTTGCGGGAAGCGCCATGCTCACGCTTGCCGGGACACCGGCTGCAGCGCAGGAGGCTGCTGGCAGCAAACCGCAATACGGCGTCTTTGGGTTTGATGCCGCGGGCATGAATCCGAGCGTCGCGCCGGGCGATGATTTCTACGCCTATGCCAATGGAACTTGGGACCAGAACACGCAGATTCCCGCCGACAAGGCTCGCTACGGCATGTTCAATGTGCTCGACGACCTGTCAAAGGCGCGCACGCGCACAATCATTGAAGAGCAAGCGAAGGATCCGGCAAGCAAGATCGGCAATGCTTATGCAAGCTTCATGGATGAAGCTTTGATCGAAGCGAAAGGACTTTCACCTCTCCAGCCCTGGCTGAGCCAGATCAAGGGAACGGCTTCGAAGGGAAATCTCGCTTCCCTCTACGCGCAAGCCGAGCGGCTCGGTGTCGGTATTCCTTACCGGATGTCCATTGGCCAGGATCGGAAGGCTTCCGACCGCTATGCGCTAAACGTTGGCCAGGGCGGCCTCGGCATGCCCGATCGCGATTACTACCTGTCGAACGACCCCAAGCTGGTCGATACCCGGAACAAGTATCTCACGCACTTGACGAACATGTTGAGCCTCGCGGGCGAACCGAATGCTGCCGCGAGAGCGAGCGCGATCCTTAGCCTTGAGACGAGGATCGCCGAAATCCACTGGACCCGGGCGGCGAGCCGCGATGCTGAGAAGACGTACAACAAGCTTACGCTTGCACAGGTTCGGCAGCTTGCGCCGGGATTTGATTTCGCAGGTCTTGCGTCTGGGATCGGTGCCAACGTCGGGTACATCGTCGTTGCCCAGCCGAGCGCATTCAAGGGAATCGCGGGCATTCTTGCAGTAACGCCGCTGCCGGTACTCAAGGATCAGTTGCTGGTCCGCTCGCTTGACCGCTTTGCAGCGTACCTGCCGCAGAAGTTCGATCATGAGAATTTTGCCTTTTATGGTACCGTATTGTCGGGAACGCCGCAGCAGGAGCCGCGCTGGCGCCGCGCTGTAAACTTCACTGTGGGCGCGCTCGGAGACGACTTCAGACGCCTCTATGTCGCCCGTTATTTTCCGCCGGAAACCAAGGCCGCGGCAGATCAGCTGGTTCACAATCTGATTGCGGCGATGAACCGTCGCATCGACCGGCTCGATTGGATGAGCCCGGCAACCAAGGCAAAGGCGCACGCAAAGCTCGCGGCTTTTACGCCCAAGATTGGTTACCCCTCGCAGTGGCGCGACATGAGTGCGCTCGTCATCAAGCGTGATGACGTCATCGGGAACGCGATTCGCTCGGCACGATTTGAGCATGCCTACCAGGTCGGAAAGCTTGGAGGCCCAATCCGCCGCTGGGAGTGGGGGATGACCCCGATGACGATCAACGCTTACTCGAATGCAACAATGGTCGAAATTGTATTCCCGGCTGCGATCCTACAGCCGCCCTTTTTCGATCCGCATGCGGATCCCGCCGTAAATTATGGGGGAATTGGAGCAGTTATTGGCCACGAGATGAGTCACCAGTTCGACGACCAGGGTGCGAAGTATGACCTGCACGGAAATCTCGCCGACTGGTGGACGCCAGGGGACAGCACTGTGTTCCGCTCGCGCCTCGACAAGTATGAGCAGCAGATCAACTCGTACGAGCCGCTTCCGGGCATGCACGTCAATGGCAAGCTAACCATGGGCGAGAACGTCGCCGATCTCGCGGGTCTCACGGTCGCGCGCGATGCTTACCTTGCCTCGCTCAACGGCGAAGCCCCGCCAGTTCTCAATGGGATGAGCGCTGACCAGCGATTCTATCTGGGATGGGCGCAGGTTTGGCGTTGCAAGGACCGTGAGCCGGCACTTCGGCAGCAACTCCTCACCGACCCGCATTCACCGTGCCCAGTCCGAACCGATGTCGTCCGCAACATGGATCCTTGGTACCAGGCGTTCGGCGTCAAGCCGGGGCAAAAACTCTACCTCGCGCCCAGCGATCGCGTGCGCATCTGGTAGGATAGCGAACAACTGGTAGGATGCGGGGCAGCACGATGCTGTACCAAGAGCTGCCCCGCATCGATTCAACGCCCCTCGATCCTTGGGGGCGATGGATCGCGCCGCTCATCGGGGGTGCAGCAGCACTTACCATCGCCGTAATTCTCCTCATCTCTGGCCAGTTCGTTCTTGCCGGGCTCGGAGCGGCGGCGGCTATCGTTGGAGCCGTCTTTGTGCTTCGGCGACCCCAAGCGACGACACTGCCGGCCTCAATCTTGTCCTCGGCACCCGATTATTCGGTCGTTGGAGCGGCGCTTGGGGTCAGCAGCGATCCGCTGGCACTCACTGACCCGGAAGGGTCGCTGCTCGTTGTGAACGGCGCCTATCGCGAGCGATTTGCCAATCGATCTCCGGTTCAGCTCGCCGTCGGCGACGAAGATCGAACCGCCCTTGAACTCGCTCAATCGATGGCATGGCGCGACGGCGCCGGTTGCGTTGCAGGAGTCGAGACCAGTTCGGGAAGCTGCCGCGTCGAAGTCGAGCGGGTCGGGGCGCGCGAAGATCTCTTGCTCTGGCGATTTCCAGCGCCTCCCGCAGTAGATCCACTGAGCCTCGCGATTCGCCGGATCGAAAGCGTCATCGGCGAACGCCTTGGCGCGGCGGGGGTTCTTGGGGCGGTCGTTGACAGCAAAGGGGCGATCCTCGCAGCGAATCGCCACTTTGCGCATCGCGCCTTCGGGCCGGACCAGTCGCTCCATTCCGCCCGTTTCGGCGAGCTCGTGGAGGTCGTCGATGACAATCACATGCGCCTTGTTGCAGAGGGCGAAGCGTCGCATCCCTTCCACGTCGTCCACCTGCCCGCCGATCTCGCCGACGACAGCGGTGCGGGTACATTCCTCTTGTTTGACACCGCTGGGGCGGTGTCGGTCGCGCAATCTTCCAATTTGCAGGCACTTCTCGATGTGCTTCCGATTGGCCTTGCGCTGGTAGACCGCGACGGCCGTTTCTTGACGATGAACGCGGCTTTCCGTCAGGCCGCGGGTCTCAAAGGCTCTGCGATGCCGGTCTACCCCGGCGATCTCGTCGTCAAGGAAGATAAAGCGGCAGTCGCCGATGCCGTTCGCCGAAACTCGCGGGGGCCAGCAATGTCCGGCGATCTTGCGGTTCGCCTTGCCCATCAGTCCTCGGAGCCTGTTGCACTGACCCTGGCGGGATTACGCGGCCTGGGTGATGCGGCCGTACTGTTGCTCCTGAAGGACAACAGCGAGGAAGCAAAGCTCAAGCGTCAGGTGGCGCAGGCCACGAAGATGCAAGTTGTCGGGCAGCTCGCGGGCGGCGTCGCGCATGACTTCAACAATATCCTCACCGCGATCATCGGGCACTGCGACCTCATGTTGATGCGTCACACGCCGGGTGACAGCGATTATGACGACATTCAGCAAATCAAATCCAACTCAAACCGCGCTGCGGGCCTCACGAGACAACTGCTGGCCTTTTCCCGGCAGCAAACGCTAAGGCCGCAAGTTCTCCAGCTGCCGGATGTCGTGTCCGAGGTGTCGCACCTTTTAAAGCGGTTGCTTGGCGAGACGGTTGAACTTGTCGTCAAGCATGGACGAAACCTCGGCCCGATCCGCGCCGATCCAGGCCAACTCGAACAGGTGATCATCAACCTTGCCGTTAACGCGCGCGACGCAATGGCGGCGAAAGGCGGGGGTACGCTCACGATCCAGACCTATCCGGTCAAATCAGACCAGGTCGCGGAGCTTGGGTCCGATATCCTTCCGGTAGCGGACTACAGCGCCTTGTCCGTTAGCGACACCGGAACCGGAATTCCGGCAAGTGTGCTCGGCAAGATCTTCGAGCCCTTCTTCACCACGAAGGAGGTCGGCAAGGGCACGGGGCTTGGCCTTTCGACCGTCTACGGGATCGTCAAGCAGTCGGGCGGCTTCATCTTCGCCGATTCGAAAGTCGGTGAGGGCACGCGATTTGTGATCTATCTGCCGGTCCACCGCGAGGAAATGACCGCCGGTCAGGCGGTAAAGGTCGAAAAAGCGAAGAAGGACGAGCTTTGGGGCAGTGGAACAATTCTTCTGGTCGAAGACGAACCGATGGTCCGAAGTGTGGCAGAACGGGCACTCACCCGCCATGGCTACACGGTGGTCACCGCTGACAATGGTGAGGATGCGCTCGAGATAATTGCCCGCAACGAACCGATCGATCTTCTCATCAGCGACGTGGTCATGCCCGGCATGGACGGGCCCACGATGGTGCGGGAAGCGCGGCAGAGTCGGCCCGATCTCAAGATTCTCTTCATGTCGGGGTATGCCGAAGAACAACTCAGAAAAATGATCGACATCGAGAATGTCGCTTTTCTGCCGAAACCTTTTTCGGTGACCGACCTCGCCGAAGCGGCCCGGCGGGCCGTAATGTCAAAATAGCTATTTGCGCTTTCGCAAGTGGGCTTTATTCGAGTGAGCACATGCAAGGTCAGCGTTCCATTCTCATCGTCGAAGACGAGCCGCTCATCGCGATGATGCTCGAGGATTTCCTCGATTCGCTCGGACACACGGTCCGAGGGACCTGCGATACCGTCCAATGCGCGCTCGACGAAGTCGAAAAAGGCGGGTTTGACCTCGCTATCCTCGACGTGAATCTCAAAGGCGAGAATGTTTGGCCCGTCGCGACCAAGCTGCGCGAGCGAAACGTTCCTTTCGTGATTGCGACGGGTGGTCACGTTGACCCGCCGCCGCCCGAATTCGACGACGCGCCAGTGATCGAGAAGCCGTACACTGTCGATCGGGTTACTCCTGCCATTGAGGCTGCGTTGGCCGCCTAGGGCCATCCAGCGCCCAACCATCAGCATCTCATTCCAATGTTCGATTTCCAGTCTGATCTCATCTTCCCAGTCCGCGCGGTTCCCGAGGCGGGTCCACTGCCGGCGAATGCCGAGACGCTTTCCGTCAGGACTCCCGATGGCGTGAAACTCGAAGGGACTCTAATCCATGCTGACGTCGCGGATCCCGAGCGACTTCTGATTCTTGGCTTTGGCGGCAATGCCTGGAATGGCCAGGACGTCACTGAATATTTGCACGAAATCTATCCCGGGCACGACGTTATTGCCTTCCATTACCGTGGCTACCGACCCTCGACGGGCACCCCGTCCGGAGCCGCGCTCATTGCCGATGCACCGCTTGTTTACGACGCGGCGGTAAAAAAGGTGATGCCGGCGCGCGTAATCGCGGTTGGGTTCAGCATTGGCACCGGGGTCGCAGCGCAGCTTGCGCAGCAGCGCAAGCTCGACGGCTTGATCTTGGTCACGCCGTTCGATTCCCTAAAAGCGGTCGCCCAGTCGATGGTGCCCTGGCTCCCGATAGGTCCGTTCTTTGACCATGAGATC
>DASZBO010000067.1:0-24810 GCA_035944075.1 Sphingomicrobium sp.
TCCGCAACTGATCGAGGAGCTGGCGCGGGACTTTGGAGCCCAGTGTGTCGTTCTTGGTGTCGATAGCTTCGCGAGCGACGGCGAATATGTCGTGAAGCAATATACGGGCGATCCAGAGCGCATGCGGGATGCAGGATTGCGCACACTCGACTGGGTCCGCGAAGCCTGTTCGAGGGGGGCGGGCGAAGTCGTGCTGAACTGCATGCGGCGCGACGGTGTCCGAACAGGCTACGATATTGAGCACACGCGCGCCATCGTGGATGCCGTAGACGTACCGGTGATTGCGTCGGGCGGGGCGGGTAAACCGGAACACTTTCGCGATGCGTTCGTCGCGGGAGGCGCGAGCGGGGCTCTCGCCGCGACGGTGTTCCACGACCGGATCATCGCAATTCCAGCATTGAAGGAGTTTCTTTGGGAATGCGGGATCGAAGTGCGCCGCTGAGCGCCCAGGACATCAGCGAACTCGGCTGGCAAAAGATGAATGGCCTTCTGCCGGCCATTGTCCAGGATGCGGCTTCGGGTCGTGTCTTGATGCTCGGCTACATGAACGAGGAGGCGCTAGCGAAGAGCCTTCAGTCCGGGCTAGCGACCTTCTTCAGTCGCTCGAAGAATCGCCTCTGGCAGAAGGGCGAGACAAGCGGACATCATCTGCGCATCCATTCGGTGTTCGCGGATTGCGACCATGATGCGCTGCTCGTGCTTGCGGATCCTGTCGGTCCAACCTGTCACACGGGAAGCACAAGCTGTTTTGGCGAGAGCGCGATCGATGGGCCAGCCTGGCTCGGGGATCTGACCCGGGTCGTTCGCGAACGCGCCCAAGCCGGCGACGCGGCAAGCTACACGCATCGCCTCCTAGTCGACGGGCCAGGTCGCGTCGCGCAAAAGGTTGGGGAAGAGGGCGTCGAAGTCGCGCTTGCGGCGGTTTCGCGTCCGCCGAGCGAGTGCGCCGAAGAGCTCGCCGACCTTTTCTATCATGTTATCGTTCTCATGGAGTCGCTCAACATCAGCTGGAACGACGTGATCAAACGACTTAAAGCGCGTCACGCATCCGCAAGCAGCGCGACCGCTTCATCGTAAAGCTCGCGCGACGCCGCAGCGATCACGTCTCCTGTGTCGAAATTGCTGCCGCCGAGCCAGTCGCCGATGTGTCCGCCCGCGGCGCGGACGACCGGGATCAGGGCATTATAGTCGTGCGGCTTCAGTGCGCTTTCGATGACGAGGTCGATGGTTCCTGCTGCGAGCCGGGCGTACGCGTAGCCATCGTGGCCGTAACGCGTCACGCGGACCGCGCGAATGACCTCTTGTATCTGTTCTGGCGATGACTCGAACAGGAAAGGGTCGGTCGTCGAAAAGCGCGCTTCATCGATCCGCTTGCAGCCACTGGTCCGAAGTGACGATTGCTTGCCGGCCACAAGGATCGCTGCTTCGCCATTCGACCCAACGTAAGTCTCGTCGAGCCGGGGCGCATCGATAACCCCAAGCACGGGTTCGCCCTCGTCAAGGAGCGCTATCAGCGTTGTCCAGCTGGGAAGCGAGCACATGTAGGATCGAGTGCCGTCGATGGGGTCAAGACTCCACTTGAAGCGGCTTGTTGCGGTCTTGTCGGCAAACTCCTCGCCGCAGACGCCATGGTCGGGAAACCGCTCGGTGATCAGCGCACGCATTGCAGCCTCGGCCGCGCGGTCGGCTTCCGTGACCGGGTCGAACTTGCCGTCCTCTCCCTTGTCCTCGACGGACGTGCGCGCTTCGCGATGGAGGGTTTCCTCGCGGGCCGCCATCGCAAGCTCGATCGCGAACGCGCGAAGCGCCGTGAGGGACCGTCCGTTCGGATTCTCGCTATTCATCATTTTTCCGATCACGAGGATGCCGGGAAAGCATGCGGGCGTTTTGCGTTTTTTCCAAGGAGGTCCGCGGAAAGACTTAGAAACTCCCGTCGATCCTTGGCACGATCCGCGCTCAGCCTCGGACGGCGATAAACACGAGCGCAAGTGCAAGGAACAGCATTGTTGCGGAAACGCAGGCCGCCGTAACGCGAGGACCGACTTCAAGGAGGCTCTGCAGTCGAACGCCAAAGCCGAGCGCGGCCATCGCAATCACCGCCAGGAGATTTGACGTAAAGCCGAGCGCGCCCACCCACGGAGGGGGAACAAGGCCGATCCAGCGCGCGCCCGCAAGCAACAGAAAGGCGACGATGAACCAGGGAACCGGCAGCAATCGCGCCTTGACCGCACGAGCGCCGGGATCCCCAGGTGGCGCAAAAAAGGGCGCGGCAAGCGACAGGAGGAAGGTTACCGGGCCAAGCATAAGAACTCGTGCGAGCTTGATGAAGGTTGCGAGCGTCACCACCGGCGTTCCGAAGGGTGCAGCGGCGGCGATTACCTGGGGAACGGCATAGACGGTGAGCCCCGCAAGAAGGGCATAATGGTTGAGCGGCATGCCGAGCATCGTGACGGCGGTCGGAAGCACGAGAACAAGTGCCACTCCAGTAAGTGCGGTGAGCGAAATCGCCGAGGCGATTTCCTCGTCCCTTGCACCGATGACCGGGGCGACAGCAGCAATAGCGCTGTTGCCGCAGATGGCGTTCCCCGCGGCAATCAGCATCGCAAGTCGCCGCTCTAGACCAAGCAGGCGACCGATGATGAAGGCACCCATGAGCCCCACAAGGACTATCGCGGCGATTAGGAGAAAGCTCGCAAGCCCGAGACTTTCAAGGGCCGTGATGCTGAGGCTGGCGCCGAGAAGCGCGACCGCGCAATCGAGCAGGGTTTTGGCGCTAAACCTTATGCCGCGGTTCGCATATTGTGGAAGCTCGACAAGGCTGCGAACGATTGCCCCAAGTAGGATCGCAAGAACTAGCGGCTCAAGCCAGGCGCGGCCTAGGACGGCTATCTCTGCCGCCCCGAGCGCTTGTGCGGCCCCACCCACAGCAAGGCAGAGAATAAGGCCGGGCGCAATGCCGACCATACGTTGCCAGTTCGTGACGGTCGACGAGCGTTGCAGCATCATTCGTCGCAGCTTGCGAGGATCTTGTGCCAGCCCTCAAGACGTCGGTTCCGCTCCTCGGCGACATTCTTCGGTTCAAACCTGTTCGTCGGAGGGAGCATGATCTGGGCTTCTTCGAGAGAGGAATAGATGTTCGCTCCGATTGACGCGAGAATAGCCGCACCGCGCGCGGTGGTTTCGACATCCTGCGGCCGGACCGTTGGAACAGACAGCATGCTTGCAAGGTCCTGCGCAAGCCAGTCGTTGGCGCTCATGCCACCGTCGAGCCGCAACTCATCCCAATGGGCCCCCGCTTCCGCGAAGGCTTCCGCGAGGTCGATGCACTGGTGCGTAACGGCTTCAAGTGCCGCGCGCGCGACATGCGCGCGCGTCGATGAAAAGGTCAGGCCGTCAATGCGTGCCGTGGCCGACGGTCTCCAATAGGGTGCGCCGAGCCCCGAAAGGGCCGGCAATAAGTAGACGCCCCCATTGTCAGGCACCGAACGAGCAAGGGCTTCGCTTTCCGGCGCGTTGCCCAGGATACCAAGATTGTCGCGCAGCCATTTGACGAGGCTGCCGGCAACAAAGATCGATCCTTCGAGCGCGAAATGGCGTTGGCCCGCCAGTTCGTAGAGAACGGTTCCAAGGAGGCTTCCGAGCACTGCTGGGCGACGATCGCCAAGGCCCGTCAACGCGAAGGCGCCTGTGCCGATTGTGAGCTTCGTATCGCCGGGTCGGGTACAGCCCTGGCCGATCATTGCCGACTGCTGATCGCCGATCATCGCGGTTATCGGGATCGGCGCGCCGAACCATTCTGGAAGTGTGGTGCCAATCGGCGCGGCATTGGCGACGATCCGCGGCAGTGCGGCTTTTGGCACCGCGAAAAGATCGAGCAAACGATCATCCCAGTCGCACCCCTCGAGGTCCATGAGTAGGGTCCGGCTTGCGTTTACCGCATCGCTCACATGCTCGCCTCCGGTAAGCTTCCATGCGAGCCAACTTTCGATGGTCCCAAAAGCGAGCGACGCGCCGGCGCACAAGATCTCCGGCAACGTCCTCAGCCAGGCCATCTTGGTGCCGGAAAAGTAGGGATCAAGAAGGAGACCGGTCCGCTCGCGGATCAGCGGCTCACGGCCTTCCTTTTTGAGCCTTTCGCATTCGGTCGCCGTACGACGATCCTGCCAGACGATGGCGTTATGCAGCGGGCGGCTGGTCCGCCGGTCCCACGCCACCACCGTCTCACGCTGGTTGGTGATGCCAATTGCCGCGATTTCAGTTGCGCCGCCGGCGCGCTGCACCATTGCCCGACCGCAGGCGAGCGTCGACTCCCAAATGTCCTCGGCGTTATGTTCAACAAGACCGGGCGCGGGATAATATTGCTCGATGAGACGGCTGCATGAGCCATGAACTGTGCCTTGAGCATCATAAAGAAGGGCCCTCGTGGAGCTCGTTCCCTCGTCGAGCACGAGGATGAAGGGCGCTCTTCTCACGCTCTTTTCCCCGACCATTCTTTCAAGCCGATAATGCCGAATCCTGTTCGCAGACGTGGGGTGGTTCGGCGATTTTAATCAACGGAAAAGAGGAGCGCTTCACCAGATACGGACCCGCTGCTCGGGGGGGATGTTGATCGCCAGATCGCGCGTGGAAATGTCGACCCCCAAAGTCCCAAAGTGCACAGTTTCCAACGCTACTTCGGCCGCTTCGGCAAATCCAGCGACTCCCGATCGACTAACGTCGGAAGTCCATCGATAAACCTAGCTTCCAACCCCTTCGGTGCCGACGCAGCCGCGCTGCAGAAACGCCCTACGATCGCGCGACCACTGAGCGTGTCATCGGTGTCATTCTAGGCCCTCGAGAGTAGCTTCGTGGATGGAGGTGTCTGGCTTGAACGACTAATCCATCGCTCACTGAACCGACGCGAGGCTCGACGGTCCGCTCCCGTGCATCCGCCGGGTTGCCCTTCGGGGAAACGGCCAATTTCGGTCGAGATCGAAAGCGGTTATTCGGCGCAGAGCGACGAAAGCGAATAGGCGCACGATCGCAGCAGCCGCGAGCTTGTGTGTGCGTGGGCCCCAGAAATCAGCCACGTCATTCCGGTTACTGCCCGCGTATTTTGCTGAATGTGCGCAAAGCAAAACATTGCCGTTGAAAATGATATCGATGTCTTTTACGTGCGGAGCAACAACCAGATCTCGTTGCGTCGCACGCCTGCACTCGCAGGGCCGAGCCGGCAGCGGGGTCAGTTAGGGGAGAGGCCAAGCCGGCGTTGGTTCGTGCGATCGTGATCGCACGCATTCTTAACGGTCGATTGTTCGACCGGGCGGTCGTCATGGTGACGATCCGCCAGCGCTTTACTTGCCTTTCCCGATGTAAGTTCGGCGTTGAAGAAGGGGAGAGAATTGGATGTCTAAGAAGCACAACCGGCTGGCATCGTCGGTTTCGGTGGTGGCCATTGCTGCCGCCGCCACGATTTTGGGCGGGTCACCCGCATCGGCCCAGGAGGCGCCCGCAAGCGCGAGCAATGCCAGTCCGACGGGCGGCCAGGCTCCCGGCTCTGATCAGAAGCCCGGAAGTGCACAAGCCGTCGCCGCGGAGCAGGCCCAGTCTGCCGAAGGCGATCAGCCGTCGACCGTACAGGCAATCGTTGTCACGGGTTCGACTAGCAAGCGCTCGTTGCTCAACTCCTCGGTCGCCATTACGCTCGTCAATCGCCAGCAGCTCGAGCAGAAGGCGCCCCGCTCAACAGCGGATGTGCTCGAGACGATCCCCGGCTTTTTCGTCGAAGGAACCGCGGGTCCGGTTTCGAACAATTATTCCGTACGTGGCTTGCCCGGCGGCGGATCCACGTTTGTGCGCGTCATCGAGGACGGCATGCCGTTGCTCTATGGCGGTCTCAACGACGACGAAGTGCTGCAATATGACCTCTCGTATGACCGTGTCGAAGCGATCCAGGGCGGCACTTCCGGCGTACTGACGGAAAATGCGGCTGGCGCCTCGGTGAACTTCATCTCGCGCAAGCTGAACTTCGATCATGGCGGAGGCCTCGCGAAGGTCCAGGCAACCACTTACGGCGACAAGCGTGCCGATTATTGGTATTCGGCGCCGCTTGGTCGCGGCCTTGCTTTTGCCGTGAGCGGCTACTTTGATACGACTCCCGGTGTCCGCAAGTCGCCCTTCACCTACAATACGTGGCGGGTGAAGGCCCAACTGCAGAAGCAGTTCGACGATGGCGGGTTCATCGGCCTTACCTACAAGCACTGGAACGAGCACGACCCGTATTATGCGGATCAGCCCTATTCATTCGATGGCGGAAAGATCGGCGGCGTGCCGTCGCTCGGCACCCAGTTCGGAAACATCATCGGTGCCGGTTTTGGCCGCATCGTCGTTCCGGACTCGTGCGAAGCGGGTGAATGCACGCGGACGTTCAGCCTCCTGGAGGGGGTTCATCCGAAGGGCAATCTGTACCGGGTCGACTTCGACAAGCCGATCAATGACAGCTTCTCGGTCTTTGGACGTGCCCGCTACACCGACACGACGTTGGCCTTCAACGGCGTGTTCGCGGGCAGTGGTACCGGCAATGCCGGCCTAACCACGGCCGTTGACTACCTGACGCCTTCTTCGGTGTCGCCGATCTACAGCTTGCTGCAGCTTGGTCAGGCGGCCTTCCCGACGGCGACCCAGTTCGGGATCAAGAGCCTTACCGACGGGACGATCATCCCGGCTTCCAACGTCGCCGCACTGAATGCGCTCAACGGCAATGGACTGCTCGAGCAGACCGTGTTGAACCGGCAGGTCGTCAACCAGCAGGACTTCGGGAGCGATTTCGGGTTCCGCTGGAATGCTGAAGGGGCGCACTGGCGCAACAGCCTGACCGTTGGTGGCATGATCTTCAGCATGAAGCAGTCGAACGATCAGTCCGGCGTCTCCACGGTTGTCAATGATGTTCGAACCAACTCGAACATTTACGACATCGTGGCCCTCAACAGTAGCAACGCGGTTGTTGGCACGCTCAGCAACAATGGCCTCATCTCATACGGCGATTGGGGTTCGGGTATCAACAATACGAAGATCGAATCGCAGTCGGTCTATTTCAACAACGAGTTCGTTTATAACGACAAACTGCATCTCGACTTCGGCCTGCGTTATGAGCACGAGCACACGACCGCACATAACGGCAACAGCTCGCCGGAAGCCATTCCTGCCGGCATAGGCGGTGTGGTGCGGACCAATCCGAATGCTTTTAACGGTACCTACAGCGTCAACAGCGGGTCCGAAGAGCCGGTCAACTACACTGTTGGTGCGAACTACGTCTTCAACCCGAACCTGTCGGTCTACGGACGTTTCGCGCATTCCTATCAGACCCAGGGTGTGAACCCGAAGGCGACCGGATTAACTCTCTACGAAGCCGGGCTGACTTACTCCGGTCATGGCTTGCTGGGGACAGTCCGGGCTTTCCGCACTCAGTTCAACAACTTGAGTTCGGGTGGTGGCGTCGTTCCGGACAATCCTAATCTTAGCCAGGGATTCTTCGCGGACACGCGCACGAATGGGGTCGATCTCGACGCGTTCTATCGTCCGACGTTTGACGGACTTAGCGCCTTTTCGGTCCACGCGCAGCTTACTTACCAAAAGACGAAGTTCACGAACGTTCGCACCGGCGTAATCAACATCAATGGTCAGGACATTTCGTCACAGGTCGATGCCTTCTATAACGGCAAGACTCCCGGGCGAACACCAGACATCCTGTTTACGATTACCCCGCAGTACGATCTGCCGAACGGCTGGGGGAATATCTACGCACGCTACAAGCGCGTTGGCCGCATCTTCGCGGACGATGGTGATCAGCTTGCGTTGCCAGGATACGGCGTGTG
Source organism: Sphingomicrobium sp. (assembly GCA_035944075.1). Taxonomy (GTDB): domain Bacteria; phylum Pseudomonadota; class Alphaproteobacteria; order Sphingomonadales; family Sphingomonadaceae; genus Sphingomicrobium. The sequence goes on from DASZBO010000067.1 coordinate 7,854, forward strand.
GACTCTCGGCGCGGAATTCAACCTTCGTCACAATATCACGCTGAACCTCAGCGTGGATAACGTCACGAACGTGCGCGGCTTGACGGAAGGGAATCCGCGGCAAGGATTTACCCAGGCGGTCGTGAACGGCTTCTTCTACGGCCGTGGGATCATCGGCACCAACGCGCTGGGTTCGTTGTCCTTGGCGTTCTAATGAAGGGCCGGGGACGACGATACGTCGTCCCCGGCGATTGCCGGACCGCACGGTGGTTGTCATCGCCTGTGTGGACAAAGGAACCGGTCCTCGTGCGACGCTTAGGAATGGAAAAACCATGACCGACAGACGTATTCGTCGGGTGGTCATCCTCGGCGGTGGAACCGCCGGGTGGATGACGGCCGCGGCTTTGTCCAAGGCTGGCGAAAACCGCCTATTTGATATCACGCTCATAGAATCCGACGAGATCGGCATCATCGGCGTCGGTGAGGCGACGATCCCGACCATTCACTGGTTCAACCAGCTCGTCGGTCTCGATGAAGCGCAGTTCATGCGGGCGACACAGGCGACGTATAAGCTCGGCGTGGAATTCGTCGACTGGGCCAAACCCGGTCACCGCTACTTCCATCCATTCGGCCGTTACGGCGCGCCTCCGGATGGACCGATGTTCCTTCACCACTTTATTCGCGCTCGGCTCGCGGGGCTCGACGACCAGTTCGAAGATTACTCTCTCGGCACCAAGGCAGCGCTCGCCGGAAAGTTCGCCATGCCGGTCGACGATCCGCGCAACTGGTTATCGACGATCGGCACCGCCTATCATTTCGATGCATCCCTTTACGCACGACACTTGCGTGACCTTGCCGAAGCGGGCGGCGTCACGCGGCTCGAGGGCAAGGTTGAATCGGTTGACCAAAATCCCGAGACCGGATTCGTCACCGCATTGGTCACGCAGCGGGGGCAACGGATCGAGGGCGACCTCTTCATCGACTGCTCAGGGATGCGCGCGCTGCTGATCGGGCAAACGCTCGGAAGTCCCTACGACGACTGGTCGCATTGGTTGCCTTGCGACCGTGCCATGGCGGTGGCGAGCGAAAATGTCGGACCTCCGACGCCCTTCACCCGATCGACCGCGGACGATGCGGGCTGGCGCTGGCGAATCCCGCTCCAGCACCGGACCGGCAATGGCTACGTCTATTCGAGCCAATTGCTCAGCGATGATGAGGCCGCTGAGACGCTCCTTGCAAAGCTTGAGGGCCGCCCGCTCGCCGATCCAAGGCCAATCCGCTTTGAGACGGGGCGACGGCGGGAGGCCTGGGTAAAGAATGTGGTCGCCATTGGACTTTCCGCTGGCTTCCTCGAACCGCTCGAATCGACCTCTATCCATCTTATCCAGAGCGCAATCGCCAAGCTTCTCTCTCTCTTCCCGAGCAAGGACTGCGAGCTGGCGAACGCGGAGCAGTTCAATCGCGTGCTGGCGCAGGATTACGAGGCCGTTCGCGATTTTCTCGTGTTGCATTACCACGCGACGCGCGACCGGCCGCAGCCGCTCTGGGAGCAGTGCCGCCACATGCCGCTGCCAGACAATCTCGCGTACAAGCTGGAGCATTTCCGTCGCACGGGTCGCATCGTGCTGACGACCGACGAACTCTTCCGTGAAGCAAGCTGGTTCGCGGTCATGATGGGGCAGGGCATCGAACCGCACGATTACAACCCGTTGATCGAGGTTATCTCGCTCGAGAACACCCAAGCGCATCTCGCACAGGTCAAGCAGGCGATTGCCGCGGCAGTTGAACGAATGCCGACGCACGAAGCCTTTATCCGCGAGCACCGCGCTGCGCCAATGCGGGCGCAATCGTGATCTTCGACCTTCCGTTCGAGCTTAAAGGTCTCCTGTTATGTTGCTGACGCGCTTCCTCCTTTCTGCTTCGGCGGCGAGCCTCGTCCTTTCCGGATTGGCGACTGCAGCGCCCGCCGGCCGGCTCCAGTATCAAGTCACCGAGGGACTCAATCAAAATGCGTTCCTTCAGCAAGGAACGGTTGCGGCGCACCTGCTTCTCAGATCGGGTAAGTCACCCCGCATTCTTGTCGCTTTTCCAGCCGGAAACAGCGGAGTTGGCCTATGGTTCGCGGATACCAAGCAGGACACATCGTGGACGATTACTCGCCTGCCTGAACCGGTCACCGAAAAGGACTCAAAAGGCCGGCCGCTCTACGGAGTTGTCACCGAAGCAATCGCCGCAACGCCCTCCTTGGCGATCCGAGAGGCAGTTCTGTCGAGCGTGCGGGTACTGCGCGACTTCCAGGCGCTCGGGACCCAGCCCCATGTCGTCGAAGCGCGCCAAACCGTCACCAAGGACACAATCCGTTGGTCGCGGGATCGGCTCGATGGCGCTGCAGGTTACGCGCTCGTCGTTGAGGTCATTCACGGAAAGCTTGAGGCTGAACGTTTGGTCGCGGCTCCCGATGGCAGGATCGGGTTGCGCATAACTGCCGTTAGCGGCGAAACTCCGCTAACGCCCTTTCCTGCAGCGGGTCTCCTCAATGGCCGTGCCGCAGTGGATCCTGCAGCGCGCAAGGCGCTGCGGTTCCTCAGCTATCGCGAAAAGTTCGAAGCGGGCTCGTGGCGATTCAATACCTACTTTGGACGCGACACGCTGATGTCTGTTCGGCTCCTGATGAGCGTTTTGAGCCCGGAGGCCGTCGAGTCCGGGCTCGACGCGGTTCTGTCGCGCTTGTCTCCGACAGGAGAGGTGGCCCACGAAGAGGACATCGGAGAATTCGCTGTCCTCGATCACATGAAGACGGACGGCACCCGCTCCGACGCTCCGGTCTTCGACTACAAGATGATCGACGGCAACTATCTGCTTGCGCCGGTCGCGAGCGCGTGGATCCTTGATGATCCTCGCGCAAGGGTTCGGGCGCGAGCCTGGCTGTCGGCGTTGGACTCGCGACAGGGAAGGGCGCGGGCTCAGCGCGGCACCGATCTTGTCGCAAACCTGAAGCTCGTCCTTCGATCGGCGCAGCCTTTCGTCGCCGAACCTCGCGCGGGAAATCTCATCGCGCTTAAACCCGGCGTACCGGTCGGTGAATGGCGGGACAGCAACAGTGGTCTGGGCGGCGGTCGCTATCCCTTCGACGTCAACGCGGTGCTCGTCCCCGCTGCGCTTCGATGTGCTGCGCGGCTCTATGCCGCTGGCCTGCTCGATCCGTATCTTTCAGCGGATGACCGAAAGCTCTTCGCGCGGGCCGGTGCGATGGCCGACACCTGGTCGAAAGTAGCGCCCGGCTTCTTCCGGGTCGACGTGGAACGTGCGACCGCGGCCCGGGACATTGTCAGTTACGCGGCAGCAAGCGGAGCGCCCTCGCGAGCGGCGCTCTCCGCGCTCGCCGGAGGTGGGACACGCTTCTTTGCAGTGGCACTCGACGGCGGTGGCAAGCCGATACCGGTGATGAATTCCGACCTCGGTTTCGAGCTGCTGTTTGGCAATCCGGACGACACGGATGCAATGGCCCGCGATGTCCATGATCTTCTGCGCCCCTTTCCGGCCGGGCTGATGACGGACGTCGGCATGGTGGTCGCGGATGCCGCCTATGCTCCATCGTCGCTGCAGCCGAGCTTCAACCGTAATGCCTATCACGGATCCGTTGTCTGGTCGTGGCAGCAGGCATTGTTCGCCGCGGGGCTCCAGCGGCAGCTGGCAAGGAATGATCTCACCGCGACGGCCCGCAAGGAGCTCAATGCGGCGCAGCGACTCTTGTGGAAGAATATCCATGCAACGGCCAGCATGAGCAATTCCGAGCTCTGGTCCTGGTCCTACGCGAACGGCCGCTTTCAGGTTGCGCCGTTCGGCGCTTCGGGAGGCGACGTCGACGAATCCAATGCGGCGCAGCTGTGGAGCACGGTGTATCTTGCGGTCCGTCCCCCTGCTCAAGGCCGGTAATGATGTCGGCTCGGGAACGGCCGGCGCCGAAAGAGGCGGCGCGCAGTAGGTTGGGCGCCGATCACGACGACGGCTGGGTGTTCGCGCGCGGTGGACCGCCAGCGGACGATGCCCAATGGCTGAATGAAGGAAGCCTGTTTGCGCTTGCGGACGGGGTGCTTGGCGTCCGCGGTGGAATCGAAGAGCTGCAGCCGTCCGGCGGCTGCGTTTATCTGAACCGCGTCTACGATGTTACGCCCATCCAATATCACGAGAAGTTCATCGGCTTCCCGTCAAATTCCGACACGCGTCTGCCGGTTGCCGATGGCTCGATTATCGAATTGCGTCTTGGCGATGCCAATGTCAGCGACGGGCAAATCGTCGAGTTCTCGCGCCAATTGGACCTCCGTACCGGTGAGTTGGTCCGGTTCACCCGCTGGCTTTCATCGAGCGGTGCGACCATCGACGTTATTGCACGCCGCGTCGTGTTTGCCGGAGGCGTTCTGGCGCTCCGTTTCGAAGTCAAATCCATCGATTATTCAGGCCCAGTGTCTTTGGTGTCGCGTCTGGAACCGGGTTCCGCCGGTGCGAGTCAGAGCGACGATCCGCGCCACGGTGTCGGAGAGGGGGATCGTCTCGAGACAAGCAAGGTCGGCGTCGAGGAAGCCGAGGCATGGCTTCTCCAGCGCGGACGGGCCGCGGGAGTCGGCGCCGCCGTCGCGCAGGCTCAGCGATCGGAGAATCTCCGGTTTCAGCATTCCGGAATGGATGGCGAAGGGGCCGTCTCGATATTCGTCGGCGACCTTCAGGCTGGCGGCAGCGCGAGCCTCGAGAAGGTGCTCGTCTATGTTCCATTCGAGTTGGCCGGTGAGGACGAAGCACTCGCCGAGGCCCGGGAGCGAGCCGCCACGCAGATCCTTGTCGGTTATCACACATCAGCTCAGGCGGCCGCACGGGAACTGGCTCAATTCTGGAGCGTGGCGGCAATCACGATCCCGGACGACCCGGAACTCACTCTCGCAATGCGTTTCAATCTCTTTCACCTGCGCCGCAGCGCACCCGCAGATGGGCGAACTGGCCTTGCCGCAAAAGGGCTGACGGGTGAGGGTTACCAAGGCCATGCTTTCTGGGACTCGGAGGCTTTTGCACTGCCTGTCCTCGCACTGACCGCGCCCGAGCTGGCGCGAAGTGACCTCGCTTTCCGTATTTCGGGTCTAGACCGCGCCCGAGCTCACGCTCGGGAAATGGATCACCAAACCGGAGCTCTTTACCCGTGGCGCACGATTGCCGGCGACGAGGGCTCAAGCTATTTTCCTTCAGGATCGGCGCAGTATCACATCAACGCGGCCATCGCCTACGGCGTACGCATTTACGATCGAGTTACGGGCGACGACGCGTTCGTGCGGGCACAAGCGGCACCCATGGTCTTCGAGACGGCACGCATCTGGCTGGAGGCTGGGTTCCACGACCCTCGCCTTGGCGGCGCCTTCCGTATCTGCTCGGTAACCGGTCCCGACGAATACAGCGTGCTGGTCGATGATGACCATTACACCAATCGGATGGCGCAGCTGCACCTTGAGTACGCATTGGAGCTTGCCGAACGCGCGCCGCAGGCTCCAGGAGCGCCGGATGCCAGCGAGAAACTGCGCTGGACCGCTGCGGCGCAGGCGATGCATCTGCCGGTCGACCCAGCTCTTGGGGTTCATCCGCAAGACTGGGCTTTTCTGGACAAACCCGAATGGACGTTCACGCCAGGCCGCCGGGACCGCCCACTACTGCTCCATTATCACCCGCTGACCTTGTCCCGCCACCAGGTCATCAAACAGGCGAGCGTGGTCCTTGCTCACGTATTGACCAAGGAAAGTAGTCGCGCCCAACAGCGTCGCGATTTCGATTATTACGAGCCGAGAACCGCTCATGATTCGAGCCTGTCAGCATCGCCGCACGCGATCGTTGCGGCGCGCATCGGGCAAACGTCGAAAGCTCACGAATTCCTTCGCGAAAGTGTCTTTGTCGATCTGCACAATTTGCACGGCAATGTCGGCCATGGGTTGCACATGGCGTCCATGGCGGGTGGCTGGCAGGCGTTGGTCTGGGGTTTTGCGGGGCTGAAACTCGACAGGGGCATCCTGGAGTTTGTCCCACGCAGCGCGCCTGAACTTCGCGCTTATTCATTCGGCCTCACCTGGCGAGGTTCGACGCTCACGGTTGAGGTCGATCCCGCGCGCACGCGCTATTCGCTCTCGAGCAGCAGCAAGCCGTTGACCCTGCTTCATGACGGGCTGCCGATCTCGCTTGGCTCCGGCCAAACGATGGAAAAGCCAACGCCTCGGTTCGGGATACGCAGAGGCGGCGAGTTCAAAGCCCTCGTGTTCGATCTCGACGGGGTGCTGACCGACACGGCCCGTGCGCATTACATCGCGTGGAAAGCCTTGGCCGATCACCTCGGCATTCCATTCGACGAAGAAGCGAATGAAGCGCTCAAAGGGATTGACCGAAATGGCTCCCTCGACCTTATCCTGTCGCTTGGTGACCGCGATTACGACGAGCAGGAGCGGGCGGTCCTGGCTGATCGGAAAAACGGTCATTATCAGCAATTGATCGCCGATTTCGGCCCGGCGGATGTGTTGAAAGGTGCCCGCGAGGGGCTTGAGCGAGCACGTTCGGCCGGCCTCCCGATGGCGCTTGCCTCGGTTAGCCGCAACGCCCCCGCTCTCCTTGACCGGCTCGGTATTGCGCACTTCTTCGACGTAGTGATCGATCCTGCGACCGTCAGCCGGAGCAAGCCTGATCCCGCGATTTTCCTAGCAGCAGCGCGGGAACTTGGCATCGAACCATCCGCCTGCCTCGGTATCGAGGACAGTCGCGCTGGGATTGCCGCGATCAAGGCAGCCGGCATGACGGCACTTGGCGTTGGTGATCCCGCCGTGCTTGACGCTGCAGACGCCGTGGTCGCGGATCTCAGTAGCGTCGACTGGTCCCTCCCAGTTTCGTCCAATAGAGGGCGTTTCTGACGGTGGCGCGCCCGCCTCGACCATCGGTCCGGATTATTGTGGCGCTCGCGGCCACCTACGCACTTTACGCAATTTTGCTGAACAGCGTTGGTACCGTCATTCTGCAGTCCATCGCGACGTTTGCGGTGTCGAAGACTGCGGGATCCATTCTCGAGGGTTGCAAGGATCTTACTATCGCCGCGGTGTCGTTTGTACTCGCCTCGGCACTTCCTCGCATCGGATATCGTCGAGCGCTCATTGTGAGCTTGCTGCTGCTTGGCGCTGCTTGCGCGGCGATGCCGCTCGTGCACAGCTTCACGATGACCGCCCTCAGTTTCGCTGTGACGGGGGCAACCTTCGGCCTTGCCAAGGTCATTGTCTATGGAACGGTCGGACTGATTGCTCCGGACCCCCATCGCCACGCGAGCCTTACCGGCTTCATTGAGGGCGTATTCATGGCAGGCGTCCTTGGTGGTTATTGGCTATTCAGCATCTTCATCGATCCCGAGGTTCGACTTGCGTGGCTGCGCGTCTATTGGGTGCTTGCAGCGAGTAGCGTTGCCCTCGCGGCCTTGTGGGGCTTCTCGCCGCTTGATGAATCGCAGTTGAAGCGGGAAGGACGATCGTCTCCGATTGCTTCCTTCGTCGCGATGATGTCGCTCCTGCGTCAGCCGCTCGTCGTTACATTCCTGGCTTGCGCCTTCCTGTATGTGCTGATCGAACAGGGGCTTGGAACGTGGATGCCGACCTTCAACAACGAGGTTCTGCGGCTTTCGCCAAAGCTCAGCGTCGAAATCACAAGCGTTTACGCTCTCGCTCTTTGTGTCGGCCGCCTCGGATCGAGTTTCATCCTTCGACGGGTCTCGCGATTTACCTTTCTTGCTGGCTGCACGATCGCGATGGCGCCGTTGCTCCTTATCGCCCTTGCAGCGACCGCGCAGGCGGGGCAGGGGCCGATGGTTGATCGGTGGGACGTCGTCTCGCGAAGCGTCCTGATCCTGCCGCTTATCGGCTTGTTTCTGGCGCCCATCTACCCGACGATAAATTCCGTCGTCTTGAGCGCCTTGCCTGTTGAACGGCAGGCCGGGATGACTGGTCTCATCGTAGTTTTCTCGGCGCTTGGCGGAACTTTGGGATCGTTCCTGACCGCTCGCGTTTTTGCCGCCTTCGGCGGACGAATTGCCGTGGCATGCGTGCTCCTTCCAATAGTCCTGTTGCTCGTGGGGCTCCTGCTTCTTCGGCGCCTGAGCCACGCTGCGCTGCCCGCCCCCGTAATGTCCGATCTGGAGACAGCCTGATGGTTCGGCCGATCGTTGCCTTGATCGCGGGACTACTTTCCGCGGTCTCGGGAGCTGCACAGCCCCTTCCGACCAACGGAGCGAACGCGTGGAGCGCGGACGCGAACGGTCCGGGACATTTTGTCGCCGTGCATGGTCAGCGCAGCGCGATCATCGGCTATTCTCAATCGGGCCTCGAGATCTGGGCTTATCCGCTGCAGCTAATGAGCGGCTACCAGCTTCGTTTCCACGAGGCGGGTCGGCTTGAGCCGTTCGATGGCCAGGCTCTGTTAAGTCGGACAGAGAGTTCGCCCTCTGAGGTCGTTCGTGTTTACAACGGCCCGGACTTTGTCGTTCGTGAGCACCTTTTTGTTCCACTGGACGCACCTTCTGCCGTCATCACCTATGAAGTTGAGGGGCGGCCGGAAGTGCAGATTGAGGCTCGTTTCGAGCCGTCCCTCAATCTCATGTGGCCTGGTGCGCTCGGTGGGCAGGACGTTGGTTGGAACGAGGCTCGTTCCGGTTATGTCGAGCGCGAGCCGGTGCACGGCTTTTCCGCGGTCATTCGTTCACCCCAAGCCATCGGTCACGACCCGACCGTCAATTCCGCGACGAATCGACCCACGGTGATGGGACTCCTGATGGAACCTCGACGCGAAGAAGACAGCATCCGCCGCGCGCGGCTGGTGATCGCCGAGGAAGATGTACGGATGCCCGTCAGCGGTGGTTCGGGGCTGGAAGACCAGACCAGCAAGCTGCGTGCACAGACAGACGCCCACTATGCGTCGGTGCTCAAGGACGCCGTGGAGATCATCACCCCGGATCCTGACGTCAATCGAGCCCTTGCGGCCTCGATCATCGCCGTTGAGGAAGCCTGGGTCTGCGCCCCGCAGATCGGTTGCGGGATTGTAGCGGGATACGGCCCCTCGAGGCCGGCGCGCCGTCCACAATATGCGTGGTACTTTGCCGGCGATGGACTGATCGCCGTCGAATCCCTCCTTGCTGCCGGTCGGTATGAGCGTGCGCGCGACGAACTCGAGTTCATCGCGAAGTATCAAAACAAGACCAACGGCATGATCTGGCACGAGATATCGACGAGCGCGCCGCTTATCGATTGGGAAAAGCGCTACCCGTACATGTACGTGCACGTCGACATCACGCTGCAGTATTTGTCGGCCCTTGCCGACTATGTCGAGACGACCGGCGACACAGCCTTCGTCGGACGTCATTGGGCCGGGATCCAGGCGGCATGGCGGTATGCGCGCTCGCTGGTTGACGCAACGACTGGCTTGCCGTCGATACCGGCTGGCAAGGAAGGCCAGAACGAACAGACTGTGTTGCGTGACGACGTCTCGCTGTCTTCCGCCTGGGTTGATGCCACAAAGGCCTTTGGGCAACTTGCTCGGGTGCAACACAATACGAAGCTCGCACAGGATGCTGATAAAGCCCACGAGATCGCGATCCGATCGTTGCGCAGCAATTACTGGGACGAGAAGAGCGGCTTCTGGTTCGGCGGACATTCCGCGTCTGGTGAGCCCTTTCGTCAACAGCGACCGGACGCCGCGGAAATTCTATTGCAGGGTGCATTCACGAAAGCGCAGATCGACCAGGCGCTCGATCGCCTGGCTACGCCCGACTACCAGACTGACTGGGGGGTGCGGAGCCTGTCGGCTCTCCATCCCGACTATGACCCGAATACCTATTCGTCAGGCGCCGTATGGGGTTTGGGATCCAGCGGCGTGTCGACCATATTCTGGAAGGAACATCGACCGTTCACCGCTTGGAATGCGTGGCACGGCCTTGTTCCGTGGACCATGCTCGATAGCCCGGGCCACATGCACGAAGTCCTCGCCGGAGACCTGTTCCACCCGGAACTGGAGTCCGTTCCTGAGCAGACATGGTCTTCGGCCAGTTTCCTGAGCGGTGCCGTTCACGGCCTTTTCGGTCTCGACGTCCAGGGCAGCCGCCGCTTTCTGACCTTCGCGCCGCACCTTCCTGCAAGTTGGAATAAGGTGGTGATCAATCGGCTGCGGGTGGGATCATCGCGCGTCGATCTGCACGTCACCGAGGATTCGGGCGCTATAATGCTGGAGATCGACAACCCGGGCATGCCGATCACGGTCGACTTCGAGCCCGAAATTCCACTTGGTGCGCGGCTCACTGGTGCGGAAGTCAACAATGAAACCGCACCGGCAACCGTCTTGCAGACAATGCAGGACCAGCATGTGAAGATTGTCACCGTGGCCCGCACCGGGGCGACGCTTGCGGTTGTACGCTACTCGGGCGGTGTCCGAATTGCGCCCGTCGAGACGGCTCCCCGGCCGGGAGACAAGAGCATTAACCTGAAGCTGGTTTCCGCGCACTGGAATGATGGCGACGTGCTCCGCCTCAGTGGTTACGCCGTTGACCCCGCCCATGCCGCGATTGATCTGATCACGACGATGAAAATCGCGACCGTTCAAGGCGCAGATGTCACGCCGATTGCGAAGGATGCTTACCGGCTGGTGTTCCATCTGCCCGCGTCGGTAAAGACTGGCCCGGTGGCCTATGTGCCCGTTCAAGCGACCGCAAAATTGGAGCGCGCTCGACCGACCGATTAGGTCGCCGTCAGGATTGTCGTGCGCTGCTTTCGCGAACGATCAGTTCGACCTGCAACGGAGCGCCCGCGTCAGCGGGCATTTCATATCCAAGCGTTGCAAGGATGGCATGTCCAAGGGCCTGACCCGCCGCGTGCCAATCCTGGCGTACGCTGCTGAGCGTTGGCCGATGGGTAGAGGCGATGGCGTTATCGTCAAAGCCAATAACGGCAACATCGCGCGGCACGTTTCGTCCACGGCGCTGCAGTTCCTCGCAGGCGCCGGCTGCAATGAAGTCGCTAACCGCCAATACGCCGTCGAAATCGGTCTGGCTGTCGAGCGCCGATTGAATTCCCTGCACACCTCCTTGGATCGAGAAGCTGCAGGCTATCTTCCCCGTAAGCGATGCCGAGCTGCTCGATAGGACATCGCGCACCCCTTCAAAGCGGCCAGCGATCTCGGGATGTCTCGTGTCGCCAAGAAACAGAAGCTTTTGGCATCCGCAATCTTCCACCAGATGCCGAGCCGCGAGTTGACCGCCCAAGCGGTTATCACTTCCAATCACGGGAACATTCACTCCCGGAATTGGCGCGCCCCAGGCGACCATGGGCAGGCCAGCGCTTCGCACTTCTTCAAGTCGCCGCGCATCTTCGCCTTGTCCGATCATGACCACACCATCGGCCCCGATCGCGCTTGAGCCGAGAAAATGATCGCTGGTCGTCAGAAGCAAAGCGTGGTCTGCCGGAGTCAGCACTTCAATCAAGCCGCCAATCATCCACAGCAGCAATGGATCGGCCATCGGCCTCTCGTCCGATACGACCTGCTCGATGACGACGGCGATCGTTTGTGTTCGCCGGGTGCGCAGGCTCCGCGCCGCGACGTTCATTCGGTAGCCGGACTCGCGCGCGATTTTGACAATTCTGTCGCGAACTTCGGGTCGGACCAGGTGGCTTCCGCGCAAGGCGCGCGAAACCGTGATTTTGGAAACGCCGGCGAGCGCTGCCACACGCTCCATCGTTGGTCTCTCGGTGGTCGCCTCGAACTTGTTCATTCCATCTCACATAGCTTCAATCTTATGCGTGAACTACCGATCTGAGGCGGTATCGCTACCAGTACAGCTCGCTTCTATCCGAGACTTTATGTGGCGCTGGAGCCAAGCTGGTCCACGTTCGAGAGGTGGCTAAGCCGGGTTTAGCGCTCCCGATGCGATTACCGCACCGGTCGGAGCTCCTGATGGCGACCCCCCGCGCGGCTCCACAGAAATCGCGATCGTCGCACCCCGCTCGAGCAGTGTCGCAAGCGCATTGGCAAGCTGCATGTGCATGCGCTTGCGATCCGGCATCGTGCCGAGCGAGCGTGGCTTTCCGCCCGGAGGAATGACCCACAGTTCATTGGAGTGGTTGGGATCGAATGGCATGTTGCCGGCGACAGCGAGGACGAGCTGCCGCGCCGCAGGATCCCAGCTCGCAACGACCTTCATCGACTGCTTGTCGCCGAGCATTGCCACCATCGGTGAGGCGCTCGAGGTGGCACGCGCAACCGGAGGTGCGCTCGACGGTCTGGGCTCCCACAACAGAATGAGGGCAAGTGCTGCGGCGATCGTCCCAAAGGCTCCAGTGGCCGCTTTCCATAACCGCAGCTTGCGCCAAAGTGCGGGCAGATTGTCGTTGGCCGGTTCGGTCCCAATCCGGGCCTCGATGTGACTCCACAGGTTGGCCGGCGGCGTTGCCGAAGCCACATCTTGGTGAAGCGTCGCAAAACGTCCCCGCCAGCGTGCCAGCTCTTCCCGGTACGAAGGATTCGACTCTGCAAGCGCTTGTGCTTTGCGCAGGTCGTTGCCTGACAGAAGCCCAAGCGCGTGTTCCGCGGCAACGGGGGCCTGCTCGGGCGGCTCAGCGGGATCGTCGGTCATTGCTCGAGACATCCTCGGAGCCGGATCAGTCCGCGCCGGACCCAGCTCTTCATCGTCGGCAAGGGTACATTCTCGCGTTCCGCGAGTTCCGGATAGGTTGCACCGTCGAAGAAAGCCGCACGAATCATTCGTCGCGCCCGGTCCTCGAGTTCGTCCAGGCAAAGCCTCAGCCGAACCGCATCATCTTCGCGTTCGAGAAGATCGAGCGACGTGGGCGCATCGTCCGCTATGTCGCGTGCAGCATCGAGGTTTTCGCCGGGATCGCGTCGCGCACGCAACCGGTCGATTGCGCGATTGCGGGTAATCGTTGCGAGCCAGGTGATCGCGCTGGCGCGCTTCGCATCGAAGCTCGACGCCTTTCGCCAGACAGTCACGTAAACTTCTTGGAGCAAGTCCTGAGCCTCGGCCTCATCGCCGATTAGGCGTAGCGCAATGCCATAGAGCTTGGCTGACGTCCGCTCGTAAAGGGATTTTAGCGAAGCCGCATCCTGGCTGGCGACGCTTGCAAGCAAGCGCGACAAGTTAGCGCTCTCGACGCCTCGCTGTAGGATGCTTGCCTCGTCCATCGTCCGATGCATGCCTGACGAACCCGGTCGTGGGAAGATGAGGCCGGCGGAACAGCTTTCGGGCCCTTCGCCCGCGCACGGCTGTCCCGCCGGCTCGCACCCGGCCGGGAGGGTTACGCCGGATGCGACCACTGGATCACGGCATCAGGACAGAATTGATGACGTGGATGATGCCGTTCGACTGCATGACGTTTGGGATCGTGATCCGTGCCTGGCCGCCTTTCGCGTCGGTCACGACCCAGCCGCCGCCCGCCTTGTGAAACATGAGGTTTTCGCCTTCGACGGTCTTCAAGGTGGCGGTGCCATGATGCATCGCCGCATTGGAGGCAATCTGCTGTGCCGAGATCCGGCCCGGCACCACGTGATAGGTAAGGATCTTGACCAGCATCGCCTTGTTCTGGGGCTTCAGCAAATCCTCGACCGTTGTCGGCGGGAGCTTGGCGAAGGCGGCATTGGTTGGGGCAAAGACCGTAAACGGTCCAGGGCCGGACAGGGTGTCGACAAGACCCGCCGCCTTTACTGCGGCGACTAGCGTCGTGTGATCCTTGGAGTTGACTGCATTCTGGACGATGTTGCGGGTGGGGTACATGGCCGCGCCGCCGACCATTGGGTTGCGCGCGCTCGCCGGGACGGCGACCATTGAGGCGGCGCCTAGGGCAAGCGCAAAAGCGAGAAACTGTCCGCGCATTTATTTCCTCCGTTCAGCTTGATTGCTGCAAACAAGCTACGGAGCTCCACGTCGCGCGGATGCAGCCTTGACGAGGAAATCATCAAAAAAATGTTGTTTGGGTATCCAGCGTTCAAGAACGGTCGTGAACGGATCCGAACGCGATTCGAGAATCTTCGAAGCGACGCAAGCGCGTGATCGCCTGACTACCCATTCTCGGACACATATTCGTCAGGGTTGCGATCCACCGGCTTTACGCCCGAGCCGGTCAGGTGTTCGGACTCAAACTGGAGAAACTGAACCCCAAGTCGATGTCGAAGCGAAAGGTCGGCGCTTTGCCGAAAATCCGTAAGTCCCTGCCGTTCTTCTTCTCCCATGTGATCGCTATTCGCCTTGTTCGCCGACGCAACAGCGGCAAACCATTCGGGTGATCCTGGGCGCTGAACATCGACCTTCTCCGCTGCATCGCGGATCTCATTATGATCTTTGATAGCGTCGCGCGTCTCGTCGGTGGCAGATTCCTGGTCCGCACCGCGTCCGAGCTTCAGAAGCTCGGGATAAAAAATCCGCTCCTCGGCCAGCGCATGCGTATCGAGGAGCGCGCGGAGACGGGCCCACACGGCCTGAAGAGCGCCCTTGTCCTCCGGCACGAGCTCATCGATCAGTGCGAACAGGCGGCGCTGTTCCTGGTGATCGTCGGCAATCAGCGCGGTGATATCCATTCTCGCTTTTTCCAATCTTTGTGGTCCGGACGAACTGCCAACAGGGGAAACTGGCCTATTGCGTCTTTTCGATGAGACGATCCCAACTCGGCGCATTGTTAAACGCCACTTAGCGCCTTGCGGGTCCTAAAGCTTCCGACTGTCGTAAGCCCAGTGGAGCAGGGCCTGGCGTTGGCGCGGTCGACACAGGAGGTCCCCGCAATCGCAGTGCCTGGTGAGTTGCCCGATGTGACGGCGGATTGCTCGCCAACGGCCAATTTGGCGTTGGTCCTCGTGCGCTATCCTTCGCCCTTGATAGTAACGGCAATACCACTGGAACCAGCCGCGAGGGTCGTCCGGGTGGATCCATCCCTTGGTGCGCCACACCGACAGAGGGACACTCGCTTTGACGCCGAAAAAGTTAAGGTCGCAGTTGGGGGCTCCCGCGGCAAGCTTCGCTTGAGCAAACCAGGACTTGGGAAATTCGTGACGACAATCGCGCAAGTAAACACCGCAGAAGATTCCGAGCGCGAGCATTTCCTTGGGGGTGAGGTCTGGCGTAAACTCCCGGTCAAAATCCCGTCCGACCGGGGCGACCAACTCGTACCGGTAACCGCTTTGCATGTGATCGTTGACGACCACGCATCTTGGCTTGCGCGTGCTGCTCATCTGCGGCGCAGCAATAGAGTGAAGGGCCGGGGCACGCGAGTTGGTCGATTGGCCGTATGGCTGCGGCAACCCGCACCCGAGCGCCTCAAGGTCCGTTACGCCAGCCTCCGCCCAAGGCCTTGTAGAGATTGATTGCCGCTTCGCTCTTCGATGCGTTCGCCTGGTCTCGTCGACGCTCGGAACTGATGAGCGTCTTGCGCGCGTCCTCAAGTGCAATCCGGTCGTCCTCGCCAGCGTTTGATCGCTGTTCAGCGAGAGCGAAGGCGGCACGCTGCTGCACAAGCGAAGCCTCCGCGGCGCGCAGTGCCGCGCTCGCTCGAAGGAAACGGTTGATTGCAGTCTCGCTGTCGGAAAGCGCGCCAAGTACCGCCTTTTCATATTGGGCTGCCGCCTCATCGGCACGGGCGTCGGACGACCGTATCCGCGCGCGGATGGTCCCCAGTGCAAACACCGGCCAGGAAAAGCTTGGTCCCATCTGGAAACGCGTGCTGTCGCTCGAAGGGAGGTCGCCGGGATTACGCGCCTGTTGGCCAATCCTCCCGAGAAGCGAGAAGCGGGGGAAGAGATCCGCCTTGGCGACGCCAATGTCCGCCGTTGCGGCGGCCAGTTCTCGCTCGGCGCGCGCAACGTCGGGCCTCCGGGTCAGAAGATCCGAGCGCACTCCGGTGAGGATCGTCTCGGGGCTGGACGGAAGTGGTCCGCCCCTGAGCAACTCTGGCGCAAGCTCCTCAGGCGGCGCACCCACGAGCGCGGTGATCCGGTAGGCGGCGGCCGCAGCCTTCGCTTCGCTGTCCGGTACGGCCGCTCTGCTCGTGCTGGCATTAGCTATTGCCTGGTCCGCTTCCTGACGCGAGATCTCGCCAGCGACAAAACGAAGCTCGCTCAGTCGAGCGAGTTCGGCGTCAGCTGCGGCGATCGCTTTTAGTGCTGAAGTCTCGGCCTCAGCCGAACGAAGGTCAACGTAGTTGCGCGCGACCTCGGCAATGAGGCTCAGCATGACATCTCGGCGCGCGAACTGAGCTACCGCGACCCGCGCATTGGCGCCTTCGATTTCGCGCTGATGACGCCCCCAGAGATCGAGTTCCCAGCTCGCGTCGAAACCGATGTCGAATAGTCGAAATTCGCGAGCGAATGCTGGAATGCTGCCAATTGGGAGCTGCCCGTTTTTGCTCAGCACATTTTCGGTAGCGCTGCCCTTGGCCACAATCATCGGCTCGCGACCGCCCCGTGCCGCGTCGCGATTGGCGCGGGCCTCGGCTATGCGCGCCGTTGCTTCGGCGACATCTGGACTCGACGTGATTGCTCGGTCGATCAGCCGGTCGAGAACAGGATCGTTGAAATTGCGCCACCAGCTGATGTCTACGGGGCCGGGGCTGGAAGGCTCGACCCACTCATGCGTATCGCCGGTGATGGTCGGACGCCGATAGTCGGGGCCGACCGTGCATGAGGCCGCACTCAATCCCACGCAAACGATAAAGAAGGTTCGGATGTGCATGATTTACTCCATGCGTGCACGGAACAGAAATGCCGCAGCGCTCAGCGTAACGATGGCAATGATGGCCATCGGCCAGACCTCCTCGACGACGGCCCAAGCCGGCATGGCCTTGAGAAACAGACCCTGGACGATGACGATGAAATACCGAACCGGATCCGCGAGCGTAATCGTCTGGAGCCAGCCCGGCATGTTGTCGATCGGACTTGC
>DASZBO010000068.1:0-2305 GCA_035944075.1 Sphingomicrobium sp.
GCTCCGGACCTGGGCGGCCGAGCAATGGGCGCCGCAGCACAACGTCGAGTTCATCGTGCCCACGGCCGCCGGCAGCACGATGGATTTGCTGGCTCGCGTGATCCAAAAGGTGTGGCAGGAACAGAAGGCCGTAACTGTCCCGGTCACGGTCGAAGCCAAGTCCGGCGCCGGCGGCGCCGTGGCGTGGACATATCTGAGTCGTAAGGCAGGGGACGGCCACTACATTGCGATCAGCGGTCCCACGCTGCTGGCCAATGAAATTCTGCATGTCGGCGACCTGAGCTACCGCGATGTCACGCCGATCGCGCAGCTGTTCACGGAGTACACGGTCTTCGCCGTGCGCGCCGACGGTCCGCTCAAGACCGGTGCCGACCTCGTTCAGGCGATGCGAACGTCCAAGACTTTGTCGATCGGCGTCGCGCCGGGCTTCGGCGGCTCGAACCATGTAGCGTTTCTCAAGCTGGCCGGTGCGGCGAAGATCGATCCGAATGCGCTGACGATGGTGCCGTTCCGCGGCGCCAACGATTCGGTGACGGCACTGCTTGGCGGTCACATCGACGCTGCCGATGCGACCATGTCGGCGATGGCGCCATTTCTTCGCTCCGGAAAGCTGCGTGCGATTGCCGCGCCCAAGCGCCTGACGGGCGAGCATGCCGATATCCCGACCTGGAAAGAACAGGGATTCGATGTCGTGGAAGGCAATTGGCGCGGCATCATCGGGCCGAGGAACCTCCCGCCGGCCGAACTGGCGTTTTGGGACAGCCGCGTGGCGCAATTGGTGAAAAGTCCCGAATGGGCCGAAGTGCTGAAGCGCTACCAATGGGATCCGGATTATGCGGACAGCACCGCCTCTAAGCGCTTCCTTGACCACCAGTTCGAAGAGCTCAAGGCGACATTCGGGCACCTGAAGGTGTCGAAATAGAAACCGGGCGGACCCAGGAGCAGTTCTCGTGGATGCAGCCACCGATCTGACGCGGGCGACAAAGGGCGCCACCCGCAAGCTTGCAGCGTTCGCGTCGTCGCTCACTTTTGAAGCTTTGCCGGGTGAGGTGGTGGAGAAGGCGAAGCTCTGCATTCTCGATACGCTCGGCTGTTGCATCTTCGGCAACTCGCTACCGTCGCTGCACAAGCTCGCGGCCGTCATTCTCCCTGAAGGTGCGGCGCCGCAAGCGACGATCTTCGGCTGCTCCGCCCGCACGAGCCCGTCATCGGCCGCTCTGCTCAACGGCACGGCGGCGCATGCCTTTCAGCTCGATGAAATCCACATCGAGTCGACCCTGCATCCCGGGTCGCTGGCGCTGCCGGCAGCCTTCGCCTTGGGTGAAGCCAAGAAGGGGGGCACGGGGCGCGATCTCATCGTGGCGATGGTGGCCGGCTATGAGGTTGGCTTGCGCATTGGTCTCGCGTTGCGAGGCGGCATGTTCAAGAGCGGCTTCCATAACCAGGGAACGACTGGCGTCTTTATCGCCGCGGCAGCAGCGGCGCGCATGCTCGGTCTGGATAGCGAGCAGACCGATCAGGCCCTTGGCATCGCCGCGTCGCAGGCCGCCGGCCTCATGGCGGTGCAGGACGGCGCCATGACCAAGTCCTTCCATTCCGGCCGTGCCGCGCAGAGTGGCGTCTATGCCGCATTGCTGGCGCGGCAGGGTTACACCGGGGTCAACCACGTGCTCGACGGCGCCTACGGTACGTTCTTCAGTTCGTTCGTCGATGATTGGGCGCCCGAACTCCTGACCCAGGATATCGGTAGCGACTGGAAGATTATGCGCGTCGGCTTTAAGCCGGCGCCGGCCTCGAACGGCAGCATCACCGCGATGACGGCGATCGACCGCATCATGCGCGAGCAGGGCCTGCAAGCGATCGATATTGAGTCGATCACCGTGGCCGTGAGCGATAATACGCTGCATCACTGTGGCTGGCCCTACATCGCCGAGCACATCCAGAGCGTTCTGTCGGCACAGATGAATTTGTTCTACGGAATTGCCGTGATGGCGCTCGATCGACGCGCCGGTATCGAACAATTCGACGGAGCGCGCATTCGCGACCAGAATATCCTCAAATTCATCGAACGCATCGAGGTTCAGCACGATCCTACCTTCGATGCCGAGAAGGGCCGCTACCGTGTCGGCTGCCGCATGGTCGTCCGGGCCCGCGGCCGCGAGTTCGAAACGACGGTGCTCTACCGGAGCGGCAGCCCGGAAGACCCGATGTCGTCGTCTGAGCTGCAGGAAAAATTCAAAATGCTGGCGGGCTACGCGAGCGGCCTGGATGTCGGCGGGCTGGCGCAAGCTGTGGCGACGCTTGA
>DASZBO010000069.1:0-4825 GCA_035944075.1 Sphingomicrobium sp.
GATCATCAGTTCCGTCAGAGCCCAGACCAATGCGTCGACGCGGTCCGGCGAATACCCCATTTCCTTGCGGTCGAAGTCGACGGTGAAGGCACAACGAATGGAATGCGTGGTGGCGGACGCAGTCATGATCGAACCTGTCTCCAAAGGCCGTTTCCCTGCTAACAGGGAAAAGAACAGGGATCTCTCTGCAAAATGCCACGTGTCGCCGTCGCCGGCGACCAAAATTAGCAGTATCTGCTGGGGCTTACGGGGGAATCCCTACGCTACGGAACAGGGAAGTTTCCGCTAGCTAACAGGCAACGGAAACTCCTGATCAGGTATCGGACCGGCGCTTCTCGGCTTGGACGTTAGATCAAACTTCCCCACCTGGCCCGCCCCCATCCCCTCGTCTGCCCCCCCCAATTCCGGTTCGCCGGCTTGCAGTACAGCTCGGATCGGGTTGTGTCAGAGCAATTAACGTGCGCAGGCCCGCCTATTTCCGAGAGCGGACACCATCCCGGTTCAGGGGCTTAGTCCGGAATGCGCCAAGAGGAGACCACGCCCCGGACGCGCAACCGCATCTGTCCTTGCCCCCATCACCTGTGTTTGTCGGCGCATGTTTTGGCTGCGCTGACCAGGCCGCTGGCTCATCGTCTTTGTCTGCTTCGGCCGCCGCCGCCGTCGCCTTGCCGGGCTTGTGATGGGCAGGCGCATAGATCGCATAGACCTGCATCGGACTATCGCCGATATTGGTGATGTTGTGCCAAGTCCCTGCCGGAACGAGCACACACCAGCCGTCCGACACTTCCTTTTCAAAAATCAGTTTGTCTTTCGCGACTCCCATCTGCACTCGACCGCGGCCGGCGTCGAGGCGCCGAAAAGCACCGACTCGGGGGCGAATGTTGAACGCCTTCTGGGCGTCCGAGAATGGCGGTGCCTTCATCGTCCTGCACTCCTCCCGGCCGGGGCCCTTGCGCCGGAGACTTTAACCAAAGGCGATCCGTTTTCTTGGCTCGGAGCATTCGTGATCTGCTATCAATTCATTTTCCTAGCAAGATATAAGTTCGGGTTTGATTGCAGCTTGAGCAAAGAAACGTGTGTCGTTCCATTTGTGGTGAGATCTGGTGCGGCTTGATTGCTGCCAGCACCATATCCGCGCTGCATTTGGGGCAGTTTGGCGGAGCTTCTCTTCTTGTGATATTATCCGTACTCATAACCATCTCCTGTCGCCAGATAAGATTTTCGGAAGATGAAGATCGCTCGCAGTCCATCAGCACACTTGCGTCTGTCGCGTCGCTCTGGGTTTAAAATTCCATTGCCATCCCGATCCGGCCGACATGCTCTACTCCAGCAGCGTTGGCATAGCTGCCGTAGACCACCGTCGGCGTTGATAGATTGAGCCGGTACGCGGCACCGACGCTCAATGCAGCTTGCCCGCGGTAGAATCCGCTACTGAGGGAAACCGTCGTTCGCCCGTTTCGCGACGGCATGATTGTTGGCGCTAGCGCCGCGGTTGCTGCAATGCCGCGTGCGGCCTGCTGATCGACCGCATCGATTCGCGAGTTCACAGATGCGATCTGTGAACTCACTGACGCCATGCTGTTCTGTAGCTGCTGCACGTTCACAGCATCGGTTGCACCTACTCCGGCCGCGACATTGGTAACGCGCCGCTCATTACCGACAGAGCCAACCGAAACTGTATTGGACTGGTTGGCAACTGACCCGCTGCCAATAGCTGCCGCGTTGGGGGCACTGGCAAGGGCATTAGAGCCAAAAGCACTCGATGCAGCTCCGGTCGCAGATGCGCTACTGCCGAGAGCCGTCGCGTTAGCTCCAGTTGCGGATGCGCCATTTCCGAATGCGGCGCCGTTGTTGGTAGCCGTTGTACCAGTCCCTACTGCAACGGCATTTTCGGCCGCGGCCCCCGTACCCAATGCAACGGAATTAGTGCCAGTGGCAGCAGCATTCTGCCCGACCCCGATCGTCCCGACGCCGCTGGCAACGGCATTATTGCCGACCGCCACGGACGAAATACCCCCGCTTCCCTCCCAATTCGCGAAGGTTGTGAACGCATTGCTGATGCGTGTGTTCACAGATGCGTCCAGAGCGGTAAGCTGGCTGACGTTCACTCCGTCAGTTGCGCCAACTCCCGCCGCGACGTTGGTAAGGGTGCGCTCTCCACCTACAACGCCGAAGGACACCGAGTTGGCGGAGCTGGCAACCGATCCTTCGCCGATTGCCACCGAGTTGGTCGCACTTGCGATGCTTTGATTGCCTATCGCAGTGGTATTAAGACCTGTCGCTACCGCGGAAACACCCGCTGCAACGGCGTTGTTTCCGGCCGCGTTGCTGGAATCGCCGATCGCGCTAGTGCTGCTCCCCGTGGCACGGCTGAGCATGCCGATCGCGACGCTATTGGCGCCGCTTGCCACGCTGGCTGATCCGAAGGCCGACGCGTTAGAACCGGATGCAACACTTGAGTAGCCGAAGGTCGTACTGTTATCTCCGCTCGACACCGCGTAGGGGCCAGCAGCCACACTATTAATACCGGTTGCGACGGGCAGATTTGGTGGCGGCACTCGCGAGCGGAGTTGAAGATGTAATCAGCCAACTTGTGTCTTGAGCCATGGCCGAAATTATCGGCATGCATCCAAAACCCATTGCAGTAATTAGAACTACTTTTATTCCGCATTTTTGTAAGTACGCAAACGTCACCACAGACGCCTCCCTCGACCTTCGAATGGGTTCGAATGAAGACGCCTCCCGGAAAATTGAATGACAGATGAGACAACGGAGAGCTGAGCGAAAGGATACACCCTGTTCGACTAAGCCGCAGCGTGCCTAATTTAATTCCAAAAAGCGGTATTGGGGCCCTGTGACCAATTTTGAACAGCGCAACTTACGATTTAGCGAGACAAATGATTAGTGCTGTCCGCGGTGATTCGGCATCAACTCTTGTACGCAATTGTTTCGGTGCTCGATGTGAGCGGAGATGGTGTCTCCTAATAAGCCTGTCTACTCGCTTTTTTTGCGCGCCCGTGTTGATCGAAATCCACTTCGCGAGGAAATGAATATATGAAGTCTTCAATTATCAAACACTCAGTCAAAATTGCTGGGCATAAGACCAGCGTCAGTTTGGAGGATGCCTTCTGGTCGAGACTTAAAACGATTGCGCTCGAAAGCGATGTGACACTTTCGGACGTACTGACAGGAATCGAGACGAGTCGGCATAAGGGCAATTTGTCCTCAGCCATTCGACTATTCGTACTTGATCATGCTCGTCTTCGGCCACCAACGTGGGCCGGAAAGGCGGTCATAGCACCCCAGATAAACGACGAGAGAGTGGAAAACCGAAAGTGACGCATCGAAGGTCCGTTCGGCCTCATTCGGTGCGCACAGCGGGCTACACTTGTCGGTGCAGCTTAATCCAGCGGAAAGAAAAAGCGTCTTAAGGGCTTTGTGGCGCCTTCACGCTACGTGGTTGGTCCGCGAGCACTACACTCAACAAGGAGCTATGTATCTCAAGATGGCCGTTGTAATCGATGAACCCCAATTTGCGAAACTTATTCATAAAATGGTTTACCCGCGACCGGGTCGTTCCGATCATCTCAGCAAGCGTCTCTTGACTTATTTTTGCAATAATTGGCTCCGGCCGACCTTCCTTTCCAAAATTTGCCATTAGGAGCAACACACGCGCGAGGCGCTTTTCTGTCGAGTTGAAAAGTTGATCAACTAAATCTTCTTCGATCCGTGCGCTTCGAGTCAAAATATGAGCCATAAACATCTCCGAAAATGCAGGCTCGCTTTTAAGAACTTTCTGGAGTTCGGCTATTTCCACTCGCATCGTCACTGAGTCCGCCATTGCGACAGCCGTCGTCAAACGCTTCGGCTGGCCGATTAAGCATCCTTCGCCCAAAAACTCATCTTCCCCCAGGATTGCCACCACGGCTTCCTTGCCCTCCGGGGACAAAACCGTAACTTTTATCTTGCCCTTTTTTATATAGAAGACGGAATCCGCAGCATCTCCCTGCGCAAATATGATCTCTTTCTTTGCATGTGTGCGAATCGAACGGCCTGTAGCTGCTGTCTCCAAAAACGTTGCAGGGTCAAAATGCAGCCCATCCTCTGCTATTTCCTTACTCATTTCTGCCCCCAAACAATTTAGCCACGCAATTTTGGACGTAAAGCGACATAGAATCGTACAATTGGTGCTCGGCACGCACTTCGACCGAGACTCGCTATCGGATAACTGAGCCCGCAGAATTTGAAATATAGCCTTTCCCGTCAAGTTGATTCAAGCGTTGTTATCACTTATTGGCGATGAAATGGATGCCATTTGAAAATGGCCGAGGGCAAAGGCTTGGCTGGGTCGCCGCCTAACACAACGGAGCTTCCTGCAGGCTCTTAAGGACGGTACTCGCCGGTGCCCGCCAGCCCGCTTGTAGCCAGCGCGTCTTGCAGGCTTGCTGACTAGAAACCCCAGCGATAAAAGCCCGGCAAGTCTTCAACAAAGATCGGGCACTACGGAGTCTAATGTGCAAATGCCATTTTTGGCGATCAGTATTCCGACAATTTCGCCGTCGCCGCGTCGAACGAGATTTAGATGCCTGAGCTGTGCGAGTTTTCGCCATACGCTTCCCGATGATCGTCGATAAACGCGATCATGGCTTCACCCGGCGGTCGAGCTCCGCCTGGGCAAAATACGCCGATGCCTTGCGCAGGATCTCGTTCGCCTGCCGCAGTTCGCGGTTCTCCCGCTCCATGGCCTTGAGCCTCTCGGCCATATCCGTCGGCACGCCGGCCCGCTTGCCGCTATCGATCTCGACCTTTTTGATGCATTCGTTCA
>DASZBO010000070.1:0-2546 GCA_035944075.1 Sphingomicrobium sp.
ATGCACATGATCCGCAAGGGGCAAATGAAATGCGCCAAAGGGACCGGCGCGTCCGCCGCACAGCAATTCTATTCCCTCGCCTCATAAACGATTGCGCCCGGTACACTGCGCTCGCCCCTCCGTCCTTATCGCGACAGAGCCTAAGCTGCTTGGGTAGAAAACTCCCTAGCTGCGCTCAGCAGCGTCCGCCAAGGATCGGAGCCGGTCCCGGGCAACAAGTCGCCGCCGGCCGCAAACGCCTCGGCAGCGAGACGCACGGCCGCCTCGGCGGTCGTCAGCGCCACCCCCAGGTCGATCGCAGCTTTCGATTTCTCGTCTGACAGCGCCGTCTCGCACCGCTCCCACCGGGTGGCTAGGCCATCGATGCGCGCCTTCCGATTGCGAAGGTCTGTGGCGCGCGCCGTTGGGTTGGCCTCCGCCAGTTCTGCGGTCAGGCGTACGATTTCCGCCGACTCTTCGTCGGTAAGCGTTGCGAGCTTCGTCAAGTCAAGCCGATATTGCGGCACATGGAAACGCTTGTCGAATGCCGCGAGCGCGCGACCGGCGACATGCTCGCCAAGAAGGTCGGCGAACGAGGTGGTCGAGGCGTGGATGCCATTGATCTCCGTCTCGAGCCGCGCGCGGAGCTTCCCGCATAAGATTGCCAGTTGCGCAAGAACGTCGAGGCCGCGTGGCGTGTATGCGACCTCGCCCTCAGCATCGGTGAAAGCCCGAGCGCATTGGCTGTCAAACACCGCAACCGTCGCCAGTTCTGTCGGAGCCGGCGAGCCTTGTTGCCAAACCAGGGCCTCCGGCTCAGCGGCGCCCTTTCGTCGAATCAGAATCTCCGCGCTTGGGTTCCCCGCAGCGCCGGCGGCGAAGACATCGCCCAATATGGCGCCGCCAGTGGCTCGCGCACGGCACGCCTTGCGCAAGACGCGCGAATATCCCGATTTTCCCGCGCCGTTGTTTCCGTATATGACGGTCAACCCGGTTTGCGAAAAAGGGATCTTTTGGTCCGTCGCAATGGCGTTGACGCCGCGCAGGTTGCGCAGTTCCATGAGAACGATCGAGCTTTCAGCCGCACCGCCTGTCGGGATCATCTCGCGAGTAAGCAGTTGCGCCACGCGAGCGGCGGGGTCCTCGATGCCAGCCTGCGCCTTCGCCAAGGCGAGGATCTCGCCAATCTCGTCGTCTGCTATTCGTCCATTAACGATAAGACGTCGAGCCGTGTCCGAAAGCCACGGCTGTTGTGTTTCGATCCACTCGGCGATACGCGTGAAAATCATGGCCCCGATCTCTCATTTTATTTAATGAGGCGAGTATAGCGTTCGCTGAGATTTAAAACTCGGGGTCAATGAGCCGCGTGTTCCCTAATAGCTTCTTTCGGGACAATGGAGCGGGGATGATTGGCCTAGGCTTTATCGGCCGCACCCATTTCGCATAATTCAGAGAGGGCCTTCAAACCCGTTTGGGCCGCTTTCTTGTCGGACGAGCAACTCGGCCGCCCACCTTCTCGGCGACGGACATGCCGGCGTCCGCCTGTTCGCAAAGTTGGGCAATCTCATCGAGCTTCATGGCAAGCGGACGCGCTGTCTTGCTCACCGCCTGGATGTTTTCTTCATTGGCGACGATCACAGCAGTGATAACGCAATCTCCTTGCGCCAATGCGTTCTCGACTAGCGCCGGAGGGATTGAATTGCGTGCGCGCCCACACCTTACCGATCCCGCCGGGCACATCGAGGTCTACTGACTCAGCGTCCAACGCAAGCTTAGATTTGCCGTTATGTCCAACGTTGACCCATTGAACTGCGGACGCACTTCCCGCAGTGCTGACAATCAGCGCACAAATGCACGCGGCGTCGAGTAGTGTCCTCCTGCTTTTCGTGTCATATTAGTTCTTTGCACCGGTTTCGGGAGTGACGGGTACCGCCACACTGTCGCTATCCGGTGAGATCCTCCGGAAAAAGTCGACGACCTCTCGTTCCGTATGCGCGCCGATCCCTCGGAATCGAATACTCTTTCCTTCCGTCAGCTGCTTGCTAACGGCACCCAAAGTGGGAAAACCGCTCTCCTTCAGTCGAAGTGCTGCAGCACCGATCCATGGCTGGAGTTCATCGATAGGCGTGCCAGCATCACTCGGCACGGGTAACTCGCTTTTGCCGCGAAGGCCGGCTCGCCACAGATCGAGAGGCGTGGGCGCGCAGCGCAGTGGCAAACGCGCGCGATCCAATGCACCGATGATCTCCCGCGCCTCCGATGTACCAAAATGGACGACGTAGTCCCGCAGTGTCATGTCGCGCAACCCACCGATACTCGCGAGACCTCTCTTCAACACGCGTGTCAGCGTCCGTGTTCTCAGACCTAACTCCGCTATATTGGCATCGTCGTTCACCGCGTGCCGACTTTCAGCGGGCAGTCGGCGCAAAGCGCCCGCACGCTCAATCGCTGCGCGCCTCGGGTCCTGTTCCGCCTTGAAATCCAACCCAATCTGCAATAACCAATCCTGCACGCGAGCGATCGTTACACGGCCAACTCCCGGCATTTTCCAGAAATCAGTGCGGGAG
>DASZBO010000071.1:0-5172 GCA_035944075.1 Sphingomicrobium sp.
TAAACAAGTTGGGACGTGCCTTCCCGTCGAAGAAGCAGGGAGAAGGCGTCAAACCAGGTTATCACGCCCTGGAGCTTGACGCCTTTTACGAGGAAAATGGTAAGCGGAATCTTGGCGCGCCGAACGCTGTTCAGAAAATGATCCTGCAAGCTCAGCGATCGCGCGGCCATGCTGTACCGCCCTCCTACTCCTCGCCCTCGTGCCTCTCGCCGATCCCGAGCGCCTTCAGTTTCCGGTGCAATGCGGATCGCTCCATTCCAATGAACGATGCGGTTCGCGAGATGTTGCCGGAAAAACGGCGAATCTGGATCTTGAGATACTCGCGCTCGAAGGATTCGCGGGCCTCGCGCAGCGGGCTTCCCATGATTGCCATGCTTGTGCTTGCACCACTCATCGGCGCCTGGTTGTCAAGGATTTCGGGTGGAAGGAGATCCACTTCGATGCACGACGATCGATCGCCCGGAGCAAGGATCAGGGTCCGCTCGATTATATTGCGGAGCTGACGAACATTGCCTGGCCAATCGTGCGCCTGGAGTGCAGCCATGGCCTCTTCTGAAATGGCCGGCGCTGGCATCCGGCGTTCCGCGGAAAAACGTGCGAGAAAGTGGCTCACCAGTTCAGGAATGTCCTCGCGCCGCTCGCGAAGCGGCGGAAGCTTCACCGGAACGACGTTCAGCCGATAGAAGAGATCTTCGCGAAAGCGTCCGGCAGTGATTTCGTCCTGGAGGTTTCGTGACGTCGCCGACAAGACCCGGACGTCCACCTTGACCGGTCGTTGACCACCGACGCGGGTGTAGCTTTGATCGGTCAGCACGCGAAGGATCTTGGCCTGGGTCGTCGGCGGCATGTCCGCAATCTCGTCAAGGAAAAGCGTTCCGCCATGGGCATGTTCAAGCAGTCCCGGCCGCATGACGCCATCGTTCTCCGAGCCGAACAATTCCTCCTCGACCCGTTCGGGACTCATCATCGCGGCAGACAGAACTATGAATGGCGCCCGTGATCGAGGGCTCCATTGGTGGATCATCCGCGCAGCAATTTCCTTGCCGACGCCCGGAGGACCCGAAAGGAGGACTCGACTGCCGGTAGGAGCGACACGCTTGAGGGTTGCGCGAACGGTATTGATCGCAACTGAGCTGCCGTGGAGCTGGTCTTCCTGACCAACTTGCCTGCGAAGCGTTTCATTCTCGCGTCGGAGGCGCTCGGTCTCCGTCGCTCGGTCGACGAGATAAATCAGGAGATCGGCCTCGAACGGCTTCTCGATGAAGTCGATCGCCCCTTCCCTGACCGCTGCAACCGCAGTGTCGAGATTTCCGTGTCCCGAAATCATCAGGATCGGAATCGTCGAATCGCGACGCTTGATTTCCTGAAGAAGCTGAAGTCCATCGAGCTTGGAACCCTGAAGCCAAACATCGAGAAGGACCATCGAGGGACGTCGCTCCTCGATCGCATCGAGCGTTTGAGTGCTGTCTGCAGCCGTCCGGACTGCATAGCCCTCATCTTCAAGGACGCCGCTGACCAACTCGCGGATGTCGGCCTCGTCGTCCACAACCAGAACTTCAAGCGCCATCAGGCTTCCTCATCCGTTTCAAGGACCTCGCTCGCGGGCCGGCTATCGTGCGCCAGCGGTGCGAGCTTGTCGGTTTCGAATGTCATTCGCACGTGAGTGCCGCCGCCAGGACGATCCAGAAAGGCGATCTCCCCGTGGTGCTCCTCGACGATCTTCTTGACGATGGCGAGACCAAGACCGGTCCCCCGCACTCGCGTCGTCATATAAGGTTCGGTCAGGCGTTCGCGCTCCTCAGGAAGGCCAATGCCGGTATCGAGCACGTCTAGAACGAGCTGGACGCCCTCCCGCCGCAGCCTCAGTTCGACACGATCACCACTAATGCTGTGTTCCCCGCGATTTCGACGGCCCTCAATGGCTTCCACGCCGTTCTTAACAACGTTTGTCAAAGCTTGGGACAACTGACGACGATCGCAAACCATGCAGAACTCGCCTTGCGGCGGGTCGAGCGTGAACGTGATGCCGGGGTGAGCCACTTCGTGCAGGAAAAGTGCCTGCCGGGCGATCTCGTGCACGTCCTCATCCCGGAACACGGGCTTTGGCATCCGTGCAAAATTCGAAAATTCGTCGACCATGCGTCTAAGGTCGCCGACCTGGCGTACGATCGTGCCGGTGAGCCGCTCGAACGTATCGCTGTCCGAGCTGATTTCCTTGCCGAAACGGCGCTGCAGCCGCTCCGCCGCGAGCTGGATCGGGGTCAAGGGGTTCTTGATCTCGTGCGCAATGCGTCGCGCGATGTCGGACCATGCCGCACGTCGCTGGTCTGACAGCTGGTCCGTGATATCGTCGAAAGTCAGCACCGCGCCATCCTGATAGCGAACACGCTTGACCGCGAGGGTTCGATCCGCTCCGTCGGCGGCGAACGTGACATTGGCCTCCGACTGGTCCCCACGCATGAATTCGCTCAGTTCGGGCGAAATACCGCCAAGCGCCTTGCCTTCCAGATCATGCTGCTTCGCCTGGAGCAGCGTTTCAGCGGACCGGTTAACGAGGCGGATGCGATGCGTTGAATCAAGGGCGATCACGCCCGCACTGACGTTGGCGAGCACGGCCTCCATGAATGCGCCACGCGTTTCGAGCTGCGTATTGGCTGTTCGAAGCTCTGTCGTCTGCTCGTCGAGACGACCTGTCATTCGATTGAATGCCGCAGACAGGGTCTGGACTTCATCGTCAGTGTTCGAGACCGGCACGCGCGCGGAGAAGTCCCCGGCCTCAATCCGTCCCGCCGCCGAGACCAGCGCCCCGACGGGCCGGACTAGCCGATCGGCAATCTCTAGGGCCGTAAAGATCGCCAGGCCGACGATGATCAACGCGCCCAGAAGAAGGGCCGCATTAAACCTTAGCTGATTGATTCGGGATCGATTCTGCAACGCATGATAGTCGCGAAGGACTTCGTTCGCTCTTCGCATTTGCAAGGCGATTTCGGGATCAACCCAGCGCGCAACGTAGAGGTAGAAGTTCGTGCCGTATTTGAGACGAGTTAGGACCGAGATGCGGTTAGGCGTATATTCCTCGACAGAACCATCGTCCGGCAGCCGGTTAAGCCGCGCAACCGCGTTCTTCAGCCGTGCAGGATTGATCATCCCAACGTAGCCGTTGGCGATCGAAAAGGATTGAACGTTGTTATTGGCGTCAATCCTCAAGATTGCCGCTTCGTTGAGCGCCCTCAGGTAAGTCTGTGCTGCAAGTGCCTGCGAAACCCTCGGGTCATCGATCGGAACGCGGCTGAGCCCGTCGGCCATGTTTCCCGACATGGTCGTTGCTTCGGCGCCGACGCGGCCGAGCTCGTACCGATAAGTGGCATGCGCGACCTGCACGGTGTTCTCAAGCATCGTTCTTGCACGATTGGAAAACCAGAACTCGAGACCGCTCTGGAACAGCAACGATGCGAAAATGGCGACAAGAACGGTCGGGACAGCCGCAATCGCGGTGAACAGGGCAACGAGGCGGATGTGAAGGCGACCACTGCCAAGGCCAACCTGCTCCGCGCGCCGGACGGCAACTTTGCGCGCATAAAGAGCCATCAGCGCAATTGCTGGCAAAAGGATGCCGATGAGCAGGAGCGCAATCAGCGGAGGCCAAAGCAATGTGCCGGGTTGTGCTGCACGGCGCAGCGCCCAGACACTGAGCGCGACCATCGCAACGAGGAAAATGCCGAGCAGAACGGCCACGCGATCGTAGAAACGACCGCTTGCCCGCTCCCGCTGAAGCCAGCTTTCCTTTTCTGAATTCACCGGCGAGTCGGCGGTAACCGCATCCATTCGCTTACGGCTCTAGCATGGCCGTTGCACAAAAAACACAGTGTTGTTGAGTGAATCTGGTCAGGCCGCGGAGCGTGCCAGCCACGGCGCATAGAATTCTTGCAACATGTGCGTAACGATCTGCGGATCGTCCTGCTGGTTCACCTTGTTGCGAAGTTCGGCAGACCCAGGCAGTCCCTTGGTGTACCACCCGAGGTGCTTTCGAGCGAGATTTACACCGGTGTGGATGCCGTAGAGGCGAAGCATTTCTTCATACTGCTCGAGCATCGCCTGAAGCTGCTCGTCGAGACTGGGGTCAGGACGATGGCCTCCGCCGGTGAGTTCGCTCATGACCTGCGCGACGAACCATGGCCGGCCATAGGCTCCGCGACCGATCATGACGCCGTCGGCACCCGATTGGCGGATCGCAGTTCGGGCATCTTCAATGGAGCAGATGTCCCCGTTCACGATAACCGGGATCGAGACCGCATCCTTGACCCTACGAACGAACGCCCAGTCGGCCACCCCCTTGTACATCTGGCAGCGCGTGCGGCCATGGATGGTGATCATCTGCACCCCGAGATCCTCCGCAATGCGCGCAAGTTCGGGAGCATTGAGATTTTCGTGGTTCCATCCCATTCGCGTCTTTAGCGTCACCGGGACATTAACCGCCTCGACGGTCGCCTGAATGAGCCGTGCGGCCAACGGAAGATCGCGCATCAGGGCGGACCCTGCCTCGCCGTTGACAACCTTCTTGACCGGGCAGCCCATGTTGATGTCGATAATCGCCGCGCCCCGCTGCTCGTTGAGCCTCGCCGCTTCGGCCATGATGCTGGGCTCACAACCGGCAAGCTGGACGGACACGGGTTCTTCGGCCGGGTCCCACATCGCCTTCTGGAGAGACTGGCGGGTTTCGCGAACCATGGCCTGACTGGCGATCATCTCGCTCACCGTCAGTCCTGCACCGTATCGTTTCACGATTCGTCGGAAAGGCAAATCGGTGACGGCCGTCATTGGCGCCAGAATGACGGGCGCATCGATCCGGACAGGGCCGATCTGGATTGGGTTCAGCTCGCTCATGGGATGGGGAGCAGATAGTGGATCAGCCCTTGGCGGACAAGGCGAGCGGCCCTAGACGATCCGTCCGTGACCACGACCGCGCTTATCGTCGCCGCCGGGAGCGGCTCACGCATGGGGGGCGCCGTACCGAAGCAGTTTCGGCTGCTCGGCGGAAAGCCCGTCCTGCGGTGGGCTGTGGAATCCCTGATCCGGCACCCCGCCTTGAAGGGCGTACGGGTCGTGGTTGGCCAAGGGCAAAGCGAACGCGCGGCCGACGCACTGTCAGGCCTTGAGGTCGGCGATTTAATC
>DASZBO010000072.1:0-7632 GCA_035944075.1 Sphingomicrobium sp.
CAGAACCTCCGCAAAATGGCGAAGCTCCTCGGACCCAAGCAGCTAGTGATACCCTGAAAGGAGATCAGGCGTTGCTCGCCCGCAGCGCAGAGCAGAGCAATCTTTGCTCCTGTCAGAAGCCGACTTCTTCAACAGTATCGGTGGAAAACGGACATTGCGTCCATGCCTCTCAGCCCTCTGACATCACCGCTTCAACGTCAGGGCGCGGGAGCAATGGCGGAGTGCTGTCTGCATACGTCAGCCAATCACGCCAGATCGTATAAGTGCGCAGGCGGGTAAGGCGAATGCGACAATCAAGCTCCATTGTGGCTCTGATGGTCCCGCCCCTCCAATAGTCAAAGACGGACCCGCACTCGGCATCCCTATACGCGAGCCACGAGCGCTCGGCATTTATCAACTGCTTCGCCGCAGTAGCCGCATCGCTTTCCTTTCGGGCGCGCCTCAGTGCCGCTTGAAAGTAGCGGTTCAGGATCACTTCGCTGTCCTTAAGGCGAGCCTCGAAGCAAGCATTAACCTGCAACGTCGTCGTGCCGGAGCACGGCGCGGCTGTCGTAACGGCAAGCACTGTTGTGATGACAGTCAGCATCAATAGAGAATGCTCTCGGCCCCTAATGGCTGCAATGGCTCGGAAACGGACATCGGCGTGCCAAGTGAACAGTCGTCCGCTTGCGGGCTCCGCTGAGTAGTCAAGGAACGACCTGGATGGGCGCGTTCCGGTCATTCACCCGTCAGATGTGCTCTATTAGCGCTTCTAGGCGACGTCGAACTTCGAGCATTCGCGGAACGCCCCCGTCGATCATGGCGTAAATCGGAGATTGGTGCTCGAAGAGGGAAAACCGGTTGGGAAGCGCGGGCCACTGGTCCGCAGTTTCATCGGTCACAAGCATGTGAAGGCCGGTGAAGATCGCGACCATGGCTGAAGCGCGAGTAAGTTGATCCTGGCTCAGCACGCCCTTCCAGGTACCTGCTTTGATCCGGTCCCATGTGCTTACCGAAACGCCGAGAAGGGCGGCGGCTTGGCCCCTAGTCGCGCCCCATCTGTCGAATATCTGGACGCTTGCCTTCAGTGCGACGGGGCCAGCCCGGCGGCGATCATTCGCTGCGGCGAACGTCTGCCGTTCAGGAATTTTACTCGCGCGCCGTTTCTGCTGCCGGCTTCGCAATCCGCTCTCGGTCGCTTCAGCAGACGTGAAAGCGGCTTATCCCAAGTCAATTTCACCCTAAGTCAGCGACGTGGAGTCTGCCCACCACTGAGCTTATTAGTGGGTTTTTGCTTGTCGTTCTTGCCAAGCTCGCGTGCGGTAAATGCTATTGCCATGATCGCGTTCATGCCAGTGCCCCGAAGAGTAGGAACACGCAAACATACGCTGATCGCGGTGGGGGCGCACCTCATGCGCACATGCTGTCCCGTCGTGAGACAGCATGTGCGCGGCTAAACCGGCTTCAGCTGGATTGGCGCCTCTAACGGCGCGTGCTGCTGCGGTTCGTTCCGATACAGCCTGGACCTCTTGCGGCCAAGCCGACACGACCAATGTGCCGGATGAGCTGCTAGGTCGTCACCGCTTGTCCACGCCGGCCCTGGCACCCGCAAGTGCCTCCGCCCGGCGCGCCTCACCTCGCCGTTGGGCACGTCGCCCATAAAGGAACGACCAGAGGCTGAGCGCACCCATCGTCCCGTAGCCGAGCACATGATGGATAAGCAGGTATTCGCGGATGCTGAGAACAAAGATCAGCGCGACCGAGACTGCAAAATCGGCGAGCAGGCCGAAGCCCCAGACCAAAGTCATGACCATCATCGTGCGACGAAACGCTGCGTGGACCTGCAGAGCTTCGAACTGCAACGCCTCTTCTTCAGATTTGCGTCGCATCGTGGCGCGCGCCAACTCGTACACCAGCGGCTTCCCGATAAGCGCAGAGCCGAGGAAAGTTAATCCGATTGCCGCGGTTACCAGCTTCTCGCGAAGCTGGAGGAACCTGATTCCGCCCCCACCGAGCATCGCCAACAACGACAACCCAATGCCACCCAGGACGAGTAAGGATAGCGTATCGAGGACACGATGAGCGCGCGAGCTGCCCCCAAGGGCGCTTCAGCGTAGCTGTAGATTACGAGCGGAAGGACGATGTTCGCCAGCGCCTCCAACATGACGTGGGGGCCATTCTTCAGCGACCAGGATGTGAATCGGGCGATCAGCCCTGTCTTAAGAACCACGAGTCCCCCGCTCCGCTCGGCAAACTCGTTCGGCCGCACGCGTATATTCACCGAGCTACTGCCGCCGGTCCATTGCGGTAGCGAGCATCAAGCGAGACGCAAGTGCTCTTCAAGAGCGTGAGACCGCATTCGTGACTGGGCGGCTTGCTTAGGTCGGCCCCCTGTAGCCGGACGGCTTGGGTTGATTGCCATAACCAAATCGACTTCTCGTTCATTAGTCCGTACTTCTTCCCTAGTGTGTTGACCGATCAATACACGTTCGCTGACCGGCCAACTAGAGGGCAAGGTGAAGAAACGGCGATAAGAGGACGGGAAAAAATTCCCTTTTGGCGATGCGTCCCACTCAGCATGCCACGGCACGTGTCAGCAGATAATCTTGATGCATGATGTTGTTCGAGAAATAGGGTGCGGCGAGTTCGATCATTCCCTGGCGGATGGTTCGGAGCTCTTCAGG
Source organism: Sphingomicrobium sp. (assembly GCA_035944075.1). Taxonomy (GTDB): domain Bacteria; phylum Pseudomonadota; class Alphaproteobacteria; order Sphingomonadales; family Sphingomonadaceae; genus Sphingomicrobium. The sequence goes on from DASZBO010000072.1 coordinate 2,664, forward strand.
CTCGTTTATGTACCGCTCGACGATTTTCTGCAGCGGACCAATCGACGCGCTCATGTACAGCCAGAGGTGCGTCAGACTGAGCGCGGGTACACGCATCACGCCGCGCTCAAAAAAGGGCGAGTCAAAATCTCGCGAAAGGCGTTCCGTCACAACCGGTATCGATCCCCATAGCGGCGGCGGGACGGCACCTTCCGGAGGAGCCGGTGAATAGCGAGCGACGAAAGCAAAGAAGCGTCCGACAAAATGCTCTGGTGGCCAAGTCGCAAAGGCGATCCGGCCGCCGGATTTCAGCACCCGGCGCATCTCTCCAAGTGCCACGTCCGGACGCGGTGCGAACATGTGGCCGAACTGGCTGAGCACCACGTCGAAGCTATCATCGGGATAGGGCAGTCGCTCGGCATCCCCTTCAGTCCAGTCAATTGGTCCGCACTCGGCGATCTTCTCGTTTTCTCGTGCGTGCTCAAGGAGCGCCGGAGTGAGATCAAGAGCGGATACGGTCGCGCCGCGACGCGCCGCAGTAATCGCCACCACGCCTGTGCCACAGGCAACGTCCAGGACCTTTTCCCCCGGCGCGATACCGGCAAATTCGATCAGATGGCCAGCGACGGGCGTCGTCAGGACCGCGCTCGGCGCGAATGAAGACCACATCGCACGCTGTTGGTTCTTGAACTCGGCGAACATGTCCTCAGTCATGACGGCTCCCTCGAGGCACCGTAAACTAACAGCCCGCGGAGCCGCTGGACATAGCCCCTGACACAAACTCCATAGGCCGCCTAGCGATGTGCAGTCGGCAGCGGCGCCCATGCTGGCCATTGCGTATCCAGGCTGAGCAGGACGATTTTTCCGGGCTCGTGTCATCGTCTCCAAACCGGTCTCTGAACTTCCTCACGGCACTGCAAATTCTTCGCTTCGCGAATAGAGAAAACCGCCCATTGTTTGCCGCCTCTGGCCGTGACGGTGACAAGTTGGCAGAAAGGAGCCGATGCCAGTCTCCACTGTCGCCATGCTCACCGCAGGTGGTCTCGCGCCATGCCTTTCCTCCACGGTCGCCGGTCTGATCCAGCGCTATACCGAGGTGGCGCCCGACGTACGGATTATTGCCTACCTCAACGGATATGCGGGACTGCTTACCGGCAAGTCCGCGGAGGTGACGGACAAGATGCGTGCGACGGCCGGCCGGCTGCACGCCTTTGGAGGCAGTCCGATCGGCAACAGCCGGGTGCGGCTTACGAATGTCGATGACTGCGTAAGCAAAGGCCTCGTCCACCCCGGGGAGAACCCCCTGCACGTGGCTGCCGAGCAATTGAGACGCGACGGCGTCGACGTCCTGCACACGATCGGCGGCGACGATACCAACGGCACCGCAGCCGATCTCGCCGCTTACCTGCGCAGTCACGGCTATCATCTCACCGTCGTCGGGCTGCCAAAAACGATCGACAATGACGTCGTACCGATCCGCCAAACGCTGGGGGCATGGAGCGCAGCCGAACAGGGCGCACTCTATGCACGCAACATCATCGCGGAGTGTTCGTCGAACCCCCGGATGCTCATTGTGCATGAAGTCATGGGACGCAATTGCGGGTGGCTAACCGCCGCCACCGCGCTCGCGCATCATGAATGGGTCCACGACGCGCAATTCGCCGAGTGGCTGGAGAACTCGGCCGCCCGCTGGGATGTCCACGGAGTCTACGTGCCGGAGTTGCCGCTCGACATCGCTGAGGAGGCCAAGCGGCTCCGAAGCATCATGGACGAGAAGGGTGGCGTCAATCTGTTCATCTCGAAGGTGCCGGCGTGCGCGAAATTGTCGCTGCCCTGGAGGCGGCAGGCAACGAGGTGCCGCGCGATCCTTTCGGCCATGTCCAGCTCGACAAGGTCAACCCGGGCCAATGGTTCGCTAAGCAGTTCGCGGCCGAACTCGCCGCCGAAAAAGTGCTGGTCCAAAAGAGCGGTTACTTCGCCCGTTCAGCGCCCGCGAACGAGGCCGACCTCGCGCTGATCCGGGACTGCACGATTTACGCGGTGGATGCGGCATTGCGCGGCGAGTCCGGGGTCGTAGGCCAGGACGAGGAGCGGGGTGATGAGCTGCGGGTGATTGAGTTTCAGCGCATCGAAGGCGGTAAAGCATTCGATGTATCCGAGCCGTGGTTCGTCGGACTCCTGCGCGACATAGGGCAAGCGTAAGCGAACGACCCGAAAAATCCCATTCGCTCTGTAAGCCTAAGCACAGACGAAGAAACTCGTGCGCGCGCTGCCAAAGCTATGGGCTTAGCGCGACCATGCAGGCGCTGCGCAACGACTTTAGCAGAACACGAACGTCGGTCCTCGATCGTGTCCACGGTCAGCCAACGCGTTCGTGAACAATTCCCAATCATGCAACTGCGCTCGACTGCGCCCGTTGCAATCCTCCCGTGATCGTTTCGAGGAGAGCGCGGTGAAATTCGTACTGGTATCAGTTGGGGCGCTGATCGTGATCGGTCGGTTCGCCCACGCCGGGCCAGACTAAGACAACCCCGCCCGCCAGAGGACCAAAGACGACCAACACCATGGTCACCATTGGCCCAAAATCGACGTCCATTACCACTAGGACACAGAAGTAAACCGGCCAGCTCCTCCGTGCGTACCCCCACTACCCTTCGCATGGAGAACTAACATGGAAACAATGCATCAATCTGCGCGTGCTGGGCGCAATTCAACAATCAAACCAGAGGTCCACAATGAATTTTGCGCAACGCCGATCCATGCTGAACAAGGTGCCCCTGGTCACGTTGGCGTTCTGGATCATCAAGATTTTGGCGACGACGGTCGGAGAGACCGGAGCCGACTTCTTGAACTTCAACTTGGGCTTTGGTCTTACAGCAACATCTCTACTCGCAGCCCTCGTTCTCGCCGCCTTTCTATGGCTTCAACTGCGCCAAGATCGTTACGTGCCGTGGATCTACTGGATGACCGTGGTCTTCCTGAGCATTGTCGGTACGCTGATCACCGACAACTTGAGCGACAATTTCGGGGTGAGCCTGTACGTTTCGACGGCCGTCTTCGCAGTAGCGCTCGCCGTAACATTCCTCGCGTGGCACCGCAGCGAGCAAACCCTGTCCATACACGACATTACGACGCCACGGCGTGAAGCATTCTACTGGTTGGCCATTCTCTTCACGTTCGCGCTCGGTACCGCAGCGGGTGACCTGGTGTCTGAGCAACTCGGCATGGGCTACATGGTCGCTGGTGCGATTTTCGGAGGGCTGATAGCCCTCATCACGGCAGGCTATTATTCGGGGCTGATCGGACCCGTCCTCGCCTTCTGGTCAGCCTATGTTCTCACTAGGCCCCTTGGCGCTTCCATCGGTGATTATCTGACCCAAGCGCCGAAAGACCGTGGGCTCGGCTTCTCTACCATGTCCGTAAGCGCGGTCTTTCTCGTCATTATCGTCGGTCTGGTGCTCTACTTGACGGTCAGCAAAACCGACATGGTCGAGCTTCCAGAGCGAGCGGAGTAGCCGGAACGACAATCGATTGCCCAAGTGCGTAAGGCGTGAGGCATATTTTTCATGAACAACATAGACGTTGGCGCAACCCAGGCGATCAATCAGCTTGCCGGGAGGAGCAGTCTGCTCGACTTCTGCATGGTCGGGGTTTCTGCCGTTGCCGTTCCCCTGTTGATCCTGACCGTCGCGTTACAATGGTGGCGAAGGCGTGACCGACTTCATGTACGCCACGTGCTCGTCGCGGCGGGACTCTCGTTTCTTCTCGGCTTGGCCCTCAATCAGGTTGTGCTGCTGTTCGTGCAAAGGCAGCGTCCATATAACGCCGGACTGACACACCTGCTGATCGCGACGAGCACTGATCCTTCTTTTCCTTCTGACCACGCTACAGCCAGTGCGGCGATCGCGTTCGCTTTTCTATTGCACGGCATGCGTCGGGAGGGACTGTGGTTTTCGGCAGCCGCGTTAGTTGTCATCTTCTCGCGTGTTTACATCGGCACGCATTATGTGAGCGACGTATTTGGCGGTGCCCTAACGGCGCTCGTGGCGGCCGCCCTTGTGAAATTGCTCTATCGCGAAGGCAGGCCCGTTGACCGGGTGATCACCCGAATTTTCTGAGCGGCAGCATTGCCGGCCCTCAGCGCGCCGCTGAGCTTCCGACGCCCCAATATGAACGTCCGGCAATGTACATTGAAAGATGCCAATGAATGATACTTTCGGATCTGCGGGCGTTTATCAAGCAGAACGGAGAAAAACGATGAAAAGACTCATTGCTGGTTCTGCAGCGCTCCTTGGCGTGATAGCTGTTCCCGCTCAAGCTCAGGACTTAGGTACAATTATCAATTCGGTTATTGGTGGAGGGTATTCGAATAGTTACCAGCAGCCATATGGATATCAGCCTTCCTATAGTTACGGATATCAGCCATCGTACGGGTACCAACAGTCATACTCGTATCAGCAACCGTATAGATACTCGCGGGCCAACAACAGTTACGGGTACAATTCGTACAGCAAGTACGGGTATCAGCGCTCATACTATAGCAACAGAGACTACGAACACCGACGGCATGAACGTCGCCACCATCGCGACGAGAACGACGACAATCAGGACTAGTCGACACTGGAGGCCGAGGCGATGCCACGGTCCCGGCCTCCACCCCCCGTCTTTGTTTTACAGTCAGCCTGATCGCAAATGAACGACCGCCTAAGGCTCGGTTCACGAGCAGTTTTTAAGATTGATCGCTGACTAGAGGAACAGGATTATGATGAATACCGCCCAGAGAATTGCGGCTTCCCTGACCCTGGCGGCCACGGCAACTTCGATCATTGCAACGCCGGTCGAGGCCAGGACATACCACCACCACCGACATCATTATTACGGACGCACCTACTATCGCCGCACGGGATATTACCGGTACTGTCGGCACTCGTCGGGTGAGACTGGACTGATCGCAGGCGGTGTCGGCGGTGCATTGTTGGGCAGCAGTGTC
>DASZBO010000073.1:0-29400 GCA_035944075.1 Sphingomicrobium sp.
CCCCGCAATCAACGGAACCCTATCGGCGACCCGCAAAAAAGGGGCTTCCGAACAGATCGGAAGCCCCGTCGGCAGCCAGATTTTTGGTCTTAGGCGATCTGGGCGAGAACCGGGTGGCGGCGGCGACGAATGGCGAGGCCCATTGCGCCAAAGCCAAGCAGCATCATCATCCACGTCTTGGCTTCCGGGACCGGAGCCTGGACGTTTAATGTGCCCGAGTATGCACCCGTAGACCCAAACAGCGTCCCCATCACATTGATCGTGTGACTACCGTTGTTAAGCAACGCGGGGCTAAGCAGCGCCCAAGTTTCGGGAGCGTCGCCGATCGAAGTTTTGACGAAGGCGTAAATACCGTCGAGCGTGATCGCACTGAAATTGACATTCTGGGACCCTCCAAGAAGGATCGTGCTGACCTGCGAGTCCGCTAGCGCCGGGCCACCGGCAATGTTGAACGTAAAATTGTCGTTGATCGCCGTGGTGCTGCCTGAAGTTCCCGATAGTACAGCTCCGAACAACGCTGAGGCCGGCGGTGAGAGTACACTCGGCGTCGGACCAGTAATTACACTTGCTGCATTTGCGTTTGTCGCACTCGCAACCAGAGCAATTGCGCCGACGGCGCTAAATAATAGTTTCCGCATGAAATACCTCTAATTCGTTGCCCAAGGAATTAGTTAACGGAAACTTAAGTATTTCGTTCCTTTGCCGAATTTATTCTCTTCGGGGTGTGTCTTTCCAGCACGCCGATCGTGCGCGGGGCAAGTCACGGCATGAGGTTGTGCGCGGCTCACGATCGAGCGTGAAACCACCTGCCGGCTAAAAACGACCGAGAAACGCTGCGGCGGGATTAATGGTCGACCGATGCCATCAGGCTCGCATTGCCGCCGGCAGCGGTCGTATCGATGCAGGTAACCCGCTCAGTGGCAAAGCGGGCGACATAGTGCGGTCCACCCGCCTTGGGTCCGGTTCCGCTAAGACCTTCCCCTCCAAACGGCTGGCTTTCGACAACAGCACCGATCTGATTACGGTTGACGTAGAAATTGCCTACGCGCGCATGCTCCTCGACGAAGTCGCGAACGGTGTCGATGCGGCTCTGCAAACCTAGGGTGAGACCATAGCCGGTGTTGTTGATGGCCTCGACCACTTTACCGATCGCGTCTCCCGCAAATCGGATCACGTGCAAAACGGGGCCGAAATTCTCCTTGTTGAGATCGCTCAGCGCCGCGATCTCATACATGGCGGGAGCAACGAAGCTTCCCTTGCTCGTCTCGTTCGGCAGCGACAGACGGCAAACTCGCTTCCCGTTTTCCTCGAGCCAAACAAGGTGCTGATCGAGTGCGCGTTTCGCGTCGCCATCGATTACCGGTCCAACGTCGGTCGCAAGATCAGAAGGGTCGCCGATTTTCAAGGCTTCCATCGCACCCGCGATCATCGTGATCATCGTGTCAGCAACATCGTCCTGAACAAAAAGCACACGACAGGCTGAGCATCGCTGACCGGCACTCTGGAAGGCTGAGGAGATCACATCTCGCGTGACCTGCTCAGGAAGCGCCGAACTGTCGACGATCATCGCGTTCTGCCCGCCCGTCTCGGCAATGAACGGAATGATTGGTCCATCGCGCTCGGCCAAAGTCCGGTTGATCAGGCGAGCGGTCTCGGTCGAGCCGGTAAATGCGACACCGGCAAGGAGCGGATGCTGCGTCAATGCTGCACCCACACGACCATCGCCAGGAGCAAGCTGGACGACATCCTCGGGAATGCCCGCCCGATGCATTAAATCGATCGCAAACGCGCCGATCAAGGGTGTCTGTTCGGCCGGTTTTGCGATCGCGCAATTGCCCGCAGCCAAAGCGGCCGCAATTGGGCCCGTGAAAATCGCGAGCGGGAAATTCCATGGACTGATGCAGGCGAAGACGCCTCGGCCATGGAGCCGAAGCGCGTTCTGTTCGCCAGTCGGGCCCGGCAGCGGCAAGGGACGCGTAAACTGTCTTCGGGCTTCTGCGGCATAGAAGCGCAGGAAATCGACGGCTTCACGAACCTCGAGGACCGCATCGGGAAGTGTCTTTCCGCCTTCACGTATCGCAAGCGAGTAGAATTCCGCCCGATGATCTTCGTAGAGATCGGCCGTGCGTTCGAGCAATCGCGAACGCGCCTCACCACCTCGAGCGTCCCAGCGAAATTGCGCTGCATGAGCCGAGCGAACCATGCGGTCGACATCTTCGGAGGTTGCCTCGAAAACCGTTCCCACTTCTCTTGTGCGATCGTGCGGCGACGTGACAGGCCGCGGCTCGCCGGTTCCGATCGTCGGTTTCGCGACAAAAGTGCTGCGCTCAAGCGCAGCCAGTTGACCACGGATTGGATCGCGCTCGAGAGGATCGGACAAGTCGAGGCCAGCGCTGTTGTGCCGTTCAGTCCCAAAAACGTCGCGCGGGAGAACAATCTTGGGGTTTCTCTTGGGCTCCAGCGCCGAAAGCTCAGCTACGGGATAGGAAACGAGCGACTCAATCGAAACTTGCTCGTCGGCAATACGATTGACGAAGCTCGAATTGGCTCCGTTCTCAAGTAGCCGGCGGACGAGATAGGCGAGCAGCTCCTTGTGGCTTCCGACGGGAGCATAAATGCGAACGGGCGTCGGCGTATCGCCGATATGCCGTTCGAGCTGTGCAAGCTCAGCGTAAAGCTCTTCGCCCATGCCGTGGAGCCGCTGAAACTCAAACTCTAGATTTCCCGCGAGTGCCTTCACCTGCCCAATCGTATTGGCATTATGCGTTGCAAAAGCGGGATAGATTACATCCGTTGCCGAGAGGAGTTTCCGGGCGCAGGCGAGATAAGAAACATCCGTTGCAACCTTGCGAGTAAAGACGGGATAATCCTTCAGGCCCGCGACCTGCGCTGCCTTGATTTCCGTATCCCAATAGGCGCCCTTGACGAGCCGGCACATGAGCTTGCGCCCATGAGTGCGCGCCGCGGCAATCACCCAGTCACACAAGGGTGCGGCACGTTTCTGGTAGGCCTGAATCGCGATCCCCAGGCCTGCCCAGCCGTTAGCGAACAGCTCGTCGTCTCCGAGCAGCGCTTCAAGGACATCCATCTGAAGCTCGAGTCGATCCGCTTCCTCGGCATCGATCGTGAAGTGCACATCCGCCGCCGATGCCTGAAGCGCGAGGTCACGGACTATGGGGATTACCGCTTCGAGTGCCTCTTTCGAGTGCGCAAATTCAAATCGGGGATGGAGCGCCGTCAGCTTGACCGAAATCCCGGGCGATTTCCGCAGTCCGCCGCTTGCTTGCTTGGAGATACGTTCGAGCGCGTTGGCGTAGGAACGCGCGTAGCGTTGGGCGTCCTCGAAGGTCTTCGCCGCTTCACCGAGCATGTCGAAGCTGTGGCTGAGCCCCTTCCGTCGCTCCGGCTCCGCGCGCTTCAACGCTTCGTCGATATTTCGACCGAAGACGAAATTGCGGCCGAGGATCTTCATGGCCTCGCGAACCGCCGTTCGTACGACGGGCTCGCCGAGGCGACCGACGGCTCGACCAAGAGCCGCCTTCCAATTGTCGGAACGATCCTGCGCACCCTCGAGCACTTTCCCGGTAAGCAGCAGGGAGAAGGTCGCAGCATTGACGAACGCCGAATCCGACCGTCCAAGCTTTTCTGACCAATCGGGTCCCGACAGCTTGTCGGCGATGAGCTCATCGGCCGTGTGCGCGTCGGGAATGCGCAGCAACGCTTCGGCGAGGCACATCATCGCAATACCTTCGTCCGAACCCAGGTCGTAAGCATGGAGAAACGCATCGACGCCAGATGGCTTTTGCGCCCTCACGCCTTTTACAAGCGCCCGAGCCGTCGCGGTTGCTTCGCCAAGTTCCTCAGCGTTGAGGCGCGCCTGCCCGAGCCGCTCGGCTACAACCTGCTCTTCGTCAGGCCGATAGGCACGCCGGATTTCAGTCCGGTCGACTAATCCAAGCGCCACTGGCGGCCGGCTTAAGCGGGCTGTCCGTGGCAATGCTTATACTTCTTGCCCGAGCCGCAGGGGCACGGCGCGTTGCGGCTGATCGGCGATTCGACCACGTTCCCGGCGGCGTCACGCTGCGGGAGTGGCGGCTGCGGGATGTTCAGGAGTGGTGGGAGATTGGGCATGACCCCGCGCGCGGCCGCGTCCAGATCGGCTGTATCGTCGTCCGCCGAGAACGGGTCGAGGTGCTGGGTGATGAAATCCGGAAGCTCGGGAAGCGGCGGCGGCTGGAACTGGAACTGCGCGCGCATCAGGGTCCGCGTCACTTCCTCGCGAATTGCGACGAGGAGACGCTCGAACAGGAGAAAGGCTTCCTGCTTGTATTCGTCGATTGGCTTCTTCTGCGCATAACTGCGCAAGTGGATGACCTGCCGAAGCGCATCGAGCGTCGCCAAATGTTCCTTCCAGTGGTGGTCGAGGGTCTGGATGAGAATCTGCTTTTCGATATCTGCCCATTGCTCAGGTTCAATATCGGCAACCTTGCTCGCCATTGTCTCGTCCGCAAGCTCGCGTAGCCGCTCGATGATAAGCTCCTGGTCGATCTGGTCTTCCTCCAGCCACGCATCGATCGGCGGCTGCAGCCCGAATACCGCATCAACGCTGTCCTTGAGCTCCTGGATGTTCCATTGCTCAGGATACGTGCCTTCAGGACAATTCACGAGAACGATCGCGGCCGCGGTCTCGGCCCGCATATCGCTGATCACCTCGCCGACGCTTTCCGCATCCATGATATCGGCACGTTGCTCGTAGATGACCTTGCGCTGGTCGTTCATGACGTCGTCGAATTCGACGACCTGCTTGCGGATGTCGTAGTTCCGGGCCTCAACCTTCTTCTGCGCGGTTTCGATCGCCTTGCTGATCCACGGGCTGACAATCGCCTCACCGTCTTCCAGATTCTTGTTCATCAGCCGCGAGAACATTGTCTGCGGACCAAAGATGCGCAGGAGGTCGTCATCGAGGCTGAGATAGAATTTGGAAAGACCGGGATCGCCCTGGCGACCCGATCGGCCGCGCAGCTGGTTGTCGATGCGGCGGCTTTCGTGCCGCTCCGTGCCGAGCACGTATAAACCGCCCACCTCAAGCACGCGCCGTTTCTCGGCGATGATCTCGACGCGGACTTTCTCAGCCTGCGCGTCATATTCAGGAGTGCCCGCAACGAACTCCGAAAATTCGTCGCGCATCCGGAATTCGAGGTTGCCGCCAAGCTGGATGTCGGTACCGCGGCCCGCCATGTTCGTTGCAATGGTAACCGCGCCGAGGCGGCCGGCCTGGGCAACGATATGCGCTTCCTGTTCGTGGAAGCGCGCATTGAGGACCGAATGGCGGATGCCTTCCGCCTTCAGATATTCGGAAAGCATTTCCGATTTTTCGATGGAGACTGTTCCGACGAGGACCGGTTGACCAAGCTCCTGCTTCACCTTGATCTCTTTCGCGATCGCCGCGAATTTCTCGGTCATCGTCTTGTAGAATTCGTCGTCCTCGTCGATCCGCTGGACCGGAACGTTGGTGGGGATCGCCACAACGTTCATCTTGTAGATATCGAAGAACTCGGGCGCCTCGGTCATCGCGGTACCGGTCATGCCGGACAGCTTGGGATACATCCGGAAGTAGTTCTGGAAGGTGATCGAGGCGAGCGTCTGGTTCTCTGGTTCGATCTGAACCCCTTCCTTGGCCTCGACCGCTTGGTGCAAGCCATCGGACCAGCGACGGCCGTCCATCATTCGCCCGGTAAACTCGTCGATGATGACGATTTTTCCGTCCTTGACGATGTAATCGATGTCCTTCCTGAACATGACGTTCGCTTTGAGCGCCTGATTCAGGTGATGGACGACCTGTGTGTTGGAAATATCGTAAAGGTTGCGACCTTCGATGAGCCCGGCGGCTTCGAGCATACGCTCGGCTTTCTCCGTCCCGTCCTCAGTCAGGACAACGCTTTTTTGCTTTTCATCCTGCTCGTAATCCGAAGGCTGGAAGGTTTTCACGATCCCATCGACAGAGATGTACAGGTCCGACTTGTCGTCGGTCGGACCGGAGATGATGAGCGGCGTGCGCGCTTCGTCGATAAGAATGGAATCAACCTCGTCGACAATGGCGAAATTGAACCTTCGCTGGACCATCTGATCGCGCGAGAATTTCATGTTGTCGCGCAGGTAATCGAAGCCAAGCTCGTTGTTTGTCGCGTAGGTGATGTCGGCGTTGTACGCGTCCCGGCGCTCCTGGTCCGTGAGGTTCGGAATGATCACTCCAACACTCATTCCGAGGAAGCGGTAGATCTGGCCCATCCATTCCGCGTCGCGGCGCGCAAGATAGTCGTTCACGGTAACGACATGGACGCCCTTCCCTTCGAGGGCGTTCAGGTAAACTGCAAGGGTTGCGACCAGGGTCTTGCCCTCGCCGGTTTTCATCTCCGCAATCTCGCCGCGATGAAGTGCGATCGCGCCGATCAGCTGCACGTCGTAGTGGCGCTGACCAAGTGTCCGGACCGCTGCTTCGCGCACGGTCGCGAACGCTTCGGGAAGAAGATCGTCGAGCTTTTCGCCGTTCGCAAGACGGGCACGAAACCGGTCCGTCTGACCGCGCAGCTCATCATCGCTCAGAGCCTGGATGTTGGGCTCGAACCCGTTGACGGCCTCGATATACTTGCCAAGACCACGGACATAGCGATCGTTGGCCGATCCGAAGATGCTTTTTGCCAATCCGGCGAACATGGAATTCCCTTAAAAACCCGCGCGATCCGCAAAAGGCGAAGCGCTCCCGCCGACGCTGGGGAAATTGCGTCGGGCGATGTAAGGAGCGCCCCCCTTATAGTCAATTAAGGTCGAACCGCTGCGAGGAGATGAAACATAATGCAATGGACCGGCGGATGCCTGTGCGGAGCCGTGCGCTACGAGCTTCAGAGCACGCCGTTCGATTGCGGCTGGTGTCACTGCAGGACCTGTCAGCTCAATAGCGGAGCCCCAGCCATGGTTTTCGCAAGTGTCCCCGGCGAAGACCTGGTTTGGACGCAAGGAGCCGACAAGGTAAAATCGGTGCGCTCATCAAGCTTTGGCCGGCGAACCTTTTGCGGCGAATGCGGAACGCCGTTCCTGATGAAGGTCGACCACCAGCCCGAAACCGTCGATTTCAGCGTTGCGACGCTTGATCAGCCGGACACTATTGTGCCGACCTTTCACATCTTCTGGGAAAGCCGGATTGGATGGTTCGCACCCGACGACAAACTCCCCCGACATGAGAAATTCAGGCCCGATACCCGGGGGCTCAACGGAGCCGAGCTCCCGCCCGGTTGAGGCTAAGCTTGGCGCGCGCCCTGCGCGGAAGAATCGAGGTTGCTTTCGAGCCACTGCTGAATCTGGCTGCGCGGCGCGGCGCCAACTTTCTGGGCGACCGGCTGGCCGCCCTTGAACAGCAGCATCGTCGGAATGCCGCGGACCCCGTAGCGGCCCGGCGTGTCGGGATTTTCATCGATATTGAGCTTGGCAATCGTCACCTTGTCGCCAAGCTCCCCGGCGATTTCCTCGAGAGCGGGGGCAATCATGCGGCACGGCCCGCACCACTCCGCCCAGAAATCGACGAGGACTGGACCCTGCGAACCGAGGACGTCGGAAGCAAAACTCTGGTCGGTGACGGTCTTGGTGGCCATGGCGGGCGAATCTCCTGGAGGCACAAAAGTTAACAAGCATATGGGCGCTTGCCCGGGCGCTCTCAAGACGCCAGTTCGAACAGCACCGGCCCGGAGGTGTAAAGAAGCGCTGCGCTGATGCTCCGCCCCGGGAAGATCACCCCGAGCGCATCGCTGTAAGCGGAAAGCTGAGCGCGATGCGACTTGGGGATCTCCGCCTCGGTCGCGGGAACACTCCCGGTTTTGAAGTCGATGACCGACACCCGCGTTTCTTCGACGAGAAGCCGGTCAACCGTGCCCGCAATAACCCGTCCATCGGCCAAGGTCGCGGCGAGTGGCGCTTCGCCGAGCGAACCCGGCCCGAACAGGCGTGAAAAGCGGCAGTCCGAAAGAATAGCGCAGACCTCGCGAGCGATTTCCTCGCGAACAGAATCATCCCTGATCCCGGCCGATTGCTGAAGCCAGCGATCCGCGACGCTCGCCTGTTTGCCGAGCTCAACCGCCGGAAGCCGTTCGAGGAGCTGGTGGATCCAGGTTCCCCTCAATGCCGCCGCACGCATTGCCTCGCTCGGGGAAGGCGCGCTCTCGTCATCAACGGCAATCGTCGACGGTGCGAGCGGCCGCGGCGGTTTCGCCTCGGGCGGCGCTGGCCGCGCTGCCCAACCCGGAATGCGGGTAGGCCGCAGCTCGATCTTGTTTCTCGCGCGGCCCGGTCGGCCCCCATCGCTGCTTCCGTATCGCAAGGCGACATGGTTCTCGCCTGGGGCGGAAGCGAGGCTTGTCATCGCCCGCTCGACAATACGGTGCCAGCAATTGGGAGGCCTCGGATCGGCCCCATCGTTTCGCTCTTTGGGTCGCACTCCACTCACGATCAAACGATCGGCCGCGCGGGTTAGCGCAACATAGAGCAAGCGAAAATGCTCCTCGAGATCCCGCTCCTCGCCGGCATGAATGATATCCTCAAATGGCGGACATCGCTCGTCTTTCTTGGGACGAAGCAAGGGTACGACGGGCGCAGTCCCGACTTCGATGTCGACCGCGACCGGCGTCCGCCCGAGCTTTGCCGGATCCGCTGTCGTGTCGGCGAGGATCACCACGGGGGCCTCGAGCCCTTTTGCACCGTGAACGGTCATGACTCGCACTTCGTTCGCAGGTTGGCCTGGATCCCGCTGTACATCGACCGTTCCGCGCGAGAACCAGGCAAGATAGTGATCGAGCGAGGCGGTCTCGCTCCGCTCGAATTCGAGGGCGCTGTTCATGAGCTCGTCGATCGCGTCTCGCGCGGCCATGCCGAGGCGTGAGTAGAGCTTGCGGCGCCCTTGCATCGGACCGGAGAGGATTGCTTCGAAGAAGCGCGATGGCGGTGTGAAGTCCGCAATGCGCAAGAGCTCGGCGAGCGCGTCGTGCGCCTCGCGGAACTCCGATGCACGTGCCCGAAGTTCGCGCCACAACGAGCCTTCGCGCCCATACGCAAGCTGACGAAGCTGATCCTGGTCCAAACCGATGAGGGGCGAAACGAGCAGGGAGGCGAGACTAAGATCATCGTTTGGTTGAACGGCGAACTTCACGGCGGCGAGGAGATCCTGCACCGCCAGAGGCTCGTGAAGGTGAAGGCGGTCCACTCCCGCGACGGGAATTCCCGCTGAAAACAGGCGCGCAACAATAAGCGAAGCAAGTTCCCCGCGGCTGCGGACGAGCACCAGGACATCACCGGGGTTCAGCGGTCGACCCGTAGAGGCAAGCACTGGAGCGTCCTCGACCATCAGTCGGATGCGCTCGGCAAGCGCATCGGCATAGTGGCGATCACGAAGGGAAACCCACCGCTCTTCGCCCGCATCGGCCTCATCCGACCCGTGCTCAACGCTAAACGGCTGCCACAACTCGACGACCCCAGGTCGCTCGTGATGAAACGCGCGATGGGGCGGAGGAAGGTCGCGCAAGGCGAGCGCCGTCGGCCCTGCCGTCGTGATTACCGCATCGACGAGATCGAGTACGGGCTGGGCCGACCGAAAGCTCGCAGCAATCGACAAGTCGCGAAACTCGGTTGTGCCGCCCGCAGCACGCAATTCGTCAGCGCGGCGCCTGAAGGTATCGCGGGCCTCGCGAAAACGCTCCGGGTCAGTCCCTTGAAAGCCGTAGATTGCCTGCTTGAAGTCACCGACCATGAATAAGGTTCGGTTTCGCTTCTCCGCCTCGCTCGAGCCGCTGAAAAACTCCTCGACAAGACGCTCGATGATCTCCCACTGCGCCGAGTTGGTGTCCTGCGCTTCGTCGACAAGGACATGATCGATCTGACGGTCAAGCTTGTATCGAACCCAATCCCCCATGCCGGCCTGGCCAAGTAGCCCTCGAGTCCATTCGATGAGGTCGTTGAAATCGGCCACGCCCGCGGCCCGTTTCGCTTCGGTATAGGCTCGGGCAAACGCTTGGCCCGCCCGCAGCCCAGCGCCAATGTCGGCAGCGAGGCGGGAACCGCGCTCGATCCGGCGCAGGTCGGAAAGGTGCGCGGCGAGCCGCTCGATATGGCGCTCGTAATCGGGATCGGCCTTAAGCTGCCCGGCCTGTGTTTTGCGCAATTCACCCTTGCCCGTGAAGATGATTGCCGCAAGTTCCGGGAGGGCCGCGGCACGATCGGTAGCATCCATCGCAAGCCACCGCTCGATGTTGTCGACGATTGCAAGCCCCGTGGACCTGCCCCAGCTGCGGTTTGCATTCGCGACGGCGCGGAGAAGATCACAATCAAACGCGTCATCGGCACATTGCGCCGCGAGATAGTTCGCGACCGAATGAGGGAGGTTAAGCAGTCGGCGGACTTGGTGCTCGATGCTGTCGCGGTGCCCAAGCGCAGCCAGCGCTTCTGGGCGTCTGGCGCAAACCTGCAGGTACTCGACGGCGCCTCCCTCGCCAAGGCGGCGGCTGAGACACTGGACGTCGCCGATGAGGCAATTGTCGCCTCGCGTTTCCGCGTCGGTCATAAGATCGGCGAGTGTACGACGGACCAACTCCTGCTCCGCGCGCCCCTCGATCGGCTGGAAGCCCGGAACGATGCCCGCCTCCGCCGGAAAAGCCGCGACAAGGCCTTGCGCAAAACTGTGGATCGTCTGGATCTTCAGCCCGCCGGGGCAGTCGAGGACTCGTGCAAAAAGCTGTCGCGCGCGCTCCCGAAGTGCCGGATCGTTGGGCTCACCCAAGTGCCGAAGATCCGTTTCCAGTTCCTCGTCCTTAAGACGCACCCATTCCGCGAGACGCTCACCAATGCGGTTCGCCATTTCGGCGGCGGCAGCCTTTGTGAAGGTAAGACAGAGTATTGATTCCGGCCGCGCACCGTTCAGCAGCAACCGAAGGACGCGGGCGGTAAGAACCTGGGTCTTTCCGGTTCCCGCCGAAGCGGACAGCGCCGCGTGAACGCGTGGGTCAGACGCCAGCGCCTGTTCTCCCTTGAGCTCGGGAAGCATTCGGAACCGCGCGCTCATGCGGCTTTCCAAGCGCGAATGGACGCCATAGAGATTGCCGGATGACGAACAAAAACGATCTCGACCAGGCAAACGACCAACGCCGCAGCAAGCTCGTCAAGGCCGGCATGGCCGTGGGCATCGGCTCGGCGGCCATCGTGGCGGCGCTGCTCTATGCATCGCAGGTCAAAAAGAAGCCGCGCTAGCGCCATTAGCGGCCATACCATTCTTCGAGCCGCATCAGCTGATCGTAATCGCCATAAGGTGCGTACGCGGGGTTGAGCTTGGCCGTGAATGGCTCCGAGCCGGTTAGCCATCTGGCTGCGGCATCGGCGAAACTGGCAAAGGCATGATCAAGGAACTCGCCGGGTTCCATTTCCTTTGCCGGACACATCAGACGCCCGAACGTTCCGTTGTGCCGAGCTAACGACCAATATTCGAATGCTTCCGGTTCGCCGCTAATCCCCTCAAAGCCGTCCGCGCGCGCGATGAGTCCGAGAAGGCCGAGCTGGAGCGCGAAGCCGGCGTTCACCGCCTTCAGCGTCGGCGGTGCCCCGGTCTTGTAGTCGATAATTGCCGTAGCGCCCGAGGGTAGCCGGTCGATCCGATCCGCGCGGCCGTAGACGTTGATGCCGGCGACTATCGCCTCGCCGTCCGCTTCCGCCGCGAGCGGTCGGCGTCCGATGGTCCTGTTGTTACGTTCCATTGTCACGATCCAGTCAATCGCTTCAAGCAGGCGCGGCGCCCACAGGGCCCGAAGCATGGGATGGATCGCCTCGCCTCGCAGAAAGGTTTCGGCGTGCGTCCGAAGCGTATCAGGATCGCAATCGTCGTGCTCAAGCCAATGCTCGAACACCTTGTGAACAGCGCTCCCTTTCCACGCCGCCGTATGGTCCGCGTCGACTGGATCCATAGACCGCAGTTTGAGCACGGCCTGCGCATAGAACGCGAAGGGATCCGCCTTGAGGCGGTCGACTTGCGTGACCGAGATTCGCTTTGGTCGCTGTTCGGCAGTCGGGACAGGCGCGGGCCGCTCAGCCGGCTGGTGAATGCCCGGGTCATCGAGAAAAAGGGCCAGCTTCTCGAGCCGCAAATCGCGCGGGAGGCGCCCCGCAATGGCATTCAGGCGAAGGAGGAAACGGGACGCAACCGTCGGCGACTTGGAATCCCGCCGCGCGCGTGTGATGAGAACCTCTGGAGCGCCCAAAGCGCTCGCAAAGTCGTGTGCAGCGAGCCCGATCCGGGCCTCGGTGGTTGCAAGACCAAGGGTCGCCCGAACCTTGGGCGGCAACCAGGGGTCGGGTGCCGGAAGAGCTGGCCAAACTCCCTCGTTAAGACTGCCGAGCACGACCAGGTCGGCGCGCTGGAGCCGCGCTTCCAGAACACCCCAAATAAAGATACGCGGGTGCCCGCCATAAGGCGGCCGCACCGCGCGGGTATCCATTAGTTGGCGCATTAACGGGACAGCCTCTTCGGGCGAAACCACGATCCGCCTCGCGGCGCTCGATGCTTGGAGCTCCGAGAGCATTTCGGCAGCCATTCGGCCTGCCGGGCCACGCCACGCAGCATCTCCGGCGAGGGCGTCAGCCGCTCTCGACAGTTGCTCGGCGAGAGCACCAAGGTTTACGGGCTCGCTGACGAGGTCCTCGATCGCGATGACCTGCGAGCGGATCGTTTGCCAAGCCGGCAAACTGCCAAAGTGCCGGTCGAGCCCACGAACTCCGCCAGCCGGTCTTGGGCCACGGAGCTTTTGATCCACCGCGCGAACCGCTCCGAGCCATGCAAGCCGTTCGTCCCCCTCGCCACCAACGAGCGGGTGCTTCAGCAACGCAAGCAGCGGAACGGGCGCGAGCTGTTCTGCCGCGGCGCTGAGTATCCCGAGCAGCAATGTTCCGGCGGGTGCGAGCGTGAGCGCGCGCCCCGCACTGTCATCGGCATCGATGCCCCAACGATCAAGCAGCGCCGAAACGCGACCCGCTAGCTGGCGGTCCGGAGTGATGAGGGCCGCGGTCTTCCCCGGCGTCTCCAAGGTTTCGCGAAGTGCAAGCGCGATAGCCTGTGCTTCCGATGCGGGGTCCGGCAATTCGGCGAGGCGAATTCCGCCGAGGCGCCGATCCGCCGGCGCCAGGGTCTCCCATTTGTGCGAGAAGTCCGACGCGACCATCGCATTTGCAGCGGCACGAGTGCGAAGCGGTGACGAAGCGGCTCCGCCCGACCCGATCCAGGACTGCACCTCGGCGCGCGCTACACCAAGGCGGTCCAGCAGCAGCTTAAGATGATATTGGGGATGGGTCGCTTCGCCGCGGCCGCTCTCATCGGGACCAAGCGCATCCCATTCCGCATCCGGAAAGACGTGTGAAAGCCAGAGGCCGGGCAGAACGACCATTCCCTCCGGCATCCTCGCGACACGCGCCACCAGCGCCGCAACTGCTGGCGCCGCGGTCGTGATACCGGCTGCAATGGTAAACCCCGTCGGCGGATTCTCCCGCCAACGATCGTCCAGGCGCTGAAGAACGCGATTTCGCCGTTCCGTAAGGTCGATCGCCCCACTTTCGGCGAGGAGTTCGGGCCATGCCTCGTAAATGAGCTCCAGGCGCGCGAGCGAACGCTCCCAATGCCGCGCAAGATCACTGCTCTCAACGACAGCATCTTTCAACGCCTTGGGATCGATTCCCTCGACGATGAGCGTATCGAGGGCGCGCGCGAGATCGGATGCGAGGCGCAAGCTTTGCGCTGAGCCGTCAGCCCGAATGATGGAAGCCAGTCGAAGCAAGCGCTCATCGGGGTCAATGGCAGGTGGCAATTGTTCCGCATCTTCGACCTCATCGAGCGCGCCGGCGACACGCTCGCCGAGCTCAGGATCACCGATCGGGATCAGACGCGGTAGCAAAAGACCACTGCCGCTCACCCGGACGAAGGCATCGGTCAGTGCACGAACGGCTCGGTTGTTGGGAAGGAGAATGCGGCCCTGCGCGAGATTGAGCGGGTCTTTTCCGAACCGTCGAAGAATGCCGGATGCAAGAGCGTCCGCAAAGGCGCGATGCGACGGGATCGTGTAGACGGCGACCCGCTGCGGGTCAGGCATCCTCCAGCGCAGCCTCGGTCTGAGTAATCGATTGTGGAGTTCCAACATCGAACCATAGGCCTTGGTGCACGGCACCGAACGCGCGCCCTTCCTCGATTGCCCGATCCCACAAGATGTTGGTCGAGAATGGTCCCTCGGGAGCTTCCCGGAGCAATCGTTTCGACACGATCTGTATGCCGGTGAACACAAATGGCGCCACACGGCTTCGCGCCCGCCGGCGAAGACGACCTTCGCGGTCCATGTGAAAATCACCGAGCCCCTTGTGTCCCACGGCTCGCGCTTGCGGAACCAGAAGCAATAGCGCGTCCATCTTCGCACCATCCCACTGAGAGGCAAGCAGCTTGATCGTATCGGCTGGGCCGTCAATCCACAGGTTGTCGCTGTTGAGTGCGAGAAACGGGTCGCTGTCGATGAGCGGCGCGGCCTTGACGAGACCGCCTCCGGTTTCGAGGAGCAAGTCGCGCTCGTTGGAGATTACGACCTCGAGGCCCTGCGCTCGCGTCGTCAGGTGAGCTTCGAGGGCGTCTGCGAGATAGTGGACGTTGACCACAACTTTCTTGACGCCGGCGACACGCAAGCGGTCAAGAACGTGATCAAGGAGAGCCTTGCCGTTGACCTCGATAAGGGGCTTGGGCTTGGTTGCCGTCAGCGGGCGCATTCGTTTCCCGAGCCCTGCAGCCATGATCATCGCGGTTGGTGGAACCTCGGCCTCGACCTCGGCCCGAAGCCGGAGCGCCCGGCGCACCGGGCTCACGCTGCCTTCTCCCATGGGCGGCGGCGATGCTCGGGTCCGATATTCGCGGCAAACCAGTCGCTGACTGCCTTGAGGTGGGGCTGTGCAAGGTCGCGCTCGAGAAGTCCCCACATGCGCGGTTGAAACCGCCGATAATCCGGCTTGTTGTCGCGCTTCCAGAGACGCGTGAACACGCCCAGGATGCGCGTGTTTCGCTGCGCGGCAAGCGCCCAATAGGCGCGCTCGAACGCTTCGCCGTGGCCGGTTGCAACTACGTAGCGATCGATCATTGCGCGCTCGATCGAAGGCGAAACATCGCGGCGCGCATCCTCGAGTACGGACGCGAGATCGTAGGCGGGATGACCCTCAAGAGCGTCCTGGAAGTCGAGCAGGCCGAAATGGCTGACCCCTTCGCGTCCTTCGACGAGCATGATGTTTTCGGCATGATAGTCGCGAAGAACAGTAACCGGCCCCAGCTCATCGTTCGCGATGGGTTGGAGGACGGAGCGCCAGGCTAGCCGATAGCCCTCGATGTCGACCTCGGCGCCAACTGCGGGACAATACCAGTCGATAAACAATTCAAGTTCCTCGAGCCATTGCGCGAGGCCATGGGGCTTCAATCCCGCCATGGGCGAATGGCCGTGGAGATGAACGAGGACGTCGGTTGCAACCGTGTAGAGCTCGTGCTCGCGTTCGGGATCCTCATCGAGCGTTTCGCGCAGCCGCGTGCTGCCAAAATCCCCCAAAAGTAGAAGTCCCTTTTCAAGATCGCTTGCAAGGATCTCGGGAGCGCTGAGGCCGCGTCCGCTTAGCCAGTTCGCAACGGAGATGAACGGCCGGGGATCCTCATGGGGCGGTGGGGCATCCATCAGCACGGCCGTTCGGCTACCGTGCACGACCCGGAAATAACGGCGGAATGACGCATCACCCGCAAGGGGCAGAATTTCAGCCCCGCTCCAGCCGGAAGCTGCAAGAAAATTGGACGCATGGGGGGGCGGAGTCATCGGGGGGGCCATCGTCCCTCCCATGACGGGGGGACCTTCGCTGTCAAGATTCTCGCGTCGTTCTGCCCGAACTCGAGCGACAGAGCGAGCGCTGCGGGCCATGCGTCGGCCCCGGCGCGCTCCGGCCACTCGATCAGAAGAACCGCGTCCGTCGCGCAATCGAGCCCGAGCTGTTCGATCTCCGCGACTTCTTCAATGCGATAGAGATCGACATGCCAGGCAGGCGGCTCAAGATCCTCGTACGGCTGGACAATTGCGAACGTCGGGCTCGGTACGTCGCCCTCGTGGCCGAGCGCCCTCATGAACCCTCGCGCGAATGCGCTTTTCCCGACGCCTAGAGGCCCCGATAGGGTAATGACGTCGCCCGCTCGCGCGGTTCTTGCGACCCGGGCTGCGAAGTGTGTCGTGTCGTCTTCCGACTTCAGGATCATCGGGCGCCGCGGGGTACGTTCAACGTGACCTTCGTTCCATGGCCGCGCTCAGACTCGAGTTCGACCGAGCCACCATGCGCTTCGATGAACTGCTGCGTCAGCGGAAGTCCCAAGCCCAATGCTGCTTCGCCCCGCACACCCGCCTCGGCAACGCGGTCGAAGCGGTTAAATACGCGCGGCAGATCTTCGGCCGCAATGCCGGATCCGTTGTCGCAAATGGTGATGACAACCTGCTTCTTGTCGCCTCCGGCCGCCAGGCTGATGCGGCCCTTGGGATCAGTGTAGGCGATGGCGTTCTGAAGCACATGTTCGATCGATTCGCGCAATCGCCGGGCATCACCGAACACGTGACCCAGAGAGGGAGCAATTTCCAGGTCGAGGATTTGATCCTTCTCAGACGCTCTCGACTTCACGGCTTCGACAGCGGCGCGGCAGAGGCCGGCAACATCGACTCGCTCCTTCTCGAGCACGACGCCCCGCGTGTCACCTGTCGTTAAATCGAGCACGTCATTGATAAGCTTGGAAAGACGTTCGACGGATTCGACGACCGCGCTCACATAGTCTTTGGCCTTTGCGCTAAGATCGCCCGCATAGCCTCCCTGGAGAAGCTCGGCGAAACCGCCGATGGACGTAAGCGGCGTCCTAAGCTCGTAGCTCATATTGGCAACGAAGTCGGTTTTCACGCGGTCCGCGTCTTCAAGCGCGGCGGCCCGCTCCCGAAGCGCCGCCTCAATGCGCGTCGAATCGGTCACATCGACCATCGTGAAAAGCGCGTTCCCGTCGGGCAAGGGGACGGCGGCAAACTGGAAATGACGACCGTCCGTCATCGAGATCCGTCCACTTGCCGACTGCCGCTCGTTGGTGGTTTGGCGCACCATCTCTCTAATCTGTGCGGCTGCGGTCGGGTTCACGAGCTTTCGGGCCATTGCCGGTACCAGCTCATCAACGCGCGGATGGCTTGTAAGCCACTCCTCGTCGAGCTCCCAATCTTCAAGGAAGCGCCTGTTCCAGGTGTAGAGACGACCGTCGCTCGCAAAAACGCTGATCGCTTCGAACAGATTGTCGAATGTCGCAGCCCGGACGCGCAGGAGCGTATCGCGAGCGGAAGCGAGGCGCAGCTGTTCGGTCCGGTCCTCGAGGAAGAGCCGAAGCCCACCGTCGGGAAGCGGCTGCGCGACAACACGGATGTGATCGCCATTGGCGAGCATCCATTCCTCTTCGATGACTTCATCGGCGCTCGTGAACCATCCTCGCCGTTCTTCTTTCCAGGCCGGGAAATCCCGGGTCTCAGGCAATCGCTGCTGCTCGCGCATGCGGTCGATGATCCGGTCAAACTCCGGCTTTTCCGCGAGCCATTCCGGATCAAGGTGACTCATCACTGTAAAGGGGCGATTGAAGAAACTGAGCGTACGCTCGGAGTCGAACTGCGCGGTACCCGCAGTCATTCGGTCAGCGAGCTCACGCTGCGACTCGATATAACGGCTAAGTTCGGCGCGGGCGTCCTCAAGATCCTGCACGTCGACCGCAAACCCGGCTACCGCACCGCTCGCAAGCGGCACATCGACGATCCTGAGCATCCGGCGTTCGCCGCCGATGATCGCCGGCTGCATTCGCGAGATGACGCGGCCGCTCTCCTGAGCTTTTTTCGCACTCGCAGCCGCACTATCCTCGCCTTGCGCATCGAGCAGCTCAGCGGAGCGGGAGATCACGTCAGCGGCGTCCGTTCCCTCGACGGCCTGGACGAACGCGCTGTTGACCAGCCCCAATTTGAGATCCGGTCCTCGATACCACATCGGAAAAGGAGCCGCTTCGATGAGATGAGTCAGCGAGTTGAGAGCAGCTTCCGCCTGGCGGAGCCGGAGCGCCAGCGCCCCCCTCTCTTCTTCGCCCGCACTCGCGTCGACAAACCATAGCAGGCTAGCACCGTGCGGTTCGCCGGGAGCCGGGCCGCCACGCACATCGAAAACGCGGCCCGACCCTTGTGCGCGCACCTTGTGTGCTATTCTGCCTGCGCTTGCGCGCGCCGTCTCGATGGCCGAAGCAAGGTCTTGAAGATCGTCTGATGCGAGGCCGCTGTCCTTCCCGACGAGGTCCGAGAGCCGGGATGGCTGGTGATCAAGGCCAAGGTCGCGAAGCAACTGCCGATCGGCTTCGATCCGCTGATCGCGCAGCACGAGCAGCGGGCGTGCGGGCATCAGGTCAAGAAGTCGAGCGTTGGACCTCGCGGCATCCAGGACCTCCTGTGCGAGGCGCAGCCGTCGCGCGGCGAAAACCGACAATATTGCCGCAACGCCGATCCACAGCAGTGCTATCGCAACGAGGGCGGCCATCGCGGCCCGCTGGCCGTTCACGCGCGAATGTCCCCCTCTCCCATGCCTGTTTCATAGGCGCTGAGTGGCTGGAAATTGAAGGAAAAACTTGGATTAACCCGCGGCGATCATTCTCTCCCGAATCCACCGGCTGGCCACGAACTTGTGTCCACGTAACACCGGGAGGCCCGCATGCTCGGAATATGGGTCCGGCTGCCCCCCCGGAACCGCATTGCGAAACAGGAGGCCCGTACCCCTCGACCCCGCAAATTTGAGACCGGACTTCGTGAAAAACGTCTCGCCGCCGGCATAACCTTGATTAAGATAGATGAGCATTGTCAGAACGCGCTGGTTTCCCCCTTCCGGCAAGGCATCAAGATGCGGTCGGTATTCTTGCCCAGGCGCATAGCGGAGGACCTGAAGGGGCTCGCCTGACGCAATTTCGGTCCCGCTTGCGGCCGCAATTCGCTGGTTGATGGCCGTGATCACCATGTCGGCCGAGACCCACGGGAACGCCGCGCCGTCAGAGGTTCGCACGGGATGCGCGCGCAATTGCCCCGTTGCGGGATCAACAATCACGGATCCTTGAAGAAGTGGCTCGGCCACGCCGATTAGATATTCGCATTCTGCTGCCGATGCGAAATCATCGAATGCCCAGGCTTGCGGGGTCGTACTGATCAGATTTCCCACCGGCCGCACCAGCGGATAACCATGTTCGTCGATCGCCATCGCATCGACCAACTCCAACTGAAGCGCCGCATTCGAGTCTTTGTGCGCAAGCTTGCGCAAGCGTTCGGCGGCAGCACTCCAATCGGCGGCTCCGCCCACACCGTTGGCCAAGAAACAGATATACACGCGCTCGGCAGTGCGTTCACCGACCTCACCCGCGCACCGGAAATATTCGCGGGACCGCGCAAGGTCACGTCGCACGTAACGTCCGTCGAGATACCAGACGCCGAGCTCGAGCAAACACGCTCCGTCGCCTGCAGTGCCGGCCCCTTCAAGGCAAAGAAGCGCGTGTCGAACGTCCCCCCTCGCCAGCAATTCATAGGCGCGTTCTACTTCCGTCATGTTCGGCTGGATGCCGATCCTGAGGAAGCGGCACAATGGAAAACGAACCTGCGACGCTGCATCAAGACCTTGTCGGCGACTGTCAGCGCGTTCACGCAGGATCCGGTCTTAGTCAGAGATCCATCGAAACTGGGACGAGATCGAAGGCCACGCTCATCCTTTCGCCGCCCAAGAACGGGCGCGTTCCGTGGAACAGAAAACTTGGAAAGAGCACCAACCGCCCCGCTTTGGGTTCGATCGTCGCAAGCGGCGGCACGTCAAGGTTAAGCTCCGGCGGAGGCCGTCCTAGCTCCAGCCAGCCTGACTTCTCCGGATCGTCGGTTAGCGCTTCTGGAACTTGGATGTAACAGGCCGAACTTAGGATGCCGTTCGGATGGAAATGGGCAGCATGATAGCCTCCGCCGGTAAAACGAACCGACCAGCTTGGACCAAATGACAGCCCCTCGTTCCGATGTTTGAGAAGCGGATGGCGCGGATCCGGCCCCGGTAGTTGACTGACAAATTGTCGTATCCCCAGCGTAATGGCGTCCGTCAGCTGCAGGATCTGCGGTTCGGGACGAAGAAATAGCTGTCCGGGGGTCTGGGTCCCGCCCCGAACGGACTGGCCTATGGGTTGCGAACAGGTCCGGTGGAGGCTCCGCAGCGTCGATGCGACATCGTCGAGTTCCGAGCTGCTCAGTGACAGTTCTGTCAATCCGTAGAGTGGTGGTTCACCAATCAGCCACTTATGACGCGCATCGCTCGTGACCCTCCAGGCAAGTTCAATCAGAGCCCAGGCCGACAGATTGCGCGGTTCGGCACGTACAACCGCCTCCAGGAGCTCTGCCGCCTTTTCCGGATTGCCGATCTGAAGCAGATGCTGGCCGCGCGCCAATAATGCATCGGGTCGGTCATCAAGGCGATCAGCCAACAGGTCCGCGCGTTTGGTGAGACCCGCATGATTGGCGAACTTGAGCTCGAGCAGCGTGAAATCCCGGTCACCAGCAAACAGCTCGCGACAGGCGTCCATCGAATCAATCGCGTCGTTCGTGCGGCCGGCACGGGCGAGCGTATTCCAGTAAGAGAAGAGTAGCGGTTTGCTCTTGGGGTATTTCCGCAAGGCATCGATATAGCCGTCGAGAAATTCTTCGCCGCCGCGCCATTCCGCTCGGATTTCCGCGAGTGTTTCGTGAGCGGTCGGATCTTGTGGGTGACGGCGCAGGTAATCTTCTAGGAGCGGAATGGCCCCGTCGCCAAGCTCGGCGGCAGCTGTCAGGATCATGCGCAGCTGCCGGTCAGGACGGGCGTTATGGAAAGTAAGCGCGCGCGCGCAATGTTCCGCCGCGCTGTCCTCCCTCAAAGCAAGCGCAACCCGAGCGCGGCCTTCGGCAGAAGATTGTGCGTCAGGGTTAAGGCACAGCGCAGCGTCAAATGCCTCGCGTGCTTCTTCGAGTCTCCATTCACGCTCAAGCTCCAGGCCACGCTCCTCAAGCTGCGCAAAGCTTGTCTCGTGAGGGTCTTGAACCATGATCGCTGAATGCTGATCGACGGAGCCCCTGTCCACTTCTTCCTGAAGAAGAGTGGGGCGGGATTTTTCGTCAAAAAAAAAGGGGCCGGACGAATCCGGCCCCCAAAGGTAGTGGCTTTTCGTCGCTTAGAACTTCGCGACAACGCCTGCGTAGTAGAAACGCCCACGCACGTCGTAGATTGCGCTGCCACCACCAATGCCGGTGAGGCCGAGCGGAGGCTTGACGTTCGTCACGTTGTCGGCGCCGAGGTAGAAGTTGTACTTCGGCCCAACATCGATGCCCAACCGGACGTCATGGTAGAATACCGCGGGGTAAAATACCTGCTGCGCATAGGTCGGATCCTGCGGAGGACGTCCCTGGACCGAGTTAATGTCCTCGTAGGTGTCGAGGTACATGTGCGCGATGTAACGCAGTTGATAGCCGAAGGTGAACCGACCGTGCTGCAACGACGTGTTCCAGTTGAACGAGTCGCGAGGATCGCCAAGCTCGCCGCCATGCGGTCCGACGATCACATTCTGGAAGGTCGGGTTCGTCGGATCGGTATAGTCTGAACGGTCGATCACTCGGGTGTAGGTCA
Source organism: Sphingomicrobium sp. (assembly GCA_035944075.1). Lineage (GTDB taxonomy): Bacteria > Pseudomonadota > Alphaproteobacteria > Sphingomonadales > Sphingomonadaceae > Sphingomicrobium. The sequence goes on from DASZBO010000073.1 coordinate 21,796, forward strand.
GGCGGGTATCGAGCCTGCCGAGCGAACCAAGAGAGTGCCGGTAGGCGATTTCAAGGTCGACACCCCGGGCCGTCAATTTCGCAAAGTTGACCGGCCCCTGGATGAGACTGCTCTCGACGATCCGGAACGGCTGTTCACCATTGGGACCAACCTGCCCGGACGCGACGCGCTGGAAGAGGTTGCAGAACGCATTCCCTGCCGGCAGGTCATAACAGTTGTTGACGATCGTCTGCGCCGACACCCCGGTGATGACGTTTTTCACCTTGATGTTGTAATAGTCGACCGAGAGCGAGAAGCCCGGGATCAAGCTTGGGGTGGTGACAAATCCGAGTGTCCAGCTGTCCGACTTCTCGGCTTGCAGGTTCGGGTTGCCGCCGCTTCGGATCTGCAACGACGAGTCATAGCGGAAATCGTACGGCCCCGCTGGATTGGGAACAGGGGGATTGTTCCCCGGGTGGCTCGGATTGAGCGTCGAGTCTGTACCACCTGGTCGGCCCGCGGCGGCGCAGTTTGCTGCACGATTGGTCGAACCGGACCCGATGTTGATCGACGAGCAGGGATCGCCGAAGCCCGGAGCAAAGTTCTGGCTTAGCGGCGAGAACAGCTCAGACTGGTTCGGAGCGCGGACAGAGCGACCGTAGTTGCCACGGAACCGCAATCCATTCAGCGGCGACCAGATGACGCTGCCGTTGTACGCCCAAACCGTGCCCGTCTTGCCGAGGCTGTAGTCCGAAACGCGGGCTGCCGCACTGACTTCCAGCTGATGGAAGAACGGCTTGTCCTTCAGGATCGGCAGACGGATTTCGCCGAACGCCTCGTTCACTTTCGCCTTGGGCGCCGTGAAAGTTGGGATGGAGTTGTAGAAGGTATACCCGAGCTGCACCTGTTCATCCTGTTGGTAGAACAGATTGTCTTCACGATGCTCGGCACCGAGCACGAAGCCGATCGGACCGCCCCACAGGTTGAAGAACTTGCTGGTGTCCCCCGAAACGAACGCGAGCGCATCGAACTGCTGCGTCTTGCCCTTCGCGATGGTGTTAAGCAGCGTGTAGTTCCGAACGGCCTGCGAGAACTGGCCGCCCATCGGATTGATGGGGACGCAGGCCGCAATGTCGTTTGCCAGGCGCGTCGCACCATTCGGATCGGCGACTCCGTAGCCAATCGCTGCGTTCGGATCGAACTGCGAACGGCACTGAATCTGGCCGGTGGCGGGGTTCACGCCGGCGTCCATTCCCAGGAGGAAACGCTGGACGTCGAGGTTGCCGAGAATCTTCGTCGTTTCGTCGAGCCGCCCGTAGTTCAACGAAACTTCGTAGTTCCAGGTGTCGAGGAAGTCTCCGCGGATACCGCCAACGATCCGGTAGGTATCGCGTGTCGCGTCTTCCGTACGCGCTCCAAGACCGAGCAGGTTCTCACGAATGGAGACTTGCGTCGCATTGGTGCAGCTCTGACCACTAAGAGCACGTTCCTGACAGATGAGGGTACGCGCTTGCGGGGTCAGGAACGGGTTGTCGAGACGGATTTGTTCGCGGTTACGATAGGTACCGCCGAATGCGGGCTGCGCTGGATCACCCAAGGTCGCGCCCTGGATGAAGGCCGGACCCGAGCTGCCCGTGCCCGATGTCTCAGTGCGGGAGAAGGTCGCCTCGACAAATGGTACGAGGGCCGGCGTGATCTCGTAGTGACCGATGAGGTTCAGGTTATAACGCTTGAGATCGGGTTCCAGCTGGAACTGCGTGCCGGAGCGGAAATTCTCGCCGTTGCCGCCAATGAAACTGCCGGGGGAAACGCCGGCGCGAACGCCGGTTTCTGGCATCAAGGTGCCATCCGGATTGAAGATGAACGCGCACGGGTAGAAGGCGCCGGTCGGATCCGTGCCGCAGCTATTTGCCGCGGTCGATCCGCCAAAGCGCACGAGGCCCGTATTAGTAAGGCTTCCCGAACGAATGTCGCTGAAGAAGAGACGGTCCGGGATGGAATTGTTCGGATTAGCGCCGCTGCGCGGGTGAACCGTCAGGAAACCATCCTGCTCCGCAAGCCATGGGCGAGCAGACGCGAAATACTGGTCCTGCTTTGCAAATTCTGCGTTGACGGCAATATTGCCGCGTCCGCCGCCGAAGTTCTGCCCACCGAGCACGCTGATGAAGTAGGAACCGGCATCGCCGTACTTGCTAAGACCACCCTGTCCGCGCACCTGCAGACCCTGATAGTGATCCTTAAGAACGAAGTTGACGACGCCTGCGATCGCGTCGGAACCGTAAACGGCGGAGTTGCCGCCCGTTACCACGTCAACGCGATCAATGAGATCCGTCGGGATGGTGTTCACGTCCGGCGTAACGCCGCTGCTGAGAACGTCACCACCAACGTGGCGGCGGCCATTGACCAGGACAAGGGTACGAACCGTGCCAAGTCCCCGAAGGTCGAGCAGACTGAGGCCCGCCGTTCCAAGGAAACGCGTCGAGTTCGCCTGCGTGAAAGTGCTACGGATCGACGGCAGTTCGGCGAGTTTGTCACCGACCGATACATCGCCGGTCTGGAAGAATTCTTCACCGCCGACCGAGGTCACCGGCAGCGGAGACTCCAGGTTGGGGCGACGGATGCGCGATCCGGTCACCGTGATCGCCGACGTATTCGCGGGCGTGCAGTTCACCGGAAGCGGCTGGCCGTTCGTGACTTCGCACGCGTTCTGGCCGGACTTAACTTCCTGCTCGGTCGTCAAGCTCTGCGCTGGCGACTGGTCAGCCTTGGTCTGGCCAACCTGCGCGGCCGCGGGGCTTGCTACGACGGCAGCAAGCGAAACTGTAGACAAGATGAATGGATTAAAACGACGCATTGGTCCCTCGTCCCCTGAAGGTTACAAATTTCCCGGAGGGCGTGGTGGGAGAACCAGCGCGAAAAGAAAACCGTTAAACGGCCGTCATTTCCATTTCACTGTCCCGTGTAACCTTAATGCAACATTCAGGAAACGCCGTGTCGGCCGGACGACATACTTGCCGTTCTTCAGAGGAAGTCCCCTATCGAACGATGTCCGTCGCCCGGGCCACAGGTCAGTAGCGGTAATGATCCGGCTTGAACGGGCCAGCAGGCGGGACACCGATATATTCGGCCTGCTTTTCGTTCAGCTTGGTGAGCTTAACGCCGAGCTTATCGAGGTGCAGTCGAGCAACCTTCTCGTCGAGATGCTTGGGAAGAACATAAACGTCGTTCTTGTACTGCTCGGCGCGGGTGAAGAGCTCAATTTGCGCCAACACCTGGTTGGTAAAGCTGGAACTCATCACGAAACTTGGATGGCCCGTTGCGTTTCCAAGGTTCACCAAGCGCCCCTTCGAGAGGACGATGATCTTCTTGCCGTCCGGGAATTCGACCTCGTCGACCTGGGGCTTGATCTCCGTCCATTTCATGTTGGCGAGCGCACCAATCTGGATCTCGCTGTCGAAGTGACCGATGTTGCAGACGATCGCCATGTTTTTCATCGCGCGCATGTGGTCGACGGTAATGACGTCCATGTTGCCGGTGGCGGTGACGAAGATGTCGGCGCGCTTCGTCGCCTCCTCCATCGTCACAACTTCATATCCTTCCATCGCCGCCTGCAGAGCACAGATCGGGTCGATCTCCGTTACCAGCACGCGGGCGCCCCCCTGACGAAGTGACGCTGCCGAACCTTTGCCCACGTCACCAAAGCCCGCGACACAGGCGACCTTGCCGGCAAGCATCACGTCGGTTGCGCGCCGGATCGCGTCGACGAGGCTCTCGCGACAGCCGTAGAGATTGTCGAACTTTGACTTCGTAACGCTGTCGTTGACGTTGATCGCCGGGAACGGGAGCTTGCCCTTCTTGGCGAGATCATAAAGTCGGTGAACACCTGTCGTGGTCTCTTCCGAAACGCCTTTGATGGCCTCAACCGTCTTGGTGAGATAGCCCGGGCGCTCCGCGAGGAAGCGCTTCAGCGTCGCGACAAAAATCTCTTCTTCTTCGTTTGAGGGCGCGAACAGCTCTTCCCCCTTTTCGACCCGGTACCCCCACAACGCGAACATCGTGGCGTCGCCGCCGTCATCGAGGATCATGTTGCAGGTGGTATCCCGGCCCCAATCGAAGATGCGCACGACATAATCCCAATATTCCTCGAGGGTCTCTCCCTTGATCGCAAACACCGGGATGTGGCGTGCGGCGATTGCTGCCGCGGCATGATCCTGCGTCGAGAAAATGTTGCAGCTCGCCCAGCGAATCTCTGCGCCGAGTTCCACCAGCGTCTCGATGAGCACGGCTGTCTGGATTGTCATGTGGAGTGAACCGGTGATCCGAGCGCCCTTCAGGGGCTTCGACGCGCCGAATTCGTCGCGCAGCGCCATAAGGCCCGGCATTTCGGTTTCGGCGATCTCGATTTCCTTGCGACCAAAATCGGCAAGGCCGAGGTCCTTCACGACAAAGTCGTTGAAACGGGTTTCAGCCTGGGTCGCCACGTCAAAGATCTCCAATGATTGATGGGCACCTTATACGGCGCCGGGTCGCGCAGCCGTTAGCCGCCGCTTGCTCGAAAGGCAAATATAAAGCTTTCTTTATATGTCGATGTCGACGCGGGTTTCGATCCCTCTGATCACTCCCAAGCTGGTCACATCGCGCGAGAATCGCACTGGATTCGTGCGAGTTTTCCTTTTCGCGGAAGCGAGACTAGGCCTCGGCAGGTTTCATTTCTTCGCGAAGAAGCACGCCTCCAGGGATCAGCGGAAGCCACAAGGTGAAGCCGCGGAAAAGCAAAGTTGCGGAAAGAGCCGCCTCGAACGGTACTCCGAATAACCGCAACATGGCGATGCTGACGGCCTCGAATGAGCCAAGCCCCATGGGGACCGGGCCGAGGATGACGGCAATCGATGCCATCATGAACGCGACATAACCCGCACTAAGCGGCGCATGGACACCGAGCGCAAGGATGCACGCCTGCATCGTTGCCGCGTCCGCGATGAATACGGCAAGGTTGAGAAGCGTGAGGGCGCCAATCAGCCAAGGATCCCGGACGAGTTTGCGCGGCGCTTCACCGATGAGCTCGAAAAAATGCTTCGCCTTGGTCGAGGAGGCGATCCACCGCGGGATCTTTTCCTGGCCACGGCGGTGAAGCCACAAGGTGAGCGCCGGAATTCCCGCTGCAACCACGAGGAACACGAGCACGGCTCCGGTCAGGAGCAAACTCATTCTGCTTTTCCACCAGAGAACAATGAGCACCCAAAGGGCGCCAAGCGCGTAGGAGAGATAATAAGCGATGACCTGGAGGAGCAGCGCCGCGACGGCATTGTTTCGGGGCACGCCCATGCTGACCAGACGATCGACCAACAGTACATTTCCGCTGACGCCAGCGGTCGGAACGACCTGATCGGCGAAATGCTTGGCAAAGGTCAGCCGGAAGAGGTCGCCGACGCTTTCGGGTGACCGACCGCGGCGAAGAACGACCCACCATTGCGCCGCGAGGCCGAGATACGTCGCAAGCTGAAGGGCCGCCGCGACGATGAGCCACAGGGGCTTCGCTTCGGTCAGGAGTTTCGCAAATTGTTTGACATCGCCCCAATGCACGATGGCAACGATGATTCCCCCGATGAGCAGCGCTGCGAGAAGCCACCCCCGCCACGTCGCAAAAAAATTCCCGAGCGGCGATTTCGAGTTTGGGTCCTGTTTGTCATTCGGCATTTTAGGCGAACGCCGAAGTGGCAATAGTTTTCCCTTAGGCCGCGCCGGTTTCGGAAGCGAGGAGTCGCGGATCAATCCCTTCGGCCTTGAATGCCGCTGCCCATCGCTCATCAGTCGGCTTCTCGAACAGGATGTTGGGATCGCCGGCTGCGGCAAACCAGCCGTGACGCGTCATTTCCTCGTCAAGCTGGCCCTCGCCCCATCCGGCATAGCCGAGCGCAGCGATCCACCGCTTGGGTCCCCGTCCCTCGGCGATGGCTCGCAAGACGTCGATCGTTCCGGTCATCGCGAACAGCTCGCCCGCCGGTCCAGCAACATGAAGCGTGTCCTGGCCGCCCCAGTCGGTCGAATGAAGGACGAACCCCCTTCCAGGCTCAACCGGTCCACCGTGGTGAACCGCGCAATCCGGCGCTTCACCGGGCTCGATTTCGAGCTGCCGCAGCAGTCCCCGGAAACTTATGCCTGCCCGCTTGTGACCGATACCGACGCCGACCGCGCCATTTTCGTCGTGCACACAAAGGGCAATGACCGCCCGTTCGAAACGAGGGTCCGCCATTCCCGGCATTGCCAGGAGCAGCTTGCCGGACAGAAAACTCGGCGGGTTGGCCATGAAACGACAATGCGACCGAGTGGCGCGTCGGGCAATACTTGAGACCGTCATACAGCAGGCCTAAGGCGCAATTCGTCTGTTACGCGAAGGAGCCTTTTAAAATGACGATCCAAGTAGGTGACCGCCTCCCCGACGTGCCGCTGACGATCGCCACCACCGATGGCCCCAAGCCGACGACAAGCGCCCAGTTCTTTTCCGGCAAGCGCGTTGCACTGTTCGCCGTTCCGGGCGCGTTCACGCCCACCTGTTCGGCACGCCACTTGCCTTCCTATGTGGAAAAGGCACAGGATCTTAAGAGCAAGGGCGTCGACGAGATCGCCTGTATTTCCGTGAACGATCCGTTCGTGATGGCGGCCTGGGCTCAGCGCGACGCGAGCAGCGACATTACCATGCTCGCCGACGGGAACGGGACATTCAGTGATGCCGTCGGCTTGACGTTCGACGGCAGCCAGTTTGGTATGGGCAAGCGCTCGCAACGCTATTCGATGATCGTAAACGACGGCGTGCTCGAACAACTGAACGTCGAGCAACCGGGCGAATATCGCGCATCGAGCGCCGAAACCATGCTCGACCAGCTCGCTATCGCCTAACACGTTTCGGCTACTCGCCGACGTCTGGCCACTCCTCATCGCTCAGCCTGCTCAGGCAGCGAACAGCGAACGCGTTTGATCGTTCTACAGGTTCGCAAGCGAATTCATCGAAAAGGAGAAGAACGATGGCCAGAGCCAATTCCGCAGGAAGAAAACCTAGCAGCCCGAGCAGCCGCAGTCGCAACAGCCGCGGGACCGACCGGTCCGGCGGGGTCGTCGACCTGGCGCGCGAACGACCGATCGCTGCAGTGGCGGTGGCCGCCAGCGCCGCAGCTGCCGGGCTTTTCCTATGGTCTCGGCGCGCGCAAATTACCGACCAGATCAGCAACCTTTCCGACCAGATTGGCGAATGGACGGAGAACATGGGCTCGGGATCCGCGAGTGAATTGTCCAGCTTTGGTGACGACACGGGCGGCCTGACGACGTCCGGTCAGGCTAGCGGCGTGCGTTCCGGCGGGCGCGCCAGCAGTCGAGGGATGAGCGAAACGGGTTCCGGCAACGGGAGCCTCGGCGCGGTCACAGGCGGTCCCACCACGGGCGCGTCGGCAAGCGGTCGTGGACGCGCCCGCACGATGCCCTCCGACCAGCAGTAAGATCGCCACCCGAGAGACAAGGGGCGCCGCTCGGCGCCCCTTTTTTCATGTGCTGAGGAATTGCGCGATCGCTTCGCCGAGCTGCGGCTTGGTAACAGAGCTCATGTGAGTACCAGGCACTTCCGCAAACGTCGCG
>DASZBO010000074.1:0-2194 GCA_035944075.1 Sphingomicrobium sp.
ATAAGTGTCAATCGAACTAAACATGGAACCCCTGATACCCCGGAAACCTTTGCCAGTCAAGGAACGACCGATGTCGGGGTTCCATGTTTATGTCAATTCAGATGAGAGTGAACCAAACCGTGGGAGGCCATTTCCGTCGACTTGATCGCCGTCATAGACGGCGTGACGGCGCCTTACCCGATGGGATGCGGCGCTTGGAATCTGCGAAGTTTCTAACAAAGAGAGCCCAGCGAGCCCGCCCGGTACGCTGGCCGCATCAGCTACGCTGGCGACGTTGCCAACCGATCGGAGTTGCTATGCGACTGATCATCAAGGCCCGCCTGGAGGGTGGGGAAACGAGTGAGACTGAAGCGACGATCGTTGCTGTGGTGGAACGAAAAGACCGGAGCGTCGCCGACCTGGGACTCACACTTGCCGAAGGCCGCGCCTTGCTCGCCGAGGTTCAATCGTTACTGGTGTCGGAGCAGACTGCCGGGTGGATGGAGAGCCAATTGGCTTGCCACCGTTGTGGCTCGATGCTGGCGCGCAAGGACGCCCGGTCGATCGTGCTGCGAACCGTGTTTGGCAAGGTCGACGTGCCGAGTCCGAGTCCGAGGCTGTGGGCGTGCAGCTGCGCGGCAAAGCAAGGGCAACCGCGCCGCTCCGTGAGTCCGCTGTGCAAGGCCGTTCACCAGCGTGTGACGCCGGAATTGGAGTACCTGCAGGCCAAGTGGGCCGCCCATCTACCCTACCATCAGGCCACGGAGCTGCTTCGAGAGATCCTTCCGCTGGACAAAGGGATTTCCTTCGGCAGTACTCGCCGTCGGATCCTCGCGGTCGGTGGCGCGCTGGACGCGGGGATCAAGCGCGATATCGCGTCTGGACCAGAAGCGGTCAGCGCAGAGCAGGTTCGCGAATCGACCACCGTCGGCTGCGTGGGCGTCGACTCGGCGTGGCTGAGCTTCAGCAGCAGCCCCAAGAGCCGCAAGGCAGCGCGCGACCTTGCGGAGCTGAAATCGCCTTGGGCGCAGAAGTTGACGCGGGATCGACATGTCAACATCGTTGCGGGCCGTGCCACTCTTGCTGATCGCCCTCCGCGTCTCTACGCATACGTGCATAAGCTGGTGCCGTCGGCGGCCGCGCGGCTGGACCAATTTCTCTATGCAAGCGGCGTGGCTGCAGACGAGCGGGTCACCGTGATCAGCGACGAGGCTGGCGAATTCGGCAAGGCTGTGGACGGCAGCCAGCTCGCCAGGGGAAGGATCCTGGACTGGTTTCACATCGCGATGAAGTTCAAGGCTGCCAGGAACTCGGTGTTAGGAAGCCAGACGATGGAGCCCCACGAGCGAATCGCTGTAGAGACAGAGATCGATCACGCCAAGTGGCTGGTTTGGCATGGAAAGGGCCGGCAATCGGTGTCCCGCATCAAGGCCCTGGATGCCACGCTGTTGGCGAAGGAAGGCTATGAGCACTCGACGTTGTACTGGAACCTGCGCCGCCTGTACTTCTACATCGAGAACAACGCCGGTACGCTCGTGAACTATGGCATGCGCTATCACAAGGGGCTGCCGATCAGCAGCAGCATTGCCGAGTCCGCGGTGAACCTGGTGGTCAGCCATCGCATGGCGAAGAAGCAACAAATGCGATGGACGGACGAGGGAGCGCACTGCCTGGCACAGGTCAGAGTTGCTGTTCTCAACGAAGAATTCTCGGTTAAGAAACTTGCCGTGTTGACCAAGACTTCTGCAGCTGCAAACTCGCCGAGTGCGCGCCGAGCGGCGTGAATTGACCCCCCACGGTTTGGTTCACTCTCTTTGACACAGGGCGAGGCGCGCAAGCGCAAGAAGACTGAATACCGGGTGACCAATGCCCATGCCTATAACCAGAGCCTGAAAAAGCGCGGCATGATCAGCTTGTATTTTCCCAGCGGCGACCTGAAGGCGCAGTTCATCAACGCGAGACCCTATACACGCGGGGTTTCGGGACGCTCGCCGACTTACACGGCCGGTTACATTGAGCTGATTTACACGTTTTACCGGCTCTTCGGTTGGGGCATGCGCCAGGTCACCGGCTACATGGAAGACTATTGGGCGACCCGGGGACTGGACATCCCGGTGCCCAGTTTCGGCCAGCTATGCGACCGGTTCGCGGCACTTGACGTAAGCGTCACGCAGCGGTGCATCGTGCTGGCCAAACGGCTCGCACGTGGCGAGGC
>DASZBO010000075.1:0-32937 GCA_035944075.1 Sphingomicrobium sp.
GGCATGGCTGCATCGGCAGCTCGAGCATTACCGCATTCCTCAATCGCTCATTGGCCGCCCAAGCCCGCTCGGACCGCTTCAGCGACGTCTTCCACCGGTTTTTCAAGACCGCGAAGAGCTAGCGGCTTCGGCTAATCTCGCAGGTTCAGTGCGGGAAGCGCTTGCGCAAGCCCAGGCCCTCATTGTCATTTGTTCAAGGAATGGCGCGCGATCCCGCTGGGTCAATGAAGAGATCCGCGAGTTCATCGCTCTGGGCCGGGCCGATCGCATCCAGTGCTTGATCGTGCCAGAATGCGACGATCCAAGCGGCCTCGCACTTCCGTCGACGGAAGTCCTTCCGCCAGCGTTGCTGGAAGCAGGAGACGAACCGCTGGCGGCGGACGCGCGCAACGCCGGGGACGGCCGACGTGCAGCGTTCCTAAAGCTCGTCGCAGGAATTATCGGCGTGCGCTACGACGAACTCCGTCAACGCGAAAATGCCCGGCGCCAGCGGCGCCTTGCAATATTCGCTAGCGCCGCATCGCTCGGTTTCCTCATGATGACGGGGCTCACCCTCTTTGCGTTCATTTCACGCGCCGAGGCCGTGCGTCAGCGCGACATTGCGCGGCAACAGACACTCGCTGCACTACGGACCACAGATTTCGTCAAAAGCCTGTTCCAGGTCTCTGATCCTTCCGAAGCAAAAGGCCGCTCGATCACGGCGCGCGAGGTTCTCGACCGAGGGGCGCGCGAGATCGAAGGTCAGCTGGACAATGAACCGGATGTCAAAGCCGAACTCATCAGCACCTTGAGTGAGGTCTACATGGGATTAGGCTCATTTCGCTCCGCTGACGCTCTGATCCGCCATTCGCTTTCGCTCAAGGTGTCGAGAAAGGAGACGCGCGCTCGGCAGATCGGCGTTCTCGCAAGTTCGCAGGCACTGCAGGCTAACTACGTTGAAGCCGTCGCCAATTTCTCTCGTGCGATAGCTTTATTGGACAGGCCGGCGGAACTGGAGGACCCATCGCTCTACTCGCGGCTATTGGTCGGCAAAGCGGAATCACTTGCCGCTCTCGATCGATACGATGAAGCAATGAGATTGGCTGGAAGCGCTTTGACATGGGATGAGCAACGGGAAGGTAATGGCTCTGCAGACGCTGCTCGAGACCTCGAGGCGGCCGGACTGACAGCTCAATTCGCAGGCGACCTCAAGGAAAGCCGCAACGATTATGCCAAGGCGCTGGCAATCCGCCTCAGGATCAATGGCGAGCTACATCCGGAAGTGGCCCATGATCTCAATAATCTTGGAACGGCCGCTTATCTACAAGGGGACTTATCGGCTGCTGAGCATTACTGGAACGAAGCGTTGGCGACTGACGAAAGGATACTCGGTCCCAACCACCCCGATCTCGGAATTATGTTGAACAATCTTGGTCGTGTCCTCGTTGAACAACGCAAGTTCGCGCGGGCCATACCTCTCCTCGAACGGAGCGTGAACCTTCACCTCTCCCAGCAAAGCGACACGCATGATGATTTAGCCTTTGCCTTCTCCAATCTTGCTCTTGCGAAGAAGGGGATTGGCAACACCGCCGCTGCCGAAAATCTGTTCGGCCGTGCCCTTGAGGCAGCAGTAGTCCACCACAATCGACTGACCGCTCCGATCATGGTCGACCTCGCTGACTTGCATTGCGAACGCGGGGACTATTCCGGAGCGTTCGACCAACTTTCGCAAGCTGCACCCATCATGAAAAAACAGTATCCCGACGACGCATGGCGCTCGGCTTGGATCGATAACACGCGCGGTGCATGTTTGCTTCGCGAGCGGCAGGCTTCGGGAATTTCGCTCGTTACGGCGAGCGCTCCAATTGTCCTGAAGAGATGGAATCCTAACACGATGTACGGGTTCGAAGTTGTTCAACGGCTCCGTGCGGCTGCCCGGAGCCACCGGTGAGTGCGCCGCATTTCCATGAATTCGTGATTGGGAGCCAGTTCCTGCCGAGCGGTAGAACAGCAATGACCAAGGGAACTGCCGCGCCGGGTTCAATCGCTCTTTCAAATCACCGGGCTGCTCGCCGCTAGGGCGAAATACGCCGAGCCGCCGAAGTGCTCTCGCAGGATCCGCTAGGCGTCACGGACGCCGTGCACGACCGGTTATTGCGTCTGGCGACCGGGGCGTTCTGCCAGTCAAGATCCGCCATCAATCCCCCGTAGACCTCAATTCCATCCCAGAGATTTCCAAGCCGCAGGTTCTCATTTCGGGCATGTTGGTTATCGTCGTAGTTGGCGATCGAAACTCCGATCATCGGGGTGTGCAACTGATCAACGGCTTCGGCGATGCCGGAGCTTCCGCCCGAGGTCGGGAGCTCGATCGGCGCGTACCCGACCGTTCGCCCGATCGAAGCAACGACGGCCCTGGCGGCTGGAAGATCGAGTGATGTCTTGGCCGCAACCGAAGCACCCGCGTCCCACTCCAGCTTTAAGATTTTCGGATGTCCCAAACGAGTTGCGAGGTCGGGAGTGGTGCGCACAATGTACCAGCCCAAGGAACGCAAATACGCTTCAACAAGCTGTTGCACATGCGCCGGGGTCTCGCCTTGCACCAGCCGAATGTCCAAGGAGGCAAATCCGTCGGGAGCGATCGCATTGGCCGCGTTCGGGCCGTCGTCACCCACGTGGATCGATCGCACATTCAGCGTGGGCTTGAGATAACCCTCGGCCAACCGCGCAGGCCCGACATTTCGACCCAGTCCCAGATTTTGCTTTAGCTGGGGCTCGACCAGCGGCATGGCCGCAATCGCGGCCTTGTCAGCGGCGCTTGGTGGAACGACGTCATCGTAGATTCCGGGGATCATGATCCTCCCTTCGTCGTCCCGAAGGCTGGCAATCAGCCGAGCCAACATGACGGAAGGGCTTGGAGCAAAACTGCCATAATGGCCGTCGTGCAGAGGTTGGATTGGTCCGTAGACGGTAACCGTAAAGCCGATGATACCGCGGTTGCCGAAGGCCACCATTTGTCGCCCGCTCTGGTGCATCGGGCCGTCCCCCATGATCAACGCGTCGGCTTTCAGCAGGTCGCGGTTTTGCCGGACGATTGTGCCGAAGTGGGGAGAGCCCTGTTCCTCTTCCCCCTCGTAGAGGACTTTGATGTTGACGGACGGCTTGATACCGTTCGCCTTCAGCGCGTCGAAGGCAGAGATTAGCGCCTGGATCGACGCTTTATCGTCACCCGAACCCCGAGCGTAAAGCCGCCAGTCCGGATTGAGAGGTCCAGCAACGCTCTTCCAGTCGACAGGCATCGCTGCGGGTAAGGCGGTACGCATCAAGGGCTTGAATGGGTCGCCCAGCCAGCCTTTCTGCGAGATCGGCTGGCCGTCGTAGTGCGCGTAAAAAAGGACCGTGCGCTTCGCTCCTCGCGTATCGAATTCTGCGAAAACCGACGGCGGGGTTCCCGGTCCGGCCGACAATGTTCTTGTCTCGAAGCCCCGTTTCTGCAGCTCTCTTTCGATATAGGCGGTGTTTTTCTCAACGTCAGCGAGCTGGGTTGCTACATTCGGCAATGAGAGGAATGCGGTAAAATCGGCGACAATCTGTTTCTCGTGCGTCTGCCGCCAGGCTCGCACGATTTGGTGCGGTGATGCTGCCGAGACCGACGGAGCGAATGCGAGAACTCCCAAGATTGCGGCAACAGATCTTTGAATGCTCCCAGCGCGTACAACTCTCGCTATCACGAACCCTCCACTTTCCTAGCTTTGTTGGAACAGGAACTATCCGCCGAAAAAAGGCAAGCTTGCGGTGGGCGAGGTTGGGGCTTGAGCTACCTGGGGCGCTTGTTGGTTCCGATTAGGGGTTCCGGACCAATTGTAGGTGCAAAGGCGAGGGGGGCTGCGCGCGTTGGATCGTTCGTTCGAGATCTCCATTACGCCAGCGGGCGAAGGGGATCCGTCATCGCAAAGGGGGCAAACGCTCAACTGGATAACCTGGTCTTATCCATATCTCTTTGTCCCCCCTTTATCGATGCCCGGTTAATCCATGCCGACAGCGTCGTTCACCCCCGATGCTGAAATTTACTCGAGGCCCTGTCCCGGCCGCTTGAACATCCTGGGCAGGGCCTCTTCGTTGATCGGAGGCACGCGTGGCGCAAAGGTGCTTCAAGGAAGAAGCGAGCGAGTGTCGTCGCAAGGCCCTGGCATATGTCGGCAGACCCGAGGCGACGTTCCTTTTGAGAGTTGCGCGCCAATTCGACCGCCTCGCAGACGAAGGCGTCGATGTTTTCGTACCGGATCAGATTCCCGAGAACTGAAACAAACGGGTGCGCGTGCCAGCCCGCGTGAGGAAAGTTGGGATACGGTCCGACACTTACGCCGGACCGTCCCTTTTATCGTTTTGGTGCCAGCCCGCTCAACTCTTCGTCGTCGAGGTTTTTACGCTCGCTTTGACGTGTGTCTTGTGGACGTGGTGGTGAACGACTTTGCGATGTCGCGGTCGCTTATGCGTTACGTGGTGACGCACCGTCTTGTGGGTCATCGACTCTTTCGGTGTCGACGTCGTCTGAGTGGTGGTCGTCGTGTCCGTGCTGGGCGGGGTGTTTTGAGCCGTAGCTGCCGTCGCTGAGAGTGCGATCGCTGCAATTGACGCGATGAATACTTTCATCCTCTTTCCCTCCTGTCGGTTTATTGGCCAGCCGAAGCCCAATTCACGGCTCTTCATAATTGTTCCGGCGCCGGACTAGTCGGGACAAGGAACCCCTTTTTCAATGTCGCAATGGCGCGAGGAAACTGCCGGTGAGCGCCTTGCGTAAGGAAGCTTCAAACACGAATTGATTAGACGTCCCTCGTCGCGGGCATCAGCCAATGAACGTTCAAGTTCATTTGCAAAAAGCGGACCACCGGGCCCGGCAAGCATTAGTCCTCGAAACAGCGTGATAAACGGCTCATCGAAGCCAGTGATAAAATAGCGGAATTTTCGCGTTATCGTGCGGTAGCCGACTAGCCCGCCTAACCTACTTGAAAGTCTGGTCTTGATGTTCGCGCTATTTCACTGCGCGGCTTATGGCGCTGTTCTATTTCGCCTTGATCGTCGGATTACAAAGGACGGATGACGATGAAGGACAGGAGATTCCGAATTGGGAAGCCGCGCGGCGAGCTGCTGTGCGTTCCGCGCGGTCTATTATGTCTGCGGATGTGCTCGATGGACACTTGGACCTCGACGGTAGCATCGAGGTAACCAACAGCAACGATGGCTCGACCGAGACAGTGCGCTTTCGCGATGTGATCGAAATAACGGCCTAAAGCTCATCATTTTCATCGGCCGATCGGGCTCGCCGGCACGTGTTTTACGCCGATACAGTGCGGGCCACTTCAGAGCGGAAGAGGCGACTGCCAGACGGACGCCATGTAGCCCTCCATGGCGGACTTCCCGACCTCCGACAGCTCGATGATTGGGTTTTCCCCTTCGTCGGGGTTGCTCTGACAAACGAGCCAACCATCCTGCTCAAGCTTTTTAACCCAGCGAACCACGATGCTGGCCGGAACGTTACTTGAGGCGCACAGCTCTCCAAGAGACCAGCTTTCGTGACTGAGCTGCGCAGCGTAGGCGTTGAGCAGGATATCCCACGCGGGGTCGGAAAAAAGGTGCAATCCAAAGAAACTCTCGCGCCGCCGCCGAGCCTCCAGCAATTCTTTCAACTGAATTCCGTTCGGTCCAGCAGCGCCAATATCGCTGCAATCCGATGGCCGTTCGTGTCTCACCCGCTTCACCTCGAGGAAAAAGATACGTCCCAAGCGTCAAACGATGATCTTTGCTTGATTAGAGCGGCGTTCGCAGTCTTCTAGGTGCACAAGATGTGCGCTTTCCGTGCCGATGGGGCCGATAAGAGAGCAAACGCTTCCTGGAGCGCCTTTTTTTTCATGATTATCACCGTCGAACGCGAAGCGGCTCAAGCGAAGAGCCGCTTAGTACACCTCTCCCTATTGGGCTTGAATTTGAGGCTCATGGAGAACTGGCGCTCCGTACAGATCGGAATGATGGGCTCGGTACTCGACTACGAAACCACCATGATCTTGATGGCGATCATCGTTATCAGTGCAGAGAAGCTCCTTCGGACCGAGCTGGATCCGGAGCTTCAGACACTCACCCAGCGACTTCCGCGAAACAAGACGAGCAAGGTCAACCTCAGTTCGATTGCATCCGCGACCGCAATCAATCGCGAAACTGTCCGACGAAAGGTGAACGACCTGCAGAAGGCAGGCCTCATCATCCGTGACGAGGATGGCATTCGGATCCCGGAAGGCATCGTGGATCTTGATCTGTTGCGACAGATTATCGACGCTCAACTTGAAGCAATAACGCGGACCGTTAATCAGCTTTCGAAGTTGGGTGTCCTCTTGCGCGCCGGCGCGGAAAGTGTCGCAACCGAAGGCTCGTCCGCAGCGCCCTTGAGATGATCGGATCAGGGGAATTTTACCTAAGCGGCTGAACGATGCGGCAACGTCCGGACGGGTCGCCCATAATGGTCGGCGAATGGTCGCCGAATGCGATCCTTGTCGAGTGGTGAGCAGCATGTTCCCGCGAGCCAGGAGACTTAGGTGGCCCGGCGGGAAGGGGGAAAACCGCCGGGCCGAAAGAGGCGCCATTCAGAAGGCATGCCCTGGCCGGTCAACGCATGTTCAGCGAAGCCGTTTCCAAGATTACGCTACCGAAGCAAGCCCAGCTAATAGTGCTCCCACAAGCGACCGGGTGGGAAAGCCATCAAGGCCCCTTAGATCTCGATGATTGCTGGAGATTTCGATTTTTGAGTGAGAAGGATCCGCCTCTCGGATCGTGGAACCGTAGCAAGGGACCCAGGATTGAAAGAGCTTGTCATCATCGGCGGAGGTGCAGCCGGGATTGGAGCGGCGAGCGAAGCCCGTGCCTCTGGTATTGATGCACTCATCCTCGAAGCGAAGTCGCGGCTCGGTGGTCGTGCGCACAGCATCGACTGGAATGGCCACCGGCTCGATCTTGGCTGCACGTGGATGCACTCGGCTGAGCGCAACAGCCTGAGGGCCGAAGCCGAGCGGATCGGAGCGGAAATCTATCGCCGTCCGACCAACTGGTTCGGACAGTATCGCGACCTTGGCTGGTCTCGCGATGAGCAGAAAGACGCATTGGCCGCGTTCGAACAGCTCGAGAAGCGCATGAACGATCGTCCGCCTCCAAGCGACAGGGCGTCGGATGCCGTTGACCCCGGGAACCCCTGGAGAGCGTGGCTCGATGCCGTGAGCGGCTACATCAACGGGGCGCCACTCGCCGACGTGTCAGTCGAGGATTGGCTCGCTTACGACAATGCAGCGAGTTCCCTCAATCTCCGGCTCCTCCGGGGCTACGGCGAATTGCTCGCGTCGCTTGGAGCCGGGGTCAACTGTCAACTGAATACACCGGTCAAGGCCGTCAGGCGCCTCAAGGATTCGGTTCAGCTCGAGACCGTGGATGGGGTCATCGAAGCCGAGAATGTCCTGATTACCGTTCCAACGGCAACGCTGACGAAGATCTGGTTCGACCCGCCAATCGAGGATGTGTTTGAAGCCGCAGCGCAGCTTCCGCTTGGCATCGCCGACAAGCTCTTCCTTGAGCTTGACGAGGCAGACGCATTCCCGAACGATGCTCATCTGCTCGGCAACCCGCGTTCGTCGCAAACCGGAAGTTACTTCATCCGCCCGATGGGAATGCCCGTCGTGGAGGGATTTTTTGGCGGCGAGGGTGCTCGAGCGATCGAGCAATTGGGGGATGAAGGCGCCTTTGCCTTCGCCATTGAGGAACTCGTCGCGCTCTTGGGTAGTGGCCTCCGGAAACGCCTACGTCCGCTTATACTTTCCCGCTGGGCCCAGGATCCTTGGATCGGCGGAAGCTACAGCCATGCTCGCCCCGGGCACGCTGCGGCTCGTAATCAACTTGCAAATGCCGGGGATGAACGGGTCCACTTCGCGGGTGAAGCGGTTTCGCGAAGCGATTATTCGACCGCCCATGGTGCTTACGATAGCGGCGTCGCAGCGGTAAGGAAGATCGCGGAATCGCGGCACTGAGAGCGCCAGGATCCAGTAAAGCTATTCGCAGGCAGGGAGACGTTTATGTCAGCGCCTCGACAGCCGTCGCGGTTCCTGAATCGAGGCAAAGCCGCGCAACTCGGCAGTGGGACGGACTGAATAATGTTGGCGGAAGGCAATCGGACTATGGAGGAGACGTCAGTGAAGGTCACGGGTGGATGCCATTGCGGGTCGGTCCGATTCTCGACCGCCTTGCCCTCGGCGCCGGTACCCGCGCTCGACTGCAACTGCTCGATCTGCCGGATGACCGGCTTCCTGCACCTCATTGTGCGCCACGAGGATTTTGAGCTGTTGACTGGCCGCGACGCACTTACGCCGTATCGGTTCGGGACCGGGGCAGCGGAGCATCTCTTCTGCCGCTTCTGTGGCGTGAAAAGCTTCTATCAGCCGCGGTCCCATCCGGAATCGTGGAGCGTTAACGCGAATTGCCTCGACCAGCCGGTTGAGCTCGCCGTGGATCGGTTCGACGGCCGAAACTGGGAAGAAGCAAAGGCCAAGCTCGACGCCTAGCAAGAGCCCGTTTACGGCGACCCCATGCACCACCCCCTTCGTCTTACAATTGACCGGTCCGCAATCCAATCGAACTGGCGGTGGCTGGCGAACCGGGCGGGAGTGCCCACCGGGGCAGCCGTTAAGGCTGATGGCTACGGGCTTGGCTCGCGCGAAGCGACGAAGGCGTTGAGCGAGACCGGCTGTCGGGATTTCTTTGTTTCGACCTGGGCAGAAGCCGATGCTCTCGGGACGTTGCCCGAGGGGGCGGGTCTCGTGGTCCTGCACGGTGTGGGTCCGAGCGATCTCGAAGTGGCGGGCCAGTTCGCTGCGCGGCCCTGTCTTAACAGTGTCGAACAGGTCGCTCGCTGGAAATCGATCGCACCGTCCGGCATTTGCGACGTAATGGTCGACACAGGGATGAATCGCCTCGGATTACGTCCCACGGAAATCTCCGCGCTCGAGGGTCTCACGATCGATACTCTCCACAGCCACCTTGCTTGCGCCGATGAGGATAGCGCTTTCAACGCCATGCAGCTCGAGCGTTTCCGCGCCGTCGTGGCAGCGGTTCCCGCGAAACGTTACGCATTGGCCAACTCCGCCGGTATCTGCCTCGGTCCGGATTACAGCTTCGACCTAGTTCGGCCCGGCCTTTCACTTTATGGTGGAATTCCCCGGCGGGAGGCGGAAGGCCACATCCGCCAGGTGTTCCGGGTAGAGGCTCAGATCGTCCAGCGCCGGACGATCCCCAAGGGGGAAAGCTGCGGTTACGGAGCGACGTTCGTTGCGAGGGAAGCGACGGAAGTGGCAGTCCTCAACATCGGCTATGCCGATGGATATCTACGCGATTTTTCGTCCAAGGGTTCGGCCTTCATCGGCGAGTTTGCTCTTCCGGTCCTCGGGCGCGTGTCAATGGATCTGATCGCCGTCGGCGTCGATGCAGCTCAAGCACTCAAGGAAGGCGACTGGGTCGAGGTCGATTACGATCTGCCTTCGGCTTCGAACCAATCGGGGATTTCCCAGTACGAGCTGTTGACGACGCTCGGCTCACGCTTCGACCGGCGCTGGATTTGACTCGCTCGGCCGGCGCTTCCGTCTTCGGCTGGTACCGGCAAAGATCGACGACCAGGCAACGCCAGCACTCTGGCAGGCGCGCCTTGCAGGTATAACGACCCTGAAGAATGAGCCAGTGGTGGGCATCGCGCCGGAACGGCTGGGGCACGATCCTGTCGAGCTTGGCTTCAACTTCGTCCGGCGTTTTGCCGGGAGCGAGGCCGGTGCGGTTGCAGACCCGGAACACGTGCGTATCAACGGCAAACGTCTCTTCGCCAAATGCCGTGTTGAGGACAACATTTGCTGTTTTTCGGCCAACGCCGGGAAGCGCCTGGAGTTCGTCGCGCGTCTGCGGGACCTTGCTGTCATGCTGATCGATAAGAGCATGGCTAAGAAGGATGACGTTCTTCGCTTTCGTGTTGAACAGACCGATCCTCTTGATCGCGTCGCGGAGCGCCTCCTCGCCGAACGCGATCATCTTTTCAGGAGTGTCGATGTGCGTGAATAAGGGTTTGGTCGCGACATTTACGCTTGCGTCCGTTGCCTGCGCGGACAGGACAACAGCGACCAGCAGGGTGTAGGGATTTGTGTAATCAAGCTCAGTCGTTGGCGAGGGGTTCGCTTCCGCGAGCCTCCTGAAGAACTCGAAGACCTGTTCGCGCTTCATCCAAGATCATCCAGTGCCTTTTCGAGGCGTATGAGGCCCGCTTCGAAATCCTCCGGGGCAAGGCCGAATCCGATCCGGAAATGTTCCGGCAACTCGAACCAGCGGCCAGCGACGACCGACGCGTCGTAGTGTTTGCGAAGATGGTCATCGAGGCGTTGGGTGTCGCCGCCTCGCCATCGGGGAAAGGCGGTAATCCCGTGTTCGGCTGCAATGCAATCAAGGTCCGGGCGCTTCATAACGAAGGCGTTGAATCGAGCGCGGTTGGCTTTGAGGATTGCTGGGTTGTCGCCCACCACCTTGTCGAGATTGTCGAACGCGATACAACCAAGGCGCTCGGCTTGATGCGCCCGGTTTACGCCGAAAAGATCATTGAGCCGCCACATGCGCTCGGCAAGTTCAGGGTCGGCGAGAATCCAACCGCAGCGAAGGCCGCTTAAGCCATAGACCTTGGTTAGGCTGTTGGTAACGATGAATTGAGGTCCAAGATGGACCGCGCTGCGCTCCGGCGGCACCGCAGCATCGAGATAGACTTCGTCAACGAGCACAACTGCGCCTATGCTGGCGGCGAGATCCCCCACCGCACTAAGCTCGGCTTCACCGGCAAGCATGCTGGTGGGGTTATGAAGGTTCGTGATCACAATCAGGCGTGTTTGGGGGGTAAGTGCCTGTTCAATGAGGGCGACGTCGAGGCGGAACCCATCCTTGGCTTTCCGCTCAAATCGTCGAATCCTTGCGCCAAGAAAACTCGCCGTGCCGAGCAGGAGCTCATAGGCCGGGCTTTCAATGAGCACTTCGTCGCCGGGCGAGATGACCGTAGCCATGGCAAGGAAGTTCGCCATCGAAGTACCGTCCGCGGAGACCACCTGATCGGTTGCGACGCTGTACCGCCTCGCGATTCTTTCGAGCAGCGGCGCGTAGCGGGGGTGGCTCGCTCCATCCATATCGAGGTCGGCAATGGTGATCGGGAGCGAATCCATCCGGAAGTGCGGCACTTCGCTCGTTGTCAGTGCAAAACGCACCGGCGGCTTGAACTTGGCCCAGTGCATGTAATCGGATTGCATCGCCCTCATGACGTCGTCGGCTTCCGGTTCTTGTGTTGCCAATAAAGGCAGGCGGGAACTCCCAGTACGAGGATGCCGTAGCCAATGAGACTGTTGAGCGGATTGTTGATGACGGTCGCAGCCACCACTGCCCAGCATGCAATGACGAAGAATCCCGTCGTAAACGGGTGACCGGGAACGCTGAAGTTCGCGACCTGGATGGGGCTGCGGCGGCGAAACAGGAACAAGGCTGCACCGGTAAGACCGAAAAAGAGGAAGTCGACCGAAACCACGTAGCTGAGAATCTGACCGAACGTTCCTGACAGGGCGATCACTGTGGCGGCCATACCTTGCAGGATGATGGCCGCGACGGGCACGCGGCTCCGCTGGCTCACCGTTCCGATGCGCCTGAAGAAAAGCCCGTCCTCGGCCATCGCGAAATAGACCCGCGGCGCCGTCAGCATTCCCTGGCTGAGGAAGCCGAGGGTGGAAATGGTGACGCAGATAGCGATGAACGTCGCGCCTTTTGTGCCGAACGCAAGCCGCATCACATCCGTTGCTGGTGTTTTCGAGCCCGCAAGTCCGCTCGGTCCGAGTCCGTGAACACATACGGCCGCTACCGAAGTGTAGAGAATGATCACACCAAGGACGCCGAGCAGCAGACCCAATCCAAGGTCGCGCTTAGGATTCTTCATCTCACCGGCAACGAAACTGGCCGTTTGCCATCCGCCATAGGAAAACATGACCGGGGTCATTGCAGCACCGATTGCGGCCGCCGAAGAGAGCGAAGAGACCGAAGGAGCCCCCGCGCTTCCATCAAAGCCGGCAGCAGGCGAAACCAGCCAGCCAATCAGCACAAGAGTAGCGATTCCGAGGATCTTGAGGACCATGAGGCCGCTTTGAACATTGCTTCCGGACCGGACGCCGAAGCAATTGACGAGCGTCAACATCCCCAGCGTTGCCACGGCGACGGCGCTGTCGGAAACGCCGAGGTGGACAAGTTCGTCGAAATAGCGGGCGAAGGTGATCGCAACGGCCGCCATGCCACCGGACTGGATCACCAGGAGGAGTGACCATCCATAAAGGAAGGCCGGCATCGGTCCATAAGCGTCGCGCAAATAGGCGTATTGGCCGCCGACTTCCGGGCGTCGTGCCGCGAGCTCCGCGTAAACGAAGGCCGCGGCAAGCGCGATGAGGCCCCCAAGCATCCATACTCCGACAATCAGGAACGGAGACTGGACGTGGCGTGCAACCTCGGCCGGTGTAACGAAGATTCCTGAACCAATTATTCCGCCCATAACCAGCATCGTCGCGTCGAACGGACCAAGCCGTCGAGCGAGACTGGGGCTTGCTGAAGGCGTCTTGGGTCCGCTCAAGCGGCGCCGTCGACGATCACGTCGCGCATTGAATAAAGACCCGGGCCCTTGCCGACAAGGAAACGCGCGGCGAACAGCGCTCCACGCGCGAATATAACCCGGCTTTCGGCGCGGTGGGCGAGGATCAAACGCTCCTCGGGGCCCAGGAAGAGCACGTCATGGTCGCCGGCGACCGTTCCTCCCCGAAGCGAGGAAAAACCGATTGCGCCCTTCTTGCGGGCTAGACCCGTTCCGAGCCGTGCACGCTCGGCGTGAAGCTCGCTTGCGCGGCCGCGCGCGGCAGCCTCGCCCAGCAGCAATGCCGTGCCCGAGGGGGCGTCGGCCTTCATTCGGTGATGGGTTTCGGTAATCTCGATGTCCCATTCGGGTCCGAGTATTTTTGCAGCCCGTTCGACCAGATCGGAAAGAAGGGCTATTCCGAGAGAAGTGTTGGCAGCTCTCAGTACGGCCACCTGCTGGGCTGCCGTAGCGATCCGCTCCTCGGCGTTGTTATCGAGCCCCGTCGTGCCGACCAGGATCGGCAGCTTCAACGACACGGCTTTCTCAAGACTTGCCTCAAGCGCCGCCGGTGCCGAAAAATCGATGAGGACGTCGCCCTCGTTCTGATCAATCTGGAAGGTGGGGTCGTCAGCGGCTGCAGCGGCGATTGCTTTGCCCATTCGACCGTTCGGTGCGATGAGGATGATCCGGATCGGCTGGTCGGCAGAGCTCATGGAGCCGTTTCATGGCGAAAGGCGGAGCGCCGCGCAATCGCACGGCGCTCTCAACTTCATTAATGCCCGAGCACCAGCTCCTGAAGAAGCATGTCCCCGTTGATGTGGCGATAGGTCGCGCGCTGACCGCTCTGAGCGATCTCCTTGCGATCGTCGCTCTGAAGGAAAGCATTCATTTCCTTGTTGCGGGCGAGTTGTTCGGCCGGAGTTGGTATCCGATCGCTGACCGTTACGAGGTATAGGTCGGGTTCGTCCTTGCGCGGGTTGTTGTTGCTGAGGACGTAATAGGCCTTGATCCAGCCCTTTGATTTCGCAAACTCATTCTGCCGCCGGGCCTTGTTGACGAGGAAATCCGCATAATCCGCGAAATGGCCGTCATCGATTTTGACTGCCGTCACGTCCCAATAGTCACCACCAACGAGCGGAAGATTTTGGGCATTCGATGGCACAGCGGACATCATCAACGTTGCGCCAAGTGCGCCGAGTATTAGCTTACGCATATGTTCTGCCTCCCTTTTAGCGGGAGCCCCCGGGCTCCTGTCTCACAAGGGAACGGCGTCGCCGTGCAGGCGGTGACGCCTGCAAAACGCGGCGTCGTTCCGGGAGGTGATAGAGCATGATTTTATGGTTAACGCAAATTAAACAAAGAGGCTTCGCTGAAGAGCGCGAGCAGCGGTGGGAGCGCGGACTTTTGCGCCATTGATGAAATAGATGAAGGCATCGCGGCCAGCCGCGCGCCAATCTTGCGCGCGTGATGCAAAATCGGCGAGCGCGCTCGCCGGATAGCCGGTCTCAACAGTCTCGCGCATCCGTTGAAGCCTCGCATACGCAAAGCTTGCCGTGTCGGCATCGATACACGGAAATTCATCGTCGTCTCCGAAGACGACAGCAACGTCATGCTCGCGGCACAATGCGAAGAACCTGTCGTCACGAAAGCTTTCGTGGCGTGGTTCGATCGCATGGCGGAGCGGCGTTCCATCGAGGTTGCTTGGAAGGAGCTTGAAGAAGGCGGCGATGTCCTCACGATCGAACTTTCGACGCGCTGCCAACATCCAGAGGACCGGGCCGAGCTTCTCCCGGAGTACGGTCATGCCTTGCGCGAAGTAGACGCCAAGCCCTTCCCCTGCATCGGCAAGCCTTGGGCGGGTGACCACGTACCGGGACCCCTTGATCGAGAATTGGAACCCGTCCGGGACGGCCTTCTCCCACACCGACCAGCTCTTGAGACTCTGCCGGCCGTAGAAAGTGGAATTGATCTCGATCGTGCCGAACTGCTCGGCCGCATAACCAAGCTCCCTCGAGTGCGGCAGTTTGTCCGGGTAGAAGGTCCCGCGCCAGGGCGGGTACGTCCAACCACCAATGCCAATCCGGATGGTGGCTTCGCTCATCGTGAATTTGAAACTAGGCGAGCCCGATGGACATTCGCAATATCGTTATATTGACCGGTGCCGGAATTTCCGCCGAGAGCGGTCTTGCCACATTTCGCGGTCCTGATGGGCTGTGGGAGGGGCACCGCGTCGAGGATGTAGCGACTCCGGAAGCGTTTCGGCGCGACCCGGCGCTGGTCCATGCCTTTTACGACGCGCGCCGCGCGAAACTTCGGACTGTCGAGCCCAATCGTGCCCATCGGGCCCTTGCCCGTCTCGACGCAGCTTGGCCGGGCGATTTGTTGCTCGTGACGCAAAATGTCGACGACCTCCATGAACGTGCCGGCTCGCAGCGTCTTTTGCATATGCACGGCGAACTCACCAAGGGCTGGTGCCTAAGCTGCGGCGCGCGCTTCGCGTGGGAAGGCGAAATGGGTGAACATGCAAGCTGTCCAACCTGCTCAATAGAAGGTCGGGTCAGACCCGACATCATTTGGTTCGGCGAAATGCCTTACGGGATGGAGCGGATCGACGAAGCCATTCAGAAATGTGATCTTTTCGTCTCGATCGGTACCTCAGGAGCGGTTTATCCCGCGGCCGGCTTTGTCCAGACCGCACGCTATCGAAACGCGCAGACACTCGAGATGAACCTGGAACCGAGCCTTGGCAGCTACTTGTTCGATGAAAGTCGGATCGGGCAAGCGGGCGAACTGGTGCCGCTTTGGGTGGACGAACTGCTCGGAAACTAGGCGGGGCGGACGAAGCCATTCTCTTGGATCGTTTCGGCGCCGTCCTCGAAGCCCCGCTTCGAATCTTCCGCGGCGGGCGCTTAACGAGCCAGTCCTAATCCGCCCATTCAAGCCCAATCTCACGGTAGAGCCCACGATCCTCGTCCCATCGAGGATTGACCTTCACGTGGAGGAAGAGATGGACGGGCCGTCCAAGATGCATCGCGATCTCGGCGCGCGCCGCGGCGCCGATCGCCTTCAATCGTTGTCCACCCTTTCCGATGACGATTGCCTTCTGGCTATCGCGTTCAACGAGGATCTGCTGCCGAATTGCCGTGGAGCCGTCCGGTCGGTCCTCCCACGTCTCCGTCTCGATTGCCGTGGCGTAGGGTAGCTCCTGATGAAGCTGGTTGACGAGCTGTTCGCGAGTGAGTTCGGCCGCAACCATTCGATCCGTCGCATCTGAAACCTCATCGGCCGGATAGAGCCACGGGCCTTCGGGCATGGCGTCGGCCAGCGATTTCTTGAGATCTGCGACCCCATCGCCGGCGGATGCGCTGATCATGAAGATCTTCTGAGGGTTCAGCTGTGTGCTGAGCGACGCCGCAAGCGCCAAAAGCGCGTCTTTTCTGACGAGATCGATCTTGTTGAGCGCAACGAACAGCCGATTTTCGCGGCCAGCCACCGCAGACACGATGCGCTGCACATGCTTGTTTTCGCCTTCCGCAGCGTCAATCACCAGGAGAATGAGATCGGCATCCTGGGCGCCGGTCCAGGCCGCTGCGACCATCGCTCGATCAAGTCGTCTCTTGGGTTCGAATATTCCGGGCGTATCGACGAGCAGGATCTGCACGGACTCTTGAAGGGCGATGCCCATGAGCCTTGCGCGCGTTGTCTGCGCCTTCGCACTGACGATCGCGACCTTTTGGCCAACGAGCGCATTGACGAGCGTGGACTTGCCGGCGTTCGGTGCGCCGATCACGGCGACAAAGCCGGCCTGCGATCGAGTGTCGGTCATTTCAATTTTCCCAACAAATCCGCGGCGGCGGCCGTTTCGGCGTCCTGTTTGCTTGCTCCTTCCGCTGTTCCTTCGCCGAGCGGCGGGACCGAAACACGCACGCGAAATGTCGGAGAATGATGGGCGCCGCTTCGCGCAATCACCTCGTAGAGAGGGGCCTTGAGGCCTCTCGCAGCCGCCAGTTCCTGAAGCGCCGACTTCGGGTGCTGCGGCGCGCGCCGCTGAATGGCGAGATCCGCTTCCCAGGTTTGAAGAATGAATCGCTCTGCGGCGGCAAGCCCCCCGTCGAGATAAAGCGCCCCAATCAATGCCTCGACGACGTCGCCGACAACATTCTCGCTTTGACTGGCGCCGTCCTCGCGCGCTTGCTTACCGAGCCGGACAAGGGCGGGGACACCAATCTCGCGACCGTTCTCCGCACAGGTTTCACGGTCGACAAGTGCGTTGTAGCGCTTGGAGAGGCTACCTTCGGGTTCCTTGGGGTAACGCTCATAAAGAGCGCGTGCGATGACCATGCCGAGCACGCGATCGCCAAGGAATTCGAGACGTTCGTAGTTGGTCGCGCCGACACTCGAATGGGTAAGGGCAATTTCGAACAGGCTCGGATCCTTGGGTATGTGCCCAAGCTTGTCCTTCACGAATTCCTTCATTCCACCGCTCATTTTGCGGATCCCGTATAGCCATTTCCTATACGGCCTACGCGCAGCGCCGTGAACCACGTCCAGGGCTTCACGTAGGAAGCACTCCCGTCCGTCGACCAGAAGGTGAAGAGGGCGCGGCCGACAATGCTTTCGCTCGGAAGCATGCCAACCCCGCCCTCGCTGGTTGGAAAACGACTGTCGAGGCTATCGTCGCGGTTGTCGCCCATCAGGAACAGGCGACCAGACGGCACCCGCGTCGCGGGGAAATCGTCGGACGGCCCATCCTTGAGCTGCTCAAGAACCGTATAGCTTGGGCCGCCGGGAAGAGTTTCGATGTAAGCGCGATAGGCGCAAATCTCGTTGTCGCCGCTCCGCGCAGGTTTCGTGGGAGCGCCCGGCGCAACTCTGCACGGACTGTTTGGGCTGAGTGGGACCGCCGCATCCTCCCGGGACCGACGCTCGACGGCCCGACCATTGAGGATCAGTCGTCCACTCCGCATCTCGACGGTATCGCCAGGGAGACCAATCACCCGCTTGATCAGGTCGGAGTCTTCAGTGGGGTGCCGGAAAACGATCACATCACCACGCTTTGGCAGCCCGCCAAGCACCTTTCCCTGGAAGCTCGGAACCTCAAGCGGGAAGCTATAGCGCGAGTAGCCGTACGGCCATTTTGCAACAAACAGATAGTCACCAATGTACAAGGAAGGGAGCATCGACGCCGACGGGATGTAGAATGGCTGGAGGATAAAGCTGCGTAGCAACCAGGCGAGAAGGGCGGCACTGAACAGGAAACGCAGGAGCGAGCCACCGGTCGCTTGCATTCCGCGAGGTGACGAGCTTCTCGTCGAGCGAGTTCGGCGGGAAGAGCGGGAAGCCATTGGCGTCCTTGTTCCTGTCTTGACGCCCGCGCGTCAAGGCGGGCTGGCAAACGGCGGTGCGGGCATTATGTGCGGCGGCAATGGAGCAAACATCGATCAAGCCCCTCGACGAGCTTTTCGCTACCGAGCCTGACCGACTCAGCCGCCTGAGCTTTGAAACGGCAGGGATTTATTTCGATTGGTCGAAGACTCACCTGGACCAGGCGATCCTCAACCACTTTGCCGCGCGCGCGGCAAAAATGGGATTCGAAGAGGCGCGCGAAGCGCTATTTCTGGGTGACGTCGTCAATCCAAGCGAACAGCGTCCCGCAACGCACATTGCGGAGCGCGGTAGCGGCGCTCCCGACGAGGTCGACCTCGCGACGGCACGCCGTCAGCGAATGCGCGCCCTCGTTGATGCGATCGAGGCGGGCGCTTTTGGCGATGTGACCGGAATCCTCCATATCGGAATTGGCGGTTCGGTGCTGGGACCTGCGCTCCTTGCCGATGCCCTTGGCCGGCGTGCGGGCCAGTTCACCGTCCGCTTTCTGTCGAACATTGACGGAGCGGCGTTTGATGACGCGATCAAGCCCCTTGATCCTGCGACAACCCTCGTGGTCGCTGCTTCAAAGACATTTACGACCCTCGAAACGCTGACAAACCTTGACGCGGCCCGTCACTGGTTGCGCTCTTCGGGAGTGTCCGACCCTGATGGTCGCGTGATCGCCGTCACAGCGCGGCCCGAAGCCGCCCTCGCGCAGGGCATCGACGAGACCCGCATTCTTCAGTTCGGCGAAGGCGTTGGTGGCCGCTATTCCTTGTGGAGCTCGGTCGGGCTTACGGCTGCGCTGGCGCTCGGCTGGGATGCCTTCGAAGCCTTGCTGGAAGGAGCCGCTGAAATGGATCGGCACTTCCGGTTCGCAGCGCCTCACGCGAACATTCCGTTGATCGCCGCCTTTGCCGACCGCTTGTACGTCGAGAAGGCTGGATGTCAGTCTCGCGCGCTCTTCGCCTACGACGAGCGCCTCCGCCTTCTTCCGTTCTACCTCCAGCAGCTGGAAATGGAGTCAAACGGGAAGTCCGTGACAAAGGACGGCAAGCCGGTCGACCATCCAACGGCGCCCGTAACGTGGGGCGGGACCGGCACCGATGCGCAGCACGCGGTATTCCAGCTCCTCCACCAGGGCACAGCACTCATCCCCGTCGAGTTCGTTGCGGTGCGCGAAAGCGAGGATGTCCAGGATCCCGAACACCATCGGTTGCTGCTTCTCAACGCTTTTGCACAGGGAGCTGCGTTGATGCAGGGCCGAAGGAGCGATGACCCGCAGCGCAGTTACGAAGGAAATCGCCCGAGTGCGACGGTGCTACTTGATCGCCTGGAGCCACGGTCACTCGGCGCGCTGATCGCCTTTTATGAACATCGGACTTTCGCCAACGCCGTGCTTCTCGGGATAAATCCGTTCGACCAATTTGGGGTGGAACTAGGCAAGGAAATAGCCCGTGAACTTGGCGAAGGAACTGGCGAACGCCGGCTGGACGCGTCCACGCGTGCTCTCATGGAACGGGCGGGCGTGTAAGGCGCTGCATCGGCGCCCATACGAAGAACTGATTGGAGTAGCGCGGTCGCATCGAGGAGCCGCCTGATGGAGATCAACGATGGCTGACTTCGACCTTTTCGTAATTGGCGCGGGCTCGGGCGGCGTTCGCGCTGCGCGGGTCTCGGCAGCTTACGGGGCGCGCGTTGGAATTGCCGAGGAACATAAGGTCGGGGGCACCTGTGTCATCCGCGGCTGCGTTCCGAAAAAACTGCTCGTCTACGGTGCACACTTTGCCGAAGATCTCGACGATGCGGCCATGTTCGGCTGGGACGTTCCGCAGAAGCGTTTCGACTGGCAGGTACTTCGCGACAACGTTCTTGCCGAGGTCGGCCGGCTCGAGGGAGCCTACACCGACACGCTCACCAACCACGACGTGAAAATCTTCAAGGAGCGCGCCGAACTCACCGGTCCCAATTCGCTGCGGCTCGCAAGCGGCAAGGAACTCACGGCGGACAAGATCCTCGTCGCGACGGGTGCGCGTCCTGTCATGCCGCAGTTCGAGGGCATCGAGCATGCGATAAGCTCGAACGAGGTCTTTCACCTCGATCGGCTCCCCAAGCGCATTGTCATCGCGGGCGGCGGCTACATTGCCAACGAGTTCGCGGGCGTCTTTCACCAGTTTGGAAGTCATGTAACGCTGGTCAATCGAACGGATGTAATCCTCCGCCAGTACGATCAGCAGATTGTCGATCGCCTGATGCAGATCTCGCTACGCAAGGGCATCGACTTCAAATTTCACGCAACGATCGAAAAAATCGAGGGACGCGACGATGGAACGCTGCACGTCTCCATGACGGGATGCGACGACATCGAAGCAGACGAGGTCCTGTTCGCGGTCGGGCGCAAGCCCAATACCCAGGGGCTCGGCCTTGAAGAAGCGGGCGTTGAGATGGGCGAAAAGGGGCAGATCAAGGTTGATCCGCATAACCAGACGTCCGTGCCTTCGATTTTCGCGGTTGGCGACGTAACCGACCGGATCCAGCTGACGCCCGTTGCAATTCGCGAGGGCCAGGCTTTTGCCGACACCTATTTCGGCAACAGACCACACCAGGTGGATTATAGCTGCGTCCCATCAGCGGTCTTCAGCCATCCGCCACTTGCCGGTGTGGGAATGACAGAGGGGGAGGCGCGCCGGAAGCTCGGGGAGGTGAAGACATTCACTTCCGACTTTCGCGCAATGAAGAACGTCCTTGCCGGGCGCAATGAGCGGTCGCTCTACAAGCTCGTCGTCGACGGTGCGACCGATGAAATTGTCGGGATACACATGATTGGACCCGATGCGCCGGAAATCCTCCAGGCCGCTGCCGTCGCAATCAAGGGAAAGCTCAAGAAGGAAGATTTCGATGCGACGGTCGCTCTTCACCCGACCATGGCCGAAGAGCTGGTCCTGATGCGCTAAGCGGTGATGGCGTTCGGCCTGTCCCCGCAAGGGCCTGTGCCCGTTCGCGGGTACGGAATCCGACACTAGCAGCGTTGATCACCCGGCCATTGCCGTGCCATGCCGCACCGACTCTGAAGATCCGGCCTGAAAGGCTTGACGGTTGCACGACGCCATTGTGATTGGGGCGGGGCACAACGGCCTCACCTGCGCTTATTATCTTGCAAAAAAAGGCCTCAAGGTGGCTGTCCTCGAGGCTGCCGGGACGGTCGGCGGGGCTGCGGTCACCGACGAGTTCCTGCCTGGCTTTCGGAACTCGGCGGCAAGCTACACAGTGAGCCTGCTGCAGCCCAAGGTCATTCGAGACATGGAACTCGAACGGCACGGGTTGAAGGTTGTTCTTCGCAAGACCGACAACTTCTTGCCCGGCGATGGTGATTACCTGCTTGCGGGGAGGGGAGGGCTCACTCGCAAGGAGATCGCGAGGCATGTATTGGCGGACGGCGACGCCTACGATCGTTACCATCAGGAGCTCGAAACCGTCGTTCGGTTGCTCAAGAAATGGCTGCTTCGCGCGCCGCCCAATGTCGGACGCAAGGTTAGTGCAATTCCCAAGCTCCTCAGCCTTGGCCGTGACATGGCCGGGTTGTCGGTTGCCGAGACGCGGATCGTTCACGACTTCGCCGTCCGGAGCGCTAGCGACATCCTCGATCGCCATTTCCAGGGGGACCTCACAAAGGCGCTGTTTGGCTTTGACGGTGTGGTCGGCAACTTCGCGTCTCCCCAATCACCGGGGACGGGCTATGTACTGCTACACCATCTGTTCGGTGAAGCGGCTGGCGTTCCGGGCGCTTGGGGTCACGCAATCGGCGGAATGGGTGCGATCACGCAGGCGATGGCCCGAGCGTGCCGCGAAGCCGGTGTCGATATCCTGTTGAACACGCCCGTCGAAGAGATCGTGGTCAGCGGCGGAAGGTCCGCAGGCGTGGTTGCTGGCGGCAAAGCTTGGCCTTCGGCAAACGTTGTGGCGGGTATAAATCCGAAGCTGCTTTTCGACCGGCTCGTACCGGTTGGCGCGGTCGATGCGGACTCAGCCGCAAGGATGCATGGCTGGAAATGCGAGAGCGCAACCTTCCGAATGAATGTGGCTCTATCCGAGCTTCCAAAGTTCACGGTTCTCCCCAAGAAGGGGAACCATCTCACGGCCGGCATCATCATGGCGCCGAGCCTCGACTACATGCACCGCGCTTATCTCGACGCCGCCGTAAATGGCTGGGCAAAACAACCGATCATCGAGATGCTAATCCCCTCGACGCTTGACTCGACGCTCGCTCCCAAGGGTCAGCACGTCGCCAGTCTCTTCTGTCAGCATTTCCGGTACGATCTTGGTCCGGGGCGGAGCTGGGAGAAGGAGCGGGAGCAGGCCGCGGATCAGATCATTGCGACGGTGGAAATGCATGCTCCGGGCTTCGCGAAGTCAGTGCTTGGTCGCCAGATCCACTCGCCGGTCGACCTCGAGCGCCGGTTTGGACTTATCGGGGGCGATATTTTTCACGGCAAGATGGGGCTCGATCAGCTCTTCAGTGCGCGGCCGATGATCGGTGCAGCGGACTACCGCATGCCGCTTAAGGGCCTTTACCTGTGTGGCTCTGGTGCGCATCCCGGGGGAGGCGTCACCGGCGCCCCTGGCCATAACGCGGCCCAGGCCGTGCTTGCCGATCGTCGCTTTTGGAAGAAACGACATTGAAGCCTCTTCAAGGCATCCGGGTCCTCGATCTCAGTCGTGTTCTCGCAGGACCCTGGTGCACCCAACTCCTGGCCGATCTTGGCGCCGAGGTCATCAAGATCGAGCGACCCGGCGAAGGCGACGACACGCGCCATTGGGGGCCGCCCTGGTTCGGGGAAGGCGATGACCGGGTGGCGGCTTATTTTCTTAGCTGCAACCGTGGCAAGAAGTCGGCAGCCATCGACTTCGGCAAGGCCGAAGGCGCTGGCCTGATCAAGGAGTTTGCGCGCGACGCCGACGTCCTCGTCGAGAATTTCAAGGTCGGCGGCTTGCAGAAATTCGGCCTCGATGCCGCCTCGCTTCGCGCGTCCAATCCGCGGTTGATCTACGCGTCCATTACCGGCTTCGGCCAGGACGGACCCTACGCCGATCGTGCCGGATACGACTATATCATCCAGGGCATGGGCGGCCTTATGAGCATTACCGGCCTTCCGGACGATGTTCCGGGGGGAGGCCCCATGCGTGTCGGGGTGGCGGTCGTCGATCTCTTTACCGGAATGTATACCTGCGTTGCGATCCTTGCTGCTCTCTATGCTCGCGAAAGAACAGGCGTCGGCACGCATATCGACATGGCTTTGTTCGACACGCAGCTCGCGATGCTTGCTAACCAGGCATTGAACGCGCTCGTGTCGGGGAAGGACCCTCCGAGGCAAGGGAATACGCACCCCAACATCGTCCCCTACCAGCTGTTCTCCGCTGCCGATCAGCAGATCATTATTGCCGTTGGCAACGACGGCCAATTCGCACGGCTCGCCCAAATCTGCGGCCATCCGGAATGGACGGAAGACCCGCGGTTCGGTTCAAACGGTGCACGGGTGGCCAATCGCGAGGCGATCGTCGGTCTCATAAGCGCGATTTTACGGACGCACCCGGCGAGCCACTGGCTCGACAGGCTCGAGGCGGCCGGCGTTCCCGCCGGTCCGATCAATTCGATTACCCAGGCCCTGTTCGACGTTCAGGCACAGCATCGCGGAATGGTTCGAACTCTGTCCGGGGTTCCTCAGATCGGCTCGCCGCTTCGTTTCGACGAGGAACGGGCTGACGCCCAGGAGCCGCCACCAGCACTTGGCGCGCACACGCGAGAAATGCTCAAGGCGCTCGGCAAAAGCGACGAGGACATTGCATTGCTTAGCGCTGCGTCCGTGATCTGCTGATCAATGAACTTTGCTGGCGCTCTCGACGAGGAGGTCGAGCTGTTTCTGGCAGCCGTTCTGCAGCAAGACCTGCGCTGCACCGACAAGATCGGAAGGCGGGGCCGCAATCGTCACGAGCTCAAGCTTGCTCGTATCCGCGCCATCCGGCCACTCGACCGAATATCGGGCGCCGCTCTTTACGGGTAGTGCCGAAGGCCAGGCGGCGAGCGTTTTTCCTGCTGCCCAGCTCAGCGCTTGTGCCTGACCATCTTCGGAGCGGATCTGTACGGTCATCGGCGCTTCAGCGTCGGAGCGCCAGAGCTGAAGGTTCCCGCGATCGGCAACGCAGACCTTTCCCCCGCCACTTGGATCGATGTCCCAAAGGCCCGGATTCTGGGCGACTTCGGCCGCGCGCAAGGCTCCAAAGCGCCCGCGCTGACTGGCGGCTGCTGAGAGCGCGACCTGTTTTACATCGAAGTTGCCCGGACCGCGGAGCGTTTGCGCGCTGCTCGGACCGATCACCGTGACTACATCGCCGCCTAGAAGATTGATCTTGGCGGTTTCCGGTAGTGTCTTTCCGGGCGGGTAAGCCTTGGCAGACGGCCCAAGCGATTTAACGACGACCACGTTCGCAAGAGCAGCGCTCGACATTGCAAGTGTGATTGCTGCGCCCCACCGCATTGGTTTGAGCATCACCCACTCCTCGTCCTGGACGGCAACATCAATGCCCGCTCTGAAAGTGCAGCGGCCGAGTCGGTCTGAAGTCTCGCGTTGCTATGAAATTATGCCTTGCGCCCGGACCGGTCAATAAACGAAGAATTAACCGTCATGCGGTGCGGGGGCGTCGTCCGCTCAACGGCATCGAGGCAAGCAACTCCTCAAGTCGTTCGATCCGTCGCGCGTTGCCGGCGATCAACTTGGCGACCTCGCGTTCGTGTGTTTCGCGCTTGATCACCGTCCGGATTGCGCGCGCGATCGCCTTCGACACTTCTCCAAGCGCCTTTTGCTCATCGTGGCTCGGGATCGATCCATCGGGTCTTGGGCCGACCAGGAGATAGCCGATTGGTTCCTCATTGTCGGAGCTTGGTACCAACGGGATCCGGAGTGGAAACATCCGATCCCTAGGCTCGCAGGTATCGCCCCGATAATCCTCAGCGAACGCGCTGCTCCGCCAGTTTTCAACGTCTTCGATCGACGGGCCTCGCGAGCGAAGCACACAGCCGTTCACGACCATCGCACTTCGCACCGCGCGAACACCATTGTCGACTCTTAGCAGGATCTCATCCAGCATCTCACCGAGCGATGCGGTCTCGCGCATGTCGCGCGCGACTTCTGGAAGGTCCTCCCGAAGGAGGAAAAGGTTCTTCTGGAAGCGTCGTTCCGACCATCGCTGCACGCGTTCCTGGATTGGGTTGACGAGCACGGTAGCGAGCGCGGCGGCAAAGATGATTGGGCCCTCGCTCGAACTGTTTCCATAATAATTGTAGACAATCTGCTTCAGACCGTCGGCTGTGCCTGCGAAGACGGCCGCGACGCCCAGCGTGATGAGAGCAACGTTTGCCGATTTGCTGATTACGAACTCGGCATCGTAGAGGCGGTATCGAAGGAGTGCGATCAGGAGCCCGAACTGCAGCACCAGGACGGCAAGGGCAAAGCTGATGCCGGCGCCCATTTCAACGAGCAGCTGGTGGCCGAAGCTGTTTGCGGACCATTTGAGATTATCGGCAACGATCGAAATCGTCCGCAAGAGTGCGTAGCCCGTAATTCCCAACAGGGCCCAACGCAGCTGCTGTCGCTGGTCGCTTGAATCCGTCAACCGAAGGCAACGGAGAAGCGACAAGACCGCAACAATCATGCAGCAGACGAAATAGCTCTGGTAGGTCATGCCTCGCAGGAACATGAGGACGGGCAGAAGCGCGATCGCGATGATCCGTCGCCATGAGAGATTGCCATGCGGGAAGAGCAAGATGCCGGCGAGCAGAAGCACATTCCCAAGATCGTAAAATGCAACATTTGCCCTTAGCGGCACGCCGAAATGGGAAAGGAAATCGGCGGAAGGTTGCTCGGCACCGATAGTGAGGAGAATCGCGATCGAAAGAATCGAGCTGACGACGTCACGCGCGTTTCGGCGGTGCAGCAGCCAGGCGGCCCACCAGAGGAAGGGATAGGCAAGGACATGCAGCAAATCGACGAAGCTTAGCCATTTAGGAGAGATGCCAAGGCGGCGCGCTCCGGCGTCGATATGCCGTTCGCCGGTGGTTATGGTGACGTTTCGTGAACGCCCGCCGGGATCCTGAACCGTAATCGGGACCTGCGCATTATCGGAACCGTAAAGTAAATTTCCAAGGGCGATATAGGCGGGATCATCGGCGTTCTTCGCCAGCGATCGTTCGTCGACCGGCATTCGCCGCGGAAGTGTGAGACCGTAGATCGCGGTGATCTTGTCGCCCGGCAAGATGCCGATGCTTTCTGTCGGGGTGCCAACCGTGAAGCGGATCATGGTTGCGTCCGACGGCGACACGGCAAACCCCGCGCGGCTCCCCAGAATAAGCTGCGAGTTGTTGGGCGGCTCATTGTAGCGGATATAGAAACCGGCAAGAGGGCCAGCGAGCGCAAGCACGAAGGCGACCGTCCATAAGAGGGTGAAGATCGCGTGCATCGGGCCATTGAACGACGGCAAGGCGGCAGGAAGCCGGAAAGCGGGCTTCCGTTTGTTGCCAGTCCTGGACAAGGCAAGCTGCATCGTGGGTCAGCCCCAGCCGCCGCTAATTCTTCATTATCATGGGCGGAGGCGCCGCCCGGCGCAATGCTTTAGTCGCCGGATCTAGCTGTCGATGTGCTGTTCCCCATAGCGAGACTGGAGGAAACGCCCCTGGGTCTCGAGTTCGGCGACGTCCGCACGCGCCAGTCTTTCCGCAACATCAGCAAGCGCCGATCGACCCGCCGCAAGCCCCTCGACGAGCCGCTGGTCCACCGTCTTTCCCTCACCATCGCACTCTTGCCGATACGCCGCGGGTACGCGCTCATACCGCTCAATAAGCCCCGGCAAATGAACGGACATCAGCCGCCGTGCATCCTGGGCTGCGGGGTCGAGCATCTCGATCCGTTCAAGGGTCTGTTTAAGGGATGGCAGGATCTTCGAGATCTGATCGAGCTCCGCGCGAGCGGGAGCGGGCAGGACTTGCCGTGCGCGGTAGAGATAGGAATCGAAGCGATCGACCATCGGCCCATTGGGCAGATCCGCCGCGGGTGCGGGCGCCGAGACTGCCTGGCGTCCGCCGCGCGCAAGCAGGATACCCGCAACGATCACGGTTGCGAGCAGGGCGGCGAGGAAGCCGAACATCCCGATGGGTCTTGCAAGGCCGACGACGATCGTGACGAGCCAAATGACACCGAGTGCGACGGCGACCTGGATTGCGGTCCGGCCAAGGCCAGCGTTCAGCCGCCGCCTTTCTCGGCTCGCGGCTTCGGTGACCGGCCCTCCGCGCTCGTCAATTTGCCGAGCGACCCGTTCGAACCGGGCGATCGCGCGCTCGACCTTGTCGGCAACTTCAGTCACTTCGCCTCGATCGGGGTCAATGGCGAAGAAGACGATTCGATCTTCGCCTGATTCACCCCTTCGGCGCGAGCGATGTAGCCCTTGGATTTCTCCACTTCGCGGCCGAGGGTTTCGACCGTTTGCTTCATGTTGCCGAGAGCCTCGGCCTTGAACCGGTCGATCTGGTCCATCGTGTCGTAGATATTCTGAAACGCGCGTTGCAGGGTTTCGAGCGGAATTGTCGAACTTGCCGCCTGTTCATGGATGGCGCCGGTCTGCGTTCGCAGCATCTCGCCGGTTGAGTCGATCATCCCCGCCGTGGTGGTGTTGAGAGCACTCACCTGCTCGAGGACCAGTTTCTGGTTGGTCATCGCCTGGGCGACCGTGACCGCCGTTCTCAAGGCCGCAACCGTCGTGGTTGAGGCCCGGTCGACGCCTTTGACCAGTTCGACATTGTTTTTCTTCACAAGATCGAGCGCGAGATAGCCTTGGACGGTGACGGCCATCTGGGTGAGGAGGTCAGTCGTGCGTTGGCGGGTATAGAAAAGTGCCGTTTCCCGGATCGCCTTGGCCTTCTGAGGCTCCGTCGCGTCGAGCTCGTTCGCTTTGTCCTCAAGCTTCTGGTCGAGGCTTTTGGAGATGTGGATCATCTGCTCGAGCTTGTGCATCGTCTTCCACAGGTTCGCGCGCTCGGTGTCGATCGCTGCATTGTCCATCAGCAGCTCGTCCTTGCCTGAAGCAAGGCGTGCGAGGATCGCGGAGATGTGGGTTTGTGAACTCTGATATTGGCGGAAATAGCCTTGGATCTTGCCCCGAAAAGGGATGAGGCCGAACAGCTTGCGCCCCGGTGAAAGATTGCCCTGTCGCTTGGGGTCGAGCGCCTCGACCGTCTTTCGCAGCTCAGTTAGATCGGCGCCGATCCCGCTATCGCTGTCGATCGCCTTCACCGGCCGATCCAGGAACCGGTTCGATGCCCCGGCCGCTTCCGAAATCTCCTTGCGCCCCATGGCGGTTAACTGATCGACCTTCTTCCCGAACTCCGGGCTATTCGAATCGAGGCCCGCGAGTTCGTCGACGAATCGCTGCACCCGCGTGTCGAGCTCGTTCGTCTCCTCGCTCTTGAGGGGTACGAGGCCCGCCGCCTCGCTCGGTGCAACTGTCTGAAGGACTTCGGGCGGATCAAGCTTGAGCTTCACCGCGCCAGTTCCTGGCACTGCACTGTCCGTCAGGGGTCCGCTCGCCATCGCCAAATCCTTTCAAGGCTCTTCTGCGGCTGCCGACCGTGCCGGTCAACGCTCAGAGCTTTACTGTATTATATAAACAACACACGAGAGAACAAGGTAGAATTCTCTCTAAGTGTGAACAGGTCTTAACCACAGCCATCAACGGTTCGCATACCTTGATTGGTCTAGGACACTTTCAAAGTACGCGATCGCTCAGAGGTGGCAGATGATTTCGTTTCTCGCGAGACTATGGAAAGACCGCCGGGGAAACGCACTCGCAATCGCATGCGCAGCCATGCCCATGGTCGTCGGTTGCGCCGGCCTTGCGACCGACACGATCCAGTGGACCTTGTGGAGACGACAGCTTCAGCGCGCCGCGGACTCTGCCGCCATTGCGGGAGTTTACGATCGCGAGAACGCGAGCGGGGCAACGACGAATACGTCGACTGCCGTGTGCCGCGACCTGGCGCTCAATCTGCACACTTGGATGGCGCTCCAAGGGACAACCCCGTGCACGGGGACGGCGGGGAGCTATTCGACGCTCTCTTATCCCGCGGACGCTTCTTACGAGACCAATCAAGTAACAGTTACGCTAAAGATCCAGCAACCTTTGCCATTCAGTTCGCTGTTCATGGCGACGGCGCCATTGATCACCGCCAACGCGACGGCGGCAAGCATCGCCACGGGCACGCCGTGTGCGCTCGCGCTGAACTCCACCGGAACGGCCATGAATTACAATGGCAATGCCACCGTCAATGCGCCGACCTGCATCCTGTATTCAGATTCCTCGGCGTCCAACTCCGCGAGCGCAGGCGGTAGCTCGGCCGTGACCGCGAAGTCGATTGCGGCTGTGGGCGGGATTCAGCAGTCGAATAACTGGAACGTGACCCAGTACATTCCTTATTCGCCGACTTTGCCGGACCCGCTTGCGAATGTGACACCCGATCCCAACGCCATGCATTGCACGGGCGCCGCGTTGACCGACAGCACGGACTTCAGCTCGCTTGGCAACACGAATTGTTTCTCAGCGATTTCCTTGAATCCGAACCGCACCATCAATGTTCCAAGCTCGATGAGCATTATCTACGTTAATGGTGGCAACGTCGACCTCAAGGGCACGTTCAATTGCACATGCACGGTCGTTCTTACGAACCAAAGTCAGTCCGCAAACGCCATGATCGGGACTTGGTCCTCGAACGCTCAGGCAAACAACAACATTACTGCGCCCCAAACGGGTCCTTACGCGAATATTGCAGTTTATCAGGACCGCCGCGCAATCGGTAACACCGACCAGATTAACGGCGGGGCATCCAACCAGATCCAAGGTGCGGTCTACTTCCCGAAGGACACGCTGAGGATAAATGGCACGGGGACAGCAGTATCGCTTTGCGCGATGTGGATCGCGAACAACATCTCGTTTCTTGGAACCAGTTCGATTGCCATCAGCAGCCCCGACGACACGGTCTGTTCAGGCAAAGAACCCGGGGGAAGTCCCGTCAAGATGGTGAGACTCGTAGCATGACGCTACCCAGTGCACTCACGCTGCGTCGCGACGAACGCGGCGCGGCTGTTATCGAGATGGCGATGGTGGCGCCGGTTCTCGCCCTCATAGTCATCGGCGTCGTCGACATGAGCAATGCTTTCAGTCGCAAGCTGGCGCTTGAACAAGGTGCGCAGCGTGCGATCGAGAAAATCATGCAGACGACCGAGCAGGATACGGTTGAAACCACCCTTGCTACAGAAGCGGTTTGCCAAGTGAATGGCACAAACAGCGATGGAACCTGCAAGACGAGCCCGATCTCGGCCAGCAACGTCACCGTGACGTGGCGGCTCGACTGCACCGCGTCGGGCGGCGCTATCACGAGCTATTCCGCAACGACTTCGGCCACCTTCGACACTTACAGCTGTCCGACCGGAACAGCCCGCCAGGCTGAATACATCCAGGTGGCGCTTACCGACACCTACACGCCGCTCTTTCCGATCCACTTCGCAAGCTTCAATGGCGATGGCACCTATCATCTCTCGGCAACTGCAGGCGTGAGGACATCATGACATTGCGGTCATCCCTTCGGCGCGACGATCGCGGAGCGGCAGCAATCGAGATGGCGTTCGCTGTGCCTGTGTTGATCATGATGCTTTGGGCTTTCGTTCAACTGGCACAGGTCTATCGTGCCGTGGCCGGAATTCAGCAGGCCCTGGGCCAGGGTGCTCGATATGCGACCCTGTGCCTCAGTCCGTCAGCAACGGGTTGCACGACGCCGAGTGCAAGCAATATCAAGACCCAGATCCAGAACAGTGTCTTCGGTATTGGTCCGGGGACCTTTACCGTCAGCGATCCGGTGAGCGGATCGACCGGCACCGGCAGGTACTACGACCTGTCGGTGAGTTATACACAACCGACGAGCCTGTTAATTTTGCCAGGTCCCACGATCAGCCTCAGCCGCTCGAAGCGCGTTTGGGTGGCGATGACCTGATCGTCAGGCGCTGGGTTGGCGCCGCTCAAAGAAGGCGCTGATCGTTGCTTTGACTTCACTTGAGGCAAGTCGTTCGGCGAACAGGCTTCCTTCAAGTTTCATCCGATCGAGAATTGCCTCGCGTGCGTGGCGGCGAAGCAGGTGCTGGGTTTGTCGGAGCGCCTCAGGCGGCTTCGCGACCAGCGCGGCCACGATTTCCGCCAGTTTTCGGTCGAGTCCTCCCACTAGTACTCTGTGACTGACGAGACCGATGCTTTCCGCTTCGATGGCGTCGAAGGGTTCGCAAAGCAAAAGGTACCGCGCGGCCCGGCGCCGACCGACCAAATTGGGCAATAGAAGCGAACTTGCGGCCTCGGGGACGAGGGCCAGGTCGACAAAGGGCATGGAGAAGCGAGCGCTCTCATCAGCAATGACGAGATCGCAGTGAAGCAGCATGGTCGTGCCAATTCCAACGCAGTTTCCCTGAACGGCGGCAACGAGCGGCGTTTCGCATTGCGCAAGTGCGCGAAGGAACCGCCAAACCGGTATCTCTTCGCCATCTCTCGGGGCCGCCGTGAGGAAATCAGCGAGGTCGTTACCCGCCGCAAAATCCTGACCTTCGCCACGGATCGTGATTACCCGGATCCGAGGGTCGGCGGCGGCGCTTTCGATCGCCTCTGCCAGGGCATCATACATGGCGACGGTGATGGCGTTCCGCCGTTCGGGCCGCGCCAACGTGATCGCGAGTACAGCCTTTTCGCTCGTCACCCGTACATATTCGCTCATCGCTCGTTCCTTCCAAATGGGATGACGCGCTCAGACGCACTCGTTATTGCCAGCCATTCACCAATGCCGGGACACACGCAAATCCAATGAAATTTTTTGCCGACACTGCCGAAATTGCCGAAATTCGAGAGCTCGCCGAAACGGGCCTGCTGGACGGCGTCACCACGAATCCATCTCTCATCCACAAGTCCGGACGCGATTTTCTCGAGGTCGCTAGGGAAATCGCCGGCCTCGTGAAGGGACCCGTGTCTGCCGAAGTCGTCGCGCTCGATTATGACGGCATGATGCGCGAAGCGGAGGTCCTTCGAAAGCTTGCGGACAATATCGCGATCAAGGTGCCGCTGACCCCTGCCGGCCTCAAGACCTGCAAGGCGCTGACTTCCGATGGAACGATGGTCAATGTGACCCTTTGCTTCTCCGCGGCCCAGGCGCTCCTTGCAGCGAAAGCCGGAGCGACGTTTATCTCGCCGTTCGTCGGCCGGCACGATGATGTCGGTTTTGACGGCATGTCGCTCATCGCTGATATCCGCCTTATCTATGACAATTATGACTTCGAGACGCAGATCCTGGTCGCAAGCGTGCGGCACCCAATGCACGTCGTCGAAGCGGCAAAGATCGGTGCCGACGTGATGACCGCCCCGCCCAAGATCATCTGGCAGTTGTTCAAGCACCCGCTGACTGATCAAGGCGTCGCTGCCTTTCTTAAGGATTGGCAGTCTACAGGCCAGAAAATCGTCTAATATTAATTGCTTCGCGAAATCACGTTAACTCTTGAGAAACCTTCAGACGTAACCTTTTCTCAAGAGGTGCCGCGGTAGGTTCAAACCATCCTGCGAGAGGACGAAGCAGGGGCCAGGGCAGCGATGCACTGGACTTGGAACCAAGGAGCGAAGACCATGAGCAAGTTTCTGAAGCTGATTAAGAACGAGAAGGGCGCGACCGCCATCGAGTACGGCCTGATCGCAGCTCTCATCGCCGTTGCGGCGATTGGCGCGATGCAGGGCATCGGCAACAAGCTGAACACGACGTTCAA
>DASZBO010000076.1:0-53726 GCA_035944075.1 Sphingomicrobium sp.
ATCCGCTTCACCCCCAACTTAAGAGTCCAAGGCATCGAAGACAGCGACCCGGTCCCGTTGTTCGAGGCGCTCGCCAAGCGTCTCGAGGAACTCCAAGTGCCGTGGATCGAGCTCCGGGAGCCCTATTGTGCGCAGCCTGACGGTCCGGAACCCACCGATCGCGTTAGTCCCACGATGCGTCCGTTTTATTCGGGCAAAATCTTCCTCAATGGCGGCTTTGGCCCAGACAGCGCACGCGAGCGTCTGGCCGAAGGCGTTGCCGACGGGATCAGCTTTGGCCGGCCGTTCATCGCCAATCCGGATTTCGTGCGTCGTGCTGCGGAAGGCGCGCCGTTCAATGCGGGCGACTCCAGTACCTTCTACGGCGGCGGCGCGCAGGGTTACGTGGACTACCCAACGCTTGATGAGAGCGAGGCCGCCTAAGGCGCGTATTTGGTTCGAAGCTCGAACAAGTTGAGCGCAGCTCTTGCTGCGCCGCCGCCCTTGTCGAGCTGTTGAGGGTCACAGCGCGTGATCGCCTGTTGTTCGTTTTCGACCGTGATCACGCCATTGCCGATTGCATAGCCCTGCAGCGTTAGATCCATGAGGCCGCGGGCACTTTCATTCGAGACCACCTCGAAATGATAGGTCTCGCCTCGGATCACGACACCGAGACCGACGAAGGCACAATAGCGTCCGCTACGCGCGGCGAGCGCGATGGCTCCCGGAATTTCGAGAGCACCCGGCACGACGAGTGTCTCGTGTCTGTGACCGGCCGCTTCGATTGCGGTCCGTGCGCCCTCAATCAACATGTCACTCAGGTGGGGATAGAAGCGAGCCTCGACGAATAGAACGGTAGCCATCAGGCACGCATCTCAATCGGTCGCTCTTCGACGATGGCCAGACCATAGCCGGACAAGCCGACCGGAGAATGGTGTGTATTTGACAAGAGAACCATGTCGTGGACACCAAGAGCCGCGAGAATCTGGGCGCCAGTGCCGTATCCCCGGACGGCGTCTCCTCCTTCAACATGCTTGCCAGCGCGAACATCAATAGCCCTCGACAACGACCCAGGCGCCGCCGCATGCAGGGCGACGACTACGCCCGAGCCTTCTTGCTCGATCATCCGCATCGCACCCACTAGCACGCCCGATCGGGGGCAGGACTCGCCGATCAAATCGGCGAACAGGTCGATGCTGTGCATGCGCACGAGAACGGGGACAGAGGGGTCGATCGTTCCGTGGACAAGCGCGAGTTGCTCCTCGCCACTTGCCTTGTCCCGAAAGACTTGCGCCTGCCAAGGTTCGCCGGTGCTCGCCTTGAAATTGGCGGTCGCGACCTTCTCAACGAGATGATCCTTCTTCAACCGATATGCGATGAGATCGCGGATGGTACCGATCTTAAGGCTGTGAGCGCGCGCGAAATCGACAAGGTCGTCCAGACGAGCCATTGTTCCGTCCTCACGCATGATCTCGCAAATGACCCCGCTTGGATTGAGGCCCGCGAGGCGCGACACGTCGACGGCGGCCTCGGTGTGCCCGGCTCGGACCAGGACGCCGCCGGGCTTGGCAACAAGCGGGAAGAT
Organism: Sphingomicrobium sp.; assembly: GCA_035944075.1. Taxonomy (GTDB): domain Bacteria; phylum Pseudomonadota; class Alphaproteobacteria; order Sphingomonadales; family Sphingomonadaceae; genus Sphingomicrobium. Next base: position 1,565 of record DASZBO010000076.1, read on the forward strand.
GTGACCGGGGGATACGATCGCATCAGGACCATGGTTCGCGTCGATTGCAACAGCGATAGTACGCGCCCGATCGGCGGCGCTGATCCCGGTCGTTATGCCCTCCTTCGCCTCGATCGACACTGTGAACGCGGTTTCGTTTCGGCTTCGGTTGGTCCGCGTCATCGGCTCGAGCCCGAGTTGGTCAGCCCTCTCCTTGGTTATCGCAAGGCAAATAAGCCCGCGACCATGACGTGCCATGAAATTGACGGCGTCAGGGGTCGCCATCTGCGCAGGAATCACCAGGTCACCCTCGTTCTCACGGCTTTCGTCATCGACGAGAATGAACATGCGCCCGTTCCGCGCTTCGTTGATGATCGTTTCCGAGCTGACGAGGATCTCGGCCGACCCACGTTGAATCAGCTTCTCGAGGCGCCCAAGCGTGTCGGCCGTCGGGTTCCAGTCCGACTGTCCAAGCTTGCGCAGGGAATTGGGGTGGAGTCCTGCAGCACGAGCCAAGCCAGCGCGACTGACTTCGCCCGTTTCGATGATGGCCGTCAGCCGGTCAATGAGGGTAGCGCTCATTCCTTCCACTTATCACATTGGGGTGTGATGAATAGAAGGAACAAATCTGTTACTAGTGTGATCGAACGGCCAACATTCGGTCAAGATAGCGTGCCAGCACGTCAATCTCCACATTCACCTGTTCGCCTTGGCGCATTGCGCCCAAGGTCGTGCGAGCCGCGGTATGCGGGATGATGTTGACCGCGAGATGCAAGCTCCCGTCCTCCGCGTCACGAACCTCATTGACGGTCAGCGACACGCCATCGATCGTGATCGAGCCCTTGGTCGCAATCATGGGAGCAAGTGCTCCGGTCACTCGCAAGCCGAGGCGGATCGAATCGCCTTCTGGACAGGCGCCTAGCACGTCGGCAACGGCATCGACATGACCAGTAACAATATGGCCGCCGAGCTCGTCACCCAGCCGCAGCGCGCGCTCCAGATTGAGCTTCGCGCCAAGGCGCCAGTGTTCAGCCGCCGTCTTTGAGACCGTCTCCCCGGACACATCCACGGCAAACCAATCATCGCCCTTGTCGACGACCGTGAGACACACGCCGGAACAGGAGATTGACGCGCCGAGATCGACCCCGTCCATGTCGTAACTCGTGCCGATTTCAAGGCGGAGGTCTCCGCGCTGGTCGGCCTTGCGCACGCTTCCAATGTCGGACACGATCCCAGTGAACATGAGGTTCGCTTAGTCTGCGCGCACTCGCTCGTAAACTTCAAGCCGGTCGACGCCGAGTCGCCGCTCGTCCATGAGCTGCCAACGGCCATGAGCGTCGGCGATCGCATCGAGGCCAACGTAACCAAAACTGGACTTCCCTTCACCCACGATGATGGGGGCGCGGTAGACGAGGATCCGGTCGACGAGGTCCTCGGTGAGGAATGCGGTTGCTGTCGCGGATCCCCCTTCGACGAGCAGATCGTTGACGTCATGAAGTCCAAAGACATCGCGTGGATTCCGGAGCACTTCCCAGCCTTCGACTGGCTCGCCACGAGTGAGGATCGAGCGGCGCGGAGAGCGCTGCTCGAAGCCCGGCAAGCGGACGTCGAGGCGCGGAAGATCGGCAAGGAAAGTACCGCGCCCAACGAGAATCATGTCGCTGTGCGCCCGCTCCAAATGGACTTGGCAGCGCGCGTCCTCACCGGTGATCCATTTCGATTCGCCCGAGGGCAGAGCGATCTTGCCGTCAATCGAGAGGGCCAGCTTAAGGGTGATGCGCGGGCGACCAAACTTCAGCCGCGTCAACCACCCCGCGAGAGATCGCTTCGCTTCTTCTCGGCACACACCAAGAGTCACCTCGATCCCCGCACGGCGCAGGCGCTGGACCCCCTTTCCTGACGTGCGCGGGTCAGGATCTTTCAGCGCAACGACAATTCGCGCGGGTTTAGCGGCAACGAGGAGATTGGTGCAGGCGGGGCCCCGAAGGCTCTCATGCACGCAAGGCTCGAGCGTCACGTAGACCGTGGCTCCCGTTGCGCGCTTCCCTGCATGCTCTAGCGCAACGGCTTCAGCGTGGGGTCGGCCGCCCCTCGCAGTCGCGCCTTTGCCGACAATCCGGCCATTGGACCCAAGGATGACGCAGCCGACGTTGGGGTTGGGGGCAGTTTCACCGCGCGCGGCTTCGCCGAGACGAAGCGCCTCGCCCATCCACTTGCGATCGTCAGTCAATACGAAGCTGCTTCGCAAGCTTCTGGAATTCGCGCTGGCGCTCCTTTTGAGCGGCTTGCTTGTCCGCCATGTCCTTCTTTTGATCCGCGATGATCTGCGCGTCGGTCCGGTTCGACGGATAAAGCTCGACCTCAACTACTTGGGGGGGAGGCGCGGTTCCGATCTTCGCATCTACGAGAAACTCGATGACGATGATCGCCGTGACGAGAAACGCGAGCGCACCACCGATTACCTGCTCCCTGCTGCGTTGCCGCATGAATGCCGCGAGATCTCGGAATGCGGCAACGGGGCTGGAAGGCCGTGGGAACCAGGACATCGGGCAAATGTAGGCTGCACTCCTCCCAAGTGCCAGAGGCGCGCGGCATTGCATCAGGCCGCTTTTCGGTCCGCGCTTAAGGCGTAAAAGGCTTTGGCGTTCCGTGGTTGCCCAGCGATCGTCCATTCATTCTCGTTGACTTCGTTGAGCTTGACCCAGGTCACCTCGTGGGCGGCTGCGACTGTATGTTACCTCGAGCGCAGTGTTGATCCATCGCACTTGCCTGCCCTTACGACCGTTATCCAGTTCAAGTCCGCGGATCTCGTTGAACAGAGCAATTGGTGGCGGCTCGTCCGGGACGGCAAGGTCGAAATCTGCTTGAGCGTTGCATGATCCGTTATATCAGGACGTGTAAGAAGAGATGTTGTTACATGCGTTATCGGCGGCCTTTTTACCGGAGCGCTGCGGCCTCGAGGCGCCTGACGACGCGCTCGCGACCCATGTGGGCAACAAGACCGGCCATTTCGGGGCCGCTTTCGCGGCCTGTCAGTGCAAGACGGAGCGGGTGAAACAACTCGCGCCCCTTCTTGCCCGTAGATTGTTTCAGCGCCTCCGTGAGCTGCCGCCAGGGGTCGACTGACCAGTTGAGTGTCTCGGCTGTCGCGGCCGCTTCCTTGACGAGAAGTCGTTCATCATGCGCGAGCGTGGCGGGTTCGATCTCGCCGCGAAGGACCGTGAACCAGCTCGCGAAGTCGGCGACCTTGACCAGATTGGGACGTAGAAGCAGCCAGTCTTCTTCACGGGCCTGAGGCGGCAATCGCTCTGCGACCGCGGCGAACTCGAGCCGGTGCAGCAGTCGTGCGTTGACCAATTCAACCTCATGGGGGTCGAAATGCGCCGGCGCACGGCCGAAGGTTGAGAAGTCGAAGTCGCGTGCAAGTTCCTCGAGAGAGTCAATTGCTTCAACTGGCTGAGATGTTCCAATCCTCGCAAGGACATCGAGCACCGCGATTGGCTCAATACCATCGCCGCGGAGCTGCTCGACGCCGTAGGAGCCCAAGCGCTTTGACAGCTTGCCCTCCGTAGCGACGAGCAAAGCTTCATGGGCAAAGGCCGGTGGGCGCGCACCGAGCGCTTCGAACATCTGGATCTGCGCTGCGCTGTTCGACACATGATCCTCGCCCCGAACCACATGTGAAACACCAAGATGAATGTCATCAATGACGCTTGGAAGCAGGTAAAGCCAACTTCCATCCTCGCGCCTTACCACGGGATCACTAAGAAGCTTGGGGTCGAAGCGCTGTTCACCGCGAACAAGGTCATTCCAGGCGATTGGCGCGTCCTGATCCAACCGGAAGCGCCAATGCGGGGCTCGACCTTCGGGCGTCGGCGCTCCGTCGACCTTGCGTTCGTAGACGGGCGGGAGACCGCGGCCGAGAAGCACCTTTCGGCGAAGCTCGAGTTCTTCAGGCGTTTCGTAGCAAGCGTAGACGCGTCCGGCTTTCTTGAGCCGCTGAAACTCGCCTTCATAAAGATCGAACCGCTCAGACTGTCTCACGATTTTATCGGGAATGAGCGAAAGCCATTGCAGATCATCGCGAATGGCCTGGTCGAATTCGGCCGTAGAGCGCTCGCGATCGGTGTCGTCGATCCTCAGGATGAACTTCCCACCGTGTTTGTGCGCAAACAGGTAATTGTGCAGTGCTGTCCGGACATTCCCGACGTGAAGCCTGCCCGTTGGCGAAGGCGCGAAGCGGGTTACCACACTCATCGGGTCGTCCTCGTCTGCGGACCGGTATGAAAAAAATTGGTTATTGGATAGCGCCGGTCGCGGCCGAAGTTCCGGTTGCCGATTTTTACTCCTGGCGGAGCCTGCCGCCGCTTGTACTCGGCCTTTAGAATCTTTGTTTCAATGTCTGCGACAAGGGCCACATCCTCGCCGGTTATGCTCGCGACTTCATTCACCGACATTTCCTTATCCACGAGGCCTTCAAGGATACGGTCGAGGACAGAGTAAGGCGGCAGGCTGTCCTCGTCCTTCTGGTCCTCCCTAAGCTCGGCGGTAGGCGGCTTCGTGATAACACGCACGGGCATCACCGGTCCCTCAGGGCCCAGCGCCCCAACCGGCTTGTTGTGGTTGCGCCAGCGCGAAAGCGCAAAAACGGTTGTCTTGTAGGCGTCCTTCAAGACCGAATAACCGCCGGCCATGTCGCCGTAGAGCGTTGCGTAACCCATGCTCATCTCGCTCTTGTTGCCCGTCGTGAGCAGCATTTGTCCGCCCGAATTGGACATTGCCATGAGCGCAACCATTCGCAGGCGCGCTTGGACATTCTCGGCAGCAAGACTGCTAATGGCGGGCAACATCTTGCCGATTGCATGCACAGCGGATCCGATCGAAACGACGTCATGGCGGCACCCGAGAAGGCGCGCGCATTCGCTCGCGTCCTCGAGGCTCTCTTCGCTCGTGAACCTTGACGGGAGCATCACACCCCAAACCTTGTCCGGTCCCAGCGCATCGACCGCAATGGCGGCAGACAATGCACTGTCAATCCCGCCCGAGAGACCAAGTATCACCCCGGGGAAACCGTTGCTCACGACATAGTCACGAAGCGCGACCATCATTGCCCGATAGATGTCAGCTGGGAATTGATCGAGCTCGTGCTGCGACCGAGAATCGCAGCGCCATCCATCGGGTCCGCGGGTCCATTCGGTCAGCTTAAAGTCTTCATCAAAGTCTGCCATTTGGACGGGAATCTCGCCGTCCGGATGCATGATGAAGGAGGAACCGTCAAAGGCGAGTTCGTCCTGGCCGCCGACCCGATTGAGAAAAATCAACGGAAGACCGGTTTGCATAGTTCGCGCCCGAGCGAGATGCTCGCGCGTCACGGTTTTATCGAGCTCGTATGGGCTCCCATGCGGAACGATGAACAGTTCGGCCCCGAGCTCTGCAAGTCGGGCACAAACGGGTTCGAGCCACATGTCCTCGCAAATTGGCACGCCAAGTTTCAGACCCCGCCATTCGATCGGTTGAGGCAGGGGACCCGGGGTGAAGATTCGCTTCTCATCGAAGGTCCCGTAATTGGGGAGCTCGTGCTTGAAAGTCCGGCCGATGACGCGGCCTTCGTCCGCGAGCAGCATCGCGTTGAAGTTCTGGCCGCCCTCATTGACGATCGTGCCAATCAACATGGCAGGTCCGGGCTGGGTCGTCGCCTGCACGAGAGCGTCGGTGCACTCATGCACGCGCCTCACGAACTCCGGTTTGAGCACCAAGTCCTCGGGAGGGTAGCCTACCAATTGCAGCTCGGGGCAGACGAGAAGACTTGCATGCTTCGCCCTGTGCCTTTGCTCCAGCATTGCGGCTGCGTTGCCTTCGAGATCGCCAACACGCTGATTCATCTGGGCTAGCGCAATGCGGAGGCGATCAGTCATGAGAGCGATTTAGCGAGGCACAGCGCTTGGGCAACCTTTACGGAATGGTGACTGGCTCGCTAAAGCCGAGTCTCGCCCTGGGGAAATGATCTGATGAAATTGCTTGCCGGGAACAGCAACCTGCCGCTGGCCCGATCTATTTGTGACTATCTCGAAGTGCCGCTGACCGATGCCAGCGTTCGGCGCTTCGCGGACGAGGAGGTCTTCGTCGAGGTCAACGAAAACGTTCGTGGCGAAGATGTGTTTGTCATTCAGTCGACGAGCTATCCCGCCAATGACAATCTCATGGAACTCCTTATCTGCATTGACGCCCTGCGGCGCGCGTCGGCAAAGCGGATTACGGCTGTTCTCCCTTACTTTGGCTATGCGAGACAGGATCGAAAGCCCGCCCCGCGTACGCCAATATCTGCTAAGCTAGTCGCGAACCTCATCACGACCGCTGGCGCCAATCGGGTGCTCTCGATCGACCTCCATGCGGGCCAGATCCAGGGTTTTTTCGACATTCCGACCGACAACCTGTTTGCCTCGCCAGTGATCGCAACAGACATTCATGCGCGCTTTGGAAATCGCGAATTGATGGTAGTCTCGCCCGACGTGGGCGGCGTCGTGCGTGCACGCGGCCTTGCCAAGCGGCTCAACAACGCTCCCTTGGCGATTGTCGATAAGCGGCGCGAGCGGGCCGGCGAATCCGAGGTCATGAACATCATCGGCGATGTCGATGGACGCACATGCATCCTCGTCGACGACATCGTCGATTCTGCAGGCACGCTGTGCAACGCTGCGGCCGCACTGAAACAGCAGGGCGCAACCGAAGTTTTTGCCTATTGCACGCATGGCGTTCTCTCCGGTGCCGCGGCGGCCCGAGTTGCCCGCTCAGAACTCAGTGAGCTGGTGGTGACCGACACCATCTGGACAGGCGAGCCCGACCCAAAAGATTCGAAGATCCGCCGGTTAACGATCGCGCCGCTGCTTGCCGAGGCCATTCGCCGTATCTCCGACGAGGCCTCCGTCTCGAGCTTATTCGACTAGGTAAGGGGAGCTGTGTGCAACCTGTACAGGCTTGAAAAGAATGTCGATGCAGTCAGGCGCCTCTTTGCCGAACTGCAGATTCCACTGACTTTCCCGGAAGGTATTCCAAACTTTCAGCCGCGAGACATTCGGATCACCGAACGTGCGCCGATCGTGCGGATGAACGGAGCTGGAGAAGCGGAACTGATCGAACGCCGCTGGTCGTGGCCCGGCGCCCGTGGCAAGCCCGTGTTCAATATGAGGTCCGATGGCCGGGAATTCGGTAAGGACCGCTGCATCGTGCTTGCAGACGGATTTTACGAATTTACCGCCAGCTCGAACCCGTTGCAGAAAAAGAAGGACTGCTGGCTGTTCAAACCCGAAGTCGAGGTCGCGCTCGCCGGCCTTGTGCGCATGAACGCGGACGTGGGCGAGTCTTTCGCGCTCCTCACGGTGCCGCCGGGGCCGGACGTCAGTCCCTACCACCAGCGCGGCGTCGCCTTGCTCCAGCCGGACCAATGGCACGCGTGGCTCAGGGGTTCGGCGCGATCCCTCGACCTCCTTAAGCCAAGCGAAGCCGGAAGCCTGACCGTCAGCGCGCATTCTTGAGCCTTTCTTCGCATGCCGCGTTGGGAGAGCGGAGGACTGAGATGCCAAGAGTGCTGATTACCGGAGCAAACCGCGGCATCGGCCTCGAGTTTGCGCGTCAATATGCGCAGGCCGGTTGGGAGGTTGTCGCAACCGCCAGGCAGTCCAGCCCGGAGCTGGATCGGCTCGACGTTACCCTGGAGCCGCTCGACCTTGCCGACGCCAACGCGGTCGAGTCCTTCGCTGCCGGGCTCGAAGGTGGTCTTGATCTCTTCATCGCCAACGCGGGCACAAATCATCCGATGAATACCGACGGCGCCCAGAATGCCCGCGATTGGCAGGTCATGATGATGGTCAATGCAATCGCTCCTTACGCGCTCGGAAAGGCGCTACTTGCCCGAATGAACCCGCACGGGAAGATGGTCGCGATTTCGAGCGGCATGGGAAGCATCGGCGATAATCGAGGGGGTTGGGTACCCTACCGGACTTCGAAGTCAGCATTGAACATGGCCTGGAGCTGTCTAGCACTCGAAGGCCGGCCGCACGGCATTTGCTGCGTTCTATTTAGCCCCGGCTGGGTACAGACTCGCATGGGCGGCCGCGGAGCGGAGATCACGAGCGAGGAGAGCGTGAGCGATATGCGCGCTCTAATTGAACGACTAACTCTCTCGGATAGCGGTCATTTCTTGCGGCGCAACGGTTCAGAACTGCCTTGGTAGGTTGCGCCCGCTTCCTCATCTCTATATAGGCGCGCCCTTTCCAGATCCTTGGAAAACCCAATGGCCCGGCCAGTAAGGGCTGCCGTGGCGGTTGGATAACGTCGCGTCAATTGACGTAGAGGAGACGAAAATGCCCAAGCTCAAGACCAAGAGCGGTGTCAAGAAGCGCTTCAAGCTCACGGCGACTGGCAAGATCAAGCACGGGGTAGCTGGCAAGCGCCACCGGCTCATCAGCCATAATGCCAAATACATCCGGCAAAACCGGGGAACGACCCTGCTCAGCGACGCCGACACGGCGACGGTGAAGCGCTGGGCGCCCTACGGCCTGAAGTAAGGAGAAGCTGACATGGCACGCGTAAAGCGGGGTGTGACCACCCGCGCCAAGCACAAGCGGATCCTCGAACAGGCGAAGGGCTATTACGGCCGCCGCAAGAACACGATCCGCGTAGCGCGGCAGGCCGTCGAGAAGGCTGGACAGTACGCCTACCGCGATCGCAAGGTTAAGAAGCGGAATTTCCGCGCCCTGTGGATCCAGCGCATTAATGCGGCGGTTCGCGCCGAAGGACTGACTTACGGCCAGTTCATGCACGCACTGAAGATCGCCGGAGTGACTCTTGACCGCAAGGTGCTCGCGGACATCGCAATGCACGAAGCCGAAGCGTTTAGCGCGATCATCGCGCAAGCGAAGGGCGCGCTAGAGAATAAGGCTGCTTAAGCCAGCTCTAGCAGCTAGACGACAATAACGCGGAAAGGGCGCCCGGGATTGATCTCGAGCGCCCTTTTTCGTTGGCAGGCACTCGCAACGCGATGTCGTCACCAAGGCACTTAGAGACATGTATCGCGCAAAAGAAGTGCAGTAGTCGGACCCCGAATGCCCGGCATTCGCCGATTATACGGGCGTCGACGCTGACAAGGCTGGACAGGCCCGTGTTCAATCGAGGATCTCGTAGGCTGGCAAGGTGAGGAACTCGACGAGCTCGTCCGCCACGACCAAATTGTGCATTAGCCGTGCGGCTTCGTCGATATTCGGCACGTCTGCGAGGAGCCCTACCTCCTCGGCGAAGAGTTGCTCGAACAGGTCGAGACTGAATGCGCGCCCATCCTTCAGCGTGGCCCCGTACTTAAGCCATTGCCACAATTGTGTGCGGCAGATTTCTGCCGTCGCTGCATCTTCCATGAGATTATAGAGCGGTACCGCTCCCCGTCCGGCGAACCAGGCCGCAAGATATTGGACCCCGACGCGGATGTTTTCGCGCGCTCCTCCTTCCGAGCGTTCACCGGTATGAAGCTCAAGCATTTCCTCCCTTCCCGGAACATGCTCGGGAATCCTGGCCAACTGGTTAGGTCCTTCCATCGCCTCGAAGGCTTGCATTGCTACCGGCACCAGCGCTGGATGCGCGACCCACGTTCCGTCATGTCCGTTACCAAATTCGCGCAGCTTATCAGCGAGCACCTTGTCCAGTGCCGCCCGATTCTTCCCCTCGTCCGCTTTGACGGGGATGAACGCGGACATGCCACCCATGGCAAAGGCTCCGCGTCGATGGCAGGTGGCAACGAGCCGAAGCGAGTAGGCGGCAAGAAATGCCTTATCCATCGTCATCAGGGCGCGATCGGGCGTCAATCGTTGAGGGCTTCTCCCGAGCCGCTTGATGTACGAGAAAATATAATCCCATCGGCCGCAATTGAGCCCGACGACATTCTCGCGAAGAGCGTAGAGGATCTCATCCATCTCAAAGGCTGCCGGCAGGGTTTCGATTAATACGGTTGCCTTGATCGTTCCGCGCTCGAGCCGAAGCTTGCTTTCGGCGATCGCGAATACGTCGCTCCAAAGCGCCGCTTCTTTACGACTCTCAAGCTTGGGCAGGTAAAAGTAGGGTCCCGAACCCTTGGCCAGCGCAGCGCGCGCATTGTGCCACAAGTAAACCCCGAAATCGAAGAGAGCGCCGGATATCTCCTCACCGTTAACCGTCACATGACCCTCACGTAGGTGCCAGCCACGCGGGCGTACCATAAGCACCGCCGGGTTATCGGTGATCGCGTAGGTCTTGCCACTGTCCGGATCCGTGTAGTTCAATCGGCCCTGCCAGTACGCGCGCAGGTTAACCTGTCCCTGCACGAGTTCGTCCCAAGTCGGCGAGGTCGCGTCTTCGAAATCCGCCATGAAGACTTTCGCCCCGCTGTTGAGCGCATTGATCACCATCTTTGCGTTGGTGGGGCCGGTGATTTCGACACGGCGGTCGAGAAGGTCGTGCGGAATAGGAGCGATGCTCCAGTCCGACTGGCGAATCTCGCGCGTCCCTTCAATAAAATCCGGGAGCTCACCCGAATCAAAACGGTCCTGCCGGTCCTGTCTCGCGATGAGAAGCTCTTGCCGACGGCCTTCAAACCGCTCGTGAAGCTCCATCAGGAAATCAAGCACCGCCCCCGTCAGGATGTCGTCGGCACCCCTGACGTTCGACGGTTCGGCAATAATTCGAGGACGGTCGAGAACAGTGCTCATTGAAATGCCGGCTCCACGCAGATCGAGTAACGTTCGGTCGCGACGCAATGGTCCTTGAAGGTCAGGCGCTGCCATTCCATCCGTGCCTTCAGCTCATCCCGGTAAGGGCCATGAATGACCTCGGTGCCGGCCTTTAGCTCATTGAAACGACAATCATGGTATTGGCCACCAATCACCCAGTAACGCTGTCCCATATTTTCCTCCGTCACTGCGCCGCGACGAACTGCGCGGCTTCCGTGGATCCGTTAAGGGCGACTGTCGAGGCCTGGCCCCCCGAAATTGCCGTGGCGATCGCGTCGAAATAACCTGTCCCGACTTCCCTTTGATGGCGAGCGGCCGTGTATCCAGCAGCCGCATTTGCAAATTCCGCCTGTTGAAGCTCGGAGTACGCGGCCATTCCGTGCTCGCGGTACCCACTCGCCAGCTCGAACATCGCATGATTGAGGCTGTGGAAACCAGCGAGAGTCACGAACTGGAACTTATACCCCATGCTTCCAAGCTCGCTCTGGAAGTTTGCTATCGTCGGCTCGTCGAGCTTCGCCTTCCAGTTGAAGCTTGGCGAACAATTGTAAGCCAGCAGCTTGCGCGGATAGTGCGCATGGATAACTTCGGCGAACCGCCTTGCTTCATCGAGATTGGGGTGGCTGGTCTCGAACCACAATAGGTCTGCATGAGGCGCAAAGGCGAGGCCCCGGGCAATGCAATGGTCGAGACCAGTGTCTTCCTTCAGTCGGAAAAAGCCTTCGGATGTTCGCTCACCGCTGATAAACCGCTGGTCCCGCTCGTCGATGTCGCTGGTGATGAGCCTGGCGCTTTCCGCGTCGGTCCGCGCGACGAGCACGGTTGGCACGCCGGCAACATCTGCAGCGAGTCGCGCGGCATCGAGGTTGCGGATCGCGGCTTGGGTTGGGATAAGGACCTTGCCGCCGAGGTGGCCACACTTCTTTTCGCTCGCAAGCTGGTCCTCGAAGTGTACGCCTGCGACGCCCGCCTCGATATAGGCTTTCATGATTTCGAAGCAGTTAAGGGGACCGCCGAAGCCCGCCTCGGCATCGGCGACGATCGGCGCAAACCAGTCGCGCGTGGCACCACCTTCAAGATGCTCGATCTGATCAGCGCGCTGAAGTGTCTTGTTGATCTTGCGGGCCAGCTCTGGGCCAGAATTGGCAGGGTAGAGCGATTGGTCCGGGTACATTGAGCCGCTCACGTTCGCGTCGGCGGCAACCTGCCAGCCGGAGAGATAGATTGCTTTCAGGCCCGCGCGGACCATCTGCATCGCCTGATTTCCGGAGAGAGCGCCGAGAGCACGGATCGGCTCATCATGATGCAGCAGTTCCCAGAGCTTCAGAGCACCCTGACGCGCGAGCGTGAACTCGATCGGCACGGAGCCCCGCAGCCTCAGCACATCCTCGACGCTGTATGACCGTTCAATGCCCTCGAAACGACCTTCAGGTGCCGCCACCAGCCGTCCAAAATCACGCATCGCAAATCCCCATCTATGTACGAACGAGCACAGTGAAACCCAATGCCCTTGTAAAAGCCTCACGGAAAAGTGTTGGCGTGTCAGAATACGACTTGTGCATTTGTAAGATTCTTGACAGTTTAACGGATTATGCGGCAGCGGAAGCTCTTCCTCGGTGCGCGAATGAAGCGCCTGCGCCGCGACCGTGGGCTCAACCAGAGCCAGATGGCGGATGAACTGGGGATCTCCGGTTCGTACCTCAATCACCTGGAGCGCAATCAACGTCCGGTGACCGTGGGGATCCTGCTTCGGCTTGCGGAGACCTTCGACGTCGACGTGAAGGCATTTGCGGCTGAGTCCGCTGAACGTGGGGGCGCCACCCAGTTGGGCGAGATTTTCTCCGATCCCATGCTCGCTGACCTTGGCATCAGCCGTTACGAGTTGGTCGAGCTCGCCGACAATGCACCGGGCGTCGCCGAGGGCATCGCGCGTCTTTATACAGCGGTGCGGGAGGTACGGCGTCAGCCGCCAAGCGAACAAGGACCCGGCGATCCAAGATCGTTGATCACGCCGGAAACCTGGGTGCGCGACTATATCCAGGCGCAGCGTAACCATTACCCGGAACTTGAGGAAGGATCCGAGACACTTGGAGGTGCACTTGCTCACCCGCTGTCCGTGTCCGAGCCGCTCCGCCAGCGGCTGAAGGCGGCGTGGGGAGTCGAGGTCCGCGTCGTCGATCCTGAAATACTCGAGGACGCGAGCCAGCATTACGATGCCCAGCGGCGTGTGCTGATGCTTTCGGCACTACTTCGGCCCGAGAACCGCACCTTTGGGATCGCCTATCAGCTGGCGCTGCTCGAATTCGCGCCGATCATCGCGCGCATGCTCGAAACTGCGCGGCCGCCCGATCCTGGAAGTCGCCGTCTGCTACACATGAGCTTCGCCAACTATGCGGCCGGCGCGATCATCATGCCCTATGGAAAATTTCTCCGCGCCGCCGAGGAGCACCGCTACGTACTTGATCGCCTGACCGCACAATTCGGGGCCAACATCGAGCAAGTCGCGCATCGGTTGACAACGTTAAGCAGGCCCACCGCAAAGGGCGTTCCGTTCTTCATGCTGCGCGTCGATCCCGCAGGCAACATTTCAAAGCGCTATGCAGGCGAAAGCTTTCCATTCTCGCACTTCGGCGGAACCTGCCCCCGCTGGCATCTGCACAGTGCTTTCCAAACTCCTGGCCAGACACTTCGGCAGCTGATCGAAACTCCGGACGCCCAGCGTTACTTTACCATCAGCAGGACAATCGAGCGACCGATCCGACCGGATCTCCGGGATGACGCGCTTCTTGCGATCGGCCTTGGCTGTGATGTGAAGCATGCGCACCGGATCGCCTACGCGGACGGGCTTGACCTGATCCACACACCCGCGACCCCGGTGGGCCCTGCGTGCGCAATTTGTCCGCGGCTGCAATGCGCCTACCGTGCAACGCCGCCAGCAGGTCGAATGCTGGCCGTTGAAGAAAACCGAAAGTCGATATCACCCTATCCGTTCGTCCCGAGCTAGGGCGCAACCGGTTCACGCTCCAATGCCGCGCGGTCCCAGTGCCCAAGATCGGCTCCTGCGGCGTACACGGATTGAAAGAATTCCAGAAGCGTTCGATCCGGATTGCTCGCGGCGCGCACGGCCGCATAGGGCAGGGTAAACTCGCCATAGGTTGCGTCGAACGAGCCGTGCTCAACCTTCGAGCGCCTAAAACCCTCGGGTTCTGGATAGGCATAGCTGTAGAAGAAGGGTTCGGCCGGTGTTACACCCGTCGCCCAAAAGCCGGCGCTTATCACTTCATGGCTGTAAGCTTCGCGCGTTACCCGGTCCGGAAGGCCCGGTACACCGCCGGGATGCGGCGGCGCCTTCCGGCCGGAGAAACGGCTAACCGCTAGGTCAAACGAGCCCCACCAGAAATGTACAGGGCTGCACTTGCCGCAGAAACTCGCACGGAAAATTGAGAATACCGGAAGCATTGCGGCGATCGCCTCCCTCAACCGCCTTGCCGAGTCGTTACTGTATTTGCGGGGGCGGTCGTCCTTGGCAAATGGTAATGCTCCTTCGATCTCGCTGGGAGAGCCATTAAAGTTCGAGGGCAGCCCGTGCTGCTCGAGCATGGCGATCAGCCGGCGGTGCAGCCCGGCAACGCTTTCACCGTTGAGCGGCACCTCTTCGCGCGAACCGTCGCTGATCGCCAGCACGATTGCGTGCCGACAAAGGTCCAGCGTGAGCGAAAAGTTTCGTCCATCACTCGTTGAAGTTGGCAATGTTGTGAAGCCACGCGCGTTCGGCTGCAAAGCAACGTGCCAGCCATGATTAGTCCAGGGGGCATGCGCCACGCGGATCTTGCCAAGCATTTGTGCGGCAAGGTGAAGAACAGCGAGCGTCTCGTGATCCTGCGCAGGATCGAGGGCGGGCCAACGTGGCATGTTCGCGCAATTACCACAGGCCTTTGCATTTTGCGCTGGTGCACGGCTAGAGCCAGTCGCAGCCATGAATGATGCTGAAACCATGCTCGACCGGATCGCGGCCGCTGAAACCCTCGGCGACCTAGAAGACCTCCGCATCGCGGCTCTCGGGAAAGCGGGGTCGATAACCGCGCTCCTGAAGTCGCTGGGTTCGATGGAGGCAGGCGTTCGCGCGACGGAGGCGCCGAAGATTCACAAACTGCGCGAGGCGGTCACCGCGGCAATCGCCGGCCGGAAAGCCCTGCTTGAAAGAGCTGAGCTTGAGCGCAAGCTAGAGACCGAGAAACTCGACCTGTCGCTCCCTGCGCCAGAGAGTCTGTCGGGCACCGTGCACCCGGTTAGCCAAGTCATGGATGAGCTTGCCGAGATTTTCGCTGACCTCGGCTTCTCGATTGCCGAAGGACCGGAAATCGAAACGCAGTGGTACAATTTCACGGCTCTAAACATGCCGGAGAATCACCCGGCGCGCGCGATGCAAGATACCTTCTACCTGCAGGAGCGAATGCCCGGTGAAGAGCCGCGCGTTCTCCGGACGCACACCTCCCCTGTTCAAATCCGAGCCGGAGAAAGCCGCGGCGCGCCGCTTTACGTGATCGCTCCCGGCCGGGTGTACCGCTCGGACAGCGATGCAACCCACACGCCCATGTTCCACCAAGTCGAAGGGCTGGTAATCGACAAGGGGATTACGCTTGGACACTTGAAGTGGACGCTCGAGGCGTTCGTCAAAGCGTTCTTTCAGCGGGACGATATCGTGATGCGATTTCGGCCCTCCTATTTCCCGTTCACCGAACCGTCGGCGGAGGTGGATGTCGGCTGGTCATTGGAAAAGGGACGGCGCGTGGTTGGCGGGCGCGAAGGCTGGATGGAAATTCTCGGCAGTGGCATGGTTCACCCGCGTGTGATCGCGAACATCGGGCTTGATCCGAACGAGTGGCAGGGGTTCGCCTTTGGTTGCGGCATAGACCGGCTGGCGATGCTTAAATACGGCATGGATGATCTGCGCGCTTTCTTCGACGGCGACATCCGTTGGCTCAAACATTATGGCTTCAGAGCGCTCGACGTGCCGACGATTTCGGGCGGAGTGGGAGCATGAAGTTTTCGCTCGAATGGCTGAAGCAGCATCTCGAGACCGAAGCGTCGGCTGAAGAAATCGCAGAGAAGCTGACGGCAATTGGATTGGAGGTCGAGTCCGTTTCGAACCCCGCCGAAGCTCTTGCACCATTTCGCGTTGCAAAGGTCGTCAGCGCCAACAAGCACCCACAGGCGGACAAGCTGCAGGTCCTCACTGTCGACGCAGGCACCGGCGAAGCAATCCAAGTTGTCTGCGGTGCACCCAATGCCCGCGCGGGGATGCTGGGCGTGTTCGGGCCTCCGGGAGCCTATGTTCCTGGATCCGACCTGACGCTGAAAGTCGCCGCGATCCGCGGTATCGAAAGCCGAGGAATGATGTGCTCGTCGCGCGAGCTCGAACTCGGCGAGGATCACAGTGGAATCATCGAGCTTCCGGCCGATGCGCCTGTCGGCGAAGCCTACACTCGTTATGCCGGCCTGGATGATCCCGTGTTCGACGTGAACATAACGCCCAACCGGCAAGACTGCATGGGGGTTCGAGGCATCGCCCGTGATCTCGCGGCCACGGGAATCGGCTCGCTAAAGCCGTTCGACCTGCCAGAGATCGAGGGCACATTCCCCTGCCCTGTCCCTATCCGGATCGAAGATCCGCAGGGCTGCCCAGCCTTCTTTGGCCGAGCGATCAAAGGAGTAAAAAACCGCGCCTCGCCTGCGTGGATGCAACGAAGGCTGAAATCCGCCGGGCAGCGACCGATCTCCGCGCTGGTGGACATCACGAACTACCTGATGCTCGACGAGGGCCGCCCGGCCCACGCGTACGATATTGCGAAGCTGACGGGCGGCCTCACCGCTCGGCGCGCTCGTAAAGGGGAGACCGTGCTCGCGCTCAACGGGAAGGAATACGCGCTTGAGCCTAGCATGACCGTGATCGCGGACGAGCTCCAGGTCCATGATATCGGCGGCATCATGGGCGGCGAGGAATCGGGCGTAAGCGAGACAACCAGCGATGTCCTTCTCGAGATCGCCTATTTCACTCCCGAGCACATCGCGCGCACCGGTCAAACGCTGGGCCTCGCAACTGATGCTCGCAGTCGGTTCGAGCGTGGTGTCGACCCTGGCTTTCTCGAAGCGGGGCTTGCTCTTCTTACCCGACTGATCCTGGACATCTGCGGCGGCGAAGCTTCCCAAATTGAAAGGATAGGACGACCGCCAGTCGAGCAACGCACAATCACCTTCGATTTCGAACGAACCAAAACTCTTGGCGGTATCGACATACCCGAGGCTCGGCAGCGAGAGATACTCGCGAGCCTTGGATTTACGCTAAATGGAGACCGGGTGTCCGTTCCCACGTGGCGGCGTGACGTCGACGGCCCCGCCGACCTCGTCGAGGAAGTGGTCCGGATCGCCGGGTATGACAATGTGCCCTCAACGCCCCTTTACCGGACACCGGGCGTCGCCGCGCCGACTGCGACACGCTCGCAGCTTATGGAGCGCAAGGTTCGCCGAGCCGCGGCGGCTCGAGGGCTCGACGAAGCGATTACCTGGAGCTTTATTTCGCAAACGGAGGCGGAAGCATTCGGCGGTGGTGATTGGGCGCTCGCCAATCCCATCAGCGAAGAGATGAAGGTGATGCGTCCCTCTCTCCTTCCGGGACTGATCGGCGCCGCGCGCCGCAATCTCGATCGCGGCGCATCCTACGTAAGATTGTTCGAGATCGGTCGTCGGTACCTAGGAGACCTTGAGCATCCTACGCTCGGATTATTGCTTGCGGGCGAACGGCGGGCACGCGACTGGCAATTGGGGAAGACGCAGAGGTTCGACGCCTATGATGCCAAGGCCGAGGTATTGGCGCTGCTCGATGCGACAGGCGCGCCTGTTGCGAACCTCCAAGTGTACCCCGATGCGGGCCCCTTTTGGCACCCGGGCAGATCCGCGAAGTTCGGGCTCGGCCCGAAGACCATCGTCGCGGCCTTCGGGGAGCTTCACCCAATGCTCACCAAGATTCTCGACGCTCCCCCAGGGTCGATGGTCGCCGAGATATACCTGGACGCGATCCCCGGATCACGCGCGAATGCTCATGCCCGGCCGGCATATCGTCCACCATCGCTTCAGCCGGTCACGCGCGATTTCGCCTTCGTCGTTCCTCGTGATCTGCCGGCCGGCAATCTCGTTCGCGCGATACAAGGAGCGGACAGGACGGTGATTACGTCGGTGCGTTTGTTTGACCGGTTCGAAACGAGCGATGGTCTGTCGCTGGCGTTCGAAGTGATGCTGCAACCCACCAACAAGAGCTTCACCGATGAGGAAATCGGGCTCATTGCGCAGCGGGTGGTTTTGGCGGCTGAGAAGTTAGGCGCGCGCCTCAGAAGCTAGCTCGAAGACATTGATCGAAGCGTGAACGCGCGCTTCGATCTCTTCCCGTTTCAGTCCGGAAGGTATTGTCTCACCGATCCTCAACGTTACCGTTCCGGAACGATGGATGAAGCCCCGGCCCCACAGCTGGCCACTGTCGACTGCCACAGGAACAACAGGCAAACCAAGTGCGCGGTAAAGCGCGCTAAAACCCGATTTGAGAGCCGGGGCACGACCGACGGGAACTCGCGTGCCTTCCGGGTAGATAATTACCGAGCGCCCCTCGGCCACGGATCGCCGACCTTCTTCGACCAACTTCCGCAGGGCCTTGGCGCCAGCTGAGCGTTCAACCGGAATGACGCCATAGCGGCGCGTCATCCAGCCGAAGAGCGGGATGTCGGCGAGTTCCCGCTTGATCACGATCACTGGAAGATGGGTGAGGCGCACCATTTCAAGTGTCTCCAACATCGACTGGTGCTTGACAGCGATGAGGTGCGGTCCCTTCGGAACGCGGCCTTCTACACGCACGCGGATATCGAGGACTTGCTCTACCAACCAATGGTGAAGATCGACCCAGCTCAATACGACGGCGCGGGTCGCACCTCGACCAAAGAGGCTCGCGACAATGCCGGCCAAGACCCACACCGCCGTTACCGCGTAGAATGCGAGCGCGTAGACCAGGGAGCGCACGGGAGCCATCAAAGGTCGATCCAGGCCGCGATCCGTCGCAACAAGAACTTGTTGTACTCACCAAACAGAGTGAGGAAGCTAGGCTCGGTCCGGACGGCATCGGTGAGGATCTGGTAACGTTTAGGTAGCGCTCGATGAAATTCGTAAAGCGCCCGCCGCATGTGCCAGTCGCTCGTGATCAGTCGGAGCGATCGATATTGGTGCCCGGCGAGCCACCGGCCGGCCTCTTCGGCGTTGGAGCGCGTATCGACGGACTCGCTTCCAAGATCAACGCAGCAGGCAAGCCATTGCGCGCTTCCCGAGATCCGTCGCGCGAGATCGGCCTTTGTAACGGACGGGTCAACGCCGTCGACGAGTAGGCGTTCTGCCTTATGCGCCTTCAATACGTCGATCGCATGCTCAATGCGTCCGGGCGCTCCCGTCAGCACGACGGCCGCGTCCGTCCGTGGTGCATTCGCAACCGCTGGTCTGCCTAGGGTGAACGCGAAAAGTACAAATCCAAGCGCGTAGAGAAGCACGAGAAGCGAGCCGAGGCGGGTAATCACAGGGATTCCCGCAGCGCCCGAAGGACAGCCGCACGTCCAACGAAGGTGGCAAGCACCGTCAGGACTAACGGCAGCATCGCGAGGATCATAAAATCGGCAATACCCAAAGTCGCCCCGCCCGTCATTTCACCCGCAAAGGCGGCACCCCCTGCGAGCAAAAGCAGTACCGCTGCTGCGGCGACCCCCCCGGCGATACTACCGATCAACGCGTCAATGGCGATCTTGCGCTGGAAGAGATGCGCTACCTGCAAGTCTGTAGCGCCAATTCCATGCATGACTTCAATCGTGAAGCGATGGGTGTCGAGCGCTCCCCGAGCCGCAAGGACGACGGCCGCCGCTGCGGCAGCACTCAGCAAGAAAACGAGCCCAAAAGTTACCGCCTCAAGCAGGCTCAGCGACTGGAGCAATGGCGCCAAGCTGTCCTTATGCGCGACGATACGGGAGCCGGGCGCAATCGCTTGAGCACGACGTTCGATTGCACTGACGTCGGCGCCTGTCGGAAGATTGAAATTAACGAGCGCCGGAACAGGAAGGTCGGCACTCTGCGCGGCTGGGCCGAGCCACCGCTCCAGCGTCCCGCGCATTTCGGATTCGGGAACAGCATCGACGGAGGTTACTCCGGCGGTCGAGCGAACGACAGTCACCAGGCGCTGGAGATTGGCTCCGCCACCGGGACTCTCGAGGGCGTAGCGCGACTGAATACCGCGGCTCAGCACGTTCCCCGTGTTTGCAAGTGCCAGCCCGGTCGCGGCGATCAGCACGATTGTGAAACTCATGATCGCAATGACCCACGGCGTCGGCGCGCGCCGTGAGGATGCTGCGAGCAGTCGCCGCTCGGCAGGCGCGACAAAAAGCCAATCAAACATCAAATCGCGCTCCGCGGAGTCCGGGGAGGATTTTTTAGAGCCCCCGTCGGGTCGTCGAGAGTGCCATTTTCGAGCCGGATCAACTGTGCTCCGGCTGTGTCCCTGATGAGGCCCATATCGTGCGTAGCGACCACTACGGTCGTGCCGAGGCGATTAAGTGCGGTGAACAGACCCATGAGCCTGTTTGCCATTT
This sequence comes from Sphingomicrobium sp., assembly GCA_035944075.1. Classification (GTDB taxonomy): domain Bacteria; phylum Pseudomonadota; class Alphaproteobacteria; order Sphingomonadales; family Sphingomonadaceae; genus Sphingomicrobium. Next base: position 21,963 of record DASZBO010000076.1, read on the forward strand.
CCGCGTCCACGTTGCCCGTCGGCTCGTCGGCAACCAGCAACTCCGGACGATTGATGACTGCCCGTGCGATGGCGACCCGCTGCTGCTCACCACCCGAGAGCGTAGGCGGACGAGCGCTTGCTCGGTCAGCGAGCCCGACCCAAGCAAGCATTTCGCGGACCGAACCCTCGATATCTTCTTCGCTTGCGCCGGCGACGCGCAGCGGCAAGGCGACATTGTCGAAAGCGGAAAGGTGCCGAATTAGTCGGAAATCCTGGAATACAACTCCAATCCGCCGCCGAAACGGGGGGAGTGCTTCTCGCGGAGCTTCACTGAGCTCCTCACCGAATAGCCGAATACGTCCGCGTGTTGGACGCTGAGCTAGATAGAGGAGCTTGAGAAGCGATGTCTTGCCCGCTCCGGACGGCCCCGTCAGGAAATAGAAGGCTCCGGTGCGCAGCCGGAAGTCAAGATCGCGCAGCACTTCAGCGCCCGTGCCGTAACGCAGGCCAACGCTGTCGAATTCCGCAACTGCAGCCACTTGCTCCCCCCAAGCGTTCCAAGAGTGACATGGCAAGCTCGCTGAACTTGCCAAGGCTCAATCATTCCTGTTTACCGTTCGCTCACCGTCCCGGAAGAGGGCTTTTGCGCTTATGATCCTCACCTGCCCTAATTGCGGAACGCAATATGTGGTGAAGGACGGCGCCATCCCGCCCGAAGGACGACAGGTCCGGTGCGCCGCCTGCAAGCACAGCTGGCATCAGGGGCCGGAAGATCAAGAATCAATCGAGCAGTCCGACCTCAAGACAGCCACCCCTTCGGAAACGGAAGCGGCAGCATCACGCTTGGATGGGCATGAAGAAGCGGACGAAAGCCTTGTCGAAGCGACCCTCATCGAGCCACGGAGCGGCCCGGAGGCTGAAGAGCGGGCGTACGAGGAGACGGCAGTCAGAGCCGGTACGGAGGCGTTGAACGCCGATGAGACACCGGTCGAGGAAGCGCCAGAATCCTCGGCGCATCGCTCGGTCGAAGGCATTCCCGCCACCGCGGACTGGGGTGAGCCTCCCGTAGCGGAGGACGCGCCTGACATGTTCAATCCGTTCGCCGAGGATGAATTGCAACCGCAACGTCGCGGCAGGACGACAGCAGTTCTCGTCGCTCTGCTCGTCATCGTCGCGATAGCAGCGGCTTTTTGGGTCTTTGCGCCGCCTGCGCTGAAATCGAAGCTTGGTCTTGCAAGTGTCGGCGCAACGCCGCTCCAGCTGGTCACGACACACATGGATCGACAGCATCTTGAGAGCGGAAACGATCTGCTGACGCTTACCGGGCGCGTGATAAACCCGTCGGGCAAGGAGCAGTCGGTTCCTCCGATTCAAGCTCAGCTCAAGAATCGAAGCGGGAAGGTTGTCTACAGTTGGACCATCCAGCCGCCTGCCCAGACATTGCCCGCTGGTGGAAGCGCGAGCTTCAACAGTGCAGAAGTAAGTGTCCCCCCCGGTGGAGACGAGCTGACGATCACGCTCGGCGACGGAAAAGCCTGAACGTTTCGACTTTATTGAAAGTCGATCAGTTGGATTCTCTCAACGGAACCATCCTGTCCTTTGATGAGGCTCGCACGTGGCGGCGGCGCCTCAGAGTTCGCTGAGCCATCCAACCGAAGCCTTACACCGCGCAAGACGCGGATCGTTGCTGTCGCCTGCACCGTCGCAGCAACGCCAATTTGCGGATTGGCGGAGGCAATTGCTGCGGTGACGATGAGTATCATGGCTATGAGGCTAGCGCTTCAGCCTGCAAATGGTAAACAAGCTGTTAGGAATTGTACCGATCTGGACCATTTGGTCCGAGATACAAGCGGCATTGCGCGGTCCGATCGGCTTTGCTAGGGGCCGCGCCTTGCCAGCGCCGGCCTCTCTTAAAGCCGGCGAATTTCATGACGTGCGGTCGTGGCGGAACTGGTAGACGCGCAGCGTTGAGGTCGCTGTGGCCGAGAGGCCGTGGAAGTTCGAGTCTTCTCGACCGCACCAGCATCAGGTGAGTATCGTGGGCAAGAAACGCCTCGGCTGAAGAGGCGATGGCACTCCGCTGCCTAATGCGCAGCCTTCCCTGTTTCCATTGCCGCAATATGTATCGCCTTGGGTGCGGCAATGGAGCCGAGCCGCACGACCGGATGATCGGGACTCACGATAACTTTGACCCCCAGGTCGCTTCCGATCTTGGCGGCGGCTGCCGAACTCGCGCTGACCCGAATGACGTAGGAGCCATAGGGAACACGGTCGAAAAGGAAGAAGCCGTCGAAATCGGTTCTCGCAGTGGCAGCAACGTCGCCGTTCTTCCCGACGAGCTCGAGATCTACCCCTTCGAAGCCGAGTTCACCGCTCTTCATAAGCACGCCTTCGACATCGCCGCCCCCAACGAGCGGGATAAGCACTTCGGCCGAAACGCCGGGACGAGGCACGACAACCTGGAGGGGAGTTTTTGGTGTCAGCATCGGATCATCGAGGCTCGTCGTATCGATCCCGACCGGGATAGGCATGAAGGGCGTGAGGCCGCCCACGGTAACCGAACCGTGATCATCGGTGCGGCGCTCTCCCTGGCGAGCGCCGGTCGTGATGAATGCTCCTTTTTCAAGTGGTTCTCCGGGATCGAGGAGTCCGTTGTCGTTGAGATCACGAAAAACGGTTGCGTGGACCATTCCTCCTTCGGCGAGCGGACGACGTGAAAGGGTCAATCCGTGGTGTGGATCGATGGAGAAGTTGAGGTTGAAGCCAAAGGCAAGCGCGCCATCGCTCGCGGCTTCGCCAGAAAGTGACAAAGCAAAGGAATCGAACCGCAGGATGTGCGTGATCCGCGCTCGTGCACGGTGCTGCAATCCGTCGTAGACGAGATCGCTCTCCCAATCGGCATGCTCGCTTCCGGTCCAGTAGGCCGAAAGCTCGACGCTCTTGAACCGCGACGCCGGCGCCACTGCGAATTCCGTATCGGTACGGATGCGTACCGCGCCAATGTGCCCGCTTCCCAGAACGGACACCCACATCTCTCCAGGGGGAGACGGTCCTGTCGATGCATAGTCTCGATGGTAATTGAAGGCCGCCCCGAGATTGAAGCGCTCGACGCTTGCGGACAGCCGAGCAGCGGCGTCGAGCATTCGCGTTCCGTCACGCTGTTGAACATAATGGACCTCACCATGGGCAGGTAGGACCGTCGCCCCCAATTGAATGGGCGAGTCGAGAGAAAGCCGCCCCTCACGCGAGTTCTGAAGCACCGAATTGCCCCGCAAGTGAAAGTCATTCGCAATTAGCATCTCGGCGTTGACGTAAACGCCCCCAAACTTCCCCAGCAGCTGCCCGTGCGCAGCCGTTCCGCCGTTCGATTCTCTTGCGCCGCCAAGTTCGATTTGTGCCGGGCCAACGGATCGGCGCACGGTCCCTTCGACAAACGTCAGCCGCTGATCTCCAATGAGCATCGCCCGCGCGAGAACACCCACGGAAGTCCGGCTATCGAGCCCATGTTCGACCGCGATGGCCGCCTCCGCCTTCGGCAAATCTCCCTGCGGCGGTTGCGCGAGCATGATGAGGTCGCGTCCGGGTTCGTTTGCGCCGACCCAGTACCATGTCTTGCCCTTGGGAACGTCATCCTTGCCCACATTGAGTGTTTCGGTGCGCTCACGCACCTGTCCCTGAGGCCCGTAGAGGACCACACGGATGCGGTTTTCACCGTAAAGGAGCTCGATATTGTCAAATACATAGCGTTGCGATGGATCGGACTTTGCAAAGCCGAGCAACTCGCCATTGCGATAGATTTCGGCTTCCCAGCCGCTTGGCAGGTCGCCCTCGAGGCGAGTCCGGTCGAACGCCGTCCGTGCCGTCAGCGGCCGGTTGGTGAAGATCGCGCCGCGGCCGGCCGCGATGACACCCGTCAACGGGCTGTCAAAGCCCTCCACGTCGCCAACCCCGACATGGGTTGCCTGGAGAGGCCCCAACAAATGCCCGTTGGGATCCGAACTAAACGCTCGAAATCGTACGAGACTTGGTTTTCCCTTGTCGTTAGTTGAGACCTGCGCATCATAGGACAGGTGCGCAATCTCCCCGGCCGCGTAGACCGAACTTTCGCGATCCATGCGCATGCCGTCCGACGTACTGTAGGTGATGCCTGCGCTCACGATGAAATCGAGCGCCGGCGTGCGCCACATGCGGTATGGGATTCGAACTTGCGGGAGAGAGCTGAGGTCGAAAGATGCATGATGAGTCCGCGAAGCGCGCTCTTGGCGCTCCATCGCGAGTTCCACGGGGAGCTTTTCGTCGGACTGCAGCATTAGGACCGAGCCCGCGGTCATCGGCTTCACGCCAATGCCGAACCAACGGGAAAGCGCTGTAGTCTGTACGCACCAGCCTTCCGGGGTCTCGCGGATCGTGCCAGGCAGAATTGCTTCGACCTTGTTGGCACCATAGCTTACGCGCTGCTCCGCATAATCAATCGAAATCTTGTGGTTTTCCCGGAACGCCCACCCCGTTGCCCTGCGGGCACCGAGATCTATGCGGATCGGGATGTCGAGGGCCGTCAAAAAGTCGCCTAAGACGACACAAGTCCCTTCTGGCGTGTTGTAGGCACGGACCGGATCGCCAAGCCGCAGCTGGTGGATCTGTACATCGAGGATGAATTGCTCGTCGGGGTCGGGCGCCCATGGGGTGACGCGAGAAGGCAGAGCGCCGAGCGCCGATGCGGCAAGGCTGGCGGCGCAGAGGGCCAGCAGCATTGCCCCCTTGCGCAGCCAGAGACGGCCGCAAGACATCGATCAGGCTCCGCAATGCCTCGTTCGGTCTAGCGCAGCACTGCCTGCGTTTCGGCGAGCACACGCGAGCCCTCATCGAATGTCTCGACGTATTGCACCGTGACGGGTCCGCTGGCCTGGTTCTTGTATTTTTCTTGGATCGGAATGCTGACGTGCCGTTTGCCGACGTCCGTGTAAACAGCGATGCCCTTCTGAATCGCGATTGGATCCTTGAGGCCCGATTTCAAGACGCGCACTTCTCCATAGATGGACCGCGTTCCGTTCCGGACGAGGTCGAGATCGATGAACGGACTGCTGTCCTTCTGGTCAAGATGTACATCCGCAATTCCGGCGACGGCCTGAAGATTGCCGAGGCGGACGATAACAGGGATTGTCACCCCATAGATCGGCGTGAGCTTGAACTGAACGCCCTTGACCTGAGCATTGGCGCCCTCGGCCACGGGGGTTGCAGCCGGGATCGCACGGAAGAGCATGTGGACCCGATATTCGCCGTCCGCGATGCCCTGCGGAGCCCGCGCAGCGATCCGGATCGCCTGCGGCTCATGCGGGGCAAGCGTTACCTTGCGAGGCGCATAGACGATCATGTCCTGCGCCTTCTTGTCCGTATCGGTAGGACTTGTCACTTCGACGAGGCCACCTTGTTCTGTCATGCGCAAGAACTCGACCGAGACCCGGTATGTAGCCGGCTCGTCACCAATGTTGTTGAGGATGACTTCGGCACCCTTGTGTCCGTCGAGCACAACCCGCGTCGGCGCGACCAGTAAGTCGCCAACCCCTGCGCGCGCAGGGTACGATATGGCGAGGAGCGGCGCCGCCACAAGGCCGGCGCCAAGCATAGACTTAGTCCAAAGGTTCATGTCGGCGGTCCCCACTTTCCTCCGAATTGGAGTTGTCGCCGCTGCTTTGATCCGTAATGGTTTATATTCGGTCAACCATTCGAGGCTCGCTCGCTAAATGGAGCGTTTGACGCCTTCAATAATCGACGGTGACATTGAATGTGCCGACATAAGTTCCCGCGGCCGTCGTCGAAGCGAGCGTAACCGAGCCGCCGATGGAGAACGTGAGGCCTTGGTGTCCTGAGTTGGTGAGAACCACGCTTGCCGGCGCATCGGTCACAAGGGTCAAAGTCTGCGTCGCGTCGGTCTGGTTTACGAGTGTCACATTCGGCGCGCTGATCTGCACGGACTGCTGATTAGAACCCTGCACGTTGTATTTGGCGACGATGGGAGTCCCGCTACAGACGAGGTTTGAGTTGCTACAACTGAATGTTCCCGTCTTAGAAAGCGTGATTGTTGCGTTGCTCCAGACGCCAGGACCGAGCGTCACCGTACCAAAATCGAGGTCTTGCACCTTGGTGAGCGTCAGCGGCTTGACCGGAGTGGCGTTAACGGACGCCATCAGTGTTGCCGCCCCTGCAGCTCCGCTGAGAGCTCCAACAACCAATATTGCAGCTGCGCGATCAAGGAGCTTCAGGAGATGGATCAAGGGGTCCGTCCTCGGGGAGATCTCCCGAAGTTACAACCGAAATGGTTGAATTTCAGTCAACCATTTGCGTGTCTGGTCGGCCGAAGCGCCCAGGCAAAAAAGGGGCCGCCGTCACCGGCAGCCCCTTTCCCCACTTTGCGGCAAATTGCCGCTAACGCCTGTTCACTGGTAGTCGGCCGTCACCTGAAAAGTGCCGGTGTAGACACCGTCAGGGGTCGTCGAGGCGAGCGTGATCGAGCCGCCTATGGAAAAAGTATAGCCCGTTGTGGCTCCCGTTGCGCCGAGATTCACGGTTGCCGGTGCATTTGGAGTGAAGGCTAGCGTCCCAGGACCGGTAAGATTGAAACCGGGGCAAGTAATGGTGACCGTGGCATTGTTGGTTCCAACCAGCTTGTATTGTGCAGCTTGCGCGCTCCCGGAACAGGTGAGAAGGACTCCGGGGTTGCTCCCGCACGTCAAGGCGCCGGCCTGGGAAATGGAGACAACCTCTCCGGAAAAGGTCGCGCCCGTGAGGACGATCGTTCCAAAATTGAGATTCTGAACCGACGCGATCGTCAGAGGCTTGTAAATTTTGGCTGTCGCAGTGGCCTGTGTTGCGGGGCTGACCGCGCCGGCGGGGCTCGCTGCCATCACCGACAAAAGGCATGCGCCACCAATCCCGAGGTGAGTTTTCATATTTTCCCCACTTGTCCACGTCCGAGCAAGGCGGCCAGCCCGAATGGTCATCACACTATTAACGAAGAGCACTTTCGGCTTTGTTCAATGTCATGGTTAACACCGCGTTAGTCACTGGTATTCAACGCTGATCGGAAGATCGCCCCGGTAGGGTCCGTCGCAATCCCCAGAGAGAATGAGTCGGCCTCCGAAGCGAAAGCTCATGTTGCCGGCGGTGTCGAGGCGAGCAATCGCCCCGACATCCGTGATCACATCGTCGAGAGTGATATGTCCGCCACCGACCGAAAACAGCTCAATCCGGCGCGGAAGCGCAATGCGCACGGTTCGATTCGGCTCGCCATGCACGACTACCGTGCCGACGGTCGCTCGAGGGCCAAGTTCCATTATTGAGCCCTCGGTGCCGCTGGAGCCGTCAGGCCGTATTGTCGCTGCGCCACTGCCTGGCCCGGTCAGGATCATCCGATCGAAGCTGAGGTTCGTCTCGACTTGAAGCTGGACATCTGCATTCGGCGGCGCGGCTGGGCTTGGAGCGATCGACGGGAGATCGCACAAGCGACATTGCCCGCTCGCCGCGCTTGCCCCAAAGGTCACACAGGCAGCAAGTGCAAGAAATCCTAGACGAGCCATCGTCGGGCCCTTTAGCAAAGAGGGACTAAGACACGGTTAAGGCGCGGCTAACCTTCGCGCTTCCACGAAACCGGTTCACTTGTGCCGTCAAAGGGAGGGACGACACTGCTGCTATTGTCGCGCTGCCCGCAGCTTTCTATCCAAGCTTTCTGAATGGCCCGCTCCCCCTCGACCTCTAAAGGACGCTCAACTTTCATGGGCATCATCAAGGGCCTCGCCTATACGGCGCTGCTCGCGATCCTCGCGTTGATCATCGCAGTCGGGGTCGCGGTCGCGTATCTTCCTGGCTACGGCGAACTTACGAAGCGCAGCGACCTCGGACAGATGATCCGGGTTCGTGCCGCAAACGGCCAGGTCCTTGTCCAAATGGGGCCAAGTTTCGGCCAATGGCTAGGTTACGACCAGATACCCGCCGAAATGCGGGCGGCGATGATCTCAACCGAAGACCGCCGCTTCCGAAGCCACATCGGCGTGGACCCCATCGGGATTGCGCGCTCGATTGCCGTCCGGTTCCAGACCGGCCACTGGCGGCAGGGCGGATCCACAATCACGCAGCAGCTCGCGCGCAACATTTTTCTCACCAACAACCGAACCTTCGGTCGCAAGATTAAGGAGGGCATTCTTGCCCTCGCACTCGAGCGGAAGTTCACCAAGGATCAAATCCTCGAGCTGTACCTGAACCGAGTCTACTTTGGTGGCGGTGCCTATGGCATTGACGCCGCGTCGCGGAAATTCTTCGGTCATGGAGCCGACCATCTGAGCCTCGGCGAGGCGGCCATCATCGCGGGATTGGTGAAGGCACCTTCAAACTACTCGCCGAGCGCGGACATCGAGGCTGCTCGCGGCCGTTCGGGGGTCGTCATCCAGGAGATGGTGAGGAATGGCTTTATCAGTGCGGACGTTGCCGCACAGGTCAATCCAGCAACGGTACGCATACAGCAAACGACAAACCAGAACAGCGTTCGCTACTTCACCGACTGGGCGCTTCCCCAGCTCGATACGCTCATCGATCGCACCAACGACCCGATTGACGTCTGGACCACCCTCGACCCGGGAATGCAGGTTGCGGCTGACAAAGCTGTCCGGACCAATGCCCCCGACGGAACGCAGGGCGCCCTGGTTGCCGTCGATCGGGACGGCGCTGTGCGCGCAATGGTCGGCGGCAAGGATTATGTCTCGTCGATCTACAACCGGGCTACCCAGGCACAGCGGCAGCCGGGCTCGGCATTCAAGTTGTTTGTGTATCTGAGCGCACTCGAATCCGGCATGAAGCCAACCGATACGATTGTCGATGAACCGGTCACGATTGAGGGATGGAGTCCCCGGAATGCCGAGCGCCAGAATCTCGGGCCGGTTAGCCTGCGCGAAGCTTTTTCCCGTTCACTCAACACGGTCAGCGCCAAGATCGGCGCGCAGGTAGGCTTTTCGACTATCGCAGACATGGCTCGGCGGTTTGGCATTACTACACCCATCGCCACGTATCCCTCGATGGTGCTGGGCACGAGCGACGTGCGTCTGCTCGAATTGACGCGGGCCTTTGCCTCAGTGGAGAACAAGGGCGTCGCAGTTACGCCTTACGGTATTCGGCGGGTGGTCACTGCGGACGGACGCGTGCTGTACAATCATGAGGCAGACGATCAACGCGTTCTGGTTGCGCCTTGGGTGGCAGCCGAGATGACCGATTTGCTACAGTCCGCAGTTCTGTCGGGTACGGGTCGCGCAGCACAAATAGGTCGGCCGGTCGCCGGCAAGACCGGAACAACAACGCTTAACAAGGACGGCTGGTTTATCGGGTTCTCAAGCGGGCTGACGACAGGCGTTTGGATGGGCCGCGATGACGCAAAGCCTGTCGCCGGCCTACAGGGTGGCACGGCGCCAGCGCGCGCTTTCCACGATTTTATGACCGTCGCTGTCGCCAACCGTCCCATCGAGCAGTTTGAAACACAGGTGCCCATGCCAGACTGGCAGCTCTCACCCGAAGAAGAACTGTATGGTGACCAAACCTTGGACGCGAACGGTGTCCAGCCGATGGTCGACGAAAACGGAATGCCGCTATCGACCGCTCCGGAAGCGGGTAGCACTTCCCCATCGCAACAACAGCAGCAACCGACCGTTCGTCCCGACGGGTCGGGCGAACCGAGCCAAGAGGAGCTGGATCAGGCATTCCCGCCGCAGTCCCAGCAGCGGCAGCCCTATCCGCAACAACCACGGCCGCGACCACCGCAACCTGATTCAACCGCTCCGCCCGATACGTCTGAGCCGAGGCCCGATACGGCGTAACGTTGCTTTCGCCTCGGAAAGACCAGGGCCGTAAAGTTGAGCTTCGAGCGCTTTAAACTTAGGACTGTGGTCGAGGTGGACGAGGTGCGCCACCTCATGGGCCACGACGTACCTGCGAACCGCCGGTTCCGCGAGGATAAGTCGCCAGCAGAGGCGAATTCTGCCCTGGGACGAGCAGCTCCCCCAACGAGAGCCCGCATCGCCAATACTGACGCATGCCGCCATGACGCCAATCGCCGCGGCATATTCGGCGACCTCGCGCGACATCGTGTCGAGCGCAAGCTTCTTCAGGAAGTTCTCCGTCCGACGCGCAACTCCCTCTTTCAGACCGCCAACCCTCAATTCCTTGTCCCGCAGGACAGGGACGCGGGGAGCGGCCGGATGCCATGCGATCCGGACTTCCTGGCCTTCGACAAGTATGAGGGCGTCGGGCGCGAATGGTTCAGGAGCCGATACCCGAGCGAGCTGAGCCTCTATCCAGTCACGCTGATCAAGAGCCCACGCCAACGCCGTCCTTCGGCTTGCACGGGACGGACACGTCAACTTTAGGGTGCCGGTTGCCTCGTCGAACCGCAGACGCATTCGTCGCGCGCTCTTCAGCGGTCGGATCTCAATGGGAGCGGGTAGCGCCGCCTCCAGGGCGGCTTCAGAGCGGCCGGTCGACCACATGATATTCGAGCTCGCCTGCGTCGTCCTCGCTGACGGTCCAGCCGCGTGTGGACTGTCCGGCCTCGTGCACCGTGTCACGGCTGCCCGAGATCAGATAATGCCAGTCGGGCAGCGTTTCCCCTGCAGCGCGCAGGCGATAGGCGCAGGTGCTCGGTAGCCAATCCAGTCCGCTGAGGTTCTTGCGATCGAGCTTAACGCAATCCGCGACAAGCTTCATGCGTTTCTTATAGTCGAGGCAGCGGCCATTGCGACGGTCCAGTAACTTGCAGGCGACGTTGGTAGCATAAAGTAGCCCCGTTTCCTCGTCCTCGAGCTTGTGGACGCAGCAGCGACCGCAACCGTCACATAAAGCCTCCCACTCCCCACGATCGAGGCTCGTCAGGGGCTTTTCCCAAAATGGCGCGTCGTCGTTCATTTGAAGTCGAGCCATGCTCTGCTAAGCCCGGGCAATCAAGCGGGCAAAGTAGGGCTAAGGTCGTGAAACAGCTAGGTTTTGCAATTGTTGTAGCCGCTGCGCTGCTGGGGCCCCCGGTACGCAGCCAAGCCCTCAACAACTCAAGCTACGACTTCATCAATGCCGTTAAGAAGAGCGACGGCGACAAGGCTCTGGAAATACTTGGTAAGAATCCAAGCGGCATCGTCGATACGAAAGACGATGAAGGAAATACGGGGCTGATAATCGCCATCAGCCGGAACGACGAGCAGTGGACGGGCTTGCTGCTGAACAAGGGCGCCGATCCCAATCTGCCGGGAAAGGGCGGTGACACGCCGCTGATTGCTGCAGCACGCGTCGGCTTCGAAACCGCGATGGAATGGCTGATCGGTCTTGGCGCCAAGGTCGATCTTCCCAACAGGATGGGTGAGACCCCCTTGATCATCGCCGTACAGCAGCGAAACCTGCCGATCGTTCGCCTACTTCTCAATCAGGGAGCCAATCCCGACAAACCTGACGCCGCAGCGGGCTACTCCGCACGTGACTACGCGCAACGTGACCCGCGCGCACGTGACATTCTAAAGCTGATTGACGAGAAAAAATCCAAGGCCGCTTCAGGAGCCGCTAAGTAAGTTCACCGATCGAGGGGTCGACCTGGATCGCAAGCCGGCGTGCCGTCCGTCGCGCAAACCGCAGCAGTTCCGCCTTTCGTCTCGCAGGTGCGAGCGGTCGATGCGCGGCTTCCCGAACTACGGCGGCATCGTAGCGGTCCGCGACGATCAAGCCTGCCTCGCCAGGGAGGTAGCGCTCCTCTTCGAGGATTCGCGCAAGGTGCGGCGGCACCGCCCAGAAGAACCGGTCGCAATATTCCAGATAGTCCGTCCACTTGCCGTCGCCCATCAGGTCCGCTTTTGCGACCTTAATCTCGACGATCGTAAAGCTCCCCTTGCCGTCAATTGCCATGAGATCGGCACGGCGGCCATTGGGCAACGGCATTTCGCAGACGGCGAACAGGTCCTGCCGGCAAAAGAGTCGCGTGACACCGCGAGCGACCTCAGCCGCGACAGGAGCATCGTTGAAACACCGAGACTCGAGTAGGCTGGCCATTGACGCACCCTAGAACAAAAGGTGGCCATAAAGAAGCGGGCAAGGCGGAAACTCGCCCGCTATCCCCATACCTTACCGGGTCAGCGGTAAAAGATGTGATTTCCAATCGAGGCAACGCGTTTTGCGTGCCAGCTCGCGGTTACATAGCGTGCATGGAAGAAAAGCGCATCGCCAGCTTCCGAACCCTTGAGGTTCCGATCGACGATCTTCGCAACGGCCACTGCCGTTTGCCATTGCTTATTCGTGTGGGAAACGCTCGGAAGAGCATGCCCGTGAACAAACGAGAACTGGCCGCGCTGGAACAGGACGCCACAATAGGTGTCCGGGAAACGACCGCCGCTCTTCGTACGATTGGCAATGACTTTGCCTACAGCGAGCTGACCCGCGAGCGGCTCGCTCTTCGACTCAAAATAGATTCCGGTCGCAAGACAATCCAGCTGATGGTTGCCCGCTTCGGTTGTCCGGAGCTGGGCAACCATTTCGGCTAGATTTTCCGTCGGCTTGACGGCAGCCGGAAGTTCATCACCGGACTGTAACTGGGTTTGCTCGTCCGTCGACTGCTTCTGCCCACTTAAGCTTGGTTCACCGTTCGGATCCAGCAGGGCAGGAACGGAAACCTCGGGCGTGCTCGCGCTGGTGGTTACAAGCAAAGGCTCACCCGGAGGTCCCGCGTTTGCCGGAGCAATAATCGTAGCTGCAAGAGCAGCAACCATCAGCAGTGCTGAGCGAAAAGAAGCCAACATTCAAACCGCAAATGTGCGGTGAACCCCCGGTAAGGCGCGCGAATTACTTGCGAATACTTTCGCTTGCGCCTTTGGTGACTCCCCGTCTCGCGTGGCATTTCCAGCAATCGATGCCTAGGAAAATGCCCCCCGCTCTTTTGTTGAGACGAGGTTTTCCCGCACAGCCGCCGAGGGTCAACCCGTTAACTTCGTTTCAGCGATGAACCGTTCGGCGTCCGCGATATCCAGTTCGATTGCCCAAAGATCCTCGTCGAACCGTGCGCGAGACGCGAGAAATTCGTTGATTTCGATGGAACTCGCCGATTCGGCGGGTCCGACGGCCTTCCATGAATAGAGGCCTTTGACACTCCAGACGCGTTCGAGGCAGGTGATGTGGACTCCTCGACTGCTGACAAAGAGAAGAATGGAGCCACGATCGGGGTCACCCTTTTTGAGGACCGTTGAAAAACCGCCCTCGATCGCGGTGCGTCGGATGAGCGCCCCAACCTCGAGGTGAGTCGGTAAGAGATCGTTATTCAGGCCGCGTCTCGTTCGTCGGCGCCCATGAGCACAGCAGCGAGTGCGTCCCTGCTCCGCGCGCCGCGCAGGCGCTCGAGAGTTGCTGCATCGCGCGTGACCCGGCTGATTGCTGCAAGCGCTTTTAGATGCTCCGCTCCTACACCTGGGGGAGAGAGGAGCAGGAACACGAGATCCACGGGTTTCCCGTCGATCGCTTTGTATTCGACAGCCTCTCCAAGGCGCGCGAACAGACCATAGATCCGATTCAAACCGTCGATTTTCGCGTGAGGAATGGCGACCCCATGACCAAAGCCTGTAGAGCCAAGCTGCTCCCGTTCGTTGAGCCCGGCAAGGATGCTCGCGGCGTCAATGCCCAGGCGTTGGCCGGCAAGCTCGGCTAACTGCTTCAGCAGCGAACGTTTATTACCGCCGGGCAAAGCGGTCTTGATCGCATCGCAATCAAGAAAATGGGCAAGCTGCATAGGGCTGAAACTCGTGACTGGCGCGACCCGCCGTAAATGGGTCGCTAGACGTTCAATTGGGCTCGGCCCTGCTAGGCTCAACCCAGCCGATATTACCGTCCTCTCGGCGGTATATCATGTTGAGCTGACCAGTCGCGCTGTTCTTGAACATCAACGCCGGCGTATTGCGCAAGTCCATCAGCATTACGGCATCGGACACACTGGAGTCGGGGATGTCGACCCTCGTCTCCGCGACGATTACCGGGGCGTGGGCAATTTGCTCGTCGGTCTCGCCTGCTTCGCGATTCCCGGCGAAGATCGTGTAGGCAGCATTCTCGATGAATGCCTGCGCTTCGTCATCCACCTTGTGATCCTTGAGCCGACGCGTGTAACGACGCAGCTGCTTTTCGATCCTGTCTGCGGCACCGTTGAATGCAATTTCCGGTTCTCGGCCACTGGATGTGGACTTCAGTACGATCCCCTGTGCGACCGGCGCCACGATGTCGCACGTGAAATCGTTGTTGGGGCCGCGGCCGAAAGTCACGTTCGCGCCCACAGAACGGGAGAAATATTTCTCTGCAATTTCGGCGATCTTCTGCTGCGCATGCTCGCGCAGCGATTCGCCGGTGTCGACCTGATGACCCGCGACCCGTACGTCCACTTTGACTGGCTCCTTCGATGTGGGCGCGCTTAGGATCGCGCCGAACCACCCGTCAACCAGCGCCGAGGATATGCTCCCAGAGCGGATTGACGAGCTTTGCAATAAACGCGCGGTGACGTTCGAGTTCCTCCGCGAGTGGTGCATGCGGTCGAATTGGACGCGGCTCGCGTACAGTCACCGGTCCCGTCGACTCCGGCGCTTTTACGGTGCCTGTTTCAGCAACGAGCCCGAGCCCAATCTGACGGCCGCCGGTGAGCTCGACATAAACTTGCGCCAGCAATTGCGCGTCAAGAAGCGCGCCGTGCTTTACCCGATGACTGCGATCGACTCCAAAACGCATGCACAAGGCATCCAGACTATGCTTGGCACCAGGATGCTTCGACCGCGCGATCGTCAATGTATCAATCATGCGGTGCAGGGACACAGTTGCCCGTCCGCACTTCTCTAGTTCGAAATTCAGGAATCCGAAGTCGAAGCTCGCATTATGCGCGACAAGAGGCGAGTCTTCGATGAAATCAAGAAGCTCGTCGACTTTCTCAACAAAGCGCGGCTTGTCCGAAAGGAAGACTGCCGAGAGACCGTGCACCGCTTCTGCCTCGAAGGGCATGTCTCGTTCGGGATTGAAGTAGCAATGGAAGAACCGGCCAGTCTCAACACGGTTGTAGACCTCGACGCAGCCGATCTCGACCATACGGTCTCCGCTGCTCGGGTTTAACCCAGTCGTCTCGGTGTCAAAAACGATTTCCCGCATGGTCGTGAAGCCGATTATCCGCTTTGCCCAATACCGAGACAAGCGATTATATCGCGGACCTGAGCCTCAGTTGTGGATAGGTCAGAACTGGTGTCGATGATGAAGTCTGCTCGGTTCCGCTTTTCCCGGTCCGACATTTGTCGGCCGAGAATCGATTCGAGCTTCGCAGTGCTCATACCGTTCCGTGCCAGAACCCGAGATCGTTGGATTTCTGTCGCTGCCGAAACCACCACGATCTTGTCAAAATCTTCGGCGTTTCCGGTTTCGAACAACAGTGGAATTTCGAAAATCAGTGCCCGAGCATCAGCGTGTTCGCGAACGAAAGCTTCTCGCGCGTCGCGAACGGCGGGGTGAACGATCTGCTCGAGATTCTTTAGCTTTTCACGATCGGCGAGGACGATCTGTGCAAGACACTCACGGTCAAGCGTGCCGCAGCGAACGCATCCGGGGAACTGAGCCTCGATCTCTTCAACGAGCCGTCCGCCCGGACGCTGGAGATCGCGCACGACCGCATCCGCATCGAAAACAGGCAACCCGGCGCGCGCGAACATCCGTGCGACCGTCGACTTGCCCATCCCAATTGAACCGGTGATGGCAATACGCATCATGCAAGAATAAGTCCGCGTTCCCGAAGTGCATTCAACAAAGGAAGTAGCGGCATCCCGAGGATCGTAAAGTGATCGCCCTCGATGCTTGAAAAGAGCTGCACGCCGCGCGCCTCCATGCGAAATACTCCAACGGTATAGCCCACCTCGGGCCATTCGGCATCGAGATAAGCGGTAATGAAAGTGTCGGAGAGCGGCCGCACGGCGAGGCTGGCCGTCTGCGTACAACTCCAGTCGAGCTTGCCGCCCTTTACCAACGCAACGGCACTCGTCAGCACCATGGTCTTGCCCGAAAAGTACCGGAGGTGCTGCGCAGCTTCATCCCGATTGCACGGCTTGCTGAAGAGCTGTTCGCCAACCTGAACGACGCTGTCACTCCCGATTACCCAACCGTTTCCGCCGACACTCATTGCCTTTGCAGCAGCAAGCTGGGCAGCGATTTCAGCGCCGTTGTTCAGTTCAGCCTTCGCGCGATCTTCATCGACGGCGGGCCTTACGCTTTCATAAGCAACGCCTGCGGCATCCAGCATCTGCCGGCGTATCGGACTGGTCGAGGCAAGGATCAGGGGCACCAAGAACAACCTTGTGGAAAACAGCCGGCGGAACGCTAGCGCTAGCCTGGGGACGCGTCCAACCGAGGATTAATCCGGTTCAGTTCGTCGTCCTTTCCATGATTCATCCACGGGGACGGAATCGATCCCCAAGCTGTGAATCATGGGAGAAAATAGATTCGACTCGCGGATTCTGGGAACAACTGACCGTTGCTCACTTGTTGGCAATTTCGGGAGCCGCGCCTAAACCCCGCTGTCCAGCGCCCAATCACTACATCAATTCTAGATTCTAAATAATATAAAGGAGTGAAGAGGGATGGCATCGATGCCCTCCGGTCTCCCGAACACGCAGGCGGAAAAACCGCTGCTCGCGGTGCTTCGCGGAGAGCGACGCGAGCCGGCACCCATGTGGCTGATGCGCCAGGCGGGGAGATATCTCCCGGAATACCGCGAACTGAGAAAGGAAAAGGGCAGTTTCCTCGATCTTGTCTACGACAGCGAGGCGGCTTCGAGAGTGACCTTGCAACCGCTTACCCGCTTTCCCGAGCTTGATGCTGCAATCCTCTTTTCAGACATTCTCATCGTGCCCTTCGCACTGGGCCAGAACCTGACTTTTGTGGCGGGAGAAGGGCCACGGTTGACCCCGCCGCTTGTATCCGCGGACCTTGGCCAACTAACGGCCTATCCTGCCCGACTTGAGCCCATTTACGAAACCGTGCGGCACGTCCGGGCGCAGCTCGGGGCCGGGAAGACCCTGATCGGCTTTGCAGGAAGCCCCTGGACGGTGGCAACCTACATGGTCGCGGGTCAGGGCAGTCGCGAGCAAGCCGATACACGGCGGGCCGCCTATGCGGATCCCCTCAAGTTTGGTGAAATCATCGGACGCATTGAAGAGGTAACGCTCGAGTACCTGTCGGGACAGGTTCAAGCCGGCGCCGAGGCTCTACAATTGTTTGACAGTTGGTCGGGAAGCCTTTCACCCGTGCAATTTGAAAATTGGGTAATTGCACCAACGGCACGCCTCGTAACAGCTCTTAAGCGACGGCATCCGTCGGTACCGGTTATCGGGTTTCCTAAAGGAGCGGGCGGAAAACTCGCTGCCTATGCGCGCGAGACGAGAGTTGACGCGCTCGGACTCGACGAAACGGTCGACCCTGGCTGGGCGATGGCGCAATTACCGTCCGACCTGCCGGTACAGGGCAACCTTGACCCACTCGCGCTCATTGCCGGGGGCGATTCACTCAATCGCTCCGTCGAAAGAATTCTTGACGCATTCGCCGGCCGCGCTCACATTTTTAATCTCGGGCACGGCATCCTCCCGGATACACCTATCGCCCACGTCGAGCAGCTGATCCGACAAGTGAAGGGAAAACATTGAGCAACCTGACAGGCTGGCTTGGGGCGGCCTATCCTTGGGTGAAGGCGGCGCACGTTACCTTCGTCATCTTTTGGATGGCCGGATTGTTTCTGCTTCCGCGATTCTACGTCTATCATCAGGACGCGGCGGTCGGATCGCCTGAGGACCGTGTGTGGATTGAGCGCGAGCTTCGCGTGCGCTCGATCATCTTAACGCCGGCGATGCTCGTCGTCTGGGTACTCGGACTGATGCTTGCTTTCGATATCGATGCGTGGAGTTTTGGCTGGTTCCACGCAAAACTCGCGCTAGTGATTGGTCTTTCAGCCTACCAAGGTTGGCTCGGCCTTTACGGGAAAAAACTAGCAAATGGACAGCGTCCGCTCTCAGGTAAGACGGTTAGGATGCTCAACGAAATTCCGGGAATCGTCGCGGCAATCATTGTTGTGCTCGTTATCGTTCGCCCATTTTGAACGATTTGCCGCAGCTCCGAACGACAGCTGATTGACACCGGCGAGCGTCAGACATACCTCCTTCCATGAGCGGCTCTGGCCAGTTTCCCTATTCTGCCGGCCGCCGTTTCTTCCGAATTCAAGCGGCGTCCTGCCGCCTCCGGCTTTCGACAGTTTGATGAGCTCGAGCACCACCTCCCAAGAAAAGACTATCGCTATGCATTTGAAAGAACTCAAAAAGAAAACCCCTGCAGACCTGGTTGCAATGGCCGAGGAGATGGGTGTCGAAGGCGCGTCGACGATGCGCAAGCAAGACCTCATGTTCTCGATCCTCAAGGTTCAGGCTGAGAACGGCGTCGAGATCATGGGTTCGGGAACCATAGAGGTCCTGAACGACGGCTTTGGTTTCCTTCGTTCTCCCGAGGCGAACTATCTCGCAGGACCGGACGACATCTATGTCGCGCCATCAATTGTCCGCCGTTTCGGACTTCGAACCGGCGACACCGTCGACGGCGAAATTCGCGGTCCCAAGGAGGGCGAACGATACTTTGCTCTGACTCGGCTCACGAGCATCAATTTCGACGATCCGGAGACTGTCCGTCACCGCGTGAATTTCGACAATCTCACACCGCTCTATCCGGACGAAAAGCTGAAGCTTGATACTCTGGATCCGACCATTAAGGACAAATCGGCGCGAGTCATCGACATCGTCTCGCCGCTTGGGAAGGGCCAGCGGGCACTGATCGTCGCACCGCCGCGGACCGGCAAGACGGTATTGTTGCAGAATATCGCGCGCGCGATCACGGACAACAATCCTGAAGTGATCCTCATCGTGCTCCTTATCGATGAGCGACCTGAAGAAGTGACCGACATGCAGCGCTCTGTGAAGGGTGAAGTTATTTCCTCGACTTTCGATGAGCCGGCGAGTCGGCACGTTCAGGTTGCGGAGATGGTGATCGAAAAGGCAAAGCGCCTTGTCGAACACAAGAAGGACGTCGTGATTCTCCTCGATTCCATCACGCGCCTTGGACGTGCTTACAATACGGTAGTACCTAGCTCCGGAAAGGTTTTGACCGGCGGCGTGGATGCAAATGCGCTGCAACGGCCGAAGCGTTTCTTCGGCGCCGCGCGAAACATCGAAGAAGGGGGGTCGCTGTCAATCATTGCGACCGCACTTATTGATACCGGATCCAAGATGGACGAGGTTATCTTCGAGGAGTTCAAAGGCACCGGTAACAGCGAAATCGTTCTTGATCGTAAGGTGGCGGACAAGCGCATCTTTCCGTCACTTGATGTCGGCAAGTCCGGTACCCGCAAGGAAGAATTGCTGGTCGAGCAAGGAACGCTTACAAAAATGTGGGTTCTACGCCGTATCCTCATGCAGATGGGGACCGTGGATGCGATGCAGTTCCTCCTCGACAAGATGAAGGATGCGAAGTCGAACGAGGATTTCTTTGCGTCGATGAATCAGTAAGCCTGGGCGCCGATGCCCGACGGGTTGTTCAATTTCGCAGAGATCTTGACGCCCGTTGGGCTTGCCGTGCTGGGACAGGTCGTTCTTATCGATCTGACGATGGCTGGCGACAATGTGGTCATCATCGGCACGCTGACATCGGGTCTGCCCGCCCGCCAGCGCCGCCGAGTGATCATGCTTGGCGTTGGCATCGCAGTGGTCTTCCTTATCGGTTTCGCGCTCGTTGCGACGCAGTTGCTGAAAATTACAGGGTTACTGCTCGCGGGTGGCCTGTTGCTACTTTGGGTGGCCTTCAACATGTATCGCGAACTGCGCCCGGCTCGCGACATTACGGCCGACGACCCGGAAACGGCGATGGTCGAAGGACCAGCTCCTAGCAAAACCTTTCTGCAGGCCGCTGTGCAGATCACGATCGCGGATCTTTCGATGAGTCTCGATAACGTGCTCGCCGTTGCAGCGGCAGCGCGCGAGCACCCCTCGGTCCTCTTTGTTGGTCTCGTTCTTTCCGTCACTTTCATGGGACTTGCGGCAAGCCTCGTCGCTCGCTTGATCCACCGCTTTCCTCTCCTCGCCTGGGCCGGCCTGCTCATGATACTGTACGTTGCTGTGAAGATGATCTGGGAAGGCTGGCACAACGTTGCCCCAATGATCGCCTAGGAAGTTTGCTGGTGCGACCCAAAGATACCATCGTTGCGCTGTCCAGCGGCCGCCCCCCTGCTGCAATTTCGATACTTCGGATAAGCGGCACTGGAGCGCATCGGGCCGCGGCGGAAATCATGTCTACGCTCCCGCATGCGCGGGTCGCATCTGTGCGAGAGATTCGGGACCCGCACACAGGCGATTTGCTGGACCAGGCGCTCGTACTCCGTTTCGATGGGCCGGCGAGTTCGACGGGAGAGGACCTCGTGGAGTTGCATTGCCACGGCGGTCGCGCGGTTGTTGATGCCCTGCTCAGCGCCTTGGTGGAGATTGACGGAGTTCGCGAAGCTCAGCCGGGCGAGTTCACCCGGCGTGCGTTCGATAACGGACGAATTGACCTTACTGAAGCCGAGGGACTCGCCGATTTGATCGAGGCCGAAACGCAGTCTCAACGAAAGGCTGCTCTAGCTTTGGCGGAGGGCGGGTTGCGGCGGTCAATAGAGGAATGGCGCGAACGCTTGGTCGGACTCTCCGCGATAGCTGAACGTGCAATTGACTATGATGAGGAGGACGCCGCCTTTGATTCGTCGCTTTCACGCGAATCTGAGCTCCTTGCAAATGAACTTGATGAGTGGCTTGAAAGGCCTCGAATTGAGCCGCTCAAGGATGGCGTCAGAGTCGTCGTTGCAGGACCACCGAACGCTGGAAAGTCTAGCCTAATCAATGCGATAACTGGGGTCGACAAAGTTATCGTAACCGACATTCCAGGCACGACTCGTGATAGTGTCGAAGTGCCGCTGGCCCTTGGCGGGGTGCCCGTGCAGCTAACTGATACTGCCGGTTTAAGGGAAACCGAGGACGATATCGAAGCCATTGGTATCGCGCGGGCCGCGAAACTCGTTGAAGCTTCGGACGTGCTCATCTGGCTGGGCGAGTTGGATGATGCGCCATCGCATCCCAGGCTGGTTGCTGTACACGCAAAGGCAGACTTGCCGTGCCGACAGGCAGCGCCGGAGGGCGCCCTGGCGGTTTCGTCGCTGAATCGTCAAGGCGTCGGCGAGTTGCTCAAGAGAATCGAGGCGCTCGCCCGGACGGTTTTGCCTTCCGAGGGGCAAATTGTGCTCAACCGTCGCCAGTCTGCGCTTCTCGCCGATGCTAGGGGGGAGTTGCATTCTGCTGCTTTGGCGCGTGACGTCGTAATTTACGCGGAACACATCCGGCATGCGCGAACTGCGTTCGATCGCCTTACAGGAAGGGCAGGGGTCGAGGACGTCCTCGATTCTCTGTTCGGGCGCTTTTGCCTAGGTAAATGAGCGGTCATGTTCCACGTGGAACATTGATCGTGTAAGCCGCTCTACATGTATGACGTCTTGGTCATTGGTGCCGGCCACGCCGGTTGCGAGGCTGCCGCGGCCGCCTCTCGCCGCGGAGCGCGGGTCGGGCTGCTGACGTTCCGCAGGGGGGATATCGGGCAGATGTCCTGTAACCCCTCGATCGGCGGGGTCGGCAAAGGCCACCTCGTGCGCGAGCTCGACGTTTTCGATGGCCTGATGGCCCGAGCGGCGGATCGCGCCGCGATTCACCGGCGCGTGCTAAATCGGAGCAAGGGACCGGCCGTCTGGGGCCCGCGCGTGCAAGCGGACCGGAAACTATACCAAGCGGCTGTCGAAGAGCTGCTGGCGCTTGACGGCCCTGAGGTCATAATCTGTGAGGCACTGCGCCTCCGATTGCAGGCTGGGGCCGTCACTGGCGTCGAGACCAGCATTGGATTGCTGCCGTGTCGGGCCGTGGTGCTCGCCACGGGCACGTTCCTTGACGCGCGCATGTTCATCGGTGAGCAGGTTATTGCCGGCGGTCGGAGAGAAGAAGCGACGTCGATTGCGCTCGCGGATCAAGTGCGGGAGCTCGGCATCGGACAAGGGCGTCTTAAAACCGGCACGCCTCCGCGCGTTGATGGCCGATCCATTGATTGGGCTCGTCTCGAGGAACAGCCAAGCGATGAGGAATATTGGACGATGGCGGCCGTCGACGACGGAATCGCGCGGGTGCAACTCAGTTGCGCCATTACGCGGACTACGGCTGAAACACATGAGGTCATCCGCTCTGCTTTCCATCGCTCTCCGTTATTTGCCGGGGCCATAGAGGGGCGGGGTCCGCGTTATTGTCCCTCAATCGAGGATAAGGTGAAGCGGTTTGCTGACCGCGACAGCCATCAAATTTTCCTTGAGCCTGAGGGCGTCGACGACCGGCTGGTTTATCCAAATGGGATTTCGACGTCATTGCCCGCAGAGGTACAGTGCGAATTTGTTCGAACGATCCCGGGCTTGGAACGTGCTGAAATTGTCCGGCCCGGCTACGCAGTCGAATATGAATTTGTCGATCCCCGGGCGCTCGACCAAACGCTGGGTGCGCGCGAGGTTCCGGGACTTTATCTTGCGGGACAGATTAATGGCACGACCGGCTATGAGGAGGCCGCTGCGCAAGGACTGGTAGCGGGACTGAATGCCGCGTCTCACGCTCTTGGCGTGGGTCAGATCCGCTTCGACCGTCGGACATCCTACATAGGCGTGATGATTGATGATTTGACCGTTCAGGGGGTCAACGAGCCGTATCGCATGATGACAGCGCGGGCCGAGTATCGGTTGTCGCTGAGGGCGGATAATTCAACGACACGGCTCGGCGCTCAGGCCCTAGATGCAGATTGTTTGTCGTCGCGTCGCCGCCGTCAGATCGAGGCGCACCTTGCCGCTCGGTCATCGGACGCATGGGGCGAGACGCTCGAGGGTCGAGCGGACGCGCTTTATGCTCCGTATGTCGAACGACAACAGCGTGAGTGGGAAGTCGTGCAGCGCGACTGCCGAGTGTGGATACCGCGCGCTTTCGACTATACCGCAGTTGCGGGCCTCTCGAACGAAATGGTCGAGCGCCTTAGGGCTGCCGGACCTGAAAATCTCGACCAAGCTTCACGCGTCTCGGGGGTTACGCCTGCTGCCTTGTCCGCCCTCTATGTTGCGGTGACACGACGTGCCGCATGAATGACAGCCTGGAGTTTGCGGCCGGCCGCTCTGTTCCACGTGAAACAATTGAGAAGATCGAGCTGTACGCCGCACTTCTCCGTGCGGAAGCAGCGCGCCAGAACCTGGTTTCGGCTTCGACCCTCGACACGTTGTGGGAACGGCATATCATCGATTCTGCTCAGCTCGTCCGCTTTGAGCCTCGTCCCGGCGCGACATGGGTCGACATTGGATCCGGTGCCGGACTCCCCGGCATAGTCGTCGCCTGCATCGTCGATGGACCGATGACGCTCATAGAACCACGGCGGCTTCGTGCGGAGTTTCTCCACAGGGTATGCGACTCGCTCCAACTGAACGCGGTCGTGCTCACCGAACGAGCAGAACGCTCTCGCGGAACCTTCGATGTCATCACGGCGCGGGCGGTCGCCCCGCTCGGCGAGCTCCTGAGGATATCCCAACACTTGTCCACAAAAAATACGCTCTGGGCGCTTCCGAAGGGCAGAAGTGCAGGGGCGGAACTGGCCGACGCGCAGATGTCGTGGCAAGGTGTGTTCCACGTGGAACAAAGTGTCACTGACGCCGATTCCCGAATCGTCGTCGCCACAGGGGTAGGGCCGAAACGATGATTCGCATCGCAGTTGCAAACCAGAAGGGCGGGGTTGGAAAAACCACGACCGCCATTAACCTCGCGACGGCCCTTGCAGCAATCGGATGGCGAGTCCTGCTCGTTGACCTTGATCCCCAAGGCAATGCATCGACGGGCTTGGGTGTTAGCCAGGCCCAGAGGGCCCGCTCAAGCTACGACGTGCTTATCGGGAGCGCCGGGCCGCCGGACGCCGTCGTCGCAACGCGCGTTCCGCGTTTGGATCTACTTCCTGCCACGGTTGAACTTTCAGGCGCTGAAGTGGAGATGGTTGGTTTGGAAGACCGAGCGCACCGGCTCGAAAAGGCGCTGTCGGCCAGTCCGCCGGGCCGATGGGACATTTGCCTCATCGATTGTCCTCCCTCTCTTGGGCTGTTAACCGTCAATGCGTTGGTTGCGGCACGCCACCTCCTCGTGCCGCTACAGTGCGAATTCTTTGCGCTCGAAGGTCTCAGTCAACTTTTGCAAACGGTCGAACGGATCCGCGTCGCGTTCAACCCGGATTTGTCGATCCTGGGTGTTGCCTTGACCATGTTTGATCGGCGCAACAATTTATCGCAGGCTGTTTCCGAAGATGTTCGGGCGTGCCTTGGGGCGGCCGTGTTCGAAACTGTGGTGCCCCGAAACGTCCGCCTTTCGGAAGCGCCCAGCCATGGCCTGCCGGCCTTGATCTATGACTTGAAGTGTCCAGGGTCGGAGGCTTACGTCCGGCTTGCGCGTGAACTGATTGGGCGCCTTCCCCAGCTTGCGGTGGCGGCATGAGCGCGGATCGACCGAGCAAGGGTCTCGGGATGGGGCTACAGGCTTTGCTCGGGGAGGCGGCTCGACCGGCGCCGGCCCCCGGCACGACCGACTCGTCCCTGTCGCGAGGAGGAGTTCGGGAAATAGAAATTGCGCGCATTCGGCCCAATCCAGAGCAACCTCGCGTGCAATTCGACGAAGATGCACTCGAGGAACTTGCCCAGTCCATCCGCGAAAGGGGGGTCCTTCAACCGATCCTGCTGCGATCGGCTGGCGACGGCTTCATGATTATCGCTGGCGAGCGCCGCTGGCGTGCGGCCCAGCGGGCGCGAATGCATTCCATTCCGGCAATCGTTCGAGAGATCGATGAGTCAACCACGGCGGAACTTGCCCTCATCGAGAATATCCAACGGCTCGATCTGAATCCGCTCGAGGAGGCCGAGGGCTATCGCCAACTCATCCACCGACACGGGCACACGCAAGACGACGTCTCGAAGATCGTTCACAAGTCGAGGAGCCACGTCGCCAACCTGCTGCGCTTGCTCGATCTCCCACCGCTTGTTCGCCAGTCGCTAATGCGAGGCGAAATCACAATGGGGCACGCCAGAGCCGTTGCAACGTCCGAAGATCCCGAGGCGCTGACACGCGAGATCATCGCTCGCGGCCTCTCAGTGCGTCAGGCTGAAGAACGCGCGCGCCGTGAAAAGTCCGTTAGTGGAGGCCCCGTTTCCGGAAGCTCCAAAGGTGGCGGTCCAAAACCCGTCGATGCCGATCTGGCCGCGCTAGAACGGCAGCTTGGTGACGTACTTGGCCTAAAGGTCCAGGTAACCCACAAGGGGCAGGGCGGTGTTGTTACGCTCCACTATTCGAACCTCGACCAGCTCGACATGATTTGCCAGCGGCTAAGTGGCGAGCCGATTTAGTTACCGGCTGCGCGCTTTTCGAGCGATCGCAAACAGTTCTTCGCCAAGCGCTTCATACTCCGGCGCTGAAGTGAACATGAGCGCACGTTCAAGCTTGCTTGTACGATCGGCGGCAGTAGCAAGTTCGTCGGCGCTCCACTTTTGAAGCATGGAGGTTACGGCGGCTTTGTCCTTCCAGAAAAGTGTCCTGCCAAACGACGTCAAGACGGACTCAAGCGTTTCCCCCCGCTCGATCCTGGCCCGCGCCGGGGCAAGAAACAGCAGTCGTCGCTGAAGGGATCTCACGACCGGAATCGCTTCGCTACCGCCGCTCGTGAGCTTGGTTAGTTCTTCTGCAAGCCCCTCAATGTCTCCGCCGAGCGCCAGATCGGCGAGTCGCTGAAAATTCCCTTCGCTACTGTCCGCTCCCACCGCGTCGATCGCGGCATCGTCGAGTTCCTTTGGCGCATGTGGCGAAGCGTCGACATACAACGCAAGCTTTTCGAGTTCCTGGCCGACTACGGCCTGATCATTGTCGGCGGCGGCAGCGAGCCGAGCTGCGAGCGGCGGCCTGATTTTCAGCCCGAAACGCCGCCCAAGATCAATCACCATACGCTCTGCTTCCTGGCCTTCGGGCACATAAGAAGCATAACTGATGGCCATTGGTGATGATTCAGAAACCTTAAGCAGCGTCGACGTCTTAGTGAGGGTTCCGGTAATCGCGACAACGGCGCTCTCTAGTGAAGGCACCTCAAGGAGTGCCATCAGCCCCGCCTCGATCTCTTTGCCGGCAGGTTCGATCCAGATCAGTCGCTTGCCTCCAAAGAGGCTGAGTGCACTTGCCTCGTCCACCAGGACAGCGGGATCGGATTTAATCGCTCCTCCGCTGACGACATATTTCGCCGCACCGAGCGCCTCAAGCAACCGGCTCGCCAGCGCGCGCGACTGGGCTTCATCAGGACCGTGGAACAAATAGAAACGGATATTCGGATTGGGCTGGTCGACTGACCGACCAATTGTACCCTTCGTTGCCCTCACTTCGTCTTCGTTCGTGACGCGAACAACGCAACGCGGGCCGCGATCTGGTCCGCTAAGGTATCGGACAAGTTCTCGAGGGCCGTCTGTTCCGCCGCAACGGTCGCATATTCCGAACTGACGATATCCAGCGTCGCATCGGACCCCGCTGTCGCGTCAAGCAACACCATGCCGTTTCGAAGGTCCACAAGTTGGTACCTCGCACGCAGCGTTCGGCGCTCTTGGGTTGCGGCCTGATCGCTGCGGACGCCAAAGGTGGTTATGTTGTCATCGAGGGTCACGTCCAGCCGATAGGCGGCCCGCTCCTGACCAGAATCGCCCAGTCGCTCCACCAGCTTGTTTCGAATGAGCCAGCCGGATTGCCCGGGGATGGGAGACACTGTTACCGATCCTAGCGCTGCCGCAACCAAACCGCTGCTTCCGCCACTATAGAGGGGCTGCAAACCGCACGACGAGAGCGTCGCAAGGGCAAGAGCCAGGATCGGGGCGCGGATCATGCGACGATGTTTACTAGACGGTCTGGAACCACGATTACCTTGCGTGGCGTTGCGCCGGCAAGCTGTCGTCTCACCTTTTCGGAAGCGAGGGCAAGAGCTTCAGCAGCCGCTCGATCAAGTCCCCGCGGCGCAGTCAAAGTGTCACGCAGCTTGCCATTGATTTGCACCGCAAGAGTTACCTCATCCTCAATCAGCATGGTGGGATCGAAAGCCGGCCAAGCGGCGCTGGCGATCATGGCTGACTCGCCAAGTTCAGCCCAACATTCCTCGGCGAGGTGCGGTGCCGCTGGCGCTACAAGGAGGATCAGGCTGCGGACGGCCTCATGCCGCGTCGCGGATGGGTCAGCCTTTTCGATCGCTGTGGTGAGCTCATAGAGCTGTGCAACCGCCTTGTTGAACTGGAGATTCTCGATCGCCTCGCTCACACCGGCGATGGACCGGTGGAGTCTACGCTTGAGCGAAATATCATCACCATCACCGCAGGCGCTCGTTGCGGCTAGCCGCCAAACGCGCTGGACGAAACGTGATGCGCCCTCGATCCCGGCTTCCGACCATTCGAGGTCGCGCTCGGGCGGACTGTCGGAAAGCATGAACCAACGGACCGCGTCAGCACCATATTTCATAAGGATCGGTTCCGGATCGACCGTGTTCCGCTTCGACTTGGACATCTTCTCAACCCGTCCCTTGGTCACGGGTTCACCGTTTTCGATATGTATCCAGTCGTCCCCATCGCGCTTCACTTCATCGGGGCTAAGCCAGCTGCCGTCCCCGGCGCGATAGGTTTCGTGGGTAACCATTCCCTGGGTGAAGAGCCCCTTGAACGGTTCGACGATCGAGATTCGGCCTAATCGTTCGAGCGCCCGAGTCCAAAAACGCGCGTAAAGCAGGTGCAAAATCGCATGCTCTACGCCGCCTATGTATTGAGCGACGGGAAGCCACTTCTCCGCTTCGTCCTTGTCAAACGGTTTGTCGGACGGCTGGCTCGCGAATCGGATGAAATACCAGCTCGAATCGACGAACGTATCGAGGGTGTCAGTTTCGCGCGTGGCCGTCCCGGCGCACCGCGGGCAACGCGCATGTTTCCACGTCGGATGGCGGTCAAGTGGATTGCCGGGTTTGTTAAAGTCGACGTCCTCTGGGAGAACAATCGGTAGATCGTCTCGTGACACGGGCACCGCGCCGCACGAGGGGCAATGGACGATCGGAATCGGCGTACCCCAGTAGCGCTGGCGTGAAACGCCCCAGTCGCGCAGACGGTATTGGATCGTCCCCTCGCCCCAGCCAGCGAGCTCTGCGCGGCGAATGACTTCGGCCGATGCTTGATCGGTCGTCAGACCATCGAGAAACCGGGAATTTACGGCAACGCCCTTTGACGCTTCAGCCTCATTCCCGATGGGCTCGGAAGCTAATTCAACAGCCTGCGCGACGACTCGCCGTATCGGTAGTTGATAGTGACTCGCAAACTCAAAATCTCGCTGATCGTGCCCGGGAACCCCGAAAATGGCTCCAGTCCCGTAATGCATCAAGACGAAGTTTGCGATGTAGACTGGCAGCCGCCAGCTCGAATCGAGCGGGTGAACGACTTCGATCTGTGTCTTGAAGCCTTTCTTCTCGGCGGTCTCGACTTCGGCAGCGCTCGTTCCGCCCGACTTGCACTCCGCTACGAACTGAGCCGCGTCGGCATTTTGCGCCGCTATCGCTTGAGCGATCGGATGATCAGCAGCGACAGCGACGAAGCTCGCACCGAAAATGGTATCCGGTCGGGTGGTGAAGACTTCGAGGGAATCGATATCGCCAATCGGGCTCGCGATGCGAAAGCGGAACTGCAGTCCTTGGCTCCTGCCGATCCAGTTTTCCTGCATCAATCGCACCTTTTCGGGCCACTGATCGAGACCTTCCAGGCCCTCAAGGAGCTCTTCGGCGAAGTCAGTAATCTTGAGAAACCACTGTGCAAGTTTCCGACGTTCGACGATTGCGCCGGAGCGCCAACCCCGACCGTCGATCACCTGCTCGTTCGCGAGGACCGTCCTGTCGACCGGGTCCCAATTAACCTCGCTTTCCTTGCGGTAGACGAGGCCAGCTTCGAAAAGGTCCAGGAACAGGGACTGCTCATGCCCGTAATATTCCGGGTCGCAGGTCGCGAACTCACGCTCCCAGTCGAGTGCGAAACCAATTCGCTTCAGCTGCTCGCGCATCGCGCGGATGTTTGCGTAGGTCCACTCGCCCGGATGAACCTTGCGTTCCATCGCGGCATTCTCGGCGGGCATTCCAAACGCGTCCCACCCCATGGGATGAAGTACCTCGTACCCCTGCATGCGCCGGTACCGCGCGATCACATCCCCCATCGTATAGTTTCGAACATGGCCCATGTGGATGCGCCCCGAGGGGTACGGGAACATCTCAAGCACATAGGTCTTTGGCTTGTTACTGGAGCTATCCGCGCGGAAACTGCGCGCATCCTCCCATCGGCCCTGCCAGCGCCGGTCGGCAGTGTTCGGGTCAAACCGCCCGTTGCTCATGGCGCGAACTTATCCGTGGATGGCGCCACGGCGGAGATCGCGAGCCCGGGTAAAAATGATGTCCTCGAGCTTTTGCACCGTCGCCGCAGAAACCGGAGCATCGACCCAGGCGCCGTTCTGGTAGACTTGTTTTGCAGCGGAAACCCGGATTGCGTCAGAACGGAGATCCGGATCAAGCACCGCGACGGTGAGCTTAACGCGCTCACCCGGTGCTTTAGGGTTCGTGTACCAGTCGGTGATGATTACGCCGCTCTGGGCATTTGCCTGCAGCAACGGTGCGAAGGAGACCGTGTCGATAGCGGCGCGCCAAAGGTAACTGTTGATGGCCAGCGTCGTCACTTGAGAAGGCGCAAGCTGATTGGGAATAGTTCGATTGCGCGAGCAGCCAGGAGCAGCGATCGCGACAATCATCAGGGCGGCGGCGGTCGTGTGAAGGCGGGTCATCGGGCATCCTCGAAGAGCGAGAAAAAGGGGTTCGGCGCGTTATAGATGCTCACGCTTCACCCGCAAGCATGTGCCACGCCGGGGCGGAATTGTGTTATGTCAGCAACAGGGGGCAAGGGAATCGATTCCCGGTCATGGAACCTTCATGCCTCCCGGATTATATCCACTGTGAGACAGGGAGTTGAGCGTGCGCGGATTCGCCAAATGCAGGGGAGCCAAGCTGGTCGCGGTAGCCGCCGCGGTCGGTCTCGTGCTGACTCCCGCATTCGCTGCGACCGCGCAAGGCAAGAAGCGCCCCTCAGTGGTCGCACTGAGCTTCGATCCAATTTCTTCTTTTACGCCCGCAAATGCTGATCCCAAGCTGGCCGCTGCGCTCGCGGGGAAGGGCCTTGCTCTCACCGGCTTCAAATTCACGCCTGCACCGGCCAAGGGTCGTCCATCGCAGGTACGAGTTGCTATTCGAGCTCGCACGGTCGAGCCGACACCGACGCAGATGGCGAGCGCGCAGCCCCAAACTGGAGCAGTCAGTGCGCTGACCCCGACCGGTTACAATCTGGGAATGGCAGTGGGCTGGCGCCGATTCGCAGTGTCCGGTGACGTTGCAAAGCTGAAGAGCGCAGACCCGGCACTTGGCGGGCGCGAAACAGCTGTTCTTGGCGTCAGTTATTCGCTCAATAATCGGCTGAGTACGCGCGTTGCCGTGGGTGCCGATCGAGCGACGGGCAATCCGCTTCCAGGGCTGCGGCAAGGCAATAACGTCTCTGTTGATGTCGGGAGCTCTTATTCGTTGTCCCGCCACATCGACCTGACGGGTGGTGTTCGCTACAACATTGAACGAGACCGCCTGCCGACGCTTCAGGACGATCGGCGCGACAGCCAGGCCGTTTACGTTGGGACTGCGTTCAAGTTTTGAACGCGGAAATTCCGGCCCAACCCGTAAATCCAAGCGATTCCAGACGCTTGTAGCGTTCGGCATTCATGCCGCCGAGCGCAATAGCAGTCCGATTGCATAAACGCGCGAGGCTCGCCGCGCGCATCCGCGGCAGCGGACGCCAGTCAGGGTGACTTGAAGTCTCGAAAATTGGCGAGAGAAGGACCAACAGGGGACGCCGGACTAGGGCCCGCGTGAGCTCTTTAGCATTGTGGACCCGAATCGTTTTGCCGCGCGCCTCTCGGGCAAGAGTAAATCCACGCTGCGTTGCCATCCACCTCAGGTGCCTCTCAAGTTGGGCCGAGGGACGGTGGATGAGCACGATGCCACTCCCGTATGGAAGCCGACGAAACACGTCCCAGTCGCGTCGATCGACAGGTCCATTCACGATCAACCATTGTTCAGGCCCAGTCTGGCGGCGGCGCATTGCCCTTCCTATAGCGCCGCTCGATGATTAGCGCCGCCGATCGACGTCAAAATATACTCAATGCGATTTCGGATGCTTCGGCGCTTGCGAGACGCGAGCCGACGACGGTTGAATTGATCGCCGTTAGCAAAGGCCGGTCTGCGGAAGAAGCCGAATCGATGATCGCTGCGGGTCAACGCGATTTCGCCGAAAACCGTATTCAGGAGGCCGTTATCAAATGGCCACCCTTGGTTGTGCGCAATCCCCATGTGCGCCTGCACGCGATCGGGCGTCTCCAGTCCAACAAAGCGGCGGAGGCCGTCAGTCTCTTCAACGTTATCCACTCTCTCGACCGCATTTCACTGTTGGCCGCCCTGGTCAAAGAGGCGAGCAAGGCAG
>DASZBO010000077.1:0-2086 GCA_035944075.1 Sphingomicrobium sp.
GGCTCGCGCTGCGGGAAATGCAAGAAGAGATCCGCGCAGAAGAAATAGTCCTGCAGCTCAGCGTAGGGCACGTAACCGGCGAGGTGAACCGCAGTCTTCAGACCGGCATCGCTTGCGGTCGCCTGGACCGCTCGAAATAAGGGGCCGCTGCCGACCATCACAAGGATCACATCGTCGCGCCGCCGCCGCACCTCCTGAAAGACACGCAGCACCTCGAGAGGATCCTCCCGCTGGGCAAATTTGGTGACTGCCAGCAGTACATGCACGCCGTCCTTTATGCCGAGCGCCTCCCGCTTGGCCTGCCGTCGAGCGCCTCGATCTGCGGGCGCGAACTTCGCCGTATCGGTACAATAGGGAAAGAGGCTGGCGTGGCCTTGCGGCCATCCGTAGTAGCTTCGGGTGAGCTCGCTAATCGGAAACAGCAGATTGAAGGCGGCGCGGTAGGCCATTTGCTCGATGAACCGCGGGGGCCCACGTCGCGCTCCTTCCGAGAGCAAATTCTTGTCCGAACGGAATCCCACGGTAACCCCGTGCGAGCGGAGGCCAGTGGCCAGTCCGAACTTCGCACTCGAGCCGAGGTCGTTGAGGATAACAAGGCCCGGCTGACGATCGATGATCGAGCGACACAGCGTCGTCGAATCCGTCGACCTTGAATCGAGCCAGCGGCGCTTGACCCGGGATCCGGCGAGCGGGCTATTCGGAAACACCGGCACGACGCCAAGTTCAGGATCGGGTTGCGACCGTTCGAGGCCGTAGTTGTTCCAGTAGATCACCTCGACGTCCATCGAACCTTGCGCGGCGAGCGCCGCAAACACTGGCTCGTCCACCTGCGAGACGTCCCGGTAGACCGCGACGACGGACCTACTGCTCATCCGATGGCGTCCTTGGAATCCGAAGATGCCGGCGAGCACCGGTCGCCTGCCACGAAGCGGTCTGGCGACGCTGGGGCGGGTTGCGACAGTTCCAGCCCCTCCATCAATACAGCGATGTCTCTTTCCCCTTCACGGTGACTCGAAATCTAGGAAGCCCATTGCGGCGCTGGCCAGCCTTGGAGGTCATAACGCACGCCCAAATCAGGTGATTTCGGTACTTCCATAGAGGATGGGCGCGCAAGAATCACATCCTGAGCCCCTCTCGTCGCATTTGATCGCCGAGATGCCCGTGTTGCCTCTATTGCGAGCCAACTCGTGCGAGGGAACCATATGCGAATCGCCCGTGGGGTCCGAGACTAGAATGAGAATGCGAATTCTTCCGAGCTCCACGCGAGCCCCAATGTTCCTCGCCTTGCTGGCGACGGGAATCTCCCTCTCGGCAAATCTGGCAGTGTTGTTCGGATTCAGCGCGGATGACACCTACATAGTCGAACGCTATGCGAAGAATGCCACAAGCGCCCATGAGCTATCCTACAATCTCGGTGAGAAGATCGATGCTCTAACTTCGCCGCTTCACGCGCTTCTTATGATTATATACTCGGTCTCGGCGGTCTCGCCCCTCTTGTTAAACAAGATGATCTCTTTGATTGCGGTCGGAATCGCGGCGCTGATCGGTGCGCGCGAGATGGGGCGTCACCAAGTCCTCATCCATCCAAGCATGCGGGGGGGCTCGGATGGCGCCGGCTGGATCTTTGCGGCGGCGATCGCGACCTCTCCGTTCGTCCTCCTGTGGGCCGTCGCGGGGCTGGAGACGTCCTACGTGCTGCTCCTGATAGCTCTTCTGACCTTCCTCGTACGGACCCCTTCCCCAAGCGGCCTGGGAAACCGGCGGCTGGTCCTCTTGGGGCTGCTCGTCGGCACGGCCTTCCTCGGTCGCTTCGACACAGTAGTATTCACGGGGCCCATCGTTTTGTTCGCCCTGGCGCAGCGACGCTTCGGGCCTTCCGCCGTCTTGTCCCTATTACCAGGTGCGGCCCTAGCAGGCGCGTGGCTGCTGTTCGCGTGGTTCTACTACCACGACATCTTCCCGACCTCGCTCTACGTGAAACCGCCCAACCTCGCCGGGACAAATGTCATCCACAACATTGTCTATATCGGACAATTCCTTGTTTTCACAGGCGTCGCAGCACCATTCATCGCGGTCTTGATATCCC
>DASZBO010000078.1:0-51208 GCA_035944075.1 Sphingomicrobium sp.
GCAACGGACGAGGTTCTGACTTCCAATGGCACGGTCCGGACCGGAGACGTCGGCTATATCGACGAGGATGGATATCTGTTCATCGTCGACCG
This sequence comes from Sphingomicrobium sp., assembly GCA_035944075.1. Classification (GTDB taxonomy): domain Bacteria; phylum Pseudomonadota; class Alphaproteobacteria; order Sphingomonadales; family Sphingomonadaceae; genus Sphingomicrobium. The sequence continues at coordinate 93 of DASZBO010000078.1, forward strand.
CAAGAAGGAGATCATCATTCGCGGCGGCGAGAACATCTCGGCGGCAGAAGTCGAGGCGGAATGCTATGCCTGCCACGCGATTGCCGAGGCTGCCGTTTTCGGCGCGCAGGACGATAGGCTTGGCGAAGTCCCAATTGCCGTCGTTTACGTGAAAAACGGGGAGCAACTGGACGAGAACGGTCTTCGCGCTTTCCTCGATGGCAAGCTCGCGAAGTTCAAGATCCCGGAGCGAATCATCTTCTCGCCCGGGCCTTTGCCACGGCTTGGCACGGGCAAGATCGACCGGCGCGCATTGAAGGCCCAATACGCGCGTTGAAACTGGACCGGCGTTCCCTGCTGATCGGCGGCGGCGCTGGCGTTGGGCTGGTCGTCGCTTTTTCCTTATGGCCGCGCCGACTAAAAAGTGACCTTGCCGTTCGCCCGGGCGAGCAGGCGTTCGGCGCATTCATCAAGATTTCGCGCGACGGGAAGGTGACCGTCGCAGTGCCGCAGGTCGAAACAGGACAGGGTATCTGGACCGGACTGCCACAGATCGTTGCGGACGAACTCGGCGCGGCCTGGGAAACCGTAGCCGTCGAACCCGCGCCGTTCTCGGAAACCTACGCCAATCCGATGGCGAAGGAAGACGGCTGGCCGGTGAACATGCGAATTACGGCCGACTCGACGTCGGTACGCGCCTTCGAACGGCCGATGCGCGAAGCCGCGGCGATTGCGCGAGCAATGCTTATCGGAGCGGCCGCAGATCGCTGGAATCTTGATCCCGCCAAATGCGACACCGCCGACGGCTTCATCATTAGCGGCGTTCGAACCTTGACGTTCGGCGAGGTTGCGGAAGAGGCCGCAGGACGAAAACCGCCTGGATCGGCACCGCTTCGCGGAGCGCAAAAGGGACGCCTTTTCGGACAACCGCTGGAGCGCCTCGACGGACCGGCAAAGGCACAGGGAAGCTGGCGCTTCGCCGGGGACGTAAGGCTTCCCGGGCTTCTTTACGCGTCGGCACGTCTTGCACCGCCTCATGGACGGCTTGCCTCCTTCGCGCGTGACGCCATCGCGCACATGCCGGGGATCCGGCATCTTTCTGCAAACGATGCGTGGATCGCGGTTGTCGCCGACAGCTGGTGGCAGGCCGAGCAGGCGCTGAAGGCCGCCGACGTCCGGTTCACGGGTGAAAGCACGGCAACCGACGTCCACAAGTTTTTCGAGGATGCACTTGCCAATGGTACGCCTCGGGAATGGTTTCGGAGGGGGAAATATGAGGAAACGGTGCGCGGATCGCGGCCACTTGCAGCGACCTATTACGCTGCTCCCGCACCACATCTCCAACTCGACCCGGTCAGCGCAACCGCGCACCTGACCGACGCTGGGGTCGATCTGTGGGTCGCAGCGCAAGCGCCGCGGACAAGTCCCGCCTATTCAGCCCTCTATCCGATGCCGTCCGGCGATCCTTCCGGGCGAGCGATGGATCCCGACGCTGCGCCGATTGCGATTGAACTCGCTCGCGCTGTCCGCGGTCCGGTGCAGGTCACATTGTCCCAGTCCTCGAGCCAGAACCATGACCGCGTTTCGGCGGGGGCAGTTGCGCGAATGACGGCACTTCCGGGCGCCGGTGGGATCACTGCCGCAATGGCGATCAAAGTCGCAACGGCGGACGCCCTCGGCTCGGCGCTTCGGCGGATTGAAGGAAAAGACGCACGCGCCGATCTTGGCCAAACGGCACTGGACGGCGCCATTCCTCCCTATTCCATTCCGGACGTCCTCGTCGAGACGATCGCGGTCAAGCCGCCCTTTGCGATTGGTTACGTGCGCGGCTCACCCCAGCGCGAATTTGCGTTCTTCACGGAGAGTTTCGTCGATGAGCTTGCGCATACCGCGGGCATTGAGCCGCTCGCATTCCGCATGTCGATGCTTGGCGGGAACACGCGCCTGGCACGCTGCCTTCAGGCAGCAGCCCAGCTTGCGGGCTGGGATGGCGGATCGGCCGGAAGCACGATGGGGATCGCGGGCGCATCGGCCTTTGGCTCACACATCGGCCTTGTTGCGACGGCCAGCATAGCCGCTGGACAGCGAATCAAAGTTCACCGGCTCGTTGCAGCCGTCGACTGCGGCCGTGTCGTCAACCCCAGTCTCGTGGAACAGCAGATCGAAGGCGGCCTTATCTGGGCGTTTGCACAAGCAACCGTCTCGGCGCCCGAATGGATTGCTGGAATGCCGCGGGCCAGACCGATTGGTGGTATTGACCTCCCGCGCCTCGCAGACACACCGGAAATCGTGGTCCAGATACTTTCAAGCGCTGAAGAATCGGGCGGAGTGAGCGGGCTTGGCACCCTCCCCGTCGCGCCGGCCGTTGCCAATGCGATCCATGCCGGTTCCGGGAAGCGGATGCGTTCTCTTCCGTTTGACGCAGGTGTCGCATGACGATGCCTCCCGACCATCCTTCGGTGCCGAAGGCCAAGACCGGCGTGTTGCTCATCAACCTTGGAACTCCCGACGCCGCGGAGGAACGGGCGGTTCGGCGCTACCTCGCTGAATTCCTCAGCGATCGGCGCGTGATCGAAATCCATCCGCTTGCCTGGAAGCCCATCCTGCACGGCGTGATACTCCGAACCCGGCCGAAAAGGTCGGCCGAGGCCTACAATCAGATCTGGACGAACGAAGGTTCGCCACTGCGCGTCATTGCACACCGCCAAGCCGAGGCTCTTCGCAGTCGATTTCCGAATCTCAGTGTCCATTATGCGATGCGCTATGGCCACCCAGGGATCGCCGCGGCGATCGAGCGGATGGTCGACGAGGGCTGCATGCGCATTCTCGCCGCCCCTCTCTATCCGCAATATTGTGCGGCAACCACCGCCAGCGCCAACGACGCCGTATTCGGCACCCTTGCACGTATGCGCCACCAGCCGGCGCTGCGCGGTCTTCCCCCTTATTATGATGACAAGCTCTACATCGATGCGCTTGCCGCCAATTTGACGCGCCAGCTGAGCAAGCTCGATTTCACGCCCGAACGCCTGCTCCTGAGCTTCCATGGAATGCCGGCAAGAACGCTTACGCTGGGCGATCCTTATCATTGCCACTGTCAGAAGACCGCGCGGCTCCTTGGCGAAGCGTTGGCGCGTCCGGTGGACCTTTCCTTTCAGTCGAAATTCGGTCGAGCAAAATGGCTTGAGCCAGCCACGGACGCGACGCTCAAGGCGTATGGACGCGAGCGCGTGAAGCGTGTGGCCGTGGCGGCGCCGGGTTTTTCGGCCGACTGTATCGAGACCCTCGAGGAACTGGGCATTCGCGGGCAGAAGACGTTTCTTGATGCGGGAGGTGAGCGGTTCGCCTTGCTTGATTGCCTCAACGATTCACCCGAGAGCATCGCGATGCTCGAGCGCCTTGTCGCGCGCGAACTTGCAGGCTGGATCGAGCCGGAATAACCGCGTTGTTCGGAGAGGAGAGATCAATGGCACGAGTGGCGATCGTCACAGGAGGCACACGCGGGATCGGCGAAGCGATCAGCATTGCCCTTCGCGACATGGGAATGAAGGTTGCCGCTAATTATGCTGGCAATGAGGAACGTGCGCGTGCGTTCACCGAGCGCACCGGAATCGCGGCATACAAATGGGACGTCTCGGATTTCGACGCCTGCCAGAATGGGGTTCGCCAAGTCGAAACCGATCTCGGGCCCGTCGACGTTCTGGTGAACAATGCAGGAATCACGCGCGACACCACGATCCGCCGAATGACGCAGCAGCAATGGCAGGAGGTCATCGACACCAATCTCGGCGGCTGCTTCAATATGGCCAAGGCCGTGTTCGACAATATGAGTGGTCGAAAATATGGCCGCATCGTCAACATCGGCTCGATCAACGGTCAGGCCGGACAATATGGTCAGGTCAATTACGCCGCGGCAAAATCGGGGATACACGGCTTCACGAAGGCACTCGCCCAAGAGGGCGCCCGCTTCGGAGTAACGGTTAACGCGATCGCCCCCGGCTACATCGACACCGACATGGTAGCCGCCGTTCCCGAGGACGTGCTTGCAAAGATCGTTGCCCGAATACCGGTCGGGCGTCTCGGCAAGGCCGACGAAATCGCGCGCGGCGTCGCGTTCCTTTGCGATGAGAATGCCGGTTTCATCACGGGATCGACGCTGTCGATCAACGGCGGTCAGCACATGTATTGATGGGCGTGCCTGACTACGCCCCGCCCAAAAAGCGCTCTGTACTGATCGCCGGGCACCAGACATCGATTAGCCTTGAACCGATGTTCTGGCGCGCGCTCGACGAAGCGGCTCGCGAACGCCGATGCCCCATCAACGCGCTGGTCGCCGAGATTGATGCAGCGCGCCTCGATGCCGGGCGGCCGCCGAACCTTACGTCCGCGATCAGGCAGTGGCTGTTTCAGCGGAGCGCAGGACCGCACTCGTAAACCGGTCCGTACTGCCCGGCGCAAGGTCCAGAAAAAGCGCCGGCTCAATAAGTTCGAGCTCCATGATGCAAAGTGTGCCGTCATCGTCGGGCACGATGTCGACACGCGCATAGGTCGCCCGTGCGGGGGCTGCGGCAAGAGCCTGCTGCGCCAGTTCAAGCGCGCCGGGCGGAGGGCTCGCAGGCACGGTCACGCCGCCATAATGGGGCTGCACGCGAAAGTCTCCGCTCCTTGGGCGTTTCACCACGGCGTGACTGAACTCGCCGTCGAACAGCATCAGCGAAAATTCGCCCGTCTTCGCGATTTCCTCGATCAAGGGCTGGATGATCATTGGGCGCCCGCGGCTGTCTTTTGGGAGGTCATCGCCGGATCCCAGACGGTATGTGCCCGAGGCGCTCGCGGACACCGGCGGCTTGATGACGAGCCAGTCGCTGGAGAAGCGGCGGCGCGCTTCCTCGAGATCCGCGTCACAGCAGCTTTCAACCGCGAGCGTTGGAACGGTCGAAACCCCAGCATCCGCAAGCTCGGCGAGATAGGCCTTGTCGCCGTTCCACCTTAGCAGCGCCGGAGGATTGACCATCGGCCAGTCCTGCGTTTCGGCCCGCTCGAGTAATCGGAGCCAGCGCGCATAATCGAGATGATATCCCCAGACGATGAGAGGCAACACCAGATCGAACGACGACAGGTCGTCAGCCTTGGTCCATGCGATCGGTTCGACATCGGCACCCGCGTTCCGTAACGCCGCGGCTTCCGGGTCGAAGGTCCATTGCCACGGTTCCGGATAATCCGGATCGGGCACGAGCATCGCAATCCGCATCAGTGACCCAGCAGGATTCGCGCCTGACCGGCAATCTGCGCGAGCATCGGCGCACTGACATGGGCTTCGCTGCGTGCCCGCGCGACGAGCTCTCGAAACTGTCCAATCCGCTGCTCGTGCTTCGCAACCCATCCCTCGACGCCCGCGTCGACATCATTGTCCCGACAGCGGGAAAGGAACTCGATCCGGAGTTGCTCGAAGTCGCGCGCGAGGCCCGCAGTAAGCAGGCGTTCCCACTGATCGGCGGGAACGAAGCGGGCGACCTGTTGCTGCGCCCAGTCGAGGCCGAGCGCTTCGCCGAGCCGCGTGTACGCACGGGTTGTCTCAAGTTCGTCGAGCTTGTGACGCGCAGCGAGTGCAGCGACCCCGAAAACACCGTCGAGTTCGAACAGGCGGACCAGTCCGCGAACGATGTCGTCGCTTGCTCCAAGCGCAAGGAGACGGTCGCGACGGGCGGCGGCCTCGTTCTTGACCTCCGAGCGAATGAGCTTGGTTGCCGCGGCAGAAATCTTGCGCACGCCCGGCTCAAGCAGGGCGCAGAGCTTTGCAACGTTCGTTTCGCCATTTCCGGAGCGGATCACGTCCGAGAGATGCGCGCGAACGCTTGCCGCCGCGATCGAAAACAGTTCGATCCGGACGGTCTCCGGCAAGGCATCTTGCTCAATTTCCGCCCAGAGCTTGTCGAGGTCGAGCAGTCGCTCCGTCACCAGGAAGGCTGAGACCACCTGCTGAAGCGAGGCGCCCTCTTCCTCGATGAGGTCGAACGCAACGCCGGGTCCGAGCCGGTTCACCAGCCGGTTTGCGACCTTGGTGGCGATGATCTCGTTGCGGAGGCGATGGGCACGGATGGCATCCGCCTCTGACTTGCGCATCGCTTTCGGGAATGCGGCAAAGAGTTGCGGTTCGACAAGGGGATCGGCCGCAAGTTGCAATTCCTCCGCGGCGCCTTGGAGCACCAGCTTCGAAACGGACAGCACGACCGCGAGTTCGGGACGCGTTAAGCCGCGATTCTCCTGGGCGCGGCGGCTCAGCTCCTCGCTTGTCCCCAGCCCTTCGACCTTGCGGTCCAGTCGCCCCGAGGCCTCCAGCAGCTCGATCGTCCGAACATGGCCCGGCAGCGCCTGCGCCCCGCCGGATTCTGCAATCGACAAGGCCAAGGTTTGAAGCCGATTGTCCTCCAGCACGATGTTCGCAACATCCTCGGTCATCTTCACCAGCAGGGCGTTACGCCTTGCAAGTTCGAGCTGCCCTTTGCGCATCTCGCTGTTGAGCGGGATCTTGATGTTCACTTCGTTATCGGAACAGTCGACCCCCGCGCTATTGTCGATGAAATCGGTGTTGATCCGGCCGCCACGTTCCGCGAACTCGATTCGTCCGGCCTGTGTGATGCCGAGATTTGCACCTTCTCCGATGACCTTGGCGCGAAGCTCACTGGCGCTCGCGCGAAGGGCGTCATTGGAGGGATCGCCCACGTCAGCGTTACTTTGTGCCGAAGCCTTGATGTAGGTCCCGATGCCGCCGAACCAAAGAAGATCGACGGGCGCCTTAAGGATGGCGTTAATGAGACTCGCGGGATCGAGGGTCTTGTCACTGATGCCGAGCGCCTGTCGTGCTTCGGCACTGAGCGAGATGGATTTCTCCGTTCGCGCAAACACGCCTCCGCCCTTGCTGATCCGCTTGCGATCGTAATCGTCCCAGCTGGATCGCGGCAATTCGAACAGGCGCTTGCGCTCCTCCCAGCTCGTTTCCGGATCCGGGTTGGGGTCGATGAAAATGTGGCGGTGATCGAACGCTGCGTGGAGACGAATGGCCTTCGAAAGAAGCATGCCGTTGCCGAACACGTCGCCCGACATGTCGCCACAGCCGGCAACCGTAACCGGGTCGGTCTGGACGTCGATCCCCATCTCGAGGAAGTGCCGCTGGACCGAGATCCACGCGCCTTTGGCCGTAATGCCCATGGCCTTGTGGTCGTAGCCGTTCGACCCGCCACTCGCGAAAGCGTCCCCGAGCCAGAAATTGCGCGAAAGAGCAATTTCATTGGCGATGTCGGAGAAGGACGCGGTGCCTTTGTCGGCGGCAACGACGAAGTAGGGGTCTTCGCCGTCGTGAATGACGACACCCTCGGGATGCACGAGCTCGTCGTTGACCAGGTTGTCGGTGATCGACAGCAAGGAACGGATGTAGATCCGATAGCTCTCGGTTCCTTCGGCGAGCCAGGCGTCGCGATTGCTGAGAGGCGGCAGTTGCTTGGGATAGAAGCCGCCCTTTGCGCCGGTCGGTACGATGACGGCATTCTTGACGACCTGCGCCTTCATGAGACCAAGGATCTCGGTGCGGAAATCGTCGCGCCGATCCGACCAGCGGATGCCGCCGCGAGCAACGGGACCACCGCGCAGGTGGATACCCTCGACCCGCGGTGAATAAACCCAGATCTCGCGCCATGGCACGGGCGCAGGAAGTCCTGGAACCATCGCGCTGTTGATCTTGAATGCCAGCGCTTCCTCGGCCGCCGGGGCAAACGCGTTCGTTCGAACCATCGCCTCAACGAGCGCCCGGAGGCGACGCAGAATCCGGTCGTCGTCGATCGAGCGGATCTTCGCCAGCGACCGATCAAGCTGATCGTTGAATTCCTCGACCTTCTCCTGTCGTTTCGCTGTTGACGGATCATGGGCGGCAACAAACCCGCCGATCAGCGCGCGTGTCGCATTGGGCGCCCGTCGCAGGGCCTCGACAACGGTTAGAAGGCCGAAGCTGCTTCCAGTCTGGCGAAGGTAGCGGAACCAGGCGCGAAGCCACACCACCGGCCGCATGTCGAGGCCGACGTAAAGGACCAGCTGATTGAATTCATCGTCCTCGGCCGAACCGCAGAGGACGTTGCTGATCGCTCGCTCGATTTCATCGGAACGGGTGATGATCGAACGGATGTCCGCCTCGGATCCGACCTCGACACGGAAATCGTGGATGTAGCCGTTGCCGCTGGCGAGCGCGGTCGGGAACTCCTCGAGCACCCGGAAACCGAAATTTTCGAGAACTGGCACGACGTCCGACAAGGGGATGAGACCGCCACGACGATAAGTCTTGAGCCGCAACTGGCCGACGGGATCATGCTCGTCGCGCGAGATCCGCACGCCGCGATCATGTTCGTCGGAGAGCTCGCACAGGCGCAGGATGTCCGCCGCGCCCTCTTCGGGCGCGGTCCGCGCTCGGTAGCCATCGGGAAAACTTCCGATGTAGGTGAGGGCAAGTCGCGTCGCGCGCGCCGCGCCCGCGGCGCTGATCAGCTCGGCTTCGACGGCCGGTGCCCAGCCGCGAACCATTTCGACAACGGCCGCGTCGAGCGATTCCGTGTCGGGTGCCGGTGAGTCCTCGTCGATATATTGCGTGTAACGGATGAGCGCGAGGTCCGCGTCGCCGAGCTCAACGGACCAGCTCGTAATTTCGCGCCCGATCTCGTTTTCAAGAAGCATGGCAATGGCGGTTCGGCGTGCCGTGCTGAGCTCCTCGCGGGGAAGCCACACGAAGGTGAATAGCTGTCCTTTGAGGATCGATCGAACCTGGAGGAGGGCAGGTCGCGGGCGATCGGCGAGCGACATCGCGATCATGACCAGATCGCGCAGTTCCTCGTAATCGATCGCAATGACGAGGTCGCGCGGTAGCGACGCCACCGCGTGGCGAAGTGCCTTGCCGGAATGGCCCTTTGGATCAAAGCCGAAGTCGGCGTCGAGCTGCTTCAAGCGAGCGCGCAGAACCGGGACGTTCTCGGGAGGAACGCGAAGGGCTTCGCTGGTCCAGAGACCCGCGTGCACGCCTATCCCGGCTACCGTGTCACCCGCTTTCACCGGTACGACAACGAGGTCGAGTGGAACGCGGCGGTGGACGGTCGACTTCCGCTCCGCTTTGGCCATGAGCGGCACGTCACCGCCGCTCTCGAAATACTGCATCGCGCCAAGAGCACCGCCCTTGTCCGTCGGAGCTCCCGGAATGCTGAAGATGCCGAGCGCGTTGGAGGGCGCTTCATACGGCTTCTCGGACTGGTAACCGAGCAAGGTCATCGCTCCGTCAGCAAACCAGTTGAGCAGTGCAGCGCCCTCGGGATCGCTGATCCCGGCAGCGTCCTCACGCATCTTGCTTTGGAGCGACTCCCAGTCGCGAACCGCCAGCCGGACGTCTTCCAGGACGCGGCGCAGGTCAGCGGCGAGTTCCTGTCGGCCACGAGCATCCGCCCGATCGAGCTCGACGTACATCATCGACTCGCGACGGCTCTTGTCACCGCAGAGCGGCTCAACCGACTGAAGTTCGCCCTGTGCATCGCGCGTGACACAGACCACCGGATGAAGAAGACGGTGAATGGTGAGCTGACGTTGGGCGACGGCATTAGCGACCGAGTCCACGAGGAATGGCATGTCGTCGTTGACGATTCCGATCCGCATCCGACGATTGCCGGCCTCGCCACCGCTCGACACGATCTCGAGCGCAAGCTCGCCGCGCTTTCGATGTGCCGCAACCTCCGCGAGGAACTCCGCCGCGTCGCGCTCGGCGTCGCGGTTAAGCCCTTGTGTTTCGCCCGGTAGCGCGTTGGCAGTCAGCGCCCTTCTGATTGACTCGACCAAGGGCGGGTCCAGGCGCGTATGAGCCGTCATGTAAGGAATTAGCTCCGAAGGGACTGTGTGGCGGGCCGGGCCTATAGACCCGCCGTGATCAGCCGGACAACCCCGCTGCGGTCAGGCAGAGCGACGAATGACTCGTTCGACGAGCGCCTCATCTTCGAGAATTGCGATAGCCTCGTGCGTGCCGTTAGGGCCGCGCCTCGTAAGGACGACGGCAAATTCATCGCCTTCCGGAACGTCCGCGAGCGAAATCGACGGAGCCGAACGAAGTCGGGCCCGCGCGGCTTCGCCTTTGGAGTCGGGATTTGAAGCAGGGCGACGCGCCTGACGTTCCGCGGCGACCAGCGCTTTGAGGCCGCCAGGCTGGTTCTCGACGAGATCGAGGAACCCGCCGAGCGGGATTTGCTGGCGATGCGCAAACGATAAGGAAGCGGCGAATTCCGTGAGCCGAGCCTTATCGTAGTCGATTCCAAAAACGAGCTTTACGATCGGGGTCATGGGCGCCCGCGACTGGGCTTTAAGGCCCGAATCCTCCAGGAGTTCCGCATAGTCTTGCGGGTGCTGGTCCGCGGCGATTGCGAAGTCGTAGGCCAGCGATAGCGCCTTGTAGAGCGCGCTGCGGGTCCGGCCTTCACCGGCCTTGACCGTTTCAGCGGTCTCCCGCGCTGCCCAAAGGCGATCCGCAAGCCCTGCTTGTGCGTCGAGCTCGATGATCGGCACGTCTTCGCTGTCGGCGAGAGGCCCGTCCTCCCAGGAAAAATGGATGGGCGCGGCATCCGGAGCTTCATCAGTCGAGGTAGAAACCGGAACGGGATCAGCAGTCGGTTTGAGTTGGTCGCGAAAGTCTGGACCGTCGAAGACCGTACCCTGCTCTTGCGCGGTTTTCACCGGTTCGAAGATGTCGGTGAGCTCGAGCGGCTCATCGTCGTGTTCGGGTTCCGAAATCGCGGCAATCTCGACCGGAAGAGATGCGGCAATCGGGTCGGCCTTCGCCAAACTGAGGCTCACATGTTTCCAGTTGATGACGCCATAGATGAAGTCGATCGCATCGCCGTCCGATGAGAAAGGCATGAGAATGCCGCGGTAGCAGATGGCGTCGCCGCGCGGGTTCTCAAACTCGGCCTCGAAGCCGACCGGGGCACGATTGGCGATGATCTGCATGAAATGGTCAGTGAGCCGCGAGAGTAGCGAACGGCTTGGCACATCGGAGATGGTGCGCACGTCATCGTCAAGAGCGCACTCCTCGCGGATAGCGGCACCAACGTAGCAAATCGCGGGGTTGTCGCGCCCACACGTGAAATCGAGCAGTACGCTGTTCGCCGAGAAATCCTCGAGCTCGCTGGGCTCGAGGTCCTCGATTGATGGAAAATCGCGGCCTTCCAGAAGCGAAACCCAGTAATTGTAGGCGCGGACATGCATTCGGCGCTCGTCGGTGCCGATCTGCATCGCAACGTCGCCTGCCGAACTGTGCTCGGCCGACGGCATATCGAAATCGTTTGGATGATCGCGGTAAGTATCCATTCCCCAGCCCGCTGCCCCACTTTCCAGAAACGCGACAAAGATGGCTGAGTAGCGTTACCAAAGCCTTAAGCATAAACGTTACGCCATCAGGCCGCTTGCGAGGCACGGGATGCGCTGATAGGGGGCCTCGCACCTTCCAAACAGGGCAAGCCGCTTTAGCTCAGCTGGTAGAGCACATCATTCGTAATGATGGGGTCGCGTGTTCGAGTCACGCAAGCGGCACCACCCGACACCTCGCCGGCGACTTTTCCCTCCGGCTTACGCCCGCATAGGCGTCTCGACATGAATGGCGATACTAGACGCGAAACGTCCGGCGATCGGTTGCTAAGCGCGCCGCCAAGCGCCTGAAACGCCGAGGACTTAGCGGGGCAATCCGGTCTTAGAGAGACGGGGGCCTCATAAACACCCTCGGCCCGATCGCTCCAGTTTTTAGCCGAACATTGCAGCTGCGCTAGAGAATTTGTTGCGAGGCCGACATCTGCATCGGTTGCGGATCAAAGGACGGTTAGTTTCTTTGCCCTCTCCAAGGCTCCTCGACTGACGGACTGATGGAGGGCTCGAGGGAATCCCCTGGGTAGTTCGCTTCTGACTTTTTCGAGCGCCACTTCCGTTCGGCCAGCCATCTCGTCCAGTGCATCGCGAACGAGCTCCGTTGGGAGCCCGGCCGCCTGTCCGGTTTGTACAAAGTGACGGCCAATAATCTCATGCATTCGATAGTGGCGGCCCCTGCCAACCGACATTGCTAGACGGAACTGTCGCTGATCAATTTGGCCGGCGTCGAGACTGGGTTGCCCTGTAAGACTGTCATAGAGAGGCGTGAGATGGTAGGTTCCATCCGGACCGAGGAATATGCTGAAATTCTTGGCATGGCCGTCCGTCGCCCCAATCAGCCAAAAGAAGATCTGTGCCTTTAGAACGATTTGCTGGTCCCTCGCGGGATCGTCGCTGCCTTTAAGAAGGTCTAGAACCTTGACGAGGTCTGGTCCCCCATCACTTTGGTATTTGAGAGTTGGCGGCACGGAGAGAGCCTGACAGAAATCCTCCTGCGGAATTCGGAGAAGTCGTCCGTCTTTGGCCCAACGCCGATCGAAGCGCTCTACCACCAGAGCTTTGGTTTTACCGAAGATTCCAATCTCGGCGTTATTGACCGGCAACCCGAATCCAGCCGCCAGCTTCAGGCAATAATACTCATTTTCGACGCTGTGCGAGAGATCAATCCCGTTGGGGAGCTCGCCAATGGCACCTTTGAAAATGTGCGTAGTTGGCGTCGTGCCATGCGGCTTTAGCCACTGGTCATCCAATCGAAGCAGGGCGGTTTTTTCCTGGGCCCCGGCAACGGAAATTCGAAACTCGTCGTCACGCGTCAGACCGAGTGGCGTCTCGGCCAAGCCTTTTAAGAGTTTCTCGATTTGTCCGTCGCTCAGTGGCTCCCCTTCTATTTTGAAACCGTCGTGAAGATGATCATCATCGTCATGAACGAACTGAAGTGCGCCCACGCAATCGCGACCGATTGCCGTTAAGAGGCTGTAGGCGTCTGTTCCCTCCGCTGCGATCTTTTCGGCGACGCGGCGCCGGATCGCATCTGAATCGGGCAAAAGGTTATCGAACACTGCGGTGACAACAGCACCTCGGTACGCGTCTTCCCGCAGCGGGAGCGACAGCGAAATTGGTATCGCTCGATCGCGATTAAGCCACTCGGCATCGTACTGAAAATCGATTGCTCCGCTTGAGGCCTTTTGAAGTCTGCCTACCGGGCGGTTGTTCAGCTGAACGCGGAGAGGCGGATGACGCTTCCGGCGGGCCATCAAAACAGGCTTTCGATATCGGTCAATGAACCGATCGAGCGCGAACCAATACGGATTTCGAGATTTAGAATCGCGAGCACGTTGAGAATGCTGTCGAGTTTGGCGCCGGGATGGCCCGCTTCGATTTCGGATATTGTAGCCTGCCGCAGTCCCGTTTTCATCCCTAGCTGGGCTTGACTCAGGCGCTGACTCTTCCGTGCTCGGCGGATTAGATTCCCAAGCTGTTTCGGCGTTCGCGCCAATTCAGTCATGATAGTGCTCCACTGAGGCTATATACGCCGAAGCGTATATAATAACGATATACGATGTAGCGTATATAACAAAATATACGCTTGGGAGTATAATTCTGATTTATACGCCACGGCGTATAGACCAGAGAGCCGCGGCAACGCGGGACGGCATTGAATGACCCGCGAATGAAAAGTTTGTTCGCCTTCCACTCAGTCCTACGCTTAGTAGGGTCCTAGTAGGGCGCGTGCCGCAAAGCTCGTCCGGGCCCGTCGTAAGCCTTCTGGCTCGGCCCACGCACGTGCCAAGTGGAATTCACGCTTCTTCAATGTAGATAAAAGTCGTTCAGTATCAGAGGCTTAAAATTCGTAACGAGGGGGTCGCGTGTTCGCGTCCCACGAGCGGCACCACCTCACAAGCAAATTACCGCCGGCCGTATCAGCCGAAAGCGCGTGAACCCTGCAAAGGAGCTTTATACGCTCCAGGGTGGCTCCCCTTCATAAACCTGCGTGACGAAAGACGATTGGCGCCTGCTTGGGCACGTTTTTACCAACGCTCCCCGTCCAGCAAATAGCCAATCCACCAGGTCAGCGCTTTTTCGGGACCTTGGCTTTCCCCGATCCCTCGCGCGCAAACCACTCATCGTAAATCCGCTGCGCCTCGCACCGTGCCCAAGCTGGATCGCGCCCTTTATCTGGCTTCTCATCGTCCATCACCGCTCCCCTTCGAGCGGAAGATGAACGGATTAGTACGAATTGCCAGTGCTAAATTCTGGCTCGTCGCGGGAGAGACTCTTCGGCGCCGGCCGAGGAAATCGCCAAATTGGCTTCACGTAAAGACGGCCCGCGCAACGCGCGCACGACACTTGCCGGCTTCAAATGTGGGCGCCGCAATCGCGGCCGAATGGACCAAACTTCCAGAGCGCCCTCCCCGGATTAAACTTTCGCGGCCCACCTTGCTCCAGCCGCTCCACACGAACCCGGAAATTAGCAGGCTGTTCCTGTTGAGACCTAAGCTTTGGATTTTCCAACTGCGTGTGAGCTCCGCAGTAGAGCCTCGGTTGCGACCATCCTTTTCAGATCGCCCATAGTTCCAATTTCATGGCCGCAGTCTTTGCACTTGATGTGGGAAGTATCAGCAACGTCTCCGTCAAGCGTGAAACGGCTCCCCCCGCATTCGCTGCAAGTCAGTTCGATACGCATATTACAACCTCAAACTAGCGACGCGGACGCTAACCTTAAAAACTTCGCCCCGCCTTCACGCCGAGCTTTACGCCACGACGACGATCACGCGTCAAGAACTGCATTGATTTGCAAGTGATTTTTGTAACCCAGCCAAAAACCGATTTCCGCGTGAAACTTGCCAGACGTCACAGGGCACGAAATGACGAGTGGTGCCAAGCTTGGAGTTAAACGTTCGAGTATACCGATCGATCTCTTGAGCTCGTTCAGCACAGCGGAGGTTAATCGCCTTGTCGAGCTGCACTCGAACTACGTCGAGTGCTGCGTCTTGCCCGACGCGTCGTTCAGCTGCCAAGGGAGGATCCGACCGTAGAGCGCAACCGCCTGTACCAGTTCCGGATCGGCACGTAGTGCGTCGGCCGCCGCACGCTGCTTCTGATCGTACGGGCTCGGATCGGGAGCCTCTCCAGGCCGTTGCATGAAGCGGACGACGTCCTCGCGCGTCGCTTCGTCCGCAAGGGCATGGAGCAACGTCGTCTTGGCCAGGTCGGCGCTCCCCATGCAGAGGTGCAGCGTCGCGGCGGCCGGCCCGCGTTCGACGGCAAGCGCCTCGGTCATCGAGACGCGCGCGTCCACATCGCGCCCGAGCGCGTGAAGCATGCAGGCGCGGCTATGCTCCATCCTGGCCAATGCCGTCTGACCAACTTGCGGTCCCCAGCGACGCGCATCCGCGAGGCTTGAATCCATGAGTTTGAGGGCCTTTTCCGTGTGCCCCTCCTCCAAAAGCAAAAGCGCGTGATTTGCACTGACGTTCAGAGCATTGGCGCGCCAGCCAAGCGGCCATGTCTGCTCTGCACGCTCGTATAAAGCGTCCGCATCGCTCCAGCGGCCGAGATGTGCGAGCGAGTTCGCAAGCGGGGGAACCATGAAGATCAACTCATCGTCGTTGAGGGCGGGCGCATCGAACATCGGAAGAAATTCACGCACAGCGGCCTCGTAATGTCCCACTGCGAACAGTGCGGATAAATAGTCGCGCGCCGCGATTGTGCTCTTTCCTGCTTCCCATCGCTCACGCGCTTCGGCCAGGTAGATTGGCCATTGCCGTTCCAACCGCGGACCAGCCCAGGACTCGATGTCCGGCCAAATCTGCGCATAGGCGTTCATGATCAACAGCTCACGGCTGTCGGTCGGCTGGAGGAGCTTCGGTACCAGCGCCCGTGCGCCGGCAATGTCGCCATTGGCAACATGCAACTTGATCGCCTCGACGGCCAACTGTGACCGGCTGCCGACGTGATTTCCGATCCAGCCAATCTGCAACAACCGGTCGCTGATCGCGCGCGCTCGCGCTTCATCGTGAAAGCCCTGCAGCCTCCGAAGCAGGTTGTTTATCTCATAATCGTCGATTGTCCGCGCCGTGTTCGGATCGACGCGGATCGCGCGCATAAGATAGTCCGTCGCAGGAGCAGTCCGGTTGAGGTAGGCGTTCAACGTGAATGCCTTGATCAGCGGAGCGCTATAACCTTGCAGCAGCTGCACGCTTTCCTCGGTGGCTTCGACTGCTTCAAGATCGCGACCAAGGTTTTCGAGCGCTTGCGCGCGGGCATATTGAATCATGCCGCGCAAACTCGTCGGCGAAGGCAGTTTTGCGAGCGCTTCGTCGGCGGCAGCTACCGTTACAGCAGGAGTTCTGTCCGGAGCGCGCATCTTTTCAAGGAACGCCGCGAGCACCGCCTGCTCGGACGGCAAAGCGACGGTTTCAAGTGGCGGGAGGAACTTAGCATATTGCCGCTGCTCTTCATGCGCGGTGATGGCGTCCAGCGCCGGCGGATCGGCGGCGCGCAATCGCCCTGGGCAAATTACGCAGACGAATGCCGCTGCGGCGAGACCGAACTTGATCGAGAGGCTCGTCACACACACGCGCTCCCTTTGGAACGCAGCGAAGCCTAGCGGCGACGCATCCTGTGTCCAGCGTCCATCGCGAACATGAGTTCAGGAGTGCTCAAACGTCAAATGACGTCAGGATTGGACAGGGGCCCGGCGTTCCACTCGCGCACTCTCTCGCCAGCCGGTTCAACGCATCTCGAGCCTGTTTCAGCTCCGCGATTTTCGCATCAAGAGCAATCACGCGCTCGCTCGCCATCTGGCGCGCCTCACTACGGTCGTCGCTCGCGTCGAGTTCGAGCAACTTTCCGATCTGCTCCAGGGTGAAGCCCGCGGCCTGGGCCTGGCGAATGAATTTCAAGCGACGCACCGCGTCCAAGTCGTAGCGACGGATCCCCTCATGCCGGGTCGGCGTCTCGAGTAGTCCACGACGTTGATAAAAGCGTACGGTCTCGACACCAACGCTCGCGGCGGCGGCCAGCTTCCCGATGGTCAGTGACGACATGCCTTGACTCCGTACTATGGTACGGAGCGTATATGACGATTCGCTCACTCCAGAGCAACGAAAAAGGAATGATAAAGTGGCCGATCGAAAGAGCGAAAAAGTTGAGCAGACCGGCAACTGCCTCTGCGCGAGCGGAACCGCTTGTCGATGCAGTTCTTGCACCTGCAAGAATTGCAGCTGCTGAACACTAGGTCGGCACCCTCGCGCTTTGGCGAGGGTGCTTTCCACGGGGATCGGTGCGACCTGCGGCTTCTCGCTGGCCCCCTCGAGTTGTTGACTGCCCGGGAATTCCGCTCATCGATCCCGACGAGGGTTCGACAATGGTTAGCGCTCCGCAGGACGCGCTTGACCCATTACCTGACTGGCAGCGCGGCTATGGACGGAGTGGTAACGTAACAGGCCGGCGTCGGGGGCAACCGTTCTACGAGGCCGGAAATACGCTTGAAACGAATCTCTACTTTCCCTCGGATAAGGGTTATCCGTTTACAAAAGTTACATGCCGGCAATTGTCGGTCTCTTAGCAGTGAAACACCGCCGCTCGGCGGGCCACGGTTGCCTGTACGAGTACCGTTTCGGTATCCGAGTTATCGTTTTGGAGCCGGTTCGGGAACACCCGAAATGAAGGTCACTCGCCCATCGCTCGCCCGTTCGATCTGGCGCTCATACTCGCCGGCGAGCTGCTCGTGAATCTTCTTCGCCACGTTGGACGTTGCCGCTTTGGCGCGGCTTCTCTCCACCTGTTGCCGAAGGAAGAGGTAATTGATGTCTTCGTTCACGTTCATGAGGAGTCTTGTGCCCCATGTGCGTGAACGTCAGCTGACACGGGGGAAGTATAAGCGGCGAACAGAAGGGAGGGATCGTTAAAGCATGTCAGACCGCAGGTGCGGGCACGTGCTTGCGGATAACGACGAAAGCGGTTGGGGGTCGTTTCAATCCAGGCGACCTCGCTCGTTCGCGTCGCCGGAGTTCAGGGACGCGCCGGCCCCGACGATCCGAGCGCGTCCAGCAGATCCTTGAACTCGCCGGTTTCAGGTAACGGAAACGCCCGCCGCAAGCTCCGCGCCAGGCGCTCGCGCGCTTCTGCTGGACGAGCTGACGGGGCTCGTCGCTGTTCGTCTGCGTCATCGGCGTTGCGCATCGTCCCCCCTTCGCCAACGGGCGATCCCACGTAGCAAACCGATCAACGGCACCCGCGTTCCGGATCGTTCGCCAGAATCATTCCCCGTTGTTGCTTTCCTGCTCCAGTGCTCGAGCCTCCTTCTCGAGGTCATCGGCCATCTTGCGGAGCGAATCGGACGCTCTTGGGTTCTTAATCACTTCGGACAGTCGTCGTGCCTCAGCGGCACGCACACGAAGTGCGGCAATCACTTTGTCAGGCATCAGGCGACAATCCAGCGACACTAGTCCTGTTCCAGCGCCGCGCATTTTGTTCGAAAGTGTTGCAACAGTGCAGCGACGATATCCTTGCAGCGATGCGACGGTTCGGCCATCGTGCGTCGATCCGGGGGTGTGCGATGAAGCTTTACCGAGTGAACAAGCTGGCAAAGCCCGGCGGCATGGTGATCAAGAAAAAACACATCCTGGCTGCCTCAGACAAACACGCCATTGACCAGGCTGCTGAGAGCCCGGACTGCCCGATTTGCGACGTCCTGCGCGACGGGGAAAAAGTCGGCTCGATCCTCTAAACTTCGCATCCGAAGGCAATGAACATCCGGTCCCGAACGGCCCACTGTCCTTACCAAGCTTCTCAATCAGTCGCGGACTGGAAATCCCGGATCAACGGGTCGGGCTCGCCCACTGATGAGCCGATATAGGATCTGTGTGATCGCGCTTCGGTACGGCACCGGGTGCTTGCGATCACGACGATTTTTCGTTCGATGAGGTTGGAGGATTAAAATGCGGAAGTTTCTCGTCCTCGCTGCGGCATTGCTCGCGGGGAGAGGCGCGGCGGCGACACTGGATCTTCCAGCGACCCCGCAGACCGTAGCGTGGGGCCATTACGATGCGACGTCCAAACCGTCGCTGACGATCAAATCGGGCGACACGGTTATTGTCCACACGCTGCTGACCAACAGTCCGACCGGTCTCGAAAAGGCTGGCGTCACGCCCTCGGAAGTCCAGCCGAGCTTGCGCGCGGTATTCGATGGCGTGCCGCTCGCAGAACGCGGGCCCGGCGGCCATATTTTGACTGGTCCGATTGCGATCGAGGGAGCGGAGCCCGGGGACACGCTCGAGGTTCGCATCCTCAAGATCGATCTCGCCATCCCGTACGCCTATAATGGCTTCCGGTACGGCGTCGGGTTTCTGACCGACGATTTTCCCTATTCGCGCGTGAAGATTGTACCCTTGGATGCCAAGCGGATGCTTGGGCATTTCGGACCGGGAATAGACGTTCCGCTGCACCCGTTCTTTGGCAGCATGGGCGTTGCCCCGCCCGTTTCGTTTGGCCGTTATGACTCGACAGCCCCTACAATCATCGGCGGCAACATGGACGATAAGGCCCTTGTCGCAGGAACGACGCTGTTCTTTCCGGTTTACGCGCCGGGAGCGTTATTCGAGGTGGGCGACGGACACGCAGCGCAAGGCAACGGCGAGGTCGATATAACTGCGCTTGAAACTTCACTCACGGGCACGCTTCAATTTATTCTGCACAAGGGGATGAAGTCCGCTTACCCTCGCGCCGAAACAGCGACCGGCTACATCGCGATGGGGTTTGATGAAGACCTCAGTCGGGCTACCCGCAAGGCCCTCACCAACATGATCGACTTCCTGGTTGAGCAGAAGGGAATGAGCCGAGACGATGCCTACATGCTCGTCAGCGTAGCGGGTGACGTCGAGGAAACGGAACTCGTCGATCGGAACAAGGGCGTCCATGTCGTTCTGCCAAAAGCCCTGTTCACGAAGAGCTGAGTGACCAGCACCCAAGACGAACGAGCGGCGAGCGCACCCGGCTTGCAAAGTTTTTATCCCGGATCGGAAGCTGCCAGCATGTCCATGAGATTGCGCGCTGCCTCCCTGTCCGCCTGGTCGTTAAAGGCGACGTCGAGGTCCGGTGCTTCACCGAGCATATAAAGGAGTGACCAGAGCGCAAACCGATGCGACGGATCCGTTTCGAGACCAAGATCGACCTTGAGCCGGTCCACGCCAGCTCGTTGCACTGCCGCCGACACCTCCGACATGTCGGAAGTGCCGAAGTAGCGATGTAGCAAGTCGTCCAAGTCCATTAACGATTGCTACAACCTCGTTCGGGCAGCGCAAGAGAGGGTGTTGTCCAAAGCCTTCAGACAAATGGCTAGCCCCGACAAAAGATGAGGGCTCCGGAACGCAGCTCCGGAGCCCCTCGTTCACGATTGGATCGACGTTCAGCAGGTCGCCTTCCCAACCTCATGTCCTACGAGAGCGCCGAGCGCCGCGCCGATGATCGTGCCGGTCGTCCCGCTGTTGCGGTGATAGTAGCCGCTTCCGCGCCCAATCGACCGGCCGAGCAATGCCCCGGCACCTGCACCGACAATCGTACCCGTTGTGCCGCTGCAGCGGTGTCTCCGATAACCGCCACCATAATAGGCATTCTGATACCCGTATGCCTGCTGCGGGTAATAGCCTTGCTGGGCATAATAGCCTTGCTGCCCGTAATAGGCCTGCTGCCCATAATAGCCTTGTCCGCCATAGCCGTCATAAGCCTGACCATATCCGTTGTAGCCGCGATAGTGGTGCGCTTCGGCCGTCGCTGGAACGACGAGCATCGACAGCGCCGACACTGCGAGCATGGATTTCTTGAGCATATCAAATTCCCTTCAGTCAGGCCGACCAGCGGCCACGAGAGAAGGTTGTGCACCTTTGGCCATGTCGCCATTCTGAATTCGGCGTTCAGCGCACGTTGTATTGCCGACACGAACCGCACTGAACCGGAAGCCATCTCGATCCCGGCTTCAGCAATGATGATTCCAGGTGAACTGGGGTGCACCAATGCGATCGGGCCGTGAAACGGTGAGTTTTCCCTCGCCGCTGGCTTGATCCCGATGCGTCAGTGCGCGCTGCGCGCGCCCCTGCCCGATCACGGCCGGAATGGGCGGCACGCCGGATGGAATGATCGCAAGGTTGTTCCTCTAAAGCTACGTGTTTTTCCTTATTTGCGCAGGCACCGGGCTTCGGCACCAAAGGCACGGGTTCGCCATTGATGTGAGCGCGTCGAGTCATGCTGACCATTCCAGGCGAAGGTGCAGAACTACGACAGCAGGCAGCGCATTGTCGTCGACTGGCCGACTCCTGTCTCAACGGGCGCCTCGCGCGAATTCTCGACCGGACAGCCGACGAGTTCGAGGAAGAAGCCGAGCGGATGGAAAAGCTCGTCGACCGCTCGCGCGGTCCGATGCTTCGCTGCGATGTCACGCCCGTTCCAAAGGGCGACCACTAATCCCAGGCGTTGCGACATTTACGTTCACGCCGGCAAAACCCAGCCGCGCTTTCGTCAGTCCCATCTTCGCAGGCGGGAAGGAGAGCGCCCCCGCTACGGACAATTCCGTAAGGCTCACCCGATAAGGATCTGCGACTAACGAGGCCCTTGAAGGAGGTCACGATGAAGGTCCGCGAAATCATGGTCCCGACGGTCGACTCGATCGACGCTGGTGATACGATCGCCTCGGCGGCTGCGCGCATGGCAGAGGACGACATTGGCGCTTTCCCAGTGCTGAGCGCAGGGAAGCTCGTCGGCATTCTAACGGATCGCGACATCGCCGTTCGTGCCGTTGCTGCGTTAATCCCCGTCGACGCTCCTGTACGCAGAGTCATGACGGGATCTGTCGCAACATGTTCAGCCGAAGACGACGTCGAGAGCGTTCTCGCCCTGATGTCCCGCGAACAGGTCCGAGCCGAGCGGGCTCCACTGCCAGGTTCCGATGTTCGTCTGATCATGTTGCAAGAGGTGCCAACGTAGCGCGGCCATCCTCGACGCTGGAGCCAGTCATGACGATTGCTCAAGAAAGTCCGACGCGGGTCATCGTGGGGCCACATCACCTCGAAGGACTGCTCGATCTGCCGGCAAACGCCCGAGGCTTGGTGATTTTTGCGCACGGCAGCGGAAGTGGTCGCTACAGCCCGCGTAACAATCACGTCGCACGACAATTGGGCCGCGCGGGTTTTGCGACCTTGCTTCTCGACCTTCTCAGCCCCGACGAGGAAGCTGAGCGCCGCAACGTCTTCGACATCGAACTGCTTGCATCCCGGGTAACCGAAGCCACGAGTTGGGGGCGTCGAACACCCGAATTGGCAGACCTGCCGATCAGCTATTTCGGCGCAAGCACCGGCAGTGGGGCTGCTCTTGCAGCCGCGGCATCAAATCCGGCGCATGTTTCCGCAGTCGTTTCTCGCGGCGGTCGGCCCGACCTTGCAAGTGACCAGCTCCCCCACGTCAAAGCACCGACCTTGCTCCTCGTCGGGAGCCGCGATCGCGAAGTGCTCGAACTCAATCGCTGGGCAATGGGACAAATGAAATGTCCCGTCGAGCTCTGTATTGTTCCCGGAGCGACACACCTTTTCGAGGAGCAAGGAACCCTCGATTACGTCGTATCGCGGGCAATCAGCTGGTTCGAGCGATACGCGAGCAAACCGCAGCCGGAATCAATCCATCTGCCGTTCGCCAACCGGCGCGAGGCCGGGCGGATACTCGCTCACAATCTCATGACGTTCCGCAAGGACCATCCGCTGGTGCTCGCTCTTCCCCGCGGTGGGGTCCCCGTGGCGTTCGAGGTAGCCGACAGGCTCGATGCAGACCTCGACCTACTGCTGGTAAGGAAGATCGGTGCACCGCACCATCCGGAGTTCGGTATCGGCGCCGTCGTCGACGGAGGCAGTGCGCAGATCATCATCAATCGTGAAATCGTCGACCAGCTGGCCGCGCCCTCGGGTTACATTCACAACGAAGCGCACCGGCAGCTGCGGGAAATCGAGCGCCGCCGAAAGGAATATCTTGGCGAACGCAAACCCATTTCCCTAACCCACCGGACCATAATCGTCGTCGACGACGGTATTGCCACCGGAAGCACGGTCCGTGCCGCGCTCCGGGCAATCCGGCAGAAGAATCCCGCGAAGCTCGTCCTTGCGGTACCGGTCGGTGCGCGCGACAGCATCGTTTCACTTCAGCGCGAATGTGACGAAATAATCTGCCTCGCGATGCCGGATCCGTTTTTCGCCGTCGGGGCCCATTATGCAAATTTCGAGCAGACCAGCGACGACGAGGTCCGACAGCTGCTGGGCGATCGCGCGTTGGCTTCGGCAGAGGCGGAATGACCAGCAGGAGACAATAATGCAGGTACCGCATGATGGATCGGTCCTCGTCACGGACGGACGCAAAGCCCTTTTCCTGCGCAACCAGGGCGACCGGGAATTCCCGAACTTCATCTTGGTCCACACTTGGGAACAGCAGCTAGCCGCGGATCGCTCCCTCCGATCCGGAGCTCCGGGGCGCACGTTCGGCTCCATGGGACATGGCAACCGCCGCAGCAGCTATGAGGAAACGAACCTGCATGAGCAGGCCGAGTCCCAGTTTGCTTCCGAGGTCGCCGATTTTCTCAACGCAAAGATGCCGGCACATGCGAGCGGCGAACTCGTCATCGTCGCTCCGCCGCGGACCTTGGGCGTGCTGCGCAAGCGTTTGCGACGCGAGGTGTTGGAACGCGTCTCGGCCGAGATCACAAAGGACCTCGTCAAGCATCCCATTATCCAGATCGAACGCCTGGTGACCTCGTATCGCGGGCCCACCTGAACATCATCGCCGCCTATGGATGCTTGAGGTCGCCCGTTTTTCGGCTGCTGACGGGCGCACCTTTCTCATCCGGGAAATTGCCTATTTGCCCGGCACTCCCCGCGGCGCATTCCCGTTAAGATTTCGTGGAGGTGCGGTCATGACGACATGCGATCGAACTGAGGCATCTCGTTCGGCAACAATTGCGAACCACTCCGAGTGCAGAACCCGCATTGGCAAGCGCGATGCCTGACTCTCCGCAAGCTCAGCCTTCCCCTGACGGACACGTCGAGCGTATTGGCCGTTCTTCGCGAAGCGGTCCCGCAACGGACCGCCGGCCGAGGCGGGTCCAGCGGCGGGGACCGGCATCAAAGGTTGCAATCACCATGATTGCGAGCGGACTCTCCGGAGCCATAGGTGGGGCGGTAATTTTTGCCGGATTGTGGATGACGACCGCCTTGCCGCTCGGACCGTCCGATCGCGTCATCAGCCTGTTCACGAGCGCGCCGCCCGTCAGCTTCGAGGCACTTCACGGCGGGGCAATCGTTGCTGCGCTCGTGGGCTTCTTTGCCGGTTCACTCTGCGGAGCCGTCTATGAACTTCTGCAAGACTGACACCCGCTCCACTAAAAAGTGTGAGCCACCTTACGCAATTCGCTTTGAGAGACCGAAGCCAGAGTGATCGACAGCCTGGAAGGATACCAATCGGCGTGACCGGTGACCGAATGATCGGATTGGCCGGACTGTTAATGTCCCTTTTCTCGGGAACGGTTGGCCGAGCTCAGCCCCACGCATTTGTCGGCGCTGCTGTACAATATAGCTGCGGCCGGCACGACATCCTGATCACGCGCGATCGTTCCAGCGCTCGCGTGATCTTTCGGAAGCGATCCTACCTGCTTTCACGCAAGCCATCCGATATCGGTGAAAAATATCTTTCCAACGCGGCAGCCCTGATCATCGACGGCCGCAACGCGGTGTTCGTTACTGGTGAAGTCACGGATCTTGGCATGTGTGTCGAGGCAGATCCGGTGGCCTCGGCCCATTAGAACACTGATCAATTTTCTTTGCCTCAAGGAGTTCCAGGAGCATCGGGGGTCGAAACGGTGCCGACAAGCCGCGTCGTGATCGTGATGTTCGCCGACCAGAGCGTTTCGAGATGGAGGTCCGCCTTGCGATCGCGAAGCTGCGACGGATCGGCGATGCTTGCGAACTTGTGCGCGATTGTCACGATGCGGAGGACTGCCGGCCTCGAGCCCGCGCGTTAGCCCCGCGACGCAAAATGACGAACCGTGATCCGTTCGCCTTCCTCATGCCATTTTCCGGCCACATGGAGCCTCCGCAAGAACGTCTATTAACCAAACGAACGGCGCAAGTTCGTCCAGTTACGAAAACGAGGTAGAGTCAGTGGAACGGTGGGCAATAAATCCAGGACTGGACGAGACTTCGCGCTGGGCCTTCATCGTCGGAGCGCCGCGCTGCGGCACGACAGCCTTGTCCGAATATCTGCGCGGACATCCCGAGGTATGCTTCTCGACCCCGAAGGAGCCTCATTTCTTCCTTCGTTACGATCTTCGCGGCGAGGACACGGAGGAACTTCGACAGACGGTGCTTGCGAAATATCTCGGCCTCTATTTTCCCGAACGCCACAGCTCGTCCGTCTTTGCCGAAGGTTCGGTGAGTTACTTCTATGGTCCCGAGCAACTTGAGCCTGTCCTTAGGCTTTGGCCCCGGGCGAAGTTCATCATTTGCCTTCGCAACCCCCTGCAAATGGTCCCCTCGCTCCACCAGCGGCTCTTCTACAACGGTGATGAAACCGAACGGCACTTCGACCGCGCCTGGTCGCTGGTTCCGGAAAGGCGCAACGGCCGAAACATTCCGCGCAGCTGCATCGAGCCGCGCTTCCTCGACTATTGGGAAGCGGGCCACCTTGGTAAGCATCTCGAACGCTTCGTGAGCATCGTTGGTCCGGAGCGGTGCCATGTTTCGATCTTCGACGACTTCAAGAAGGATCCCGGCCGGGAATATCGGCGCGTGCTCGAGTTCCTTGAGCTTCCGGACGACCATCGCACCGATTTCGATATCCACGCTGAGAGCAAGGATTGTCGGATCGCATGGGTTCACCGCCTGATGAAGCGTCCCCCACGCGCGGCCATGTGGCTGTTCGATCCAGAAGATCTCCAGGTCATGGTCGAGGGCGTGGGCGAGCCCAGCCCGTTCCTCGACAAGATCATGGAAATTCGGGGAAAGATCATCGACTGGAACAAGGTTCCCGCGCGTCGGCCCAAGATTGGAAAATCCGTCCTCACGGAGATGCGCGACATGTTCCGCAAGGACGTTGCGCTACTCTCCGACCTGCTCGGCCGCGATCTTACCCACTGGCTCGAGACCGCCTAGCTCAGCTCACGATTCGCCGCACTGGCGGTTGGCCGGAACGGCAAGATCCATTTTCCGGGGTCGCGGCAGATTGAGTCCGTTCATGATTGCGACGAACTCGTCGACACTTTTTCCATTTCCGAGGCGAGGGTTGCGCGCCCGCTCCTGACCGACCGTGCTTACCCGGCGCTGCTGGTAATCGTGACCAGGATAGACAAGCGTATCGTCGGGCAGCGCGAAGATCTTCTCATGAACCGACCGATAGAGCCGCGCCGGATCCCCGTTCTGGAAATCCGTACGGCCACATCCATCGATCATCAGCGCGTCGCCGGTGAATACACGCAGGCCGTCGGCCGACCGAAGCAGATAGACATGATGGTCGTCCGTGTGCCCGGGCGTGTAAAGCGGCTCGAGAACCAGCGTTCCAAGTGCAATCGGCTCTCCTTCCCTTAGCGGCAAGTCGACATGATCCGCCCCGCTTTTTTCGGGAACGGCTGCCTTGCTGCCCGTCACCTTGCGGAGGCGAGCCGCGCCCGTCACATGGTCGGCATGAATGTGCGTTTCGAGCGTGTATCGGAGCGTAAGGCCGAGCACATCGATCAGCGCAAGATCGCGGTCCGCCGCCTCGAGCACGGGATCGATGAGTGCGGCTTCGCGCGTGGACTCGCAGCCGACGAGATAGGTGTAGGTCGACGATTCCGGCTCAAACAGCTGGCGAAAGATCATCGAGTAAGCCCCCTTGCCGAGCGGGTGCATCATAGCCCATCGCCATAGCCATGAACATTGCGGTAGTTGGCGCAGGCGCAATCGGTGGCTGGGTGGCGGCCAAGCTTTCGCTTGCCGGAGAGGATGTGATGGCGCTGACGAGCCGGGGGCTTCTTCAGCAGCTCGAGATACGCGAGCGCAACGAGGCGCGCACTGCCCGTTTCACCAACTTCAACGGGCCCGCGGATGTTCTCGTTATCGCGGTCAAGGCGACGACGCTTCGCGTGGCGGCGGATCGGGCGAGGCCACTCATCGGACCTGAGACGACCATTGTCCCGATGCTGAACGGCGTTCCCTGGTGGTTCGTCGAAAACCTGCAGCTTACGTCCGTCGACCCTGACGGAAGCATTGCTGCAGCCCTCCCCTTTGCACTGCTCGTCGGCTGCGTCGTGCACGCGTCTTGCAGCCGAATGGGAGACGCGGTCGTGGTCAAGCACGCCGAGAAGCTTATTATCGGAAAACCGGATGGCCAGACGAGCGAGGCAGTTGGCCGCCTCTCCAGGCTGTTTAAAGCGGCAGAGCTTCAGCCCGAGATCACCTCCGATGTCCGAAGGGCGATCTGGTACAAGCTCTGGGGAAACGCGACGATCAACCCGCTCTCCGCACTCACCCGCGTTACCTGCGACAAGATCCTTGCCGATTCCGAGTGCCGAGCCTGGATGCTCGAGGGTATGACCGAACTTGCCGCGATTGGTGCAGCCGTGGGCTGCCCGATTAGCGAGAGCGGCGAGGACCGAATGGCGGTCACCGCGCGACTTGGCGCGTTCAAGACGTCCATGCTGCAGGACGTTGAAGGGGGTCGCCCTATCGAGCTTGAGGCCCTCCTCGGTGCGCCGCGCGAGATTGCCCGTGCCCGAGGGATTGAAACGCCGGCGCTCGACCGGCTTTACGGCGTAACGAGGCTATTGGCCGAGGGCCTCGGAGTTTCCTGACGGGACGACCCGGCCGACGCACTCCCCAAGACCGATGCGCGCTGCCCCCGGGCGCTCGCACCAGGCCTTGAGCGTGATCTCGTCGCCATCTTCGAGAAAGGCTCGCTTCTCGCCGCTTGCAAGTTCAATCGGCTGCTTTCCGCCCTGGCTTATTTCGAGCAGTGACCCCAGTCCCATTCGGCTGTCGGTCGAAAGCGTGCCCGTGCCAATGAGATCGCCCGGTTCAAGGTTGCAGCCGTTCGAGCTGTGATGCGCGATGATCTGCGCGGCGCTCCAGTACATTGCGGCCTCCGCGGAGCCGCGCGAGAGGGCCTGCGGTGCAAGACCTTCCTTGCGCATCACTTCTGTTGAAATCGTAACCTCGAGCTCGATGGCCAAACCGCCGCTCGCGCGATCCCCGGCATCGCTGAGATACGGGAGCGGTTCGGGATCGCCCTCGGGTCGCGGGCGCAGTGGTCGGCGAAAGGGCTCAAGCGCCTGAGGGGTCACGATCCACGGACTGACGCTGGTCAGGAAGTTCTTCGCGAGGAACGGACCGAGCGGTTGATACTCCCACGCCTGCAAGTCTCGCGCCGACCAATCGTTGAGCAGGCAGAAGCCCGCGATGTGGTCGCCCGCCTCCCCAATCGGAATGGTTGAGCCAAGCTCATTGCCCTGCCCGACCCAGATTCCAAGCTCCAGTTCATAGTCGAGACGGCGGGTCGGGCCGTATTCCGGAGCATCCGCGTCGGGAGCCTTGCGCTGGCCGTTTGGCCGCATCACCGGCTCGCCCGAAGGCCGGATTGAACTCGCGCGGCCATGATAGCCGATCGGCACATATTTGTAATTGGGAAGCAAAGGGTTATCAGGTCGGAACTGCTTCCCGACGTTGGTCGCATGATGGATGCCGACGTAGAAGTCAGTGTAGTCGCCCACAAGGCACGGCACGTGCAGTCGGACTTCGGTCTGTCCGACTAGCTGGGGCTCGACCTCGTCGCGATAGCGCTCGTCTGACAGCAGCTCCTGAAGCCGGTCTCGAAGCGCGCGCTGAGAGTCCGGGCCGCGGGCAAGCCAGCTGTTCAGTACCGGCTGCGAAAGGTCTTCGCGCCAATCTTCGTCGAGCAGGTGGGCAATGCCATTGAGATCGAGCACGAAGTCTCCGATGGCTACGCCTGCCCGACGGCGTCGCTCGCCAATGGAAAAGATACCGAGCGGCAGGTTCTGGATGGGAAAGTCGCTGTGCTGCGCGCTCGCGCACCAACTGACGAGCGAAGGGTCGTTGCTTGCGTCGCTCACGGCAGTTTCGCCTTCTGAAATCCACTCCAGGCCATGTCGTAATCCGGTTGAGCCCGATCGCGCGCAAACGGCGTCGGTCGGTAGGGCCAGCAGGTTTCGACCATGAACGCCATTGTCCCTTCAATCTTCAACGGTTCTAGCTCGGCCTCGGTCGCCTTGCGCCAGCTATCGACGTCTGGTCCGTGTCCGCTCATGAGGTTGTGAAGCGAAAGTCCACCCGGCTGAAACCCCTCTGCCTTCGCGTCATAGGCGCCGTGGATAAGGCCCATGGCCTCGCTCATGACGTTGCGGTGGAACCACGGGGGACGGAAGGTATCCTCGGCAACCATCCAACGCGGCGGGAAGATAACAAAGTCGGCATTCGCGCGGCCCGAAACATCGCTGGGGCTGGTCAGAACCGTGAAGATCGAGGGATCCGGATGATCAAAGCTGATCGTTCCGATCACGTTGAACCGCGACAGATCGTACCGATAGGGAGCGAGATTGCCGTGCCAGGCAACGACATCGAGCGGCGAATGATCGAGGGTTGTGGTCCACAGCGCGCCAAGCGATTTCTGAATGACCTCGGTCGGCTCGTCGCGATCCTCGAACCAGGCGACCGGGGTTTCGAAATCGCGCGGATTCGCAAGCCCGTTCGAGCCGATCGGACCGAGCTCCGGCAGACGCAGCGGCAATCCGTGGTTCTCGGCGACATAGCCACGGCTCTCACCTTCGACCGCGACTTTGAACCGGACGCCTCTTGGAATGACGGCGATGGTCCCAGGAGGCACATCCAAGCGGCCAAATTCGGTGACTAAGTGAAGCGTGCCGGACTGCGGAATGACAAGCAATTCGCCGTCCGCATCGGCAAATACGCGTCGGTCCATCGAGGTGGTCGCGCGATAGAGGTGTACTGCCACGCCCTCGAGCTCGGCCGGATCGCGATTGGCGAGCATGGTCACCATGCCGTCCACGAAATCCGCTTCTTCGGGAAGATCCTTTGGAGGGTCCCAGCGAAGACGGTTCGGCGGAAGTGGTGCCCGGACGGTGCCCGGGGCGAACAGCGGAGCGCCCTCATAAGCAACGAACGGTTGATGGTCGGCGGTCGGGCGCATCCGGTACAACCAGGAGCGGCGATTCTCGTGCCGCGGCGCGGTGAAGCTGCTTCCCGAAAGCTGCTCGGCATAGAGACCAAAGGCTGGACGCTGCGGCGAGTTGCGGCCTTGTGGCAAGGCGCCGGGAACGGCCTCGCTTTGCAAATGACCGCCGAAACCGGTCATGTAGTGAAGCTCGTCTGCCATGTTTGGCCGGTTAATCGTTCAGCCGCCCACAAGCAAACGGGCGCGGCTCTCCAAGAGAACCGCGCCCGCGCGGCGGACGGGGACTCGCAACCCGTCCGCGGCGACGGTTATCCTTGCCGCCTCAGTTGTGGTTTACGTTGACGTCAATCTTGTTGGGAACGCTGATGGTCGAGCTGTGGCCAAAACCGAG
Source organism: Sphingomicrobium sp. (assembly GCA_035944075.1). Lineage (GTDB taxonomy): Bacteria > Pseudomonadota > Alphaproteobacteria > Sphingomonadales > Sphingomonadaceae > Sphingomicrobium. The sequence continues at coordinate 30,601 of DASZBO010000078.1, forward strand.
CTCGCCACGAAAGACGTACAGCAGCACCAGCACGACGATGATGAGCAGCACAACGGCAAGAACGCCGCCGCCACCGCCGCCCGTTTCAACGATGGTCGTATGTTCGCGTTCGACGTCGTCGCGATCGTCGGCCATAAAACTCTCCCTGTTTAGCCTGTTGTCGTGGCGTAACGAACGAACCGTCCATTCCGCGGTTCCGACCGGAGATGGAAGCGATGAACAAGCGTGTTGGACCCGCTCTCCTAATGACGCTCGCCGCAGCGTGCTCGCAGCCGCACCAGGAACGCCTGGGACCGCGGGAAGGCAATTCCATTGAATTGCCCGGAGCCCCACCGGTCGCGGCAAACAGGCCAACCGTCGATCCAAAGAGCCCCGAGGCCGCTGAGGACCTCGTGCGGGGATTTGCAGCGTTGCTCAATAGCGGTCGCTTCGAGGACGCCTACATGTTGCTTGGCCCCGGAGCCGCGCCCCGAAAGAACTTCGAGACGGAATTTCGTTCGCTGCAGGACATCAAAGTGACCGTTCACTCCGCGACCAATCCTGAAGGTGCCGCAGGTTCAATCTATGTGACAGTGCCGCTCACCGTTTCGGGACGTAAAGACGGGCGCGCCGCCAATCGCGCGGCAAGAGCCGTGTTGCGCCGCATCAACGACATTCCGGGCTCGACCGAAGCACAGCGCCATTGGCACATCGAGCGCCTCGATTGGGCTCGCTAGTTGCCAAGGACTTGTTCGACCTTGTTCTGATCGTCGGTTGAGACCGAGCCAGCCGAAGCATTGCCGGCGGCATTGCCCGGGGTTTGATCCGGTGGCGCCGAACCCGCAAAGTCATAAGCAAACCACAAAATTCCGGCGGCCCAGATCAGCGCCATCCACCGGTTCTTGAAGACGGAACTCATGCGCATCGGAACCATCATCGGATTGTCGCCGACCAAGCTTAAGATTCGGTATTCTCGCGGTGGACTTCACGGTGCGAGAACTGGTCCCGTATCCGGCTATTGAAGTAGACGCCTTTCGTGAACGCGCCGCGAAACGCATCGGCGACGTCCTGGGGAACGCCCGAATAAACGTAGCGGCGCCCGGTCGTGAACTCGACCCAAAGGTCGCCGGTCATCTCATCATAGACAAAGCGCCGAATCACGGAGGAAGGCATGGAGCGTGCAACGCACGAACCGCATCATCGTCCCCCTGCTCCTTTCGTGCTATGCTCGCTCTTAAGCAACGAAGGATCCTGTCCGACCTGCCTTGAGTTTCAGGAGACGGCCGATGTTCAAGCCTGTTCGCCTGCTTGTCTTCGCCAGCTTCACTGCACTTGCAGCCGCAGCGACGACGCCGACTTCAAGCAGCGCCCAGTATCTGGGCGCAAGCGGTCCCCAATGTTTCCGGGCAAACAGTGTCTCGCGGTTCGTTCGCGGCCCATTCGGGTTCCTGTTCGTCCAGACTCAGGGCAATCGCTGGTTTCGGCTCCATCTCAGCCCGGGCTGTCCTGACTTTCGTCTCATCATGGAGATTGGTCTCCGACCGCGCGATTCCCAATGGCTGTGCGAAGGGAAGGTGGACGAACTTGGAGGTCTACCCCCGAGCGAAAACGGCCAGTGCTTTGTCACCGATATCCGCCAGTTGCCCGTCGGTGCGGTGCCGGGAATCTAGGAAGCGTCGGGCAGCGGCACGCGGGAGCGGTTCCGACCAAGGGCAGATGCCATACCGCCAACCGCGAGCGACGCACCCACGATCGCAAGTCCCGTCCAGCGATAATGTTCGAGCCATGTTGAAAAGCCCATCGCGATAATCGGCACGAGCACGCTCGAATAGGAGGCCTTTGCGGGTCCGATGAGGCGAACGACGGGATAGTAGAGACTGAACGTCAGCACCGACCCGATCAACGCCAGATAGAGAAGGCCCAGCCAATAGCCGGGATGCGCATCGAGCACCGGCGAGCCCGTCATGGTGAACGCAATGAGGCCGTCGAATAGCGCTCCGGCCGCCATCGACCAGGCGAGCATGGCAAACAGAGGATAACGCCGGATTTCGGGACGTGCCTGCACGACGTTTGCGATTGAGGCCCCAAGCATTCCGGCAAGTGTCAGTCCGATCCCCGCGATAACTTCGCCGCGCTCGGCCTCATGCGCACGCATCTCGTGCGCAAACAGAAGGATGATGCCGCTAACGGCAATGAGCGAACTCCACGCAAAGCGCCGGCTCGGTCGGTGTCCGAGGAAAACCCACGCCAGGAGACTGGAGGGGATCAGCAGCAGTGCGAAGACGGTCGCCACAACTCCCGAAGTGATGTGCCGTTCGGCAAGATAGACGCCATTGAAATTCACGCAGAACTGCGTGAACCCGAGGAATGCGGCGGCGACAATGCCCCGGCCGCCGATCCGAAGGCTCTCGCCCTTCAGCGTTGCGACGACGGCCATGGCGAAGGCCGCGATCACGAAGCGATAGGTGACGGACCATTGCGGCGGGACATCGGTCAATTGGCCGCGGATGACGATCCAGGTCGATCCCCATACCGCGGTGAAGATGATGAACGGCAGGGTAACCGAGCGAAAGCTCGAGCCGTGAGCCTGCGTCACAGTGCCTTGAGCGCAGCGGCAAGCTGCTCAATCGCTTGGCCCCCCTGGTCCCAGCTGGTGACCAGCCGGATCTCGCCGGGCCCCCAGTCGTAAAAGTCAAAACCCATTCCCCGAAGGCGCGCCGCTTCCTCCGCGGTGGCCCTTAGGAAGAGTTCGTTGGCTTCGACGGGATAGACCAACCGCTGCGGAGCCGCGGTCGCGAGCAGTTGAGCGGCTTCGTTCGCGTTGCGCGCGTTTTCCAGCCAGAGGTCGTTTTCGAGCATCGCAAGGATCTGCGCTGCGAGGAAACGCCCTTTCGACAAGAGATGGCCCGCCCTTTTCCGCCGCACGGCAAGCTCGTCCGCAAGTTCGGTCCTGAACAGGATTACGCATTCGGCATTGAGGCCGCCGTTCTTGACGAAGCCAAAGGACAAGGCGTCGACGCCCGCACGCCAGGTAAGGTCGGCAAGGCTCTCGCCGCTCGAGACAAGCGCATTCGCGAGCCGAGCACCGTCCATGTGAAGCGCAAGACCCTGATCCTTCGCCACCTCGCCGATTGCCCCCACTTCGCCGGCGCGATAGACGAGCCCGTATTCCGTCGCATTCGTGATCGAAATGACCGCGGGCTGCACCTGGTGCACGTCCTTGCGGATACCGCCGCACGCCTCGAGAACCGTGCTCGGCGTGATCTTCGCTCCGGCGCCATCGAGCAGGATGAGCTTTGCTCCGCCAGTGAAGAAGCCGGGCGCTCCCGCTTCGTCGACTTCGATATGGGCATCGCGATGGCAGAGTATGGCGCGATATGGGGGGCACAGCGCCGCCAGGGCGAGACAGTTCGCCGCGGTTCCGGTGGTTACCCAGAAGGCACGCGCCTGCGTCCCGAACAAATCGGAAAAAGCGCTATCGAGCCGGCGGCTCCACGCATCGCCGTCATAGGCCGTGTCGAGGCGATTGGCGGCCGCAATCGCGTCGAGCACCTTGGGATGGGCGGGAGCGGCATTATCTGAGAAGAAACGCATGGGGCCAGCGCACAACCCCATTCATTCTCTCATGGCAAGCGTTGGCTGATGGGATCCGTGTCAAGGTTCATGGAGAATGGCCGAGTGAACGAGGGATATGACACAGCCGCGATCATGGGCGGGATCTACGGTGATGGGATCATTGCACTGAAGGGAGCCTTCGGCACCCAGTTCGCAGATACGCTTCGTGATGACCTGATGCGTCTGTTTGAAGAGGCGCGGCAGATCGAAGGTGGAGCGCTGCCGCGGGGGCCGCAACGCTGGTATGTCGAAACGCAACCCGAGCGGATCCGTGGGTTCGTGGAAATAGCGAGCCACCCGTGGTTCGTCGCGGTCTGCCAGTCTGTTCTCACCAGGGACTACCGAATCGTCGAAGTTGGGTTTGACATCCCCTTTCCAGGTGCCGCGGACCAACCTTGGCATCGCGACTTCAGGGCGCCCGAGGCGACCCTCAAGGGGCGACGGCTCAACAGCCTTGCATTCAACGTGACCGCGGTTGACACGCGGCCGGAGCATGGGCCGTTTGAAATCGCCCTTGGCACGCAGTGGGACGAAATCGCCGGCGCAAGAGACGGAATGTTCCCCGACCGCAGCGAATGGGGTCGTTACGTTTCGCGCGCGGTTCAGAAACTACCGCAGCGCGGCGACATTTCGGCCCGCTCCGCGCTTACCATCCATCGCGGAACGGCTAACCGATCCAACGAGCCCCGACCGGTACTGGTTGTCGGCGTCGACGACCCCGATGCAAGCAATGCCAACCATCACGACCTACAGGTCACGAAGGCCTATTTTGACGGCCTTCCGCCGTGCGTCCGGGATCATCTTTCCTGCCGGGTGACCGATGAGCTTCAGCCGGTCATCCAGCACCACGTCATCGAGGGCCTGCTCGAGGCCAACTACGACTAAGGGATGGTGCTTGACGAAATGGTGCTGCCGGTGAGGATTGAACTCACGACCTCAGCCTTACCAAGGATGCGCTCTACCACTGAGCTACGGCAGCACTTTTCGCGGAAGCGCGCGCCTATGACGGCGGCCCCGACGCACGTCAACCCAGGCTGCTCAGGAGCATGCTTGCGGGTCGGGCGCGCGCAGGCCATGTGGCGCAGATGGCCACGGATGACAAGGAGCGCGAGGAGCGGCTTGCGGCCGCGCTTCGGGAAAATCTGAAACGGCGCAAGGCGCAGGCCCGTGCTCAGGATGCGCGGGAGGACGGCAAAGCGGAGTGAACGACGGCGAAGCCTCGTTTCGCGAAGGAATGGCGTTGCTTTCGGATCCGGGAGCTGCGGGGCGCTGGCGCGAGGCGATCACCCTGATCGATCGGGCAGCGGCCGCCGGGGAAGCCGAAGCAATCGAACGGCGAGCCCTCTTTGAATGCATGGGAATTGCCCGTCACCCCGATTGGAACAAGGCCCTCGATTCTCTAACCGACGCTGCCGAGCGTGCGTGCCTCAAGGCTCAGCAGCAATTGCTCCTCCTTGCTGATGATCGCCTGGAAACGGTGTCCCCCATCGTGAACTGGCGTGACGTCCGCTCGCGCATCGCGCTTGGATCACGCCTCAAGGCTCCCGCTGGTCGAACGCTTTCGGCAAATCCACTGATCCGGACGATCGCCGGGTTCCTGACGGAAGGTGAATGCGCCTGGTTGATCGCGGCTGCGCAGCCCCGGCTTGAACGCGCCATCATCTACAACAAGGAAACTGGTGAAGCTGGCGTACATCCGGGAAGAACCAACCAGTTCGCGCTCTTCAACCTCCTCGAACTCGACTGCATCGTTGAAATCATCCGGACAAGGATCGCTTCGGCGCTCAACGCACCGCTGCCCTGCCTCGAGGTGTCGCAAGTGTTGCGCTATGCTGTTGGCGAGGAGTTTTCGCTTCACTGCGATTATCTTGATCCCGCGACGATGGCGGACGAGATCGCCGCGCGCGGCCAGCGCGCGGCGACCGTTCTCGTCTACCTCAACGAGGATTTCGCCGGCGGGGAAACAAGTTTCCCCGAGCTTCGCCTCGAGCATCGCGGTGCAAGAGGCGACGCTCTCTTGTTCAGCAGTGTCGATCCTTCCGGGCTGCCGGACAGGAGAACCATTCACGCAGGCAAGCCTCCGACGCAAGGCGAGAAGTGGCTCTTTTCCCAATGGGTACGAGATCGACTCCCGGCCGCCGTCTAGTCAGGGTTCATTCGGTCGGGCCGCAGCAATTCGATTGAAATTCGAGGGATGTCGCTCTGTGATTGGCTTTTCGGCATGCCGGCCTTTGCGCGCTGTTGCGCCCGATCCGGAAGGCGAGACCGTTGAATCAGGAGCCGCGTGAACGCCTAAGCGTCGCGGTCGCGCATCTTCTTTTCGCCGAGCGCAGCATCGATCCCGCCGGCAACGGCGTCGCCGAGCCAGATGACTGCTCCAAGGAGCAGAAGCGCAAGCGCCAGTTGAAGTGCATCAATCACGAATCGACTCCGTGATTTTCTTTTATATGCAAAGCATTAAACGTGCAATTAATAGCGGGTGACGGCGGTGTCACGTTTCGGCACTAATTTACCGAGAGCGGTGGGTCGTCCCCTCCCCCGCGGTGATAAACAAGGGAACGACCGGTGCGGCCGCGTCGGCCGTATGCCAGGTTCCCCGGGAATTGATTGCGTAGTCGCCGGGACCAAGATCGTACGATTGCTCCGACCCGTCGGGTCGCTGTTGATGAAGAGTCATGAGACCGGACACAACGCAAACCACCTCTTCTCCCGAAGGATGCATTTCCCAGCTTGTCCAGCTTTCATCGAACCGGAACAGACTTACGAGCCGTCCCTCGGCTCCATCCACGGCATGGCGTTTTGCGTAATCTTCATACCAGTCGAGCCCACTGAATTGCGGCTCCATGACCGCGGTTGCGCCTAGACCGAGGTGGATGGGATAGTCGTAGAGCGACTTGCCGCTGGTCATTCAGCGCCCATCACGAACGCGTTCAGCTTGTTGCCGTCGGGATCGCGAAAATAAGCCGCGTAGAAGCCGTCGCCGCGATCTCCCGGTGCACCTTCGTCGGTGCCGCCATTTGCGAGCGCGATTTCGTGGAGACGCTGCACCTGCGCTTTGTTCTTGGCCTCGAACGCAACCATTACGCCATTGCCGACGCTTGCGGGTTTCCCGTCGAAGGGTCGCGTAATGCCGATCCCGGCGCCGCCGTCTGGTTTGCCCCAGGCGATGAACTGCTCGTTTTCCATCATCCGATTGACCCCAAGCTCACCGCAGAGCGCATCGTAGAATCTGGCGGACTGATCGCGGTCGTTCGTTCCGAGTGTCACGTAACCGATCATGCCTTGGCCTCCTCCCGAGTCGGGAGAAGAACATTATAAGAACACCGATATCAGGTCAAAATCGGAGCACAGGCTTCGCGCAACCAATCGAGATCGGAACCCGACAAGCTTGGGGCGATGTGCGCAAGAACATGGGCGTGGTAGCAATTGAGCCAGAGGAGCTCCTCCGCTTCGAGCATTTCAGCCACGATCAACCGCCGGTCGATCGGCGCGAAGGTCAAGGTTTCAAAGCCAAGCATCTCCTTTTCCGCGCCGTCGATCTCACGCGGCACGACCAACACGAGATTTTCAATCCGGATGCCGTACTCACCCGTCTTGTAATAGCCCGGTTCGTTCGAAAGGATCATTCCGGCCTGGAGAGGCTCATCACCTCCGCTCTGACTGCTTCCGACCGGCGAAATGCGTTGGGGCCCCTCGTGAACCGACAGAAAGCTTCCGACGCCGTGCCCGGTGCCATGCGCATAATCGAGGCCCGCTTCCCACAGCGGTCGCCGTGCGAAGCTGTCGAGCTGGCTGCCCCGAGTTCCTTTCGGGAAGACTGCGGTCGCGATCGCAATATGGCCTCTCAGCACACGAGTGAACCGATCGCACATCTCGTCTGTCGGCGCGCCGATAGCGACCGTTCGCGTTATGTCAGTGGTCCCGTCGACATACTGGCCGCCGGAGTCGATCAGGTAGAGCGTACCTTTCTCGAGCTTCCTGTTCGTCTTCTCGCTTGAGCGATAGTGGACGATCGCGCCGTTCGGACCGGCACCTGAAATGCTGTCGAAGGAAAGGTCCCGAAGCTCCGTATTCTCACGGCGAAGAGCTTCCAGATGATCGGACGCCTTGAGCTCGTCGATCTCGCCTTTGGGCGCTTCCTCATCGATCCAGTGGAGGAACTTCGCAATGGCTGCGCCGTCGCGCGTCTGCGCGGCCTTATGCCCCTTTATCTCGGCCTCGTTCTTGATCGCCTTGGGAAGGATCGTCGGGTCACGGAGGGGAATGACCTTTGCACCCGCCTGTTCCAGTGCCTCGAAGATCGCCGCGACGGCCCGTTCGGGGTCTACAACAACCGTCTTGCCCTTCATGCCCGCAAGAAAATTCTTGAACTCGAAGCGCTCATGAAGACGAACGCCGTTGCCGAGATGTTGGCGAACCTCGGGGCCGATCTTCTCGTTGGCGACGAAAAGATCCGCCGTCCCATCGGCATGAACAAGCGCGTAAGCCAGCGCGACCGGCGTGTGGGTTACATCTTCGCCACGAATGTTGAAGGCCCAGGCGATCGAGTCCAAGGCCGAAAGAACCGCCGCATCGGCATGATGCTTGCCAAGCCAGTCTCCGATTTCGGTCCTCTTCTCGGCTGCGGACTTGCCGGCATGCTCGTCCCGTTGGACAGCGAGGTGCGCCTTCGAAGCCTCGGGCCGATCCGACCAGACCTCGTCGATGGGATTGCGTTCGACGGGAACAAGCAAGGCCCCGCGACTGGCCAGCGCTGCCTTGGCTTTCTTCACCCAATCGCCCGTATGCAGCCATGGATCGTAGCCGATCCGGGCCCCCTCCGGCGCATGGTCCTTAAGCCATTCGGTGGTGCTCGTCTCGGGCACCGACTGGTAGCTCCATTCCGTCGGAGAGACCTGCTGGCGGACTTGGAGTGTATAGCGTCCGTCGACGAAGATCGCGGCTTCTGCGGGTAGTACGACCGCCGACCCCGCCGAACCTTCAAACCCGGTCAGCCAGGCGAGGCGCTGTGCATAGCTCCCGACATATTCGCTCATATGCTCATCGGTGAGCGGGACGACAAACCCGTCGAGATTTTCGGTCTTCAGCTGCTCCCGAAGGGCTTTCAGTCGATCGGCGTAGGTGGACATGGGCTTGCTCCCTTACGTCTCAGCTAATCCAACGGCCGCCGTTCTTAAAGGGGCCGTGATGCCGAGTACCGAAGGCCGATGCCGATTCCCCGACGCAGGAACGAATGAAGCCGGTCGACAGCGACACCCAGGAGCCCGCAAACCTCGCCTCCGAGACTTGGATTACTAGCGGGACGCCGCGGGTAAATAGCATATTCTGCGCACCGCACGCCCGATTTGGGACTGGACGCGCGATGTTCATCTTGGTTGAGGAAACCATATGGACAAAGTGACGAGCCTTACCGCGCCTCCGGTCGCCCCGCAGCAGCCCTACAGTTACGAGCGTCACGGAGTGACCATCGAGGACCCATGGCACTGGCTTCGAGACCCCAAGTATCCGCAAGTCGATGACCCCCGCGTCCTCGATTATCTCAAGGCCGAAAACGGCTATTTCGAAGACTGGAAGGCCCAGCACCTGGAGCTGGTCGACGCGCTATTCGCCGAAATGAAGGGCCGCGTGAAGGAAGACGAAAGTTCGGTCCCAATCCGCGATGGGGACTGGCTCTATTGGTGGGCGTTCAAGTCGGGCGAGCAATACCGGACCTGGTACCGCAAGCCTTCGGCCGGCGGCGATGACCAGGTCCTCCTCGATGAAACGGTCGAAGCCCACGGGCGCGAATATTTTCGTCTCGGCGCACTCGAAGTCAGTCCGGATGGGAAGCTTCTCGCAACCCTTGCCGATTATGACGGCTCGGAGCGGTTCGAGCTTCGCATCCGCGACCTCGCGACCGGCAAGGACGTCGAGACGGTCACCAAGGTCGGAATCGGCGTGCCCGTTTGGTCGAGCGACAGCAGCGGGATCGTCTTTTGCGAAGTCAATGACAGCTGGCGAAGCTACCGCGCCCGCTATCACCGGCTTGGCCAGCCCAGCGAAGAGGACGTAACGCTTTACGAGGAGACAGAAGAGCTCGGCTTCACGGTCGGCGTTGGCAAGTCGCACGACCGAAGCACCCTGTTCGTCTCAACGGGGGATAACGCAACCACCGAAGTTCGCTTCGTTTCGGCCGATGATCCGTCGCTGCCGCTCATTCTTATCTCACCGCGACGGGCGAACCGGGAATATCATGTCGATGCGGCGCACGGAAAACTCTGGATCCACACCAACGACGACCATGTGAATTTCAGGCTCGCAAGCGCTGACCCTGCAACGCCGGATGTATGGGAAACGGTCATTCCGGGCTCTGACAAGACCTACCTGACCGGCGTTACAGCCTACCGCGACCATCTTGCGATCAGCAGCAGAATCGAAGGGCTCGATCAGCTTACGTTGCGCACTTATTCGGGCGACGAGACGCGTATCCCCTTCAAGGAAGCAAGTTACACGGCTTCGTTCATGGGCAATCCCGAGTTCGCCCCCGACGCGTACCGGATCGGCTATTCATCCATGGTCACGCCGACCACGGTCTATGACTATCACCCCTCGAGCGACCAGCTCGAAGTTTTGAAGGTCCAAGAAATACCGTCGGGCTATGATGCGTCGTCCTATGGGACGGAGCGGCTAATGATCGAGGCTCGCGACGGCGTGAAGGTGCCGGTCTCGATTGTTTATCGCAAGGGCTTCGAGAAGAACGGCGAAGGCAAGCTCTTCCTATACGCCTATGGCGCCTATGGCCATGCGATCCCACCGACGTTCAACGCCAACCGGATAAGCTTGCTCGACCGCGGCTGGGCCTGCGCAATCGCGCATATCCGCGGCGGGGACGACCTTGGCTACAAGTGGTTCCTCGAGGGTAAGCTCACCAAGAGGACCAACACGTTCAACGATTTCGTCGACGCCGCGAAAGGCTTGATTGCCGCGAAGTTCACGAAGGCCGGTCGAATTGCGATCAACGGCGGATCCGCGGGCGGCGAACTTATGGGTGCCGTCGTCAATTCCGATGCTGCATTGTGGGGCGCGGTCGTCGCCGACGTCCCGTTCGTCGATGTGCTCAATACCATGCTCGATGACAGCCTTCCGCTCACGCCGGGCGAGTGGCCCGAGTGGGGCAATCCGATTGTCGACGAAGAGGCCTTCCACTACATCCGCAGTTATTCGCCCTATGATAATGTGAAGGCGCAGGACTATCCGCCAATGCTGATTACCGGCGGCCTCACCGATCCGCGGGTAACCTACTGGGAGCCGGCGAAGTGGGCCGCAAAACTCCGTGCGACCAAAACCGATACCAACCTCCTGATGCTGAAGATTAACATGGGCGCCGGCCATGGCGGCAAGTCCGGACGCTGGGAAAGGCTGCACGAAGTCGCAGAGACCTACACGTTCATGCTAACCGAGGTTCGGTGACCCGAAAAGTCTTCGAGATCGTGCTCCGCGCACGAGCGGAGCACATCGACGAACTTGGTCACGTCAACAACGCGGTCTGGGTCCAGTGGATACAAGAGGTCGCGGTCGCCCACTGGAATTCAGCGGCGCGCCCGGCGCACAAGGACGCCTATTACTGGGTCGTTGTCCGGCACGAGATCGACTATCTTCGCGCCGGAAAAGTGGGCGATCCCATCACCGCTCGAACCTGGGTCGGAGCCGCGCCGAAGGGAGCGCGGTTCGATCGCTTCGTAGAATTCACCGCGCCCGACGGAAGGGCCTTCGTCCGAGCAAGGACTGAATGGGCGATTATCGACAAGGCGTTGGGTCGACCAATCCGAGTTCCTCCGGAAGTCATAGCGCCGTTCGTTCCGGGCGAGTAAGCAGCGAGCCATGCCGAAACCCATTCTCTACGACTACTGGCGCTCGTCCGCCTCCTACCGCGTACGAATTGCGCTCAATCTCAAGGGGATCGACTATGAGATCCGCCAGATCGATCTGCGCGAAGGCGAGCAAAAATCGGCAGACTATCGCTCAATAAACCCGCAAGGACTGGTGCCGATGCTCGAGATCGACGGTCACCGTCTGACTCAAAGCGTCGCCATCATCAATTATCTCGACTTGCGCCACCCCAATCCGCCGTTGCTGCCGGTTCTTGCGGCCGAACGAGCCCATGTGGTGGCGATGGCGATGGCCATCGCCTGCGATATCCATCCGCTCAACAATCTGCGCGTGCTTAAATATCTGAAAGACGAGCTTGGCCATTCGCAGGACGAGATCGATCGCTGGTACGCACACTGGATCGAGGAAGGGCTCCCCGGGCTCGAGGCCATGGCGGCCCCACGGTCGGGAAAATTCCTGTTTGGCGATGGTCCGACGGGCGCCGACGTCCTGCTGGTGCCCCAATTGTATAATGCGCGCCGCTACAACGTGCCGCTCGATTCATATCCTACGTTGCTCCGCGCCGAAGAGAATGCCGACAAACTGGAGGCGTTCGCCGCAGCACATCCCGATCGGCAGCAGGTGCGAGCATGAACAGGGTCAGTTCGATCAATCGCGGTATGAGCGACATGAAGCCGCTCGATCACATCGAAATTCCCTCGCTGAAGGAGAAAGTCAGCGAGGAGGAATGGGCGATCCGCGTTGATCTCGCCGCAGCGTACCGCATGGTCGCTCATTACGGCTGGGATGACCTTATCTTCACGCATTTGTCGGCACGCATCCCGGGACCGGAACACCAGTTCCTCCTCAACCCCTACAATCTCATGTTCGAGGAAGTGACCGCGTCTTCGCTGGTCAAGGTCGACGTTAACGGAAATCCCGTCGAGCCGAGCCCGTTCATCACGAACCCCGCGGGGTTCACAATCCATTCGGCCATCCACATGGCGCGCGACGACGCGCACGCCGTGATGCACCTTCACACGCCGGCCGGTCAGGCAGTGTCCGTGCACAATGAGGGGCTGCTCCCGCTAACCCAGACGGCGATGTTGATCCGCAACGATGTCGCATTTCACGATTATGAAGGGGTTGCCGTCGACCTTAGCGAGCGCGAGCGGCTTGTAGCGGACCTCGGGACCAGGAATGCGATGATCCTTCGCAATCACGGGACGCTCGCGCTGGGCAAGAACGTCGGCGAGTGCTTCGTGCGACTCTATTTCCTCGAGCGGGCATGCCAGGCTCAGGTGATGGCCCTCTCGGCCGGCGAGAATATCAACAACCCGCCCCAAGGGTCGCCGGAAGTCACGGCCCAGCAGGGGCAGGTCGGCGTCGCGCTCGCCGCCAACCTGCTCGCCTGGCCGGCGCTAAAGCGCAAGGCTTATCGGCTCGATCCGAGCTTCGCGTCCTGAATTGGCCAAGCGCGCAGCGAGCGTCAGCGATTACCGGCCGCTTGCAAAAGCGCGGCTGCCACACTTTCTCTTCGAATATCTGGATGGCGGTTCGTACGACGAACTGACTCTTCGAAGGAACGTCGAGGACATCAAATCGGTCGCGCTCCGGCAGCGAGTACTCCGTGACGTCTCGTCGCTCGATTTGTCCACCGAGCTGTTCGAGAACCGCTGGTCAATGCCGCTGGGCCTTGGCCCCGTAGGCCTGGCGGGGTTCTTCGCGCGACGAGGCGAAACGCAGGCGGCGAAGGCGGCTGCCGACGCGGGTGTTCCGTTCACGCTTTCGACCGTCGGCGGCTGTTCGCTCGAGGAGGTCGCGCGATCCGGTGCGCCTTTTTGGTTTCAGCTCTATTTCGTCAAGGATCGATCCTTCGTCCGCGACATGATCGCGCGTGCCAGGCAGGCCGCCTGTGGAGCGCTTATTCTGACGGTTGATCTCGCCGTTCCGGGCTCGCGCTATCGCGACGCGCGGGCAGCGGGCGCAGGCATTCGCCGCACGCTCGACCTCATTACCCGGCCAGCCTGGATGTGGGACGTCGGCCTCAAAGGTCGTCCCATCAGCCTTGGCAATCTTGAATCCATCATCGGGAAGCGCGCGCCGCTGAGCGACTTCCAGGCGTGGATCCATGACAATTTCGATCCTTCCGTGACGTGGAAGGATGTCGAATGGGTTCGCTCGCAGTGGGACGGCCCACTAATCGTCAAGGGCATCCTCGATCCCGAGGACGCGCGCGCGGCAGCCGCCAGCGAAGTGGACGCGATTGTCGTTTCCAATCACGGCGGACGACAGCTCGACGGAGCGTTGTCGACCGCTCGCGCATTGCCTCGAATCGCCGAGGCAGTTGCCGGTCGCATACCCGTCCTCGCCGACGGCGGCGTCCGATCGGGCCTCGACGTCCTTCGCATGCTCGCGCTTGGCGCCAATTTCGTTCTGCTCGGCCGAGCCTGGGCCTATGCACTCGCGGCAGACGGAGGAGCGGGAGTTGCGCAAATCCTGAACCTGATCGAGGCAGAATTGCGCGTTGCGATGGCTCTTACCGGTTGCACGAAGGTATCCGACATAAGTCGGGACCTCCTCCAGCCGGGTGCCGATCAGGCAACGTTCTGAAGCTTGCCGCGCCCGCGAGCGAACAGTTTTCGGACGTCGCTCGCGGTCATCGGCTCGGAAAACAGATAGCCCTGGACTGACGAACATCCGTGCGCGCGAAGCTCCATCAGCTGAGCGGTTTCCTCGACACCCTCGGCGGTGGTTTCGATGCCAAGCGCATTCGCCAGCTCGGTGATCGCATGGACGATCGCACTGGCCCCGTTGCGCGTCAAAAGATTTTGAATGAAGCTTCGGTCGATCTTGAGCTTGTCGAACGGGAAGCTCTGCAGATAACTCAAGGAAGAATAACCGGTCCCGAAGTCGTCGAGGGCGATCCTGACCCCGAGCGAGCGAAGCTGATGCAGCAAGCGCAATGTCGTATCACCGCCGTCGAGGAAGATCGATTCCGTGATTTCCACTTCAAAGCGGGCTGGCGGAAGTCCACTTTCGGCAAGCGCGTGAACGATGGTTTCGTTGAGTGGTCCACGATGAAACTGGACCGCCGAGACGTTTACCGCGACACGAACATGGTCGGGCCAGGAAATGGCCTCAGCCGAAGCCTCGCGGATCACCCAAGCGCCGATCGGCACGATTAATCCTGTGTCTTCGGCTACGTGCACAAACTCCGCTGGCAGAACGAGTCCGCGCGTCGGATGACGCCAGCGCAGCAAGGCCTCGAACGAGCAGATGCGATTATGCTCAAGATCAAAGAGCGGTTGATAAAAAAGCTCGAGTTCGCTGCGCTCGAGGGCAAGTCGAAGATCGGTCTCGAGCTGGCGTCGCTGCTGCGCGCGCTCGTTGAGGCTTTCCTCGAAGAACGCATAGCTGCCTCGACCGCCTTCCTTTGCGCGATAGAGCGCAAGGTCGGCGCTTCGCAGAAGTGTTCCGCCGTCTCTTCCGTCTTGCGGCGCGATCGCGATGCCAATGCTGGTGGACGGACGGATCTCGTTGCCCTCGAGGCTGAGCGGCCGCGTGATCTCACCAAGAATATCGCGGGCAAGCCTGTCGATCGCGTCTCGGTCATCACCGACGGTCTGCAGGACGACGAACTCGTCGCCACCAAGGCGCGCCACGAAGTGGCCGCGAGCCGCTTGGCGCACACGGTGCGCGGCCTCGATCAGCAATGCATCACCAGCGGGATGGCCAAGCGTGTCATTGACCACCTTGAACTGGTCAAGGTCGAGACAGTGTAGCGCAAAAAGTCTGTCGCCGCCCTCGAGAGACCGAAACTGATGCTCGAGCTGCTGCTGGAACATCGTCCGGTTGGGAAGTCCGGTTAGCGTATCGTTGAATGCGAGCTGCGTGATGCGTTGCTCGCGTTCGGCAATTTTGCCCACCATCGCGTTAAAGCTTCCTGCGAGGCGCGCGAGCTCGTCCTCGCC
This sequence comes from Sphingomicrobium sp., assembly GCA_035944075.1. Taxonomy (GTDB): domain Bacteria; phylum Pseudomonadota; class Alphaproteobacteria; order Sphingomonadales; family Sphingomonadaceae; genus Sphingomicrobium. Next base: position 46,017 of record DASZBO010000078.1, read on the forward strand.
GCGAACCCGCACCTGCACATGCTCCCCCGCGGCTAGCCGTCCGGCGGCATCGTCGAGGCGTGCAAGTGGTTGGGTGATCCGCTGTGCGGCGCGCCATGTGGCAAGTCCCACAAGTAACAGACCAACAAGCGTCACGAGTCCAAGGATCAATTGCAAGGTCTTCGCATCCGCAACTGCACTGGCCTTGGGATAAGCAAGCAGCAGGATAGCACGACCGTCCCCGAAAAAGCCCGGTAGAGACTTGGCGAGTGCTCTCGACGGCTTGCCGTCAAGGGTAAGGCCGAATGCGCCGGACCGCGCGTGCGCTTCCGCAAGCTGGGCCGCTTCCGCGGTCAATCCCATCGCGCGGCCTGCCGCCGACCAACGACCATTGGATCGCACAAGAAGAGTCGCGTGAAGCGGAACGGCAGACAGGCGTTCAAGCCCGCGAATGTCCGAAGTGACCGGATCCGATGCGGTGACGATCCAACGTGCGGGCATGGCTCCCGGAATCGGCACGGCGACCAGTTCGCGAAGCCGACCCGAAAGAACGGAAATCCCGCTCCGCGTTCCGCGCTGAAGCGGCTTGAGGAAATTGGCCCCGTCGCTGCGGCCGAGCGAGCCTTCGCTGCTCACCACTTTTCCATCAGCAGTGACCAGCAATACGCTCTCCACGCCAAGGCGCCGAGACAAAGCCTGGAGCGCCGCGCGGATCGCTAGCTGATCATCGTTCGCAACACCCTTGCGCAAAACAGGATTCCGAATGGAGAGCGTCGCACGCTCCTGGATTTCGGCGGCCTTCAGCTGCCAGAGTTGCTCGAACACGGCCGCGCTCGATTGCAGTTCCCGTTCGGCCTGGCGGGAAGCTGCGCCGGCAATGACCGTCGATAGTGTTACCGATGCACCGACCATCGCCGCCGCGAACAGGAGCGCGAACTGGACCGTGAGCCGCGCTGTTAGCGATCGGAAGGGGCGCATGGGGTCAGCGTTCCGCCGTTGGGCCGACTGCCGGATTTGCAAGACGTTCTTCGAAGAACAGGACGGTGTTGGGATCAGGCCTACCGGCAAGGCTCGCCACGCGCGCGCTCGATTGCGCCGCGCCAAGCGGCGCTGCGGCGCCTGCGAGCGCCGCCGCGATCAACTCATGTTGCCCCATCGCCGCGTGTTAAGGGGCAAACGGTAAAACCTATCGGTCCAAGAATGGTTATCGCATCATTCTTATTTCGGATCACAAGCACCCGATGTCGTCTCGTCCATCCTGAAGGTCCAAGGGCTCACCAGGATATCCCGATGAACTGGAAGTCGGGGACACGAATTCATTGCTGGCGTGGAAACTTCGCTGTCGGTAGGCTCACCGCCCTTGCTTGGACGAAAAGACCCTTTTGCAATGCCATGCCGCATCGCGATCTTTGGCTACATCCTTCTCCTGTCTGGCCTCGTAAGCGCAGGCGCATCGGCTCAGGAGATCCGGAACGGCAGCGCTTCGCCAACGCCGCCGCCAACGACTTCGGTCATGCCTCCGGCAACAGCGGTAATCGATCCTACGCTAGCGATCGGTGGACAAGAGGTGAAGGCCCGCGAAGTCGAAACGCGTCTCAGTGTTGCTGTCGAGATCAACGGACGCGGGCCCTATCACTTCGTCGTCGACAGCGGTGCGGACACGTCCGCGATCGGCATCAACATAGCGCATGACCTGCAGCTCCCGGCGGATACGCCCGTCGTTCTTAATGGGACAACCTCTCGGGAGCTCGTACCTCGGGTCAAAGTAGACTCGCTGACGCTCGGGGCGACGACCATTCGGAATCTGGAGCTACCGGCGCTGCGTGAAGGCGATATCGGTGGCGAAGGCATAATCGGAATCGACGCCCTGGCCCAACAAAGGCTGCTGCTGGATTTTGACCGGCACGTGATCAGAATCGAGGACGTCCGCACGCCACAAAGGGATCTTCCGGGGGAAATCGTCATCGTTGCACGTCGTCGTCGCGGTCAACTGATCCTGACGCAGGTGCGCGCGGGAGGCCTTCCCCTCTCGGCCGTTATCGACACTGGATCCGAAATCACGATCGGCAACCTTGCTCTTCGAGACAAGCTTCTGCGCAAGCATCCCGACAAGTTCTGGACCACCAGCGCCATCGGCGTGACCGGCGTGCCGGTAAAACTTGAGCTCGCACGCATCGACGAGCTTCAGCTCGGCCCGGTGACCCTCCAGGACGTTCCGATTGCCTTTGCGGATGTACCTCCGTTCGAACTCTTCGGACTCGCTCGGCAACCTTCGCTGATGCTCGGAACCGACGTGCTTCAGGCGTTCCGTCGCGTGTCGCTTGATTTTCGCGAGCGCAAAGTTCGTTTTCAGCTGAGATCTTGCGGCCCACGGAACATCGTCATCAGCACCACTCCGGAAAACTCGTTTACACGCGTTAGTTCAAGCGGCGGTTCGGACGTTTGCGGAGGATAGTGGCCGGAGCTTCACTCCTTCGTGCAGAGGACGTCGACCAAATAATAATTCGGGCCGTCCTGCTGCACTTGGGCATGTGCGGACATCGGCCAGCCCGCTGACCGGCAGAATTCGTTTGCCGCGCGCCGCATTTCTTCGGGATGTCCCGGCGAGATAGCCACTCGGGCGTGGCCGCGATGGGGAGCAACAAAGAACTCGCTTTCGACTCCCCGCAAGGACTGATTGGGCGGAGAAACTCGAGTTACGATCATCGGCGCGACTGGCCGAGCCGATCGGACGATAAAGACCGCGCTTGGCGCGGATTTGTCGACGCGGCGGCAACCCGTGTAGGTGTTGCCACTACATAGTTCCCACGAGGCATTTCCGGATACGCGAACACTGCGCGCCGTGAACGCCGGATCGATGTGTTGGCTGGGTTCGGAAAACGTCATGCTTGGGCCTTTGAACCCGCCACGGCCGTAAATCTCTACATGACCTTGATCCTGTGCATTTGCGCAGACCGGCATGACGGCAATCGTGCCAGTGAAAAGCACCAGGAACCGACGCATAATTTCCCCCATCTCCAGTCCAGACTTCCGGAGGCCTAAACCACCTGTTGTTGCTTAGCCAGTTACCCGAGAAGTTGATCTTCATAGCCTCGCGACTTGGACGGGAGATCCGACACTGGTTCAGCAAACAACTGACGGCACCTGGCCGACATTACCGGGCAGCTGACCGGTTCGGGGAGCGATCACGCTGATGCCAGCGAGGAGCGTAAACCTAGCGTTCGCCCAAGATAATTCCGCATCAATTGGTGGTTGATATCGCACCATTTCTGAAGATGACTTTCCCAGATTCTTACCGCGAAAGCATCGACCCGTTGTCGTGGCGACTTACGTTCCGAATTCTGGAAAAGTTCATCATCATCATCATCACTCAACGTGCCCCCCAGTTATGCGGGACGACTACGTTGCATCTGAAACTGACGTCTGCAAGATTTCGAGGCCACCAAACTGCGTCGTGGGCGCACCACGGACGCGCAATCGAGCGACAGAAGCATACTGATAACTGACCTCTGATAAGTCCTGCGAAAAAGGGGACACGCAGATGATTATGCAATTGGCGATTACAGTGGGCGCGTGGGTCGTTCTGATGTTCGTCACCACGAATATCGTGGGCTTTCTAGTGAGGGGCTTCTTTCAGAACCCCGAAATGGAAAGGCTAGCCACTGAAAGTAATCCGGTCATTCAGGGGTTGGCCCGATCCCAGCAGAGGACGCAGAAAAGATTAAACGTTGTCGCTTTTGCTCTCATGGTGGGGTTTCTTCTAGCGCTCTACCAATTCTGGAACGTTGGCTTGGTGATTGCTGCTCTCCTGATGATTGGTTCACGCATCCCCGATTTGGTGTGGGAGCTAACGAATGGCACGAAGGTGATTGGCAACCTACGCAAACCCCCGTTCTGGATATTAAGTACGCTGCTCTCGTGGGCTTCTTTGCCCGTGGTTTGGTACGCACTCAATCGGATGTGAGGCTGCGGCGATTGAAACCCCGAACGAACGATAATCCGCATCCAGAGTTACAGCTCTGGTTGAAACAGGCGCTGGAAAGTGGCTTACGTAAGTGGCCTGATTGGGCACAGCCATACATTCAGGATGACGTCTTATTGGTTCCCGATTTTTACGTCGAGCATGGTCGCATACGGGTCCTTGAGTGGATAAAGGTGAGAAGCCGCGAGGATATGCTAAAAGCAGTTGGCTATGGTCCCGTCTGGGATGACGATTAGTAAAGGCTGTGTGCGTTACACTCTCGTTGCAGCACCTCGAGAACGAAGTCGTCTGACTCTCAGCTCTGATATATCCGCCACATAACTTATGCGCTCAGTAACAACGCGCTACTCCCAGCCATAACAGCTGAAAGCCGACCGAACGAGGGTTCGGCGCGAGTTGACCGATGCATAGTCGCCTCTGCCGTAGCCATTCGGTGAGTACCGCGGATGGCTGCTGAGAGAACTTATCTTCTTTGCTTTGAGAGACCCCAGAGCAGCACTGAGGCCCCGACTGTCGCAAAGCCGAGGAAAATGTACGGAAACAGGCCGAGAGAGCCGGTCAGCAAAGAGATCAACAAACTACCCAGCGCACCGACAACTAGGATGACAACAAATGCCAGGAAGGGGCGGCCTTCGAGAACGCTGACGTAGGTTCGCTCGCCGTTCGAATAAGCTTTGAACTGTCGGCTCGCCGCGGTGGCTAGCCCCGCTACCGCTAAAGCGAGAGCGCCAGTGATGATCGGGTTTATCATAGACCGAAGTTCGTCCTCGACGCTGCAGGAAGGCACTTTGAGCCATCCGACCGCCCTTGTTTATCCAAAAGCACGTGGACGTGCCATCCAGCGAGATCCGCGGCACCGTGATCTGATCAGGCAGCGAGAGCTGCGGCTGGTTTTACCCAGTTCCAGGGGAGCAGTTCGTCGATGCGCTGCGCGGGGTGCCCGGCGATGCGGGCGAGCACGTCAGCAAGCCAGGACAGCGGCTCGCCGCTGTCTTAGGAGACAACAACAACCGGATCTGTCACCCGGCTTAGTGTCTCACGTCAGGGGTGCAGTGCAGTTCTGTGACCCATGTCTCAAGAACGTACAAAATGAGCGTTCCGAGACATAGGTTGCAAATCGTTCCGGAGACATGGGTGACACTTTTCCCTGCGATCGCAGGGGAAAGTGTCGATGCCGTGGAAGAAAGTCTCCGTGATGGACGAACGTCTGCGCTTCGTAGCCCGGATTCTC
>DASZBO010000079.1:0-84136 GCA_035944075.1 Sphingomicrobium sp.
GGGTCCTAGTCGATCCGGTGCTTTTATTCGGCTGTGCGATTGCCCTCTTGATGGGGGGGTTGCTTGGCGCCCCCCTGATCGTGCGAACTCGCGCTTGGATCGTGCAATTAGTGGTTGCGGTTGCGCTGATCCTCGCCGCGATGGCCTACACCATGACCAACCTTCATCTGTTTCCAGGCGGCGGAACTGCAAGCAGCTTGCCACTCACGCTGCTCATACTCGCGATAATCGCCAACTTTGGATTCGGGATCCTGCTAAACTTCGGAGTTGGGAATTTCGCTCCAAGCTTGGTGATGTTCAGTCTGATGGGGCTCGATCCGCGCTATGCCTTCCCCATTATGGCGGCGGGAGCCGCCCTGACGGGCGCAGGCGCCAGCATCCGCCATATCCAGATGGGCAAGATCGACTTGAGGATCTCGCTCGGTCTTGCCGTTGGGGGGATACCCGCGGTCCTCGTCGCCGCCTTCATCGTGAAGTCGATGCCGCTCGAAACGCTCCGCTGGCTAGTCATCATAGTCGTCGTCTACGCTGCCGTTGTAATGCTTCGTTCTGCCGTTCTCGGACGCCGTAGTGACGAACCTGAAGCAACCACTCAGGCCGCAATAACCTGAAGCCACAAACGCCTGCTTTCCATCCGTGCGCGGCATTCGCGCTGACCCGGCGAGCCCGTTATGAATGCCGCCATGTCACACCCGATCCGCAAAGACCCTTTGATGCTGCGTCGTCTGCTTCGCGCAAAGGACCGGATGGATGGCGCACCTGACGAACAATGGCCCATTTCCAGGCTGGGGCGCATCAGCGGCATATCAGAGGCGCACTTTGCGCGAGCTTTCAGGGAGGCGTTCGGCATCCCTCCCCACCGATATCTGCTGACGCGGCGTGTGGAGCGCGCGAAGGCCCTTCTTCGCGATACCGATCACAGCATAACCGAAATCGCGTTCGCGGTCGGCTGGAACAGTCTCGGCACGTTCACGCGCACGTTTCGGGATGTGACTGGCCAATCGCCGAGCCAATTACGGCAGTCGCAGCAGGCGCTCGTGCATGCGTTCGAACATGTGCCGCACTGCTTCGTCAGCGCCGCGCACCGGCCAGACCTCAAAATCGCAGTTTCGGAGAAGCGGCGGATCGAGACGCGCGGTACCAATGCGACGGAAGCAAAGGAGGTCTCATGACTGAAGGTGTTCAAGTCGCCGGTTTGTACGTTCGCGATCAGGACGAGGCACTCGAATTCTATGTCGGCAAGCTCGGCTTCGAAGTCCACACCGACGCGCGTAATGGCGACTATCGCTGGTTGACAGTTCAATATCCCGGCCAGTCGGGATTTCAACTCGGGCTCTTCAAACCACAGGTGCCGATCGTCGATGAGGCGACCTCCCAGACATTGAACGAGGTTGTGGCAAAGGGCGCGATGCCGCCGCTCGTGCTGGTGGTGGAGGATTGCCGAAAGACATATGAGCAGATGCGGGCGCGCGGCGTCGAGTTTACTCAGGAGCCGACCGAGCGTTACGGCAATATCGACGCAGGCTTCCGCGACCCGTCTGGAAATGGCTGGAAGATGCTCCAGGCAGGCCACGCGACGTAAGTTCTCGCGGCTAGCCGCCTCTCGTTCGTTGAAAAACACTCAATGACGGGGCGGCGTGAAGTCCCAAGTGGTGGTGTAGTCAGGATCGATGACAACCTCTCCCCTCGCGCGCAGGCGATATGAGCCGGGTCGCGCCGGACTGAACGCTCGCAAGTCAGGGAAGCGTATAGATCTCACCGGAGCGGCTGCCATCCAAGTGCAGCGTGATCCCCTTCTCGGAGTCTGCTCCCGTTTGCATGATTACGACCGCAACGCGTTTCTCAGGCCTCGGATGTCCTGTTGATGGGGCGCAACCCAAGATTTAGCCAGCGGGCGGCAGCGATGGCTGAATTGACGAAATCCGATTGGCGCGAAATGAGCCTAACCCCATTGCAGACGCTCCCGGCATGAAAATAAGCTCGCTTGGATGAACGAGGAACCAGCCGCGACCCCGCCGTTTTACATCAAACCGGCAAGAACCCAACGCGAGTTTGCCGTGGCGCGGGGACTCTTCGCTGCTTATGCTACCTCACTGCCCGTTGACCTCGCCTATCAAGACTTCAACACCGAAATCGCTGCTCTTCCCGGCAAATACGCGCCGCCAATGGGCGAGCTTTTGCTCGCATGGGATGCCATTGACCGGCCTGTCGCCTGCATTGGCCTGCGTCCATTCAACGAGGACAAAACATGCGAGATGAAGAGGCTCTACGTCGCTCCAGAAGCGCGGTCGTTCGGCCTTGGCAAAGCCCTCACGGAGGCGGTCATTCAAGCAGCAAAGGACAAGAATTACTCGTTTCTTCGACTTGATACGCTGCCGAACATGATCACTGCAGCCGCGCTCTATCAGAGGATGGGTTTCCGGCGCATCGCGGCATACTACGGGCCCACACCAGCGGGCACGATATTCATGGAACTGGATCTCACGCGTTAGTCCTGCACGAGCGAAATCCGGATACGCTCTTGATTGTCCCTGGGAGTCAGTCAGGCGGGAACGTACCTCAAGCGGATCACGCACGCGTCAACTTCATTATGGGCGAGGAGGCGGAGCGGCGGTCGGGGTCGGCCAAAATATGGTGTGCCGCTTCCAAGCACGACCGGGTGCAGGTAGGTTAGATATTCATCGATCAAACCAGGCACGGGCCAGCGACTTCGATCTCGCCGTCGCGCTCGGTTTTTATGTTGCGCAACGCTGTCTCAGAATGACGTCATTCGCCATTGCGAACGCTGAGCGGGCGCGCTGGAATGGCTCGCAATCGCCCCGGCACTCGCCAGTCAATGCCCGCGGTCGTCATTTGATTATGGACACTGTTTCGGCAAGGTAGCTGTTGTAAGCAGGGGAGAGAGCAATGGCGGGGCGTGTCAGAGTAGCGGGGTTTTCTGTGTCCCTGGATGGGTTCGGAGCGGGCCCGGAACAGAGTCTCCATGATCCTCTGGGAAAGCGCGGGAAAGAGCTCCACCGCTGGTTCGTCGGAACGAAGACCTTCAGGGCCATGTTTGGCGAAGCCGGGGGTTCGGACGGCGTCGACGAGACCTTTGCCCACCGCTCAATGGACGGCTTCGGTGCATTCATCCTTGGCCGGAACATGTTTGGTCCTGCGCGTGGAGAATGGCCAGACGACGACTGGAAAGGCTGGTGGGGAGACAATCCGCCCTATCACGCTCCGACGTTCATCCTAACGCACCATCCCCGCGAGCCGATCGTCATGGAAGGCGGCACGACGTTCTACTTCGTAACGGACGGGATAAACGCCGCGCTCGAGCGCGCACGCGACGCAGCAGGAGCACGTGACGTGAAAATCGGCGGCGGGGTCTCGACAGTTCGTCAATATCTGCAGGCCCGTCTGATCGACGAACTGCACTTCGCGTTCTCGCCTGTGTTGCTCGGACGGGGTGAGGCGGTCTTCGAGGCCTTGGATCTCCCTGCCCTCGGCTACCGCGTAACGGAATCCACTCCGACAGATCTCGCGACGCACGTCGTGCTCCAACGGGAGACGAGCGAATAATCGGCCGCTTCCGCGGTTTCGTCGTTGTAAAGGACGGCAATCGTCCCGCACTCATAGGCTACCGGATGAAGTAGCCGTCAACCTTCCAGCCCGAAGCCTCGCGGGACAGCACAACCGTTTCCGTGGCGTCAGCCTTGTTCGCAAATTGCGTCTGGAACTGCACAACTTCGTAATCACCATCGGGAGCGCCGGGCAGCGACTTCGACCTTGTGACGCTTTTCACATTTCGCGAGGAAACTGCGCCCAGTGGCTGTCGAACGGGCTCGATCGTCGAAGCCCAACGCAGCTCCGGCACCCGGGATTTGAACAGAGCGCCGGCAGCGACCCAACTTTCCTCCCAACGCTGGGCATCAATGAGGCGCACCCACCCTTTGGCGGCGACGAGGTCCGGCTGCGGGTTTGGTGCTTCGGCTTGGGCGCCCAGTGCGAAGGCTAGGAGAATACTGAGCATCGTGAACTCCGACGTTATGAGATCCGGCAGTGCGAAGTTTCATCGTTTGTCGAGCCATTCGCAAGCTCACTGCCAACCGTCTGCTCTCCATCGCTTCAGACACCGGCGGCCTGGGTCTTCGATCGAGCCAAGCGGCCATTGGGCGAAAATTAGTCGCGCAAAGTTCATGCAGGTGACAGTCGTACTTAAGAGCGGGCTGTTAGGCGCCTCTTGGATTGGGAGACGCTCCGTGCCGACAACGCGTGCTGAAATTGTCGAAACAAAGGGTGAGCGCACGCCCTTCAAAGTTGTATTTTCCAAAGATGGCGACGTGATCGCCCAGCATTCCGTGGCATCTCGCGAAGGCGGCCGTCGGTTGATCGAGGATCTCCTGCCTCTGCTCCAAAAGTACGACGAATAGAGTTGCCCCCTTGCTGACGCTGCAGTGCCGCTGACGAGCGAATGGGTATATCGGTGGCAATTCCTCGAACTTGGAAGGGGAAAAGCCATGCGCCTCGGTTATGCGATCAAGTTTGTTGACGACATGGACAAGGCTGTCGCCTTTTATCGCGATACACTTGGCCTGGAGATGAAGTTTCAGTCGCCGTTCTGGAGCGAATTCGCGACGGGTGAGACCAGCTTGCACTTCATCCTGCATCGCCAGAAAACCCGGCTGGCGGCGTCGAACTCGGCCTTTCCATCGAGAATTTGGCCGACTTTTATGCGCGTCGCGAGGAACTCGGGATTGTGTTCAGTTCGCCGCCCAAGGAGATGCATGGCGTCTACATAGCCCAGTTCCGCGATGTGGACGGGGCGGAGGTTTCAATAAGCGGACCAATGTAAGGCCAATGGTTTCTCGTCACCGATATTCTGGAAATTCGCACTGAAGCCGACCGCCCCGCTTAAAGCGCCGACTTTTGAAATCTGCTGCGTCCACAAAGGTTTTGAGTTTGAAGGCGTCGACTTTTGCAATCGGCGCGAAGTGCAGTTTTCCAGAGCCTAGATCCGAGTTTTTGATTCTATCCACCCGGCGGTGAATTTGCCGGTCAAGGCGGACTGCGAGCATTTCCAGCCTTTATGGTAGACGCATCACATGCCTGTGCGAGACCAGCAAGCAAACGCCATCGCGGGGCTTTCCGTTGCAGGATTAGTTCTGCCGGAATCCATCGCCTATGCATCCATCGCTGGGTTGCCCCCAGTCCACGCATTGCTCGCCGCGCTTGCGGGACTACTCATCTATCCGCTCATCGGGCGCAGCCGCTTCGCGATTGTAAGCCCAACGTCTGCCTCAGCCGCTGTTCTCGCCGCCGCGCTCGCGAGCCTGGGCGCCGTATCTCCAGTGTCGCGTGTGATCCTCCTGCCTGCGATTATCGGGTGCGTCGGGTTGTTGTTCCTGGGCGCCGGTTTGCTTCGCTTGGGATTTGCCGTGGCTTTCGTTTCGCGGCCCGTGTTGCGCGGTTTCGCGTTTGGACTGGCTGTCAGCATCATCCTTCGACAGCTCTTCGCGGTCACCGGGATCCCGGTTTCCCCAGGCTCAGTGCTCGCTCAGCTTGTCTATGTTCTGGGGCACGCGGGCGCCTGGAATTTGTCTGCACTATTCGCCACCCTTACGGCGCTGACCGCACTCCTGCTTTTTCGACGATACACGCGAATACCAGCAGCGCTTGGTGTGCTCGTTATTGCCGCATTGTTGTCCTCGTGGATCGACTTCCCCAAGGCGGGCATCCCCGTCATCGGCAAGATAGCATTCGTTTTTGCGACGCCGACCATCCCGCGGCTTGCCACTCAGGAATGGCTCCGGGTCGCATCGGCAAGCCTTCCGCTCGCACTCGTGATTTTCGTCGAAGCCTGGGGAACATGCCGAACTTTGGCATTGAGGCACGGTGACAGTCTCAGCCCCAATCGGGAGCTTGTCGCAATTGGGCTCGCCAACCTCGCCGGAGCGAGCATTGGTGGACAGCCGGTGGGGGCCGGGTTCTCAGCGTCTTCGGCCAATGAGACTGCCGGAGCCACCGGACGCCTAGCCGGTTTGATCGCAGCATTGGTTCTGGCTGCCCTCGCCCTCTTCGCCTTGCCGCTAATCGCCCGTGTGCCTTCATCCATCCTCGCAGCGATCGTCGTCGGGGCGCTGATCCACGCTCTTGATCCGCGTCCACTGGTTCGGCTGTGGCAGATCGATCGGGATCAATATGTTGCTCTGGTCGCCGCCCTTGGCGTGCTCATGCTGGGCGCGCTCGACGGCATGCTTCTGGCCGTCGGACTGTCTGTTCTCGCAATTGTCCGGCGCCTTGCCGATCCCAGCATCGATCGGCTTGGCCAATTGCCTGGCACGAGCAATTACGTCGATGTTTTGCGTCATCCAGAGGCAAAGACAGATGATGCGATACTGGTCGTTCGTCCAAGCGAGCCTTTGTTTTTCGCGAACGCCGAGAGGATCATGACGGCGATCGAAGCGATGGCGGGCGATGACGTCAGGACGATCGTCGTGAGTCTCGAACTTAGCGACGATCTCGACAGCACCTCGCTTGAGGCGCTGAGTGAAAGTGCGACGCGCCTCCGTGCCCGCGGCCAGCGGTTACAGTTCGGTCGCGTCAAGGACCCGGTTCGCGAACTGATGGCCAGCGCCGGCGGTGCTCTCAAGGAACTCGCCGCCGATAGCTGCCGAAGCGTGATAGATGCAGTCGTCAATGCGAAAGCCAAGTTAGGTCAACAGGTGCAGTCATGAGAAACAGCCGAGAACCCGTGCTTATTCCGGTCCCGATCCACGACCTTCGCCCGACCCAGCTCACTATTGGCCTTCGCGAGGTCGAGCGAAAGCGGCATCAATGGCGTCAGCAGGGCGATGCTGGCGGCATGTACCTTGGCCGGCACATGATCCCGGTGGTCCTCGGGCCGAAGAAGCGTTCGTTTGTCATCGACCATCATCATCTCGCCCGCGCGCTGCACGATGAAGGTCAGAAGGAGGTGTTGACGACCGTGGTGGCTGATCTCAGCCTGCTTGGCCGCGACGCCTTTTGGGTATTCCTTGACAATCGAGGCTGGCTCCACCCGTTCGATAAGGACGGCAAACGCTGCGAGTATAAAGCTATTCCAAAGCATATCGGGAAGTTGGTCGATGATCCCTACCGGTCCCTTGCCGGGGCGGTCCGGGAGGCTGGTGGCTATGCGAAGGAAACTACGCCGTTCAGCGAATTTATCTGGGCCGATTATTTCCGGCGCAGAATAAAGGCCGGCCGGCTTGAAAAGAAGTTTGACGATACAGTCGCGGCCGCTGTGTTACTCGCCCGTTCGCGCCAGGCCTTTTTCATGCCGGGCTGGTGCGGTGAAGATCACGTCGTCAACGGGTAGAGCACGGCAAGCCGCCCGGCTCCCAAACTTCAGCGTTTTGACCTTGCTCGGACGCTCTCGAGCGCCGCCGTGCACCAGGATATTCGCCGCCGCATCAACTCCAGTGGTGCCGCAACGCTGGTTCGGGGGTTGATGGGGCCAGGCCAACAACTTGTTTATGCCGGCCAATGAGTGAGGACGAATGCGTAAGTGGTACAAAAAGCGGTATCTCGACCTGTTGGGTTCGATCTACATTTACAACGAACACCGGGGTTACACGGCGATAGACCGCGTCCTCGAGGCGATCTGTGCCCGCTGGCCTGATGACCATGCCCTCATTGCCAAGGTCGAGAAACATCGCGCCGACGAGCGGAAGCACTATCTGATGTTCCGCCGCTGGTTCGAGCGGCGCGGCTGTATGCCGCTTTCGGTGGACCGCACCTGCGGTCACATCGATCGGTTCGTGACGATCATGTTCCGTTCGACGATCGACGATCTGGACCCGCTTGGCGTGATCGGGCGCGACGATCTTTTCGAACGGATGTGCCGGGTAATCTCGTTGACTGAGCGACGCGGCCACCGTCAGGTGCAGGACCTGCTGCGCCACGCAATAGTCCGATCAGACCCGCAGCTTATGAAGATCTTCCGCATCATCGAGCAGGACGAGCCAAGCCATTGGGCGCCCTATGAGGAGTGGCTGCGAGCGCATGGGGGACGCGAGCCGCGTTGGTGGGAACGGGCGATCGACAAGGCAATCCATTCGGAATTGTTGTTCGTAAAGCTGCCGATCCTTTTCCTCAGTCCAAGAACGGAGCGACTTGCGCGCTGGCCGGATGAGGCGGATGCGACGAGGCCGCAGCCCCAAACCGCTGAAGTGCTCGCAGCTTGAGCACGAAGTCCAGGGACGGCCCGATGGTCCTTATCGGCGCCGATCTTCGCGGAGAAGGGACCTGGCTGGCCACATTGGCAGCGCTAACCTCGATCGAACTTGCATGGTGGGCATTCTGCTGGGTGTTGAAAATCGCGCCCGCGCCGTACCTTGGGACTTATCTCCTGCTAGCAGCTGCGGGGCTGGTCGGGGCGCTAGCGCTGCACTTGATATTGAGACCGGGCGCAAAGCGCGCATCTTGGCCCACGCTTCTGCTTGGAACCCTGCTCGTCGCCTTGGGCGCAAGCCTGTTCTTGCCATTGAAATACGCCATTCCGCAGCAGATCCCGTTTTGGCTCGACGCGCGCCTCGCGTTTGGAGAGCGTCAGCTGTTCGGAACTGATCCGTGGCGCATCGCCGACTCCCTGTTCGGTTGGGCACTTGTACCAACCGACTGCGTTTACGGCTTGTGGCTGCCAGTCCAGTCGCTGGTGCTGTTCAGCGTCATGCTCCTTCCCCCTTCCCCCGACAAATCCCGCGCGCTGATATCCTATGGCCTCGCCTGGTTTCTGCTTGGCGTTGTTATGGCAGTCCTGCTCTCTTCGGCGGGGCCGCTCTTCTACGACCGGCTTTTTGGCAGCCACGAGTTCGCTGCGCTCGACGCCAAATTGCGTGGAGGCGCCTGGATGGCGCGCGGCGAATCGGACGCGATGTGGGCGTCGTTCGTTAGCGGGCGCCCGGGCTTGATTGCCGGCATCTCCGCGATGCCATCGATTCACGTTGCAATCAGCTTTTGGCTTTGGCTGGTAGCGCGCGATCTCGCGAGGAGTCTCGCACCCGTTGCGCTCGCCTACGCGATCTTCATCTGGATCGCGTCGATCCAGCTTGGCTGGCACTATTTCAGCGACGGTCTTGCCGGCGTAATAGGAATGACTGCAATTTGGTGGCTGGCAAGGATCATTGGCTCCGCAGCTAGCGCGTCGGCCACCGATCCGAGTTTCGCCTCCGCCTTCCTTGCGAAACGAGCTGAATGACACGGCAAACCGTGGGAGGGTCGTTGCGTCACCTCCAGTGATGGCGACATCTTGCTCTTGCACGGCAATCAAAAGGTCAGTTTCGAGCGCCCTGCCTCCGTCGTCCGCGTGTCGCCCTTAGTGGCAACCGCTCCAGACCTTGTGCTTGTACGACGGCTTCGAACGTCCGTCTGAATCGACAACCCAAACCCGACACTAGCTTTCTGCGAGTGATGACGTAGGCTTCGACCGGGGGCCTCAGCTATGCATTTTCATCTGCCAAAACCGCTGCACGGCTGGCGCGAGTTTGCTGGAGAGGTCGGGATTATCGTGCTCGGCGTACTGATCGCGCTCGGCGCGGAGCAGGTCGTCGAGGGGGCTCACCAGCGACAGGAGGGCGTGCAGGCAGAGCACATCATCCGGAACGAGATCGGTCTTAATCTGGGCCGTCTCCAATCTAGGATGGCAATACACGCGTGCGTCGATCGGCGCATCGAAGAAGTTCAAAAGCTGCTCGACGATGCCGCTTCGAATGCGGCGATCGTGACGCCCCGCTGGATCGGGCGGCCCCAATATTGGACTTTTCTCGATTCTCGCTGGCAGGCTGAATCGCAAGCTGGGCAAGCGGCTCTGGTCGATGCACGCAGGCTTCCCGATTATGGGATCATGTATAATCGAATGCAGAATCTGCAGGATGAAATGGGCCTGGAGCAGACCGACTGGGCGAAGCTTCGGACGCTAGAACATATTGGCCGTCTAGATCCCGCCGGAGCGTTAGAATTCAACGTAACGCTTCAGGATGCCCGCTATCGCAATTGGAGACTCGCGCTGGTGACGGATCAACTCTTCGACATGGCGAGGGCGCTCAAGCTGAGGGCGATGGCGAACGCGACATCAGCTGACCGATCTATCTGCCTACCGATCACCACAACGCGCGCCGAGGCCAATCGGCAGAGCGTCTGGGCCGTCGGGGAGCCCTGATCCCGAGCGTGTGCCAAATGTCATCTTTCGACCATTGCGGCCATTAGCCCGCTACGCGTAAGCTCATCCGGTGACTTGGCGACGCGTGTTCATACTGCTGCTCCTGGGCATGCTCATCGGACTGATAGTCGCAATCCGGCATTGAGGCGCGCTTTGCCAAGATCCACTTAACGACTGTTGCTATGCTGATTGCGCGTGTTAGCCTGCGTTCGCCGGGGGGCCAGTCGCATGCATTTCCACCTTCCCAAACCACTGCACGGCTGGCGCGAGTTTGCGGGAGAGGTCGGGATCATCGTCATCGGCGTGCTGATCGCGCTCGGCGCGGAGCAGTTGGTTGAGGACCTGCACTGGAAACACCAGCTGAAAGAAGAGCGAGCCGCTTTGGACGATGAAGTCGGCGCCAACTGGGCAGCGATGTCGGCGCGCCAGGTGATCCAGCCCTGCGTGGATCGCCGGCTTGACGACCTTGCTTTGGTCTTTGCCCGCCATGACAAAGGCGAGCCGCTCGGGCTGATCGGCCAGATCGGACGCCCCGGCGTCTGGTCAGGGACCCATTCCGCCTTACAGATGGCGACCGCCGACGGCTCGCTCGCGCATATGAGCTTTCGCGACAAGAGCGCTTATTTCGGCGTCGCAGGGTCGTACGACATCTTCGCGACGAGTGCCAACGAAGAGCGCGAAAGCTGGCGCACGCTAGAAGCGCTCGACGGAGCCGCTGATCTCGATTCACAGGACTGGCGTGACCTTCGGAAGGCCTTTCGCGACGCAGTCGACAGCAACCGGGTGATGAAGGCCAATCTGGTCTTCGGAAAAAGCGGAGAATGGTTCAATCCGTTCAGGTCCTTACCGGGGTTGAAGCCCAATCGGGCGACCCTCAACCTATGGATGGTGAAGGCGCTGTGCCAACCGGCGGTCAAACGGTGAGGCGCAGCTGACATCGCCTAGCCGCTTCACGGATGACGCGTGATGCCAGCGCAAGCACTGTTAGCTGTCTATCGGAAGCAGCGACGCGCCGACTAACTCGATGTGTGCTAGCCACCCATTGAGACAAGAGAGGCATGGGTCTGTGAGCGCCCCATTGCGGACATGAGCAATTTAAGTCCAAGTGCGCGTACAGGTGGAGGGCCTTCTCATGCATGCGGATTTAGCGCTTCAGGCAATTGAGACGGGCGCAGTCGCTCTAGGTGTTCTGTTTGGGCTCATTCAGCTAAGACAACTTCGGCTCCAGCGAGAGATGCAAGCAGGCATAGAACTGCTGCGCCCGCTACAAGCGCCGCAAGCGGCCGAAGCGCAGTTGACGATACACTCGCTCCCAGACGGACTCACCGAAGAACAGCTTCGCCACAACCTCGGGGACCGCTTTGGATCGGTGATGGCCATGCTCGCCTTGTTGGAAAGCTTGGGGCCGCAAGTCGCACGAGGGCACGTCCCAATCGACATGTACGCCGAGCAGTACAGGCGTATAACGATAATCTGCTGGAGCAAGATGCGGCCCTACATTGAGCGCCGAAGGCGCGACGGCTGGCCGAACCTTTGTGAATGGCTCCAGTGGCTGGCTGAGCGCATGGATGAGAGATCCCATCTTCTAAATAACAGTCCGGCCTTCGAGCGATTTCGCGACTGGAAAACTGCGGCTGACTATCAGAGGTTATGCAAGAATTGACGAGGGATTGATCCGCGAAAGCGTCGGTCCTGGCACTCCGGCAAGGTCTGCGTTTCCGTTTGCCACGCTAGCGCCTTAAGTCCGCGTTCGACCCGTTGTTGACAAGACGCCCTTATGATTTGCCCTGCGCGATGTTCTTTAAGAGCTTGCGGGTGGCATACTCAAACGGACGTAGATTTCCGGTGAAAGATTCCACCGCCGCAATGTGCCACTGCAGATCCTGCACCAAGTCCGGATATCTACGCAGAGCGGCAGCAGCCTCAGCAGCGTCGCCGGCCGAAATCGCAATCGGACATTGCCGAGGTAGCGATACGATGGCGGGATGATTCAAGGGGAAACGATCGCCACATCCCTTGCGAATAGCATCCTGAATTGGCAGCGGAACGATTCTACGAACATTCCGGCGATACGGCGTGTCGAGCGCGTCCGCGTTCATCGCGGCATAGTTGGCAGAAGCAAGATATGCGAGTTCACTGCGCATCTCGGGATCATCGATATCACGCAGACGATCCAATCCGAGGACGTTCGCCCAAGAGGCTCCAGCATTCCAGCCGTAAACCTGGCTTGATTGATAAGCCGCGATGACGAACTCGCGGTTACTTACCCTTGGATCGTTGTGCCACCCAGCCAAGGCGGTGTCGGCATAACGTCGAGTAACCGAGAAATACATCTGGGCTGCATTCATGTAATCTTTGAAATCGTTGAGCTGAGGCGACAGCTGCGTCAGCATCCGTTGAGTTTGCGCATGCTCGAGACGGTTGGCATTCCAGTTGGAAACCTGCGTGCCGACGAACACGCCGATGATCACGATTACCAACTCGATGACAATGGTCATCCAGTGTTGTTCTTTCAGGCTCGCGGTTAGTCGACGAAGCACCATGTTAGCAGCCAACCTCGTTGCGGCATTGTAACTAAGCGGAAGGGCTAAGGTAAAACAATCAGCCTTTGCTTCGAACAGAGCTCGAATGTCAGCTTTCCGCCCACTTCAGATTTTCACGCAAGGTTGCAAGCGACTTCATTGCGGATACTGGCGCTTCTCATGTCTTGAACCGCGATGAAGAGCGGAGAGCCGTGGGAACGCGACAAGCCGACCTCTCTACGCCACACGAGGGTGGAAAGGCTTGTGCTACGCGTCGGGGGTACGACTGATGGTTGTGCTGAAGGAACCAGACGCGCTCACGAGTGCGGCACGCATGGCCACAGAGGTTGAACGCAACTTGTCGCCGAATTCCGAATGGGCGCCTTCATTCGGGCGTCAGAACTTTTGTCACCCAGAACATTAATCAAGTTGTATTTTTAATGTTAGTTTAACTGCTCTTCCCCAACAGGCGACCGCCGAATCGATAAATCGCGCTTCGCGTACAAAGGGGAATGTAGTGGTAAGAAAACTCACGGGTCTAGTGGCGCTCATTGCGATGGCCGTTCCGAGCATCAGTCAAGCAAGCACGCTCGCTGTTGATCCATTACCCGGCAGCAACGCAACAGTTCGCTACGTGCGCGGCACTCCGACGCTGCAAATCGATGATGCGAACGCGACGGTGGACGTTACGCCTACAGCCTTGGACCATGGACGTCTGACCTTCGCCATCGCGGCATTCAACAAATCGACCACGCCGTTCAACTTCGGCGTGGAGTCAGTCCAAGCCGCGAACGGAACGAACGTTCTGCATGTGTGGACCAAAGACGAACTCGTTAAACAAGCCAAGAATCGAGCCACTTGGGCAATGATCGGTATGGCCGTAGCAGCCGGTCTTGCGGCTGGAGCGACAGCTGCAACAGCCGGCCGAGAGAGCTACAGCGGCTCCTTCTACGGCGGTGGCCATTTCTACCATTACGCGGGGACGTACTACAACGGCACGGAAGCGGCCTTGGCGACTGGTGCCGTCGCGGCCGGTGGTGCTTACGCCATCGATCGTATTCAGACGGGTCTCGATCAACTTACAGCTGGTCTCAACAATCAAATCCTCCAGACCACGACCGTTGACCCGGGCAGTGCCTACGGCGGCGTTGTGGTCCTGGACAAGCTCAAGTCAAAGGACGCGCTTGCTCAACCGGTCTCGCTGAATGTTCGGCTCAATGGCCATGACTACGCGTTCAATTTTAAGCCGACGAAGAAGTGATCTCGCTACGCTGCTGCGCCCCGCGACAGGGGCGCAGCGGCGTAGTCGACCCGGCAATCATTAGGTTCAGTTTTCCAGCCGGCCGCGATTTCCAGCGTCGCCAAGTCGTTGCATTACTATGCTGAAATTGAACGGAAGCCTAAGCCTTCTCAGCTCTTCAGGCTGAGTCGTCCTTAAAGCGCTGCATTCGATGCATCCTCTTGTGCAGGATCGTCACGATACCGACCGAGCCGTCGCTGAGGCGCTTCCAATAGACGAAGTGGCTGCCTTGGCGTCGATAGAAGCCATCGACGCCAAACTCGGCCGCGATAGGCGCCGACCAGACCTCGTCACGAGCAATCTGCTCGAAGCACTCATAAAGGTCATCGAGGTATCGGTCTGCGCGCTCTGCACCCCACTGGACCAGCCCGTATTCGTAGATCTCGTCGAGCCGGCTCTCAGCGCGCGGCGAGAGAGGGAAATTACTCACACGGGGACGCGGTGCCGGCGACGGATCTCGGCCGCGCTGACCTGCTTGTACTGGTCGTCAGGAGTAGCAAAGGCAACTTGGAGCTCGGCTTTCAGGCGCTCGAAATCCTCCTGCTCGTGACGTTCCTTGTCCCGGCGAATCAGATCTCGCACGTACTCGCTTGTATTTTCATAGGGGCCTTCCTTTCCCACGGCTGAGGATACGAAGTCCGAGAGAGCACCAGTGACCCTCACGCTCAAAGTCATCGATCGCGACATCAATACCTCCGGTGCTTGTCGTCAACTTACGGAATATACCGGACAAACGCAAACGAGACCTGAACGGGCCCACGCCGGTTCAGAAACGCGCGCGCGGGCTGCAGATCTAAGCGGCTAACGTCACGAATGGGATGTCGATTCAGACGTTGGGGCTTAGGTCTGCAAGCGATCCATTGCAGTCGCACGGCAACCATTTCAGACATTAGCGCTTCCAACACTGTCAGCGTTTGAACCACCCCAACGCTAGTGCGACGGACACCATGAGCACCGCTGGTCTGCTCTGGTCCTTCGATCATCGCGAACGTCGGTGTCACCGAGAAACACGCCGTCGAAGGCGAGCCAACCAATGAGAACCGTGAAGGCAACGAGGAACAGAGCTACGATTACAAATCATAGGCGCTTGGCGCGGTAAAGAATGGAGCCGTTCATCGTGAAAGTCATGGTCGAACGGTAGCAAGCATATGCCCGCTTCGACCCATTCCGGACATTCGATTATGCAGCGCAATCGACCAAATCGAAGAACTGTTTCGGCGCGCCGTCACGGGGTTCGATGATTGGCGATTGGTGCCAGAGTCGGTCTCCGAGTTCCGGCACGAGAATGTGTGCTGGCGCTGGTCCGCCGCGCAGCGGGATTTTGTCGATCACATTGTAGTGAGCGTCGGTCGCAATGTAATCGAAGTCGCCCAACGGTCGCGGGCCGCCATCAGGGTTTGGCGGCTTCCAACCAGGTGCACCGAGATCGGTCGTGGAAACAAGATACTGAAGATCATTCGTGCCACCCGGAGCAGGTAGAAACCAATAGGTTCTGTCCGTCTTGGCCATGTGAATGCGGAAGGCCAAATGGCTCGGCCAGTCATCGATGCCATCGGCGGCTCTCTTAGTGTTCACATCACGGAAACTGGCGGTGATGTCTGGCGCGGTGCGCATCGAATACCGTGCTTGCTCGACAGTGCACGATAGAGACGCAACCGCCGCTGCCAACACGAATAACATTCCTTGAACCTACACAGCGTTTTGTCCACTTTCCATCTGTGGACGCCCCCGGAGCGCAAGTAATTTTTAGGCGGGTCTGAGTTCATGTCGCTGCCGATGGAAACTTTTTCGGTGCTGCTCGGAGTGGCTGGACTGGCAATTATTGCGAGCACGGTTTTTGCCCGAAGCTAATGTCCGCCCGAGATAAAGGCTGCATCAGTTTCTTGATTCGTGCGGCGCGCTCAGCTGGGCCGGTAAGGCGGTATCCGTTCTCGGTTTTTTCGAGCACGACTTTGCCGCCAGCCTGGATGCCTAGCTTGCGTCGGACGTCAGCCGGCAAATTCATGCGTGCGATTTCGGCTACCGGATGAAGCGCGTTTCCGTGGAAACGTCCTCAATTAGTTTAGGTATAAAATAGTATATTCTACCTTTCGGTGTAGTTCGCATTTGCGACGCAGGAGCTGACCCGTCTCAGCATTCGATGACCGGACATGATCGGAGCTGCCGTGAGAGTGAATCGAGTTGCGCCGAGCCAAGTAGCTCGGCCTACCGCGTTCGTCCCAGGCGCGATATAGGTCGGGTCGGAGGCGCGAATGCTAAGCGAGCCGGAAATCGGGGTCGGTCACATCGCGCTCACCGTGAGCGACGTCGCGAAGAGTACCCGCTTCTACTCGGCTCTCGGGCTGCAGCTATGTCACGAAGGTGGCGGGATCGCGATCCTAGAGCTGCGAGGCGGCACGCATCTGTTGCTGTTTTCGCGGGAGACGAGGGCTGCGATTCCGGCGGTCGAGCGGATAGATTTGATGATTGGGGCGCGCACGAAAGGCGAGCTCGAAGCTTATCGACGCGGCCTGCTCGCCGTCGGGCTGGAGGCAGCACCAATCCCCGACGAGGAATTCTACGGCCATTACATGTTGAGCCTCCGCGACCCCGACGGAAACGACGTAGTCGTCGCCACCAGCCATTGCGCGCCGAGCAAATCCTGAACGCAGCCCACCGTCAATTTGGATGAGAGTTTGAGGGCACTTAAAGAGACAGCGGACGTCAGCTTTCCGCGCCTCCCTGACATTCAGTAACGTGCACCAATGCGCCCCGCAGCCGGATGATGTCCGCGGGGCGCTAGTTTGAAAATCGGCTGCAGCTTACTTCGGTATTTGCCCGCTCAGCACATTTTCCTGCTGATTGAGAGCGCGCTTGTCAGACCTCGTAATGTGGCCCTTGTCGAGGCGCGCCATATCACGCTCTTCTTGGCGGATTGATCGATCATCGCGGCGCAACGTCTGGGCCTGCGCTTTCGTCAGATCGCCCTCACGCCGCTCCTCGCCGATCCGGTGGTCGAGATTGCGGAGACGCCTGTTTACCTCGACACGGCGCGGGTGGCTTGAACGCCAATTCGCCATGGCCGGAGCTGGCAGTATCACGGCCAGTCCCGTTGCCGCGATTACGGCCTTTGTCGCGAAATGCTTGAGCATGTAATTTCTCCTTCAACGGAAGCACCCGGCGCTGCTTTCAACAACGACCGCGCCGGCTGCTTTGTCGAACGGAGCATCTGCGAAATCCCTTCGCCGGGGCCGTAAGAATTTTTTCGCGAAGGTTTTGTAATCCTCGCTCGTTCCGGTTTTGTCATCAGCGTGCGAAGGGCAGAGCAAGTCAGTCGTGAGAACAGGTCGTTACTCCGCTCGCGAGGTCGACTGCGATGCGGCTCTCGTAGCCGCCGTCGCGCGCGGTGATGCTGCCGCGTTTCGGCTGCTCACGGAAAGACACATGTTGCCCGTCCATCGGCTGGCCGCGCGCATGCTGACAGATTCGAATGAGGCGGAAGAGGTGACTCAGGACACGTTTTTGAAGCTTTGGACTCATGCAAGCCGATGGCGACCCGCAAATGGGGACAGTTCGGTTCTGCCGTGGTTGCGAAGCCTCATAATGAATGCCTGCATTGATCGCTTGCGCCGCCGCCGCTTCGTGACTGGAGAGGAGGCTCCCGAGCGCGCCGATGAGTCCGCGTCGCCGGCCGAGCAAATCGATCAGGGCCGCCTTGGTGCAATTGTCGGAAAAGCGCTTCGCTCGCTTCCCGATCGGCAGCAAGCCGCAATCGTTCTGACCTATTACGAGGAACTGCAGAACATCGAAGCGGCCAACGCATTGAACCTGCACCTCAAGGCGTTCGAGTCACTGCTTCTCCGCGCACGGCATGCCTTGAAGGCGAAGCTGTCCGGTATGGGGATCGGCGCCGAAGATCTGAGGGAAGTGGCATGAGCCTGGCGCAAATCACTGACGTCCAGCTCGGCCGGCTGCTTAGCCAAGTGCCAGAACCTTTAGGGGCGGCCGTCGATCTTGCCGACCGCATCGTCGCGCGCTCGGTACGCACCCCTCAGGTCCGTGCCCGATTGTTGCCGATTCCGAGGCGGCACGGAGCCCGCCGACGCCCGGCGATATGGAGTGTCGTCATTGCCGCCAATCTGATGGCGGCGGCAGCGGCCGCGACCGCCTGGGATGGGCGGCAGTTCAACTTCCATCGCCTCGTCGACCTGCCACACCACGTGATAGCCGCAATCCGTGTCGGACATCATCCCAAGATCCCCCATGAGGTCCTTCAACGCGAACACGCGCACCGAGTGCGGCCGCAAGTGGCGACACTAGCTCCGCATAGTGTCCCGCCGATTGAAAGGAGCGGTAATCGCCGCGATCCGATCCCCGTTGCGACGGTTCCCATTGTCCCGGCACTAGGACAGGCGATTTCACATGTCCGCGTAACTGCGCGAGGGGCGAAAAAACTCCACTCGAGCGCTGCAATGGGAAGACCATTCGGACGCGTTCAACCCGTTCTGGACAGACATGGGTCGTTCCACCATCTTTCAATTGGGAGGTCCGAACCGGTCGGGGCGGAGGCTCGCTCGGCCGAGCCGCGTGAAGCGGAGATTCCAAGGCCCGTGCCTCGCCTGTCAAAGCGATTCCAATGGCACCCTCGCCTCGAACAACACCGACAAATGACCGCCGAGACGGATACCTATCCGAAGATTCCAGAACATGTTTCGCAGGCCCCTCCGCCAGCTCAAGTCGCGGACATGCAGCAGCCGAAATGGGAACCTGACCGTGAGCGCCGCTGGCAACGTTCATTTTTCAAACGCATCCATCCACGACAACGCGGCGGGCGCTTTCGCAGACGGTTTTGACGTTAAGGATGGTCACAACAGTCCGGGTTTGCCGTACGCGGGGGACGATTTCGGCTTAGGTATGCTTCCATTGCCGACGTTTGCCACCGCTGGCAGTTCTGGCTCCCATGTTGCGCTCACATCGCCTTGCTCGGATAGTTGGTTGCGTTGCGATGCTCGTCAATCTCGGAGCTTGGATTAGTGTTCGTGAGACGGGCGCGGATCAGGGGATTTTTGTCCTGAGCTGGCTAACGCTGCTTGGCGCGATCCTCTTTGCAAAAGTGAGCAAGCCACACAGCGAGTGAAACCTAAAACCTAGCACCCATTTACGACCCGTCCGCGTCAATGGCCGCTTTAGATCAGGTCGCTCTTCGTTGCGGATACTTCAGTCGCCTTGCGCCTCTACGTCAAACAAGTTCAAATCAATGCTCTCCGAGGCTCCGGCAGCGCCAGCCGGGCCCCCGTACATTGATGCTCGACCAAATAGACTAGCCTGTCCCATCCCGACACAGGGGCAAGCTGGGTGTTTGACGCCCTGTCAACTCACGCGGAAGGTTGAGGAGAAATTACGAGAATTGGAAAACCTGATGAACCTGCTTCGTACAGCAATGCTCATGTCGGCAACATCGGCTCTCAGCCTGATGGCAGTGGGTCAGGCAAGCGCTTCTACGCTGACCGTAAGTTCGGTGGGTGTCGTCTACCCTTCACCTTCACCCGTTACTGCCAGCATACATCTCGTCAGTCCGTCAATAAGTTACTCCTCAGTATACGTCTCGCCGCAATATCTTAACGGTACTTTGGACAACAAAGCCGTTCAACTGTTTGGGTACTGCGTGGACATTCTCCACGAGTCTGGACCCGGGACATTCAATGTGGTTTCGCTCTTGGACTATCTTGGCGGCAACACCGCCAAATATAACCAGTTCGCAGCATTGATTGCTGCGGCCGGCGGCCCTGCTAACAAGGACGCGGACGCCGCGACCCAGGCCGCAGTCTGGGACCTCATGTACGATAATGGTCCATACGACGTGGCCAGCGGCAACTTCTGGATCAATAATGTCCAAAATGACCCGTCGCTAATCTCTTCGGCGAATTCGCTTTTGGCACAGGCCGTAACCAACGCTGGCGCCGCTGGCTCCGACCTTCAGCTGTTCGTAGCAGAGAACAGCAGCCGACAAGACATGCTGTTTTGGACAACTTCTGCCGTTCCGGAGCCTGCGTCATGGGCAATGATGCTGGTCGGATTTGGCATCATGGGCGCCGCGATGCGTTCCAGGCGCAAACAGGAGATGAAGTTCTCCTTGGCTTGAGGATTTTTCCTACCCAAGCAACAATCCGACGCCGGCCGGACAGTCGAAAGCGGGTTCGGAGCTAAATGCTTTGCGACGACGTCCAATTTGGTTGCAAGTGCGTTTGATAGGCCTATCCCAACTCCCGAAGCTGTTACGGGCGCGATCCGCAAACCGAACGGCTCCGTTAAGGATGAGCCGATGCAACCGTTTCTAAAAGCGATGTCGCTGACGTTGGTGTTAGGGGGTGCGATCGCAACGACCGCCTGCCACCGCGACCACGACGGCGGCGACGGTCATCACCGCCATGCAATCAGCGACACTGACGCTGCCAAAGTGACGGACGCGACCGTCGCAGCGTGGCAATCCATGGATGCCGGCAAGATCGACGCACTCTATGCGCCCGACGTCGTTGGGTTTGACGTTTCCGCGCCGTCGCTTTCAACCGATCGCGCCAATTGGACGAAACTGCAGCAAAGCTTTGCGGCAATGAAGTTCGACCATGCGACGATCACCCAAAGCAAGACCCAAATTCTTGACCGGGATGTTTTTGTTTTTTCATCGGTTGCAAACCTCACCAGCACGGCGGGAAGCGTCAAGGCGATGACAATCCGCTGCACCGACGTGTTCCGCAAGCAGGCCGATGAGAAGTTTCTTATCGTCAACGAACATTGTTCGGCGGTTCCCGGAGCAAAGCCCTGAGCCAAGGCTCACAGCAGGCATTCGGAGACCGAGCCCCCTTCGTAAAGCGTCCGGCGCGCGGAGCGCCGGGCGTCAATTGTCAGCTTAGCGGGTGAACTCTAGCACTTCGCTGGGTGTGCCTTTCATTCCAACGTAGGTCCGCTTCAGCGTCAGGTGCTTGCCATCTGCAGATACGGTCGCGGTGGACTGAACTGTCACCTTGCCCTTCATGCGCGACGTTGCTTTGATCTGACGCCCGCTGACGCAAGTCAGCGCGATGCTGTCGGCGTTGGGATTTCCGATCATCGGAGCGTCTTTTTCGTCGCATCCGGCCGTATAGCTAAAATTGGTTTCCTTGCCCGCCGCGTCCTTGGCGCTCGACTTCATGCTGAGCTTGCCGCCGGAATAGTCATAGCTTCGGGTTTCGCTTTGTTCCTTGCCGGCCGCACTCCATTTCGAAGCGGCGGGATTCAGGTGCCAGGTGCCACTCCATATCGTCGCGTCAGGCGCGGCTGTGGCTGCGGCCTGCGCAGACAACGTGACTGTTGCGAGAAGCAGTGCGAGTTTCGATTGTATCATGGTCTTTCCCCCGGTTTGAGACACGGGCCGCAGAACGACTCAGATAAGCGACGAGCGCGCTATACGCCTCGCTGGGTGCAGCAGTAAGTCCTCGACGACCTGCAGGTGTTCGACCAGCTGCCCCGCGACGGAACTCGCGTGCTGGCTTCGATCATATTCACCATCGTTTTCGTACGCTCTGACAGGGAGCGGCGCACTTGCGTCGGCCTAACCCACCTCCTGGTCGACATCGCTGCCTACCATCATGAAGTCGATCAATCCCTCGCTACCGCAACGCTCTTTGGATTTGTCCCGATATGAGGTGACGGGCGCAGCGCTTCGATCTGTGCAGCCGTGTGTACTCCGCTATCGGTCACGATCTGCTCGACGACCCTGAGACGGTCCTCAATCTCGCGGCCGTGCGCAGCATATTGTGCAGCTTTTTCAGCCGCATTCATCGCTTCGATCTCGAGCTTTCTCTCTCGAAGTCTGAAGTAGCGATTTGCAATGTAGATGATCACGACCGCCGGAATGACGAGTACGCTGATGAACGCTATGAACTCTCCGAGTTTCACGCCGAGGTCCATGGTCCACGCCTCCAGCTGTATCACAAATATAACACACAC
The DNA here is from genome assembly GCA_035944075.1 of Sphingomicrobium sp. GTDB lineage: Bacteria > Pseudomonadota > Alphaproteobacteria > Sphingomonadales > Sphingomonadaceae > Sphingomicrobium. The sequence goes on from DASZBO010000079.1 coordinate 21,971, forward strand.
GGAATATGGGAAGCAAGCCCCCGCCGACGCTAGACTCGGACCCACGCTGGCGCCCACGCGAACAGCCCTGAATCAAGAGCAGCGGACTGTGGCGACGCTTATGGCGGCCTGAACCCCAGCCAATCCCGCGTGAGCTCCGGAAACCCTTTAAACGACGGTCTTGGCGCCTTTGGCAGGCGGCAATCCGGCGATTTTGCGGGCGGCGTGAATGAGTTCGACCGGGAGCATCGCCACGATGGTGGTGTTATGCTCAACACCGATTTCGCTCAGCGTTTGGAGACGCCTGAGTTCAAGTGCCTCAGGAACCGTCGCAATGGTTTGTGCGGCCTGCGAGAGCTTTAACGCGGCTTCCTGCTCGCCTTCGGCGCGGATGAGCCTGGCTCGCTTCTCCCGGATTGCTTCGGCCTCCTTGGCGATGGCGCGCTGCATCTGCTCAGGGATGTCCACGTCCTTTACCTCCACGGCGTCAATTTCGACACCCCACTTGAGCGAAGCTTCGCGCAGCAATTGCTGCAGACGTTGATTGATCGAGACACGGTCCTTGAGCATTTGATCGAGGTCGCTTTGCCCGATTGCGTCGCGCAGCGCGGTCTCCGCCGCCTGCACGGTAGCCGACATCCAGTTCTCCACGGAGTTTACGACCTGGATCGGCGATTCGGCGCGAAACCAGAGCACGGCATTCACGCGAACGGCAACGCCGTCGCGCGTGATCGTCTCCTGGGTCTCCAGCTGAAAAGTGATGATCCTCGTGTCGACTTTTACGACGCGGTCAACGAACGGGATGAGCCAGTACCAGCCAGGTCCTTTCATCTCGCCCAGGCGTCCGAGCCGGAACAGGACGGCACGCTGATACTCCCGGTTGATACCAAAGCTTTTGACTGAAATCAGCAGCAACAACAAAGAGACGACGACGAGAGCTATCAGTGCGGTCGAGACGATCATCGTTCAATCTCCAGGGTTGCAGCGACGCTTATAGCACGTTGAGCACTTGAGCTGCGTCGTTAAAGCGGCCAGCTCACCTTATGAACGCCTGTTCGTGTCCATATGCGCTGACGCTTGCGTCCATATCTCGAACCGGCTGCGCAAATCCGAACCTATTGTTCGCGTTGGTCAATCACCTGGTAATGTGTCGCACGCTCGTCGAAACGTTTTAGAACCGCCTGCGCTCGAGCAGGCACGTGGCTGCGCGTATAGTCATCGCCGATGAAATTGATGATGGCGTCGAGACTGTCGAACCACATCAATGTTTGGAATTCGGTCTCCTGTTCACCATCGCGCCGCATCAGGTCGATATGACGAAAACCGGAGATCTTTCGTGCCTCGATTTCGGGAATGACCTCCGTGTGAACAATGCGCTGATAAGCGTCGGCATTCCACGGATCCGTCCAGCCTCGCCACAAGCGACAAATCATAACAACGGCTCCAGGTGAAACGCGCCGGACCGAAGTCGACCAACGCGAACGTCAGGACAATTCGAAGGCGATCAAGGACGTGCCGCTAGAATTGGCCGCCCTTCAGCTCGACTGCAATGAGGCGCAGTTCGGAACGGCCAATGTTCTCGACTGAATGCGGCGTTAGCGGAGGAAGCCACAACGCTTCTCCTGGAACTGGCTGTCGATCCCAACCCCGCGAGTCCACAATCATCTGTCCATCCGCGTCACGTCTCACAAAGTCGCTCCAGCTCATGACGTACAGGGTAGCCGGCCAGCAATGCGTGTGAACCGGTGTTCGTTCGCCAGCTGCAAGGCGTGTATCGAGTACCCGGACCTGGTCATTCTCAAGCAGGACTTCGTGGTAGTCGGGCGCTGCGCTCATCGCGTCCAATTCCATCGCGTCGTGAGCCACTGTCATTGGCATGCCCTTCCGTGATCGCCGCCTAACAGTCCGCCGTGGATCCGTCCTCCAAATGTCTTCTTCCCGCCTACTGCGCTCGCGCATTCGACATTGCGGTCAAAGATCAGACTGGATTAACGACGCCAAGCGGGAGATTTTTATCTGGATCCACAAGATGCAGACAAAAGCCAATCGAGCGCACATCCTCATCGAAAACCGCAGCAGAGCTGATCATTCAATCATGCTCCGACCGACTGCCGAAAGAGGTGGGTGTCGGCATACTGGACGAAGTTCGTGACGCGGCCATCCCTCACCGTCCAAAGGTGAGCAAAAGGCGTTGCGAGTTCACCGGCCGATCCGCTCCCGCGATAGGTTCCGAGCGCCAGCACTCGATCCTCGCCTGCGCGGATGATCTCGTCCGGCTTTGCACTAAACCCTTGAACATCGTTCGCAATCGGGCCGAACACGTTGGCAGCGATTTCGCCGAAGCCGCGATAGGTCCCCCCGTAGGGCATTCCTGCAGCTTCGATCCAGTGTGTGTCGGCGAGAAGCTCGCCCAGCCGCGACGCGTCTCCGTTGGAAAATGCTGAATAGAGTTGCTGCACCGTTTCAACCCGATCGGTCATTGATTCCCCCGTTCAGACGGTGGCTTTCTAAGACGCCTGATGTCTGCGTTCAACTCGCTTGGCGGATGCTTAACGTCTTTCGTGGTCGCCCATTCAGCTGCAACGCGTCGGACCCCAAACTGGTCACCGAGTGACCGCGAATGGGATGAGCTGGCCTAATAGCCCGCAAGCCAGACCGGAATGCAGGCGCTGGCAAAGGCCGCGAGCTGAATGGCCAGAAGGCCTGCCGATGAGCGAGTCCGCCAATCAGCCGTAGCAATGAACGCGAAAATGACCGGCACTTGAGCAGCCATCAGCAGCTGCCAGAGATGAGCACTCGTATTCTCGTCAGGCTGCGGCCGAACTCCAGCAGCGATATTGCCGAGAACGATCGCAAGTGCGGCGCCGGAAAGGATGAGCGGCACTAAAAACGAAGCGCGGTTCACGCCAGCACGGGTCATGGTCTTTCTCCCACCGGAGTGCCGGTCATATAACCCGCACTCGATCGACATCAAAGTGACGAAGCCAGTCCCTGCATGCGCACCGGTTGAGTAGCGAGCGATCGCCGATCCGCTCAGTGAGGCAGCAGATTGCTTTTCGAGAAGGCAAGATGTTCTCGAAAGGTTGGAACTTCGCTTCGCCATCGTGCCGCGCGGTTGACCGCCCGGTCGCTGATGATGGAAGCACGTCCGTCGACGGGATCGAGGTGGAGTTTGAGAGTTCTGTTCTACGGATGCCTGGCGGAAGTGGTGGCACGCGAACTTGAGGTCGAGGTCACGGATTGCTCGATTGCGGAACTGCGCGCCGCCGTCATTGCGGAACATCCGCGCGCCGAAAAGGTACTCACGAATTCGCGCACGCACGTATACGTCGGCGGTCGGCGTGTTGACGACGACCATATGGTGCGAGCGGCGGACTGCGTCGAGTTCTTGGCTCCAGTGTCTGGCGGATGACGATCGTCGCCGCCCCCGCGAAGGAGGATGTCGGGCCCGCTCGTTTCCAGTGGATCGAGCCTATCGAAACGGATTACCCTGCCGAATGCGTTGGAGCTGACCATTGGCGGGACTAGACGAAAGCCGTTCATTCTATGCGCTCCGGATCGCCGTGCTGACGGTGTCGGACACACGCACTGCGGAGACCGACAAATCGGGCGGCCTCCTCGTGGAACGGTTGACTGCGGCGGGACATGAACTTGCGGGAAAGGCAATCGTACCGGATGATATCGGAGCTATCCGTGCGCAGGTGAATTCCTGGGTTGCAGACCCCAACGTAGACCTGATCGTCTCAACGGGTGGCACGGGATTTGCTCCCCGCGATGTCACACCTGAGGCGATAAAGCCTCTGTTCCGACGCGAAATGGATGGGTTTGCCGTGCTGTTTCACCAAGCGAGCTTTGAAACCGTCGGCCTGTCGACGATGCAATCGCGTGCCTTTGCCGGTCAGATCGAACAGACGTTCATCTTCTGCCTGCCGGGTTCGACCGGCGCCTGCCGCGACGGCTGGGACATGATCCTGAAGCACGAGCTCGACAGCCGATACCGCCCCTGCTCGCTCGCAGGGCAGATTCCGCGGCTGAGGCAATTGTGCGCATGAGCCGGTTGACGCACCTCGACGAGAACGGCCGCGCACGCATGGTCGACGTGTCGGGCAAGGGAACGACGGCGCGGGTCGCGACGGCCGTGGGCGGCATTTCCTGCAAGCCTGAAACCCTTGACGAAGTTCGGGCCGGGAAGGCGCCGAAGGGATCCGTGATCATGACGGCCGAACTTGCCGGCATAATGGCCGCAAAACGTACGGCGGACCTTATCCCGCTCTGTCATCCCGTGCCCCTGACCAAGGTCGAAGTTCGGATCGAGATCGATGAAGAAATTCCGGGGTTTCGGGTGTTGTCGGAAGCGCGCACGAACAGCGTCACCGGCGTCGAGATGGAGGCGCTGACCGCAGTCTCCGTCGCATGTCTCACGCTTTTCGACATGCTAAAGGCAATCGACCGCACGATGGTGATCAGCGGAATCGAGGTCACGTCGAAAAGCGGCGGCACGTCCGGAGCCTGGCAACGGCCATGATCAGTTTCGATGAGGCGATCCACCTCATCTCCTCGGCTGCAAAGCCTCTTGGAATGGAGACGGTTCCGCTCGCGCGCGCGGCAGGCCTCGTGCTCGCCCAACCGGTTGTCGCGAAGATCGACTCGCCGCGCCGGGATACTTCCGCGATGGACGGTTACGCTGTTGACGCGGAGGATCTTAAAGCGTTTCCGGCGCGGCTCACGATCCTCGGTGAGTCCTTCCCGGGCGCCCCTTGGAGCGGCGTCGTGGAACGCGGTACCTGCGTACGAGTCTTCACGGGCGCCCCCGTCCCCCGCGGGGCGAACCAGGTCGTGATGCAAGAGGATGTTCGCCGCCAAGACGACTGCGCATTCCTCGACTTCGATCCAGGCCCTACCCGGTACATTCGCGAACGCGCTTCGGATTTTGCGGCCGGAGAGGAGATTCTGCCAACGGGAACGGTCCTCCATCCCCGCGCCATCGTCGCTGCAGCCGGCGCCGACATCGACAAAGTCGCCGTATTCCGGCGCCCTCGTCTTCACATCTTCAGCACCGGTGATGAGCTTGCCGAGCCGGGGACGGCGCGCGACACGGCGGATGCAATACCGGAAAGCGTATCCTTCGGCGTCGCGGCCCTCGCGCAACAATGGGGGGCGATCGGGGCTGACACGACTCGCCTCAAGGACGAAGTCGCCTCGATGCAGGCGGCTGCCGAACAGGCGATCGACAGCGCCGACCTTATCGTGGTGACGGGCGGAGCATCGGTTGGAGAGAAGGATTTCGCCAAGGCCATGTTCGCGGCGCATGGACTGCATTTCCTTTTTTCGAATGTCGCGATCCGGCCTGGAAAGCCGGCCTGGCTCGGGCTCGTCGGAGATCGGTTCATCGTCGGGCTGCCCGGCAACCCCACTTCGGCTCTTGTTACTGCCCGGTTGTTCCTGGCCCCGCTGTTGGCCTTGATCGGGGGGAGATCGATTGAGAGCGCGCTTGCGTGGCGATCCGCTCGTCTCCGCGCCGCAGTTCCCGCTGCCGGTGCGCGCGAGATATTCCACCGAGCAGCAATCCGCGACGGATCGGTGGAGGTTTTGAAGTTCCAGGATTCCAGTGCGCAGAAAGCGCTCGCCTACGCGGATGTCCTTGTGCGGCAGGCGGCCAGATCCTCCGCGCTTTCAGTCGGCGATATTGTCCCGATACTCGACTTTTAGTTCAGCTGTTTCGCACGCCCGGTAGACGAAGGTTGGCGCTTGACTATCGGCCCGGCAGCGGCGCGGGCAAGTCTGGCTCGCACCATGTCCAGGAACGTCTCGGTCGCTGATCCACCCTGCGCTCCATGACTATGCCCATCACCCTGCTGATCAGGTGAAAAGCAGTTTCGCACCGGCGACAATAAGCACAAGGCCGAGCGCTCTTAGCAGCCAGGGTCGCGGGAGCCGCTCGACGCCGAGCCATGTCCCGAGGAGCGCACCCGCCGCGACGGCTGCGAGAAAAAGCGGCAGTTCCTGCGGCAGTTGCCCGACCGACGCGAAGTTACCGGCAAGTCCGGCAACGGAATTCAAGAAGATGAAAGCTGCGACGACCCCCGACGTACGCCGCGGCTCCTCCCATGCGTTGAGAATGATGAACGGGCTGAGAAAGATGCCACCCCCTGTGCCCGTGAGGCCGGCTAAGAGCCCCAGCACCGCGCCGACCGGGAGCGTCAACGAAAGAGCCGGCGCATGAACCTCTCGCTCCGCAAGGAATTTTGGCTGCCAGAGCAGGCGCGCGGCCGCGAGCCACAAGAGGGTTCCGACAAGTGGTTTGTAGTAAATTGCCGGCAAGTGGATTCCGCCGCCGATGAAGGCGGCGGGGGTTGCCGTTGCGGCGAACGCAACGACGAGCCGCCAGTTTGTCAGCCCGCGTTGCCAATATCGAAACGCTCCGAAGCCGGCGACGAGCAGGTTCAGTGCAAGAGCCGTTGGTTTCATCGTTGCGGGAGCGATGGAATAGAAGGCCATCGCCGCAATGTAAGCCGACGCGCCGCCGTGCCCGACGCTTGAGTAAAGCGCTGCACCCAGAGCAAACAGCAACGCCAGCGCGCTTACGGTCGAGGCGTCCATGATCCTCCCTAATGCTGTTTGAAAAGGAATTTGGAAGAGCGCGGCGCCCCAGTGATCCTATTTGGCAAGGTGCGTAGACCCGTCGATTAGCGCCTTTGATCCTGTAGAGAACGTGCAAGGCCGTCGCTCTTCACGGCAAGGTTCACGTTTCGAGTTCAGCCGCCCGTAACACTCATATGTCGACGCACGGCGGGTCTTGTATCTTCAATCTGGAAATCGTGGCCCCTGGGCTTACCGGCCACCAGCCGGTCCAAGGCTTCGTTGACCGCGCTCGCGCCTCCACGACGCAGGAACTCGCGCAATCCGACTTTCTGATCATGCCCGAGACAGCCAAAGACCGTTCCTGTCGCGGCAATTCTGATGCGGTTGCACCCGTTGCAGAAATTGTGGGTCAGGGGAGTGATTAGGCCGAGCCGGACATCCAGTCCGTCGACCTCGTAATAGCGGGCTGGCCCGCCCGTTCTGACGGCCGAAGATGTCAGCTGGAACTCTCGCTCCATCCGCGCCTTCACCACACTCAGCGGCAAGTAGTGCTCGGTTCGATCTTGCTCCACCTCTCCAAGGGGCATCGTCTCAATCAGCGTCAGATCATGACCCTCACTGCAGCACCAGCGAAGCATGGGGCCGATCTCGTCCTCGTTAAGGCCTTTAAGGGCAACCATGTTGATCTTGACCCGTAGCCCCGATGCGGCCGCTGCCTTAATTCCCTCAAGTACCTGGCCGACCTCCCCAAACCTGGTGATGTGCCGAAACCTCTGCGGATCGCGGCTGTCGAGACTGACGTTGATCCGACGGATGCCGCTGTCGAACAGCGCAGGCGCGAACCGGGCAAGCTGAGTTCCGTTGGTCGACATCGTCAATTCGTCGAGGCCGTTTCCAATGCGGCGCCCAAGTTCCGCGACGAGGTGCTCAATTCCTTTGCGCACCAACGGCTCTCCACCGGTAAGGCGGATCCGCCTCACCCCTCTCGCAATGAGAATATCCGAAAGCTCGACAATCTCGTCGAAACTAAGGACGTCCTTGCGCGGCAGGAAGTCCATCTTCTCGGCCATGCAGTAGCGACAGCGCAGGTCGCAGCGATCCGTCACGGACATGCGCACGTACGTGACGTGCCGGCCAAAACCGTCGATCATCGGGCTACAAGACGTCACGCGCTCATCGACATTCGCTTTTGCCCATAAGGGGCGTTTCGTGAGCTTCGGCGCCGTTCGGCTTATGGATGCCATCGCGATCCCGAACTCATGCCGTTGGACAATACGGCAAATATTTTCACGTGGGCACCCCGTGTTCGGCGTTCCGCTGCGTCAATCTTTCGTGGCCCAGCCGCTGTTGGCTGGCGACCAGGGGAGAGATTATGCGGTGGAATTCAGGTTTTCCGACAGCCTTGCTTGCGAGTGCGGCACTGATTTCGAGCTCGGCGACGATCGCCCAACCTGCGGCAACGCAAACCAACGCGACGATCATGTACGACCTTCCTGCCCAAGACCTTGGGCAGATCTTGAAGGCGATCGCGCGGACGTCCGGACGAGAAATCCTGTTTTCCTCTGACGATGTTCGCGGGCTTAGCGCTCCCGCCGTGCATGGTCGCTATACGCTCGACGAAGCGATCCGCGCCGCCCTTGCGGGCAGTAACCTCGTCGTCGAATATAGCTCGGGCGCCGCGATTGTCCGGATGCGGACATCAATTGCTCCGCAGCATCACACATCTCCTGCAGGAGATGCGGCAATCACCATAACCGGCTCGCGCATCAGGGGCGCCGGCTCCGCGTCGCCGGTCACTGTCTCGACGCGCCGTGAACTTGAGCAAGCCGGGATCAACGATCTCGCCGATTTCACTCGCTTTCTTCCGCAGAATTACAGCGGCGGGCAGAATCGAGGAATCGCGGGCGGCGGCGAACAGGGCGGGCAGCAGAACCTCAACAACTCGGCAACGCTTAACCTTCGCGGTCTGGGACCCGACGCTACCCTTACGCTCCTCAACGGACATCGGCTCTCCTACGATACCGTGAACCAAGGCATCGACATCTCGGCAATTCCGTTGGGTGCAATCGATCGCATCGAAGTTGTCAGTGACGGCGCATCCGCACTCTACGGTTCCGACGCCGTGGCGGGCGTTGCGAACATCATTTTGCGTCCCGACTATGAGGGTCTCGAAGCTACTGCGCGCGTCGGGGGCTCAACGGAGGGCGGCAACACACAGCAAGAGTTCAGCCTTGTCAGCGGCCACCGCTGGTCTTCAGGCGGGTTCATGCTCGCGCTCGACGAGAGCAGCGCGACCCCCATTTTTGCCGGCCAACGCGACTATACACGAACGGTCGACCCCTCGCTGACCCTGACGGACCGCAACCGGCAGTTTAGTGCGGTGCTCAACGCCCACCAGGAGTTTGGCCCAGGCGTTGCTCTCGAGGCGGAGGGCTATGTGATGGACCGCCGATCGCTCCTCCAAAATCCGTTTCTCCAGACCGAAGATGTCCACGTCGACGGGCTGGTGTCTCGTCCACACGTACTGTCCTTCGCGGTCACTCCGAAACTTCGTGTTGATCTGGGCCGCTGGGAGACATCCCTTAGTGTAACCGGTGCAGGCAGCCGGACGCTTCTTGACTCGGATAATTTCTCGCAGGGCGTTCCTCGACATGTGCATCTGCTGCACGACGATCAGCTCGAGGGCGCGGAAACCAATGCGGAAGGCCCCCTGATCGCTCTTCCGGGAGGGGAAGCGCGCCTGGCTGTCGGAGGCGGCGCCCGGAAGATCTCGCTTCACGAACGCTTCGTGACCCTCACAAGTCCGCAGAACATCACATTCAAGAATTTTACCGAGAGCCGAAATGTCCAATATGCCTACGGCGAACTGTCGCTCCCCCTGGTCAGTCCCGAGCTCAACGTTCCGCTCGTTCAGCGGCTCTCGGTCAGTGGAGCCCTTCGCTATGAGCACTGGAACCGGATCGCTGCAGTCACCACCCCGAAAGTTGGGGTTATTTACCAGCCAGCCCAAGATCTGACGTTTCGCGCGACGTGGGGCAAGTCGTTCAAGATTCCGACCCTCTTGCAGGTCAATGAGATTGAAGAGGGCGACCTCGTTCCTGGGTTCATCTTTACGCCGCCGCCGCAACCGGCAAGATCAACGGTCCTTCTCATCGAGGGAAGCGCGCCCAACTTGAGACCCGAACGCGCGACAACCTGGTCGGTCACCGCTGAAGCGCGGCCGCGTTTCATTCGAGGCTTCGATATCAGCGCGACGTACTTCGACATCGACTACCGCGACCGGATCGCCAGTCCGTTCACAAGCGGGCTCACGTCTCTCTTCAATCCGCTCTTCAACGATCTCATCACCTATAATCCCTCGGCGGCGCAGGTGAACGCGCTGATCGCAACGCTGCCCGGCGGCCTCGTCAACGAGACCGGTGGTCCATTCGACCCGTCGAACGTCGGAGCCATCATCGACGCGGCAATCCGCAACACGGAACGGCAGCGCATCCGGGGAGTCGACCTGAATGCCGATTACCGCATCGAGCTTGGTCAGGCGGGTAAACTGCAGCTCACGGGCGCGGCGAGCTACCTCAACAGCAACCAGCAACTCGCACCGAACCAGCCGATCTTCCCGCTTGCCGGCACGGTCTTTCATCCGCCGCACTGGCGTGGACATGCAGGCGCCGTGTGGGGACAAAAGCCGATCGAGGTGTCGGCCTTCGTGAATTACGTCGGTTCGACGATCGACAACCAATTTCCGACCATGGAACGCATCGGGTCCTTCACGACGCTGGACCTCAGCACCAGCGTTCAGACGAGCGCTCAGGCGGGTGCATTCCGCAATATCGAGCTCAGACTTTCGGCGCTCAACGTTCTGGACCAGAAGCCGCACTTTCTTCGCAATAGCTTTCCGGAAGCGGCACCGTTCGATTCGACCAATGAGTCACCAGTCGGTCGCTTCCTTGGCGCTTCGATCCGGAAAATCTGGTAATGGGCAAGCTCGCCGTTTTGATGGCCCTGCCCGCTGCGGTGCTGTCGACAATTGCGTATGCCCAGGCGTCCCCGTCCGCCCAGTGCGGCACGATCCTTCCAAACCCAACCCGAACTCCGGCCGCCGGCAAGCGGCCGCTAAATCCCGAGGACCTCGTGCGGCTTCGGGATATCGGGCCGGTCGAGCCCGAGACGTTCGCGGAGCCGTTCTTCAGCACGTCGCCCAACGGTCGCTGGGCGGCGTTTCAGCTGCGGCAGGCCGACCCCCAGCGGAACAGCTATTGTCTCGCGATGGTGCTTGTCGACGTCACGCGGAAGGCTGCCCCGCAAATCGTCGATCAAGGCGGCGAGCCGATCCTTTGGACCTTCGACAACTTTCGCGGAATTGCGGGTTTTCCCTTGGGAGTGATGAGGGTCATTACGCCGCGCTGGTCCCCGGATGGCCGGTGGATCGCTTTCCTGAAACGGGTGAACGGCGTGAACCAGGTGTGGCGTGCGTTCGCCGACGGTAGCGGAAGCGCACCTCTCACGCATTCGGAACTGGACATTGTCGACTTTGCAATCGGCGAAGGTGGCTCGAGCATCATCTACGCCACGCACCCGGACATGGAGCGCCAGCAACGCGAAAATGCGACGGAAGGGCTGAACGGCTGGCATTATGACGACCGTTTCGTACCGCTGATCGCGAAACGACCGCTTCCACGAGCGCCCGTCGCGCGACAGGCTACGGTACTTGACCTCGCCACGGGCGACGTCCGCGCGGCACGACCTGAGGAAGCCGCGCGCGTAGCCACTGACCATCAGATCATCGGCGTAGCTGGCCAACCGGCAGTCGTGGGAGGTGAAGGGCTTGAGATTTCAGTCACCAATCTCATGGGCGGCGCCCAACCCGGATCGTTTCATGCACGAGCACTAAATGGCGCGACCGTGTCCTGCATGGCGCCGGCTTGCGAAGGGGCCATGTCTCCGTGGCGCATGGCGACGAAAAATCACGTTGGATTTTTCCGGCCAGAAGGATGGGCCCAAGCCTCCACCGGTATTTACGATTGGGACCTCGGCAGCGGCCAAGTCCGTCGAACTCAAGGGACGGACGATATTCTCTCGAGTTGCGCTCCCACCGGCAAGTTCCTGCTCTGCCTTGTCGATTCCTCGCTTGAGCCGCGACGGCTGGTGAGGCTCGACCCGGCTACCGGAAGTCGAGAAACCCTGTTCGATCCAAATCCGGAATTTGGCCACCTGACACTTGGAAAGACGGAGCGGCTCCACTGGCGTAACAAGTTCGGACTCGAGACCATCGGCGATCTGGTCTTCCCCGTCGGTTACCGGCCCGGCGAGACGTACCCGCTGGTGGTCGTTCAATATGATACTCGGGGCTTCCTCCGTGGCGGAACGGGTGACGAATATCCCATCCAGGCCTTCGCAAACCGGGGCTATGCCGTTCTCAGCTACTCGCATCCGCACTTTTCGACGGATAAGCTCGGAGCGAAAAATTTCGCGGATTCCGGCCGCCTCGACCTCGAGAATTTCGCCTACCGGAAGAACCTGCAATCCTCGATCGAGACTGGAGTGAAGATCCTGGTCGATCGTGGCATCGCGGATCCCAAGCGCGTCGGCATTACCGGTCTCAGTGATGGCTCAAGCTCGGTCGAATGGGAGCTCAGCCATAGCTCGCTTTTCGCGGCCGCCGCCCTCAGCAGCTGCTGTTGGGATCCGATATTCGAGGCGTATGTCGGCCCGTCCGCTGCCAAGCATTTCCGCGACGAAGGTTATCCAGGAATTCTCGGGCGCGATGATCCCTTCTGGAAGGACATGTCACTAGAAGCGAACGCACATCGTATTTCGACGCCAATGTTGGTGAATGCGTCGGAGGAGGAATTTCTTACCGCGCTTGAGACCTTTACGGCGCTCCGTGAGGCGGGCGTGCCGATCGACATGTTTGTCTACCCCGACGAATACCATGTCCGATGGCAGCCCGCGCACCGGCTTGCCACCTATCGGCGCTCACTTGACTGGTTCGACTATTGGCTGCGCGGGATCCGCTCGGCTGCACCCGACCGGCAAGTGGAGCTCAAGGAATGGGATCGCTTGAAGAAAGACGGCGGTCATGGGCAACCGATTTGATGTGCGTTTCCGCTGGTTCGGGCGCTTCCCCCCGAATTGCCCAATGATCGAGCCACGCTTCCACATTGACCAGTTCGAGAATGCGCACGCGTTCGAGGTCGGGCACCGGACGCTCGCCCAAAAGTTGGCGCTCCAAGGCCAATTTATCGATGATGCGATGCCTCGCGAGCCGGCCGCCCAGCAATCGTTCGCGGATAGAACTTCGGAAATGGTCGAGCAGCCTCGCGGCAAAGCGGCTCGGTGTTCCCTTGACCCGCCGGTTAAGGATGGCGGGCGGCAGATCGCTGGCGAAAGCACGCCGTGCAACCGCGCGATCTCGCCCACCCGCTCGCCATTCCCATGTGGGGATTTGGAGGCAGGTTTCGACGATTGGTTGTGACATCAACGGGCTAAACACCGGCAAGCGATACCCGCGGCTCGCCTCGAGGTTTGGCTGGGCACGCAAGATTGCTGAAATATGCGCTGCCTTTCCGGGTCGGGCGCCTGGCGGCGCATCAAGCCACGGATGAAGAAGTACTTCCCCTCCAAGCGAAGCGAGAAAGTCGGGATCAAGGAAGAGCGGATTGGGCTTTATCGGGTGAGCGGGTGAACCGCGGGTCAATCGCCAAGCCTTTTTTGCCGCATCGAATACGCTGCAGCCGGTCTGCTCACAGACATCAAACAAGGATCGCGCTAGCCCCCGTCCCAGCCCCTCGCTTAGGTAGCGGTCAGCAATTGGTGCCGCCGATTGAGAATATCCAAAGACATTATCGCCGCCATTGCCAGTCATGAAGGCGTCAGCGCCAAGTTCTTCCGCGACTTCGAGGTGGACACGCTCATAGGCGTTGGCCTGTGTACGGTCCCGCGGCCTTGGCAGGTGCGCGCCCAGGGCTTCTGTGATGTCGATGTCCTCGAGCCGATACGGGCGCTCGACAAGCCGCAGACCAAGGTGATTGCACAAGGCGCGAGCAAATGGGCGCTCGTCGCCAGCCGGATCGTCGGCGAACATGGTGAGGCAAACCGCGTCCAAGCGGCCTTGGGCAAGACATGCCGCGATGATCGAGGAATCTAGGCCGCCTGAAACGCTGAGCAATATCCGACCGCTTCTCGAGGCCCATCCGCGAACGCAACGGCGAACGACGCACGCCAAGTGCTTTGCTGTGGTTTCCGGATCAGGGTCTGGATCGCCAACATGGTCCCAGGGCGACCAGCAAGCCTGCGAACGCGCATCCAGCGCGGGAATTTGAAGAACGAAGCCCGCGAGCAATTCGCGAATCTCACGAAGAGCGGTAGCCGGCGACGGAACGAACGCCCGGAAGAGCTGGCGGCCCACCTCTTCGAAATCGATGGTCGCCCGGACGCCGCTTGCAACCAGGAGCTCAGCGTCGGATGCGAAGATTTCGAAGCAGCCAACCTTTGCGTGATAACAAGGAAATGTACCCGACGCGTCGCGCAGAACATTGACCGCATCGGGGCCCGCGACGGCGGCAATATAGCCGCCCCAAAAGTTGCTCGGCAACGTGAAGCCGCCAGATGCCTTCGCGGTCGCGGCCTCACGCGCACTTAGGGAAGTCAGCGGCTGAACAAGCCCTTGCCGACGAAATAGAGACCCCAAAACGCAGCCCCCATCCGCAATCGCAATGCATGGACAGCCCGGATTGACCAAGGCAACGAACGACGGATTGGAAGATGCGATCTCCAACCCCGTGCTTTGGCAAAGCCGCCGCGCAAGCTCAGTCCGATTCAGGCGGTCACCGCCAACCACGAGGAGATAACGCGGGCTCATTCGAGGACGAGGATCGGCGTGTAGAGCCGAGCCTGTTCATAGCCACCGACCAGTACGGAGCTTCCAAGTTGAACCCAGCAATGTGCCGCGAACGGGTGCGCGATCACCCCAAAAACCAGCTTCGGCTTGGAACCGTGCTTGCGGCACATTGAATAGACGGCACAGGCACGTACAAGGCACCGATCGTGGCTTCGCGTTACGAACGCAGCAGCAGCCGAACCGGCAACGATCGCTCGGATCATTCGGCTCGAGCTTGTCGGGGATCGGCGGCGCTGACCATTGTCGCTTTCAACGGTTTTGAGCACCCTCTCGAAGGACCGCGTGCGAAGAACCCAGGTCAAACGTAGTTCCGAAAGAAGTGCTCGCGCGACGTGAAGTCCGCTGCCGCCGCTGAACGGATCGGCGATGAAATCACACGCCGGTTCCTCGATTTTAGGTGGAGACTGGATACGCGTTTCATGACCCGCATCGACCAGCATGCCGCGCGCCACCAGGCTTTGCAGAAGCAATGAATTGTTCGGCTGCGTAATTCCAGCCGCGAGGCTCAGGAATGCTTGGTTGGCCGCATCGGACAGACAGAAGTAGCGGTCGGCAGCGACATCCAGGAAGACGGCACGCCCGCCGGAAACGCACCAATGAAGATTATCGCGTAGCTCAAAGAACATGATTGCAGCCCATGGTTGCGTGCGCCCGATCTCAATCGGGCGCACGCCTTGACGCTCACTCCTCGCTCAGTCCCGGGAACGGGTTGCGGCCCCCTTGTGAATCATCCATCCCGACCGGACTGCCCCTGGTTTCGACGCTCGCCGTGCCAAGATCGATCAGATCATCATGTTCGAGTTCGACGTTCATTGTTGCTTCTCCTTTTCATGACGTCATGGCCATGACTGGAGAAGGGTGCTCGGGCATCGCCGGTATATGAAGCTTATAAACTGCCGATAGTTCGAATGTTCGGCTCGGTCGCTGATTGCAAAAGGACGGGCGTCCGAAAACGGGTCCGCCGCGCGAGCGCGCGGGGGAGTGCCTGGTGCAACCGAAATCGTGAAATTCCCTCGTCGTAAAACGTGCGCCCGCGTCAGTGCGGGCGCACGCTATTTAGCTTACTCGTCGTCGAGGCCGGCAAACGGGATAAGGCCAACCTGGTGGTCGTCCTTCCCAGCGGTAAGGCCCTTTGTCTCGACACTGACGGCACCGAGCTCAATTACGTCGTCATATTCACGTTCCATGGCATTTCTCCTCTTGATGATGTCATGGCCATGACGCCTGAAGACTAGGTTCGCCTTCTGGAGGTTCGAAACTTATTCGCATGGTGTAATTCGATTGTTTGATCGCGCTCTTCGGACGCTGACCGCCCTTATGCTTCATCTTCGCGGATAAACGCGCCAATTCACGGATCGTAGAGCCGAAGCCCTGACGGATCGCACCGAGCTTAGGGAAGAACGATAGGCTTCAAGTTCGGACGATTAGAGCGGCCCCTGGTCTGCGTCGTACCGGTTCAGGCCTCGCGAGCCAGTCCTGGCATTCCCCACATCTGGATCATCTTCCGATCGGAGTCGCTCAGCGGGGCACAGGCAAGTCCCGGACGCCGGAAGGGTGACTCGATCCGCTGCCGGGGCTTTGGCACATGACACAACAGCTCCTCCCGGTTCAGCTCGCGATCGAACAATATCCCGGCATAACGCCCTTCGACCCAGACGATACGTCCGTTTACGGTGAGTTCGTTGCGACGGAATTTGGTCGACGCGCCTTCCTCGGGGAAGTTCGAGCCTTCGATCAGCGCCCCTTCGCTCGAGAGGTTGCGCAGGACGACCGGGACTTCCGCCCCGTCAACTTCGATCCTCGCGCTCAGCAAGACTGGTGAGCGGTTAGAGCGCCGATTCTGCGTGACGCTGCTTTCGTCCATAGTCAGCGACTTAAAGCGAATGGGTAAATTCTTGATTGAGAAGTGGCGCTGCCGGTCATGGCAGCGCCCGATCCCGCTTCCGTCTTACCGTAGCAGTCCGGTCGCAGTGGCGACCGCCAGGACCACCCCGATTGTTGCGAGCGAGACGGCTCCGCCGACGATTGCCCACGAACGCGCGACAAGAGCGATCGAGAGAAGCACGATCGCCACCTGCATCGCTGTCTCGGCGAATTCATACCACTCGCCCTTGCGCGACGCTTGCTCTCCATCGCTCCGCAGTTCGTCGGCTTTCTGCTGAAGCTGCACGATGCCGTGGCCGGCTTTGTCCGGATTACGCAGCCGAGCAGCTTCCTTCAGCATGTTCTGATGCGCGGCGGCACTCAGCGCCGGTGTCTCTGCAAGGCTCTTAAGCAGTGATTCCCGGATGATCTTCGCTTCCATGTAATTGTAGGTGTCGGAAGCATTGACCGTCTTGAGCAAGCTCTCCCGAGCATTGCTCGCTGCAGCAACGTGGATGATTGCCAGGAGAACGGCAAACAGCCCCACAAGGATCGATACTCGATCCCTGAAGCGCTTCTCGAGCTTGCGCTCGGCTCGATCGACGCGCTCCGCCTCCTCAATCGCTTCGTCGATCAGTTCTTTTGCGTCTGCGGGTTCAACCATTGTTACTCCTCGCGCGTGCGCTTGCAGCTTTTGCGCCAGGAGCAAATGAATTCGCTTTAAGGTACGAGCTTGCCCGGATTCATAATCCCCATTGGATCAAGGGCCTGCTTGATCGCCCGAAGCGCGTGGATCCGCGCCGGCGGGGCAAGGCGTGCGAGTTCGGTCCGCTTCAACTGACCAATGCCGTGCTCCGCGGAGATGGAGCCTTTGGCAGCGGTCACGAGATCATCCACCAGTCGCGTGATCGCATTACCTTCAGTTTCATACCAATGCGCCCCCGAGCGACTCCCAGCACGCACGTGAAAATGGATATTGCCATCACCAAGATGGCCAAAGCCGCTGGCGCTTACGCCGGGAAACGCTTCTTCGACCTTCGCGGCAGCGTCGACAAGGAAACGAGGCATTTCGGAAACCGGCACGGAAATGTCGTGCGCCAGTGTCTGTCCCTCCGCCCGTTCGGCTTCCGAGATGGAGTCACGGATCTTCCAGAAAGCTTCCGCCTGAAAGTCACTGGCGGCAATTGCCGCGTCCGATAGGATACCCTCCTCGAGCGCGGCGCCGAGGAGCTCCTCCATTGTCGACGAAAGCCCCGAACCGGCCGTGGCGCTGGCGGCCTCGATAAGCACATGCCAGTCATGCATTCCCTCAAGCGGCGCGCGCGTGCCAGGAATGTGCTTCAAGACGAGCTGAAGGCTGTCATGCGGCACCAACTCGAAACCCTCAATCGTCGCCGTCCGCGCTTCAAGGAACCGCAGGAGGTCGAGAGCCCGCGCGGGACTTTGAACACCAGCCCAGGCGACGACACGCTCAGCGATCGCCGGTATGAGCTTCAGCGCAACAGCCGTCACGACACCAAGGGTTCCCTCGGCTCCGATCAGCAGCTGGTCGAGGCTGTATCCGCGATTGTCCTTCTTCAAGCCCGAGAGGCCATCGTGGATGGAGCCATCCGGAAGCACCGCTTCGATTCCGGCCACGAGCGAACGCATTGTCCCGAACCTGAGGACCTGCGTGCCCCCCGCATTAGTGGATGTCAGTCCACCGATGGTGCAGCTTCCGCGTGCCCCAAGGGTTAGCGGAAAGCGCAGGCCGATCTCATGTGCTGCTTCGTGCAACGTCGCGAGAATCACTCCGGCCTCGGCAATCGCGAGATGATTCTCGCGATCGATCGAGCGGATGCGGTTCATCCGGCGCATCGACAGTAGAATGGCACTCCCATCTGCCGGCGGCGTCGCCCCGGCCGCCATGCCCGTATTACCGCCCTGGGGAACCAGCGGCACGCGATGCTCTGCCGCGAGTTTTACAAGCTCGGCAACTTCAGCCGTCGAACCTGGAGCGATCATCGCCGGCGAAGCGCCGTGCACCCGGCCCCGCCAATCCGTTACCCACGGGGCGATCTCTCCTGGATCGGTGGTCACTGCCTTGGATCCCAACCGGTCACAGACTGCTTCGATGAAATGCGCAGCGCCCTTATTCATGGGTGCGCTTTAGCGCGCTTGGCAGGACCGCGCGACACCGGCAAACGGGGGTGATGAATCGGTCAACAGTCACGCTTGTCGTAGCGCGCGCGCAAAACGGGGTAATCGGGCGCGACGGGAAACTGCCGTGGCACCTTCCTGCCGACCTTAAACGGTTCAAGGCGCTGACAATGGGAACAGCGATGGTGATGGGCCGCAGGACATTCGAGAGCCTGCCAGGCCTTCTCCCGGGGCGCCGGCACATCGTGCTGACACGCGATCCGGTCTGGCAAGCCGAGGGAGCAGAAGTGGCACACGATCCCGCTGACGCCATTCAGCGGGCCGGCCCATCGCCCATTTCAGTCATAGGCGGCGCTGATATCTTCGAAGTTTTCCTCCCGCTTGCCGATCGCATCGAGTTGACGGAGGTCCTCGAAGAGGTTCGAGGTGATACCACGATCGACGATCCACGCTCTGCGGGGAGCTGGCGCGAGCGTTTCCGTGAAGATCATCCGGCTGCGGACGGGAAACCCCCGTTCCGCTTTGTTACCCTCGAACGCGACTAAGTCCTGGGCCGCGCCGCGGCGAAGGTCCTCAGACGCTTCATCTGCGTCGACAAGACCTCATCGACGGGGGCGGCAAGCTTGTCGGCTCCGCCCCTGGCGAAACCTGACGCCTTGTAATCGAGCGTTACCTGCGAACCTCCCGCGATCGTCTTGACCTCGACATCCATGACCCCATTCACGGCTTCGTAAAGGAGAGGGCCCAGCGCGCCCGTCAATATGATGCGCTTGCCGGGCTCGATGTAGGCGACCCGAAGGTGCTCGATCCCACCGCCGGTCTTGGGAATGCGTTCGCAAAAGCAGCCGCCCGGTGTGAGCGCCAAGCTGAGGTTGGCGGAGTCGCCGCTGTACGTGTGCTGCGGATCCCACCACTCACCGATGCTGGCGAATGCTTCGTAAGCCGCCTCCGGTGGGACCACGAGTGGGATGGTCTCGCGAACCTCAAATCCGGTCGGCGATGCTGAGACGACCTCCGCCGAGGCCGGCGTTGAAAGCGCGAACGCCGCGATCAGGACGATGAACCGCATGCCCCCTCCTTCCGTGCGAAGCAGGATGCGCTTTCTAGGAGGTGCCGTCCAGAATGGCCGCAATCTGCCGCGCGACTTCATCGACATCGGCCATGCCGTCAACGCGCCGAACCAGTCCCTTCGCGGCATAGTAAGGCAGGATTGGTGCCGTTTTCGCGCGATACTCTTGCATGCGCGTGCGCACGGTCTGCTCATTGTCATCGGGACGGCGCTTGAACTCGTTTGAACCGCAAAGGTCGCACACGCCCTTCACTTTGGTCGGCCGAAACGTGTCGTGATAGCCCGTGCCGCACTTGGCGCATGTGAACCGGCCGGTAATGCGCGTGACGAGAGCCTCGTCGTCCACGGCGAGCTCAATGACATGGTCAAGCTTGCGCCCGCGCTCGCCAAGGAGGATTTCGAGCGCTTCAGCCTGGTGCTTGGTCCGCGGGAAGCCATCGAAGATGGCGCCGCTCTCCGCCGCACCGTCGAGCCGCTCGCCAATAAGCGCGCTGACGATCGCGTCGCTCACGAGTTCGCCCCGTTCCATCACTTCCTTGGCCTTGAGCCCGACCGGAGTTCCGGCCGCTACGGCTTCACGAAGCATGTCTCCGGTCGACAGCTGGATCATTCCGCGCTCGACCTGCAGGCGGCCTGCCTGAGTACCCTTGCCCGCACCCGGCGGGCCCAACAGGATGATGTTCAGCATTCCGGCGCTCTCTCCCTGTTCGCCGACTGAAACGCTAGCGCCGGCGCGGCGCCGTCTTGAGTTTGGCCTTCTTGATAAGATCACCGTACTGGTGAGCGATCAGATGGCTTTGAATTTGGCTGACCGTATCCATCGTGACGTTTACAACAATCAGCAAGCTCGTGCCGCCAAGGCGCAGGTTCGTCAGTCCTGCAGATCCGGCCGCGAGATCCGGGATCACGCAGATCAGTGCAAGGTATACGGCACCGACAACCGTGATCCGGTTGAGCAGATAATCAAAATAATGTTCGGTTGCCTTGCCCGGCCGGATGCCCGGGATGAACCCGCCGTGACGCTTCAGGTTGTCCGCGGTTTCCTCACTGTTGAACTGCACCGCCGTGTAGAAGAACGTGAAGAAGATGATCCCGCTGACGTAGAGCATCTCGTAGGGCACTGAGCCGTGCTGCAGGAACGTGCTGATCGTGATCAGCCAGTCGCTGGTGCTTCCGCCCGCGCTCGCCCGATTGCCGGCCCATTGCAGAACCGTGAGCGGCATAAGCAGGAGCGAGGAAGCGAAGATCGGCGGAATAACGCCTGCCGTGTTGAGCTTGATCGGCAAGTGCGAGCGTTCTTGCTGCATGCCGCGCGCCGTCTGGCGCTTGGGATACTGGATAAGGACACGACGCTGCGCCCGTTCCATGAAGCAGATGAAGAGGATCAGCGCGATCGTCAGCACGATGATGCCGACGACCACGATGCCGTTCAGCGACCCCGTGCGTCCGCCTTCGAGAAGTTGCCCAACCCCCTGCGGCAACCGCGCGACGATCCCGGCCATGATGATGAGCGACACGCCGTTCCCGATGCCGCGGCTTGTGATCTGCTCACCGATCCACATCAGGAACAACGTCCCGCCGACGAGGCTGACGGTTCCTGCAAGTTCGAACAGGACGCCGGGTTGGACCACGGCCTGAATGCCCTGGCGGAGCGTCTGGGACTCAAGGCCGCGAACCGCGAGGTAGCCCTGAACTAGGGTAATCGCGACCGTCAGATAGCGCGTATACTGATTGAGCTTCTTGCGCCCGGTCTCACCTTCTTTTCTCAGGGTCTGCCAGGGCCCATAGAGCGTCGCTCCAAGCTGAATGACGATCGACGCCGTGATGTAGGGCATGACGCCCAGGGCGACGATCGAGAAGCGCGACAGCGCGCCACCCGAAAAGGTATTGAAAACGTCGAGAATGCCGCCGCTCTGCGTCTGATAGAGCGCGCTCATTGCGACGGGGTCGATGCCCGGAACGGGCACGAACGAGAGCAGGCGGAACAGGATCAGCGCGCCGATCGTGAACCACAGCCTTTTCTTAAGCTCGGTCGCCTTCTGGAAGTTGGCGAGCGAGATGCTGGAGGCGAGTTGTTCGGCTGCGGATGCCATCGACTAGAAATTCCCCGGAAAAACAAACGGCGGCGATAAGGCCAGAAGCCTCCCCGCCGCCGATATAGTGGCTCTTGGCCGCTTGTCTAAGGCCCCTCAGGCCTTGGCAACAGCAGCCTTGCGCGAGCCCTTCTTCGCGGCAGCAAGCTCGGCGGGATTTTTGCGCTCGATGACTTCGACCGAACCACCAGCCTTCTCGATTGCCTCACGGGCGCCCTTGGAGACACCAGCAACACGAAGTGCAAGCTTGGACTTGAGCTCGCCCTTGCCAAGCAGTCGTACCCCGTCCTTGCCGCCACGCGCGAGGCCAGCGGCTTTCAGCGCGTCATGGTCGAGCGTTCCCTTGGCCTCGAGCTTTCCGGCATCGATCGCTTTCTGGATCGCGCCGACATTCACCTCGGCATAATCGCGCGCGAAGATATTGTTGAAGCCGCGCTTCGGCAGGCGCATGTGGAGCGGCATCTGACCGCCCTCGAAACCGTTGACGGTCGAGCCCGAACGGGACTTCAGTCCCTTCTGACCACGACCCGCGGTCTTTCCGAGCCCCGACCCGATGCCGCGGCCCACGCGGACACGGCCCTTGCGCGCCCCTTGGTTGTCACGAATTTCGTTCAGCTTCATGTTCCTGCACTCGCTTTCGCTTTTGTCGCGCAAAGGCGGAGAAAAGTCCTCCGCCCGTTACCCCTGTTCAAATCAGGAGAACCGCTTCTTCTGCTTTATTGGCCCGCGCAGAAGAAAGGAGCGGGCTCCCGGCGCAACGCCGGGACAAACGACCTAGGCCTCTTCTTCGACCGTCAGCAGGTGCTGCACCTTGCGGACCTGCCCGAGAACTTCGGGAGTGCCCTCGACTTCAACGCTGCGATGCAGCTTGTTGAGGCCAAGGCCGACCAACGTCGCCCGCTGCGTCTTGTCGCGACGGATAGGCGATCCGGTCTGGGTAATCCTGATCTTCGCCATTCTTAACTACTCCGCAATCGCTTCAGCCTGGGCCTCGGCTTCGGCAGTGCTTGCCCCGCCGCGGCCGAGCAGGTCGGCGACCTTCTTGCCACGACGCTGTGATACGGCGCGCGGGCTCGACTGTTCCTTCAGCGCCTCGAAGGTCGCCCGGATCATGTTGTAGGGGTTCGACGTCCCAACGGACTTCGTCACAACGTCGGCCACCCCGAGGCTCTCGAAGATGGCGCGCATCGGACCGCCGGCGATGATGCCGGTTCCCGAAGGAGCGGAACGGATTGTAACCCGGCCCGCACCGAAATGGCCCTTGCCGTCATGGTGGAGCGTGCGTCCATCGCGAAGCGGAACGCGGATCATCGCCTTCTTGGCCGACGCCGTCGCCTTGCTGATTGCTTCGGGAACTTCGCGCGCCTTGCCATGACCGAAGCCGGCCCGTCCCTTGCCGTCACCGACAACCACGAGCGCAGCAAAGCCGAACCGCTTGCCGCCCTTTACGGTCTTTGAAACGCGATTGATGTGGACGAGCTTCTCGATGAGTTCTTCGCCACCGTCATCGTCACCGCCTCGGTTACGACGATCGTCGCGGCGGCCACGGCCCCCGCGGCCGCCATCGCGGTCGCCGCCACGCCCACGCCGACCGCGCGGAGCACGCTGCTCCTCGGGCTGCGCCGGCGCCGCATCAGCGGTCTGAACGACCTCCTGCGGATCCGTGTTGATTTCGTTGGTCTGGTTTTCGTCAGCCATTTAAAACTCCAGTCCGCCTTCGCGGGCAGCGTCGGCGAGGGCCTTGACCCGGCCATGGAACAGGAAGCCCCCGCGGTCGAACACGACCTTGGAAACACCAGCAGCCTTGGCGCGCTCGGCAATGGTTTTGCCGACGGCCGAAGCACTATCCTTGGTGGCGCCGGTCTTGCCCTTGAGGTCCTTGTCCAGGGTCGAAGCGGAGGCAACCGTCGTTCCGGCAGCGTCGTCGATGACCTGGGCGTAGATGTGACGGCCCGAACGGTGAACCGAAAGACGCGGTTTGCCGGAGGCGCGCGCGCGAAGCGTCGTGCGGACGCGACGACGGCGGCGATCGAAAAGGGAGAGTCTCGCCATGGCTACTTCTTCTTGCCTTCTTTGCGGAAGATATATTCGCCCCGGTACTTGATGCCCTTGCCCTTGTAGGGCTCAGGCTTGCGCCAGCGACGGATCTCGGCTGCGACCTGCCCGACTTTCTGCTTGTCGATCCCGGTGATTTCAACCGTGTTCTGGTCGGGGGTCTTCACGTCGATGCCTTCGGGCACGGGGTAGTTGACGTCGTGGCTGTAGCCGAGCTGGAGACGCAGGTTCTTGCCCTGTGCCTGAGCGCGATAGCCAACGCCGGTGATCTCGAGCACCTTGGTGAACCCCTCGGTGACGCCGGTCACGAGGTTCTGGACGTTGGTGCGCGTCATTCCCCACGCGGCTCGGTTCCGCTGCGCGTCCGTGAGCGGAGTGACACGGATCTCGCCATCGGCAACCTCGTACTTCACGAGATCGTCGAGCATGCGCATCGAAAGGGTGCCCTTGGGTCCCTTCACGGTCAGCGTCTGCCCCTCGACCGACGCGGTCACGCCCGACGGCATTGGGATGGGTTTCTTGCCGATGCGGGACATTAGAATACCTCCGCCAGGACTTCGCCGCCCACGTTCTGTTCGCGGGCCTCGGCGTCCGACAGCACGCCGCGCGGAGTCGACACGATGATCGTGCCCAGCCCGTTGCGGATGCGCGGAAGCTCGCGTGCAGCCGAATAGACCCGGCGCCCTGGCTTCGAAACTCGAGCCAGATGCTGGATCGCCGGCTGCCCCTCGAAATACTTGAGCTCGATGCGCAGGCCTTTCTGGCCGGCGAGCTCTTCTTCCGAATAGCCGCGGATATAGCCCTCGCGCTGGAGCACATCGAGCACCCGGGTGCGCAGCTTTGAAGTCGGCGTGAGGATCGAGTCCTTTCGCGCCTGCTGCCCGTTGCGGATACGGGTGAGCATGTCACCCAGAGGATCGGTCATCGCCATCTTGTGATCCTCCTTACCAGCTCGACTTGACCACACCCGGGATGAGGCCCTTGTTGGCCAGCTCCCGAAGCATGATCCGCGATAAACGGAACTTGCGATAATAAGCGCGCGAACGACCCGTCAGCTCGCAGCGGTTGCGAACCCGTGTCGGGTTCCCGTTACGCGGCAGCTCAGCCATCTTCAGACGCGCGATAAGGCGCTCCGTCTCGTCCTTCGATTCATCGTCCGCGATCGCTTTCAGCTTCGCGTACTTTGCCGCATTCTGCTGGACCAGCTTCTTGCGCCGTTCGTTCTTGTTGATCGAACTCAGTTTCGCCATGACTTAAGTTCTTCTCCTATCCGGCAGACCGCTCAAGCGGCCTGCCGCTGCTCCTCGACTGGGAAAGGGAAGTTGAACAAGCGCAGCAATTCGCGCGCTTCTTCGTCCGTCTTCGCAGTCGTTGTGATGATGATGTCCATGCCCCGAACCCGATCGATCTGGTCGTAATTGACCTCGGGGAAAATGATCTGCTCCTTGAGGCCGAGCGCATAATTGCCACGACCGTCAAACGAACGGGGATTGAGACCACGGAAGTCGCGAACGCGCGGCAGCGCGATCGTGACCAGCCGATCGAGAAACTCGTACATGCGTTCACGCCGCAAGGTGACCTTGCAGCCGATCGGCATGCCTTCACGCAGCTTGAACTGCGCAATCGACTTCTTGGCCTTGGTGATCACCGGCTTCTGACCGGCAATCGCCTGCATCTCGGCAGCGGCCGTATCGACGCGCTTCTTGTCCTGCGTCGCGTCACCAACACCCATGTTGATGACGATCTTCTCCATCCGCGGCACTTCCATGCGGTTCTTGTATCCGAACCGTTCGGTCATCGCCTGGACGATACGCTCGTCATAGTCGCGCCTCAGGCGCGGGACATATTTCTCGTCAGCCATTGATCAGCTCTCCGGTCTTGGCCGCGACGCGAACCTTCTTGCCGTCGCGCTCCTCGAAGCGGACGCGAGTTGGCTTTCCGTCCCCGGTCGCGATCGCGACCTTGGAAACGTGAAGCGGCGCTTCCTTGCGCTCAATCCCACCCTGCGGGTTGAGCTGTGTCGGCTTGCGGTGACGCGCGTGGACGTTGACGCCCGACACGATCACCTTGGCATCCTTCGGCATCGCGCGAATGACTTCACCGGTCTTGCCTTTGTCCTTGCCGGACAGAACGACGATCGTGTCACCCTTGCGGATTTTCGCAGCGGCCATGGTTAGAGCACCTCCGGCGCGAGACTGATGATCTTCATGTGCTTCTTTGCGCGAAGTTCACGGACGACCGGGCCAAAGATACGCGTGCCGATCGGCTCCTCGTTCTTGTTGACCAGCACCGCCGCGTTGCTGTCGAAGCGGATCACCGAACCGTCGGGACGGCGGATATCCTTGGCCGTGCGCACGATAACCGCCCGGTGGACGTCACCCTTCTTAACACGACCGCGCGGCGCTGCTTCCTTGACGCTGACGACAATGATGTCGCCGACGCCCGCAGTACGGCGCTTCGAACCGCCCAGCACCTTGATGCACTGGACGCGCTTTGCGCCGCTATTATCCGCAACGTCCAGGTTGGACTGCATCTGGATCATGGTTCGACCCTACTCTCTTTCAATCTCTTCTCAGGCGTCCGCTTTGGCGACGTCTTCGGCGTTGGCCTTCTTGCCCTTCTTGGCGGACTTCTCGGCCTTTTCCGGGGCGGGCTTGGTCGGCTCGGCAGCAGACGAAGCGACCATCTCGGGATCGGCAATCTCGACCGCGCCAAGCTTGGCCGCTCCGAGCCGGTCGACGACCTTCCAGGTCTTCAACTTCGAAATCGGCGCGCATTCCTCGATGCGAACGATCTCGCCGGCGCGGAACTCGTTCGCCGCGTCATGAGCATGGTACTTCTTCGACAGTTTGATGATCTTGCCGTAGAGCGGGTGCTTCACCCGCCGCTCGACACGGACCACGACCGTCTTGTCACCCTTGTCGGACACCACGGTGCCGGTGAGGACGCGCTTTGGCATCTCGATAGTCTCCTCAGCCCTTGGCCTGCGCCCGGGCGCGTTCGTGCTGCAGCGTCTTGATCCGAGCGATCGTGCGGCGAACTTCGCGCACGCGGCTCGGCTTCTCGAGCTGGTTGGTTGCCGACTGGAAGCGCAGGTTAAACTGCTCGCGCTTCAGGTCGCCGAGTTGCTGTTGCAACTGGTCGTCGGTCTTCTGCTTCAGATCCTCGATGGCGGGCATCTCTTATTCCTCCGCGGCCAGGTTCTCGCCCAGGCGGGCAACAACCTTGGTCTTGATCGGCAGCTTCTCCGCCGCACGCTCGAACGCTGTCTTCGCAAGGGCGCCGGGAACGCCATCGAGCTCGAACAGAATGCGGCCCGGCTTGACGCGTGCCACCCAGAACTCGGGCGCGCCCTTACCGGAGCCCATGCGGACTTCGGCAGGCTTGGAGCTTACCGGAACGTCCGGAAACACGCGGATCCAGAGGCGGCCAGCACGCTTGATGTGGCGCGTGATCGCACGGCGTGCCGCTTCGATCTGGCGCGCGGTAATCCGCTCGGGCTCCATGGCCTTCAGGCCGAAGGCGCCAAAATTGAGTTCGGTCCCGCCCTTGGCGTTGCCGTGGATCCGGCCCTTGAAGGCCTTGCGAAACTTGGTGCGCTTGGGTTGCAGCATCTCTTACTTTCCTTCGCGCTTAGCGGTTGCCGCGCTCTTCGCGCGCCGGTCGGACGCCGGAGGTTTGTGCCTCCATCATCAACCGATCCTGCGCCAGCGGGTCATGACCAAGAATCTCGCCCTTGAAGACCCACACCTTGACGCCGCACACGCCGTACGCGGTGTGTGCCTCGGCTTCGGCATAGTCGACGTTTCCGCGCAGTGTATGCAGCGGAACGCGGCCCTCGCGGTACCATTCCGTTCGCGCGATTTCGGCTCCGCCAAGTCGTCCGGAGCAGGTGATCCGGATGCCCTCGGCGCCAAGACGAAGGGCCGACTGAACCGCGCGCTTCATCGCGCGGCGGAACGCGATACGCCGCTCAAGCTGGTCAGCGACGCCCTGCGCGACGAGCTTGGCATCGATCTCAGGCTTGCGGATCTCGACGATGTTGAGGCTGACCTCAGAGCTCGTCATCTTCTGAAGCTCGCGCTTCAGCTTCTCGATGTCGGCACCCTTCTTGCCGATGATCACACCTGGACGCGCAGCATAAATGCTGATCCGGCAGATCTTGGCCGGCCGCTCGATAACGACCTTCGAGATCGCTGCCTGCGGCACTTTTGAGAGGATGAACTTCCGGATCTTGAGATCCTCGAGCAGCAGACGACCATAGTCCTGGCCTTCCGCGAACCAACGGCTGTCCCAGGTCCGGTTGATCTGCAGGCGAAGCCCGACCGGTGAGGTTTTCTGACCCATAATTAAGCTTCTTCCTGCTCGCGAACGACGACCCGGAGGCGGCTGAATGGCTTGACGATACGGCTCGAGCGGCCACGCGCCCGCGTTGCGAAGCGCTTCATCGAGATCGACTTGCCAACGCTTGCCTCGGCAACGACCAACGCGTCGACGTCGAGATTGTGGTTGTTCTCGGCATTGGCGACCGCACTTGCGAGCACCTTGCGGACGTCCTCGGCCATTGCCTTGGGCGTGAACTGGAGCATGCTGAGCGCCTGCTCGACCTTCTTGCCGCGGATCATCTGGGCAACGAGATTGAGCTTGCGCGCCGAACCACGGATCGTGGTCCCAACGGCGAGCGCTTCCTTCTCGCCGACCTTGCGGGGTGCAACTGGCTTGCTCATTAGCGCTTGCCCTTCCTGTCGGCGGCATGGCCGTGGAACGTGCGCGTCGGCGCAAACTCGCCGAGCTTCATGCCGACCATTTCCTCATTGACCGACACCGGCACGAACTTGCGGCCGTTGTAGACATTGAAGGTGAGGCCAACGAACTGTGGCAGGATCGTCGAACGGCGCGACCAGGTCTTGATCGGTGCACGACCACCCCTTTCCTGCGCAGCTTCAGCCTTCTTCAAAAGCGAAAGCTCGACGAACGGACCTTTCCAGACGGACCGGGCCATGGATTAACCCTTCTTCTTCGCGTGACGGGACCGAATGATGAACTTGTCGGTCGCCTTGTTGTGACGGGTGCGGGCACCCTTGGTCGGCTTGCCCCACGGAGTGACCGGATGACGGCCGCCCGAGGTCCGGCCTTCACCACCACCGTGGGGGTGGTCGACCGGGTTCTTTGCGACACCGCGAGTGAGCGGGCGCCTGCCAAGCCAGCGATTGCGGCCGGCCTTGGCGAGATTGGTGTTGGCATTGTCGGGGTTCGACACCGCACCGACTGTCGCCATGCAATCCGAACGGACGTACCGCTGCTCGCCGGAATTCAGGCGGACGATCACCATCCCGCGGTCACGGCCGACAACCTGCACGTAGGTTCCCGCCGCGCGGGCGATCTGGCCGCCCTTGCCAGGCTTCAGCTCGACATTGTGGACGATGGTGCCGACCGGCATCTGGCCAATCTCCATCGCGTTGCCGGGCTTCACGTCGACCTTCTTGCCGGCGATTACCTTGTCGCCCGGGCCGAGGCGCTGCGGCGCAAGGATATAGGCCTGTTCGCCGCCCTCGTAAGTCACGAGCGCGATGAACGCCGAACGGTTTGGATCATATTCGATCCGCTCCACGGTCGCTGAAACGTCCCAGGTGCGCCGCTTGAAGTCGATGTGTCGGTACTTCTGCTTGTGACCACCAGCGATTCCGCGCGAGGTCACATGCCCCTTATTGTTGCGGCCGCCGGTCTTGCGCTTGCCTTCGGTCAGCGCCTTGACGGGCTTGCCCTTCCACAGCGCCGACTTGTCGACCAGGATCAGGCCGCGGCGTGCGGACGAGGTCGGATTATATTGCTTCAAAGCCATGGCTTAGATCCCGCTCGTCACGTCGATGGTCTGGCCTTCGGCCAGAGTCACGATCGCCTTCTTCATGTCGGAACGCTGGTAGGGCCGGCCTTGCCAACGCTTCGATTTCCCCTTGGTCACAATCGTATTCACGTTGGTGACCTTGACGTTGAACAGCGCTTCGACCGCTGCCTTGATCTCGGGCTTGGTCGCCTTCGAGGCGACCTTGAACACGACCGCGTTATGCTCCGACAACATCGTCGATTTCTCGGTGATGTGCGGCGCAAGAACCACATCGAAGTGGCGCGCGTCGGGCGCTTGAGTTGGCTTCTTAGCCATTGAAGCGAGCCTCCAGCTTTTCAACGGCTGCGCGGGTCAGAACCAGCGTTTCATGCCGCATGATGTCGTAGACGTTGGCGCCGATCGCCGGGAGCAGGTTGATGCTCTCGAGGTTCGACGAAGCACGGGCGAAGCCGACGTTGAGTGCGTCACCATCGATGACCAGCGCGGATTTGCCAAAGCCGAGCTTGCCGAGCTGCGACTTCAGGCTCTTCGTCTTTGCCTCGGCGACGTCGAGACTGTCGAGAACGATCAGTTGACCGTCACGAGCCTTCGACGACAGCGCCATCTTGAGGCCGAGCTGGCGGACCTTCTTGTTGAGGCTCGCGACAAAAACGCGGGCGCGGGGACCATGGGCCTTGCCGCCGCCGATGAAGATCGGCGCCTTGCGATCGCCGTGGCGAGCCGTGCCGCCACCTTTCTGACGCCCGAATTTCTTCCCCGTTCGCGCGACGTCGCTGCGCTCGCGAGCCGCTCTCGCCGGTGCGCGGCGATTGACGAGCTGCCAGGTAACGACGCGGTGAAGGATGTCGGCGCGCGGCTCAACGGCGAAGATTTCGTCGTTGAGTTCCATGTCGCCGCCAGCCTTGGCGTCGAGGGTCTGTACCTTGACCTTCATCGCTTAGCCTTCCTTGCTCTCGGGCTTTTGCTCGCCAGCGGGAGCGTCCTTAGTCTCGTTGGTGTCCACCGAAGCCGCCGCATCCTGGGCCGCTACGGTCGCCGCCACTTCCGCATCGCTCGGAAGCGCGGGAATTTCGTGAACTGCGCCCTCGTCGACCAGGCCTGCCGGGGCATGCTCCTGTTCGGCCGTCGGTGCCGAGGTCTCGAGTATTGCAGCCGGATACGGCGCAGTCTCGTGCCGCGGCAGCTTGATCGCGTCCGTCACGGTCAGCCAGCTGCCCTTGTGTCCCGGGACCGAGCCCTTGATGAACAGCAGCCCGCGGATCGGATCCGTACGGACAATCTCGAGATTCTGCTGCGTGCGGTTACGCGCGCCCATGTGGCCCGCCATCTTCTTGTTCTTGAAGACGCGACCTGGATCCTGACGATTACCGGTCGACCCGTGGGAACGGTGAGAAACCGAAACGCCGTGCGTTGCACGAAGACCACCAAAGCCCCAGCGCTTCATCGCGCCCGCAAAGCCTTTGCCCTGAGTCACGCCGGCGACGTCAACGAGCTGCCCCGCGACGAAATGCTCCGCACTGATGCGGGCGCCAACATCGAGCAGTGCGTCTTCGGCAACGCGGAACTCGACAACGCGAGCCTTGGGCTCAACCTCGGCCTTGCCATAGGCAACGCGCTGCGGCTTCGCGACATTTTTCGCCTTCGCCGTTCCAGCGCCGAGCTGGACAGCGGTATAGCCGTCACGGTCCATTTCACGACGGCCGATGACCTGTACCTCGTCCAGCTGCAGGACAGTGACCGGCACATGCCGACCGTCTGCCTGGAACAGGCGGGTCATTCCGACCTTCTTCGCGATCACGCCGGTGCGCATGACCAAACTCCTCCACAGAGGCACCGCGGCAAACCCGTGGTGCTTGCAGCCCGTCTAAAATCTTGCGTGCCCCGCCCGGGCTAGTGCTCCTCAAGGAAGCGGCGGGGACGCAGCCCGGAGCTAATCTCCGGCGGTATCCTCCGTATGCTTGTCATCCCGGATAGGATCCGGAAGCCATGAACACCGGTGGTGGAAGCGCGAAGCTTCCGTGCTCATGAGTCCCAACTTTCGTCAGGACGACCGCTGGCCCCTTAGGCCAGTTTAATCTCGACGTCGACGCCGGCAGCGAGATCGAGCTTCATCAGCGCGTCCACCGTCTGCGGCGTTGGCTGCACGATGTCGAGCAGCCGCTTGTACGTCCTCACTTCGAACTGCTCGCGCGACTTCTTGTCGACGTGCGGCGAACGGTTGACCGTGAACTTCTCGATGCGCGTCGGAAGAGGAATGGGACCGCGGATAAGAGCACCCGTGCGGCGCGCCGTATCGGCAATGTCGCCAGTCGCCTGGTCGAGCACTCGATGATCGAACGCCTTGAGGCGAATCCGGATATTCTGCGTTTCCATTTCCCTACCGATGCGAAAGAGCCTTGCGAACCATAGCCCGAGCCAGGGCCCGCAAACAAATACCTATACGAAAAGCGAACCGCGCGACCCTGATCCAGAATCGCGCGGTTGACGCCCTATATTACTTCGAGATCGAACCGACAACCCCTGCGCCGACCGTACGGCCACCTTCGCGGATTGCGAAGCGCAGACCCGGATCCATGGCGATCGGGGCAATCAGCTTGACGCCGAGCGTCACGTTGTCGCCTGGCATTACCATCTCGGTGCCTTCGGGAAGCTGGACTTCACCGGTGACATCCGTGGTCCGGAAGTAGAATTGCGGACGATAGTTCGCGAAGAACGGCGTGTGACGGCCACCCTCGTCCTTCGACAGCACGTAGACCTCTGCCTGGAAGTCCGTGTGCGGCGTGATCGAACCCGGCTTGGCCAGAACCTGGCCGCGCTCGACGTCCTCACGACCAATGCCGCGGATCAGCGCGCCGATATTGTCGCCCGCCTGCCCCTGGTCGAGGAGCTTACGGAACATTTCGACGCCGGTGACGACGGTCTTCTGTGTGTCGCGGATGCCGACGATTTCGACTTCGTCGCCAACCTTGACGATGCCCGTCTCGACGCGGCCCGTAACGACCGTGCCGCGACCGGAAATCGAGAAAACGTCTTCGATCGGCATCAGGAACGGCTTGTCGAGCGGACGCTCCGGGGTCGGGATCCAGTCGTCAACCGCGTCCATGAGCTTCAGGATCGCGTCGTGGCCGATCTCGCGATTGCTGTCCTCGAGGGCTGCGAGAGCCGAGCCGGAAACGATCGGAATGTTGTCGCCATCGAAGTCGCGCTTGGAAAGCTCCTCGCGAATCTCCAGCTCCACGAGTTCCAGAAGCTCGGGATCGTCGACCTGGTCGACCTTGTTCAGGAACACGACCATCGTCGGAACGCCGACCTGCTTGGCAAGAAGGATGTGCTCCTTCGTCTGCGGCATCGGACCGTCGGCCGCCGAGACGACCAGGATCGCTCCGTCCATCTGCGCAGCGCCGGTGATCATGTTCTTCACATAGTCGGCGTGGCCCGGGCAATCGACGTGCGCATAGTGGCGCTTGTCGGTCTCATACTCGACGTGGGCGGTCGAGATCGTAATCCCGCGCTCGCGCTCCTCGGGAGCCTTGTCGATGTTTGCATAATCGGTGAATTCGGCCTGGCCCTTCTCGGCCAGAACCTTGGTGATCGCCGCGGTGAGCGAGGTCTTGCCATGGTCGACGTGACCGATGGTGCCGATGTTCACGTGCGGCTTATTCCGCTCGAATTTAGCCTTCGCCATTTTACGCCTCTTCTTTTCTGAATTTCGGGCGGCCCGCCCTCATCGCGGACGCGCCCATAACTACAAATTCGCGGTTACGCTAGCTTCGCCTTCACCTCGTCGGCGACGTTCTGCGGCACTTCGTCATAGTGCGAGAACTGCATCGTGTACTGCGCGCGACCCTGCGTGAACGAACGCAGCTGGTTTACGTAGCCAAACATGTTGGCAAGCGGCACGATTGCCTCGACGACCTGCGCGTTGCCGCGGCTGTCGGTGCCCTGGATCTGGCCACGCCGGCTGTTGATGTCGCCGATCACGTCTCCAAGATAATCCTCGGGCGTCACGACCTCGACCTTCATCATCGGCTCGAGGATCTTGATGCCCGCACGTTGCGCGGCTTCACGCATCGCGCCACGGCCGGTGATCTCGAACGCAAGCGCCGACGAGTCGACGTCGTGATATTTGCCGTCCAGCAGGTGCACTTCAAAGTCGACGATCGGAAAGCCGATCAGCGACCCGGTCTCGGCCGTTTCGCGCATGCCCTTTTCGACGGACGGAATATATTCGCGCGGAATGTTTCCGCCCTTGATTTCGTCCATGAACTGGAAGCCGGAGCCGCGCTCGCCGGGGACAAGCTTCACCTTCACTTCGCCGAACTGGCCCGAGCCGCCCGACTGCTTCTTGTGCGTGTAGGTAAGCTCGACCGGCTTCGCGAGATACTCGCGATAGGCGACCTGCGGTGCGCCGACGTTGGCTTCGACCTTGAACTCACGCTTCATGCGATCGACGAGAATCTCGAGGTGGAGTTCGCCCATCCCCTTGATGATCGTCTGGCCAGACTCGTGATCGGTGGTCACTCGGAAGCTCGGATCCTCCGCAGCCAGGCGATTGAGGGCAATGCCCATTTTCTCCTGGTCGGCCTTGGTCTTGGGCTCGACGGCAACCTCGATGACGGGATCCGGGAACTCCATGCGCTCCAGAATGATCGCCTTGTTCGGATCACAGAGCGTATCGCCGGTCGTGGTCTCCTTAAGACCCGCAATCGCGACAATGTCGCCAGCATAGGCCGTATCGATGTCCTCGCGGTTGTTCGCATGCATCAAGAGCATGCGCCCGATCTTTTCCTTCTTGTCCTTGACCGAGTTGAGGACGGTGCCCTTTTCAAGCTTGCCCGAATAGATTCGGGCAAAGGTGAGCGTACCGACGAACGGGTCGTTCATGATCTTGAAGGCGAGCGCCGAGAAGGGCGCCGTGTCGGACGCCTCGCGGGTGTCCGTGCTATCGTTGTCGGGGTTTATACCCTCGACCGGCGGAATATCCAGCGGGCTCGGCAGGTAATCGACAACGGCGTCGAGCAACGGCTGAACGCCCTTGTTCTTGAAGGCCGAGCCGCACAGGACCGGCACGAACGAGAAGTTGAGCGTTCCCTTGCGGATTAGACGCTTGAGCGTTGCCGTATCCGGCTCATTGCCCTCGAGATAGGATTCCATCACCGCGTCGTCCTGCTCGACGGCCATCTCAATCAGCTCCATGCGAGCTGCTTCAGCGGCGTCCTTCAGCTCGTCGGGGATCTCTCCATATTCGAACTTTGCGCCGAGGCTTTCCTCGAGCCAGATGATCGCGCGGTTCTCGACAAGATCGACCAGACCCTTGAACGCGCTCTCGAGGCCGATCGGCAGATAAAGCACCGCCGGACGAGCGCCGAGGCGCTCTTTGATCATGCCGACGCACATCTCGAAGTTAGCGCCGGTGCGGTCGAGCTTGTTGACGAAGCACATCCGGGGAACCTTGTACTTCTCCGCCTGGCGCCACACCGTCTCCGACTGCGGTTCGACGCCCGCAACACCATCGAAACAGGCAACCGCACCGTCGAGTACGCGCAGCGAACGCTCGACTTCGATGGTGAAATCGACGTGACCGGGCGTATCGATGATATTGATCCGGTGCTCTTCGCCCTTGCCCTCTTCGGCGCGCCAGAAACAGGTCGTCGCCGCCGAGGTGATCGTGATGCCTCGCTCCTGCTCCTGCTCCATCCAGTCCATGGTCGCCGTGCCCTCGTGGACTTCGCCGATCTTGTAGGACTTGCCGGTGTAATAGAGGATGCGCTCCGTCGTCGTCGTCTTACCGGCGTCAATGTGCGCCATGATACCGATATTGCGATAGCGCTCGAGCGGATGGCTGCGGGCCATGTTCGTCAGTTCCTTAGCAGTGTGGGGAGCCGGCAGATCCGGCTTCCCCAGATATAGGTACGATTTCTACCAGCGGTAGTGGCTGAAGGCGCGGTTCGCCTCGGCCATGCGGTGCGTGTCCTCGCGCTTCTTCACGGCATTACCGCGGTTCTGCGAAGCATCCATGAGCTCGCCCGACAGGCGGCCGGACATCGTTTTTTCCGAACGGCCGCGCGCTGCCGTGATCAGCCAGCGGATCGCAAGCGCCTGGGCGCGCTCCGGCCGAACCTCTACCGGCACCTGGTAGGTGGCGCCACCCACACGGCGGCTGCGCACCTCGATGCCCGGCTTCACGTTGTTGAGCGCGTCATGGAAAACACCGATCGGATCGCGCTTCAGCCGCGTCTCGACATTGTCGAGCGCACCATAGACGATTCCTTCGGCAACCGACTTCTTGCCGTCGAGCATGACGGAATTCATGAACTTCGAGAGGACGAGATCTCCGAAACGGGGATCGGGGAGAACTTCACGCTTCTCCGGACGGCGGCGACGAGCCATTGGACTATTCCTTTCTCTCTTCAGCCTGTTCCGGGACTTGGAATTGCCCGGGGCTTACTCTGGCCTTGGTTACTTGGGACGCTTGGCGCCGTACTTGGACCGCGACTGCCGGCGGTCCTTGACGCCCTGCGTGTCGAGCACACCGCGAAGTACGTGATAACGCACACCGGGAAGATCGCGCACGCGCCCGCCGCGGATCAGCACGACGCTGTGCTCCTGGAGGTTGTGGCCTTCACCGGGAATGTAGCTGATCACTTCGCGCTGGTTGGTCAGGCGAACCTTGGCCACTTTGCGAAGCGCCGAGTTCGGCTTCTTGGGAGTCGTCGTGTAAACGCGGGTGCAAACGCCGCGCTTCTGCGGGTTCTGCTCCATTGCAGGGACCTTCGACTTGGCCTTCTGCGGTTCGCGACCCTTGCGGATCAGCTGGTTGATCGTTGGCATGAAGCCCTTCACCTTGTCTATGCCGGAAATCCCGGCGGTTACTTTGCCCAAAGCAAAAAGCGTGAAGTCCTGTCGGCATTTGCCGCAGGGTCTCCACGTCTTTGAGCAATGTTCAGCTCTTGCCCGGCGCTAGCGAAGACAATCCCTCTCGCGCGGACCGCGGCCACATAGCGACAGGCCCGCTGAGGGTCAACCGCTGCGTCGCTTCGCGTGACGAACTCGAGGCCTGTTCGCGTCGCTCTCACACCCTTCTTTGGCGCGGCGGCCTCGACCTCTTCATGACCTTCGTCGAGGTCAGGATCCGCAGCGATCGGGCAATGTCACAAAGACCGGTTGGGCGCCAACCGTCGCTCAAGGCCATCCAGGACGAACCGCTCGTCGAAACGAACTCGCATCGACGGGCCCATCGGCCTATTTGCACGATCCAAGTCCCTCGAAGGAGAAACGAGCATGGCACAGCTTCCGCTGATCCTTGGCCTCGTTGGGATCGTCACCTCGCAGGCCGCATTGGCCGATCCCCCGCCAACGACTGCAGCGCCAAGTGGAACAACCGAAACCCGCTACTGTCTGCACGTCGGTCCCGTGACCGGGAATCTCGCGGAGACCATCGAATGCTGGACCCGGGCAGAATGGGCGGAACAGGGAGTCGACATCGACAAGGAGTGGAGCAAGGAAGGTGTCCGGACGATTGGGTGAACAGCCCGGTGCTGATCTTTGCGGGGAAGCGCTGGCCGACCCGTGCCGTTGAGGCGGTGTCAGTCCAGCGCAGGCTGCCGATGCTGCCACGATCCCTTCTGATGATCCTGTTCACGGCGCTTGCAAGCTGCGGCGCGCGCGATGATTCCGCTAATCCGGTCAAGGAAGGATCCGTCGTGGAGAAAATGACCCATGCCAAGCTCAGCCTCCGCAGCGACGCTTTTCGCGAAGGCGAGCCAATCCCCGCACAATATACGTGTGACGGTGCGAACAACATTCCCGTGCTGCATTGGGGCGCGCCTCCCCCCGAAGCGCGGAGCTTTGCCCTCGTCGTCGACGATCCGGATGCGCCGGGCGGCACCTTTCGCCACTGGGGCGTATACGACATTCCGTCTTCGGCGCGCTCGATTGGCCAAGGCCTGCGCTTGGGCAGCGAAGTCAGGAATGATTTCGGCAGTCCCGGCTATGGCGGTCCGTGCCCACCCAAGGGCCATGGACCGCATCATTATCACTTCAAGTTGTTCGCCCTCAGCGTCGATCGGCTCGACATACCGGGGAGCGCGAAGATAGCCGACGTCGAACACGCCGCGGAGCAGCATGCCGTTGCGCAAGGCGAACTTGTTGGAACCTTCGAACGGAAGTGACGAAGCGCAAGCCAAAGCGGCGGCATTTTCGCCTTTAGGAACAACGATCGCCAAGGGTCGGCAAGTCCGCCGCCGTAACGCCCCGCTGGCCTCTATTCGCTCGTGCTTCCGTCCCATTCCTCCTGCGCATGACGCCGGTCCGCTTCTGCTTTTGTTGACTGGACGATACCATCGCGGTGCTCCGGCGGCGCGTAAATGGTGTAAAGCC
Source organism: Sphingomicrobium sp. (assembly GCA_035944075.1). Classification (GTDB taxonomy): domain Bacteria; phylum Pseudomonadota; class Alphaproteobacteria; order Sphingomonadales; family Sphingomonadaceae; genus Sphingomicrobium. Next base: position 59,875 of record DASZBO010000079.1, read on the forward strand.
GCAACGGGGCACTGCTCGTGTTGCGGACGTTATGGCGGGCGCCGGCCGGCACGATTACCGCATAATCGTCTTCAACGTCGTTCGGCACCCCGTCGATATCGACGATGCCCGAGCCCTGTTCAATGCGGAAGAACTGGTCGCGGTCCTCGTGGACCTCTTCGCCGATCTCGTCGCCAGGCTGAAGGGTCATCAGGACGAGCTGAAGGTGGTGCCCTGTGTAGAGCACTCGCCGGAAGTCCTCATTCTCCACCGTTTGGTGCTCGATATTGTTGCAATAGCCCTTCAACGTTCGTCCTCCTTGGTCGAAAATCGCCGATCATTGAGCGCCAGCGAGCGGAGCCGGCGCCGGATCAAGCGATGTCGGCGCATCCGTCACTTTCGTAACGTTGCTTAATCGCCCTCGGCGGGCGCTTCGTTCCACTTCTTGACGAACCGCAGCGGGGATTACCGCGCCATTTATCTAATCGGGGATGTGCTTGAGCTGCTCGGCCGCACCCTCCATCGGGCGAACGAACAATCGTCGCACCTCCGGCCAGCGCGCACGCGCCTGCTCTTCCACGCGGCAGACGACACGCTCGACTTCACCCGCAGGCATATCGTTGCGAAAGTCGACGTTCATCATGACCGTGATCTGATCAGGCGAACTGTGAACCGTCAGCACGTAACCAACGCCGACAACGCCAGGCTGCTCGGAGGCAAGCGTGCGCAAATCCTCGACGAGCACCGGGTCGGCAGCTTCGCCGATCAGCAGCCCCTTGGATTCGTGGGCAAGCAAAGCAGCGGTAAAGCCAAGGATGATTCCGATCACGATCGACGCCGCGCCGTCAAACACCGCGTTATGCGTGAGCTGGGTCAACAGGAGCCCGATCGCAGCGGCTATGATACCGGCCATTGCCGCCCCATTTTCGAGCAAGACAATGAACGCCGGCGGATCCTTCGACTGGCGAACGGCCTTGAACCAGCTGAGATCACCCTTTGCCTTCTTGAAGTCACCGAATGCTTCAAGCGTCGACCAGCCCTCGAGCAGGAAGGCGACGAGAAGGACAGCGTACGCAATGAGGGGCGAAACAGGCGGCTCGGGATGCGCGATATGCTGGACACCCTCGTAGACAGATACGCCGGCGCCCAGCGAAAAAACGAGTACCGCGACAACGAAACTCCAAAAGTAGAGTTCGCGTCCGTACCCGAAAGGATGAAGGTGATCGGGTTGTCGCTTCGCCTGGCGCCGACCCCACATCAGGAGGAGCTGGTTCGTCGAGTCGACAACGCTGTGCACGCCCTCGGTAAGCATCGCCGACGATCCGGTGATCACGGCGGCGATGAATTTCGAGGCAGCAATGGCAAGGTTTGCAACAAGCGCCACGACCAACGTGCGCGTAGTGGTCGTTTGAGCGCTCATTGGCTGCGAACCTCTCGAGAGTTGAACCGCCTCGGCGCAACCAAGCATGGGCAACAGCGGCCCCGAACACCCGTCCAAGGGCAGCGGCAAGAGCTAAGGCTCATGCTCTTAGCCATGGCACACCGAACTCGTGCATGACAGTCCCGCTCCGGCGCGATTCAGATGGCGGGCGCATGCAACATCGCCTGGTAGCTGCTCGGAGCCTTCGGGAGCATCGCGCGACTAAGGATTCCCCCGGCAACGACAATCATGAGGAATGCGCCAGCCATGAACCACGCGCGAGGGCTACTGCGCAGATGCCGGCCAAGGAAGATGAGGGCAAGTGGCGCAGCGATCATGGACCAGAGGTGATAGCGAAGATCGGACGCGATGCTGATCACGAGAAAACTCGCTTCGAGCGCCAGCGCCGAAACGATGAGAGCGAGCGCAAGCCCGCCCTCAGCGTCCGCACGATAGCGCCAGCCCGTTGGCAACAGGAGCACGGCAAGAGCGGTCCAGAAGATTGGCCAGCCGAGCGGCGTCGTTGCCTCCCATGCGGAAAACTGCTGCCCGTCGACGAACAACGGACCCTTCGGGCTCACAAGCCCTTCGTTGTTCGGTTCTCCCTGCAGCGGCGGCGCAGCGCCAATCAAACCCGGCGGAACCAGCCAACGTTCCGTTGAATTCCAATGCCGCAGCCGATGACCGACATAAGCGAGCGGGTGCAGCGCCGCCGCGTGAGCAAGGTCGATATAGAGTTCGCGCTCGGATAGCGCGTTGGCGCGCTCGGTCATCGTACCGCACGCGGTCGGATCCCCCACCGGATCCCAGAAGAAGGCACTGACACAATGCCTCGCCTTCAACGCGTTGCGCTCGACGGACGTGAACGGCAAAACGGGCTGCGGCTCCGCGACTGCGATCGCCGCGAGGTCAAACAGGGGCTGGCTCTTGGCGACGCGGCTCGGGCTCGCACCGAATATGCGGTCGTTGATGACGGGCTCGAGGGCGAGCACGACGACGATCATAACAATCGCGAGACTTGCTCGGGCAAGGATCGGCCGAGGGCGCTTGAGGAACACCGCAAGAAGCGGGATCGTTGCAAAGACGGCGTTCGCGCGGACCAGGGTCGAATAGCCAAGAAGCACCGCCACGACGACCGCGAACGGCGTTGGTATCGGGACGTTGCGCAACCGATAGTGCGTGACAATGGCGAACGCAGCAACGAGCGCGCCCAACATCTGCCCATCCTTCAGCACGACCATCTGCCACCCAAGCGTGAGCGGTGACAGCGCAAGCAGTGCCGCCCCCGCGCTCGCATAGGGGCGGCCAATCCGCACAAGCGTCGCGACGATCAGGCCGAAGCCGAGCGCATAAAGTCCGACCTGAAGCACGAACATCGGCGCAGCGCCCGGCGCAACCCCGTGCAACAGCTCCCAAAGCCGGACCATGACCGGCGGGTGCCAGTCTTCGACCTCTCCGCTGAGAACCTGGTCATACTGCGCGACCGTGTCGTACATCGGCACACCAGGCCAGAATATGGTCCCTGTCGCCGCAATCAGCAGCGCAACGAGGCTGCCCGCGAGTAGCGAGCGCGCTGTCGCGGATCGGGTCAGATGTGGATCACTCGTCCGAAGGCCGCAAGGACACTCTCGTGCATCATCTCCGAAAGGGTCGGGTGTGGGAAGACGGTCTGGATGAAGTCCGTCTCGACGAGCTCGGCAGTCTTGCCGATCGTGTAGCCCTGGATCAGTTCCGTCACTTCGGCGCCGATCATGTGCGCGCCAAGTAATTCGCCCGTTTTCGCGTCGAACACTGTCTTTACGAAGCCGTCGACTTCACCCAAAGCAATGGCCTTGCCGTTCCCAATCGCCGGGAATTTGCCAACCTTGACTTCGTGGCCGGCCTCCTTCGCCTTGGCCTCGGTCAATCCCACGCTTGCCACCTGCGGACGGCAATAGGTGCATCCGGGAATGTTCTTCGCATCGGTCGGATGGGGGTGAACCTCCTTGTTGCCGAGCTCCTGAGCGATCGCTTCCGCCGCGGTAACGCCCTCGTGGCTCGCCTTGTGGGCAAGCCACGGCGGGCCGGTGATGTCCCCGATAGCCCAAATGCCGGGCACGTTTGTGCGTCCATAGGCATCGGTTTCGACATGGCCCTTGGTGGTTTTGACCCCGAGAGCCTCAAGCCCGATCCCTTCCGTGTTGGGAACGATGCCGACGGCAACGATCGCGTGGCTGAAGCGCTGGTCGGCGCTCTTGCCGTCACTGGTCTTGATCCGTGCGACAACGCCCTTGGCATCGGCCTTCAAACTTTCAACGCCGGCGCTCGTAAGAATGACGAGACCTTGTTTCTGAAGGCTTTTCTGAAGCTGCGCACTCACCTCTGCGTCCTCTACGGGAACGATGCGGTCCAGCATCTCAACCACCGTAACCTTCGCCCCGAGGTCGGCATAGAAACTGGCAAACTCGATCCCGATCGCGCCCGAACCGATGACCAGCAGCTCCGTCGGCATTTCGGCAGGTGTCATTGCGTGGCGGTAAGTCCAGATGCGCTTGCCGTCAGCCTTGGCGAACGGAAGGTCGCGTGCCCGCGCGCCGGTCGCGAGGATGATGTGTTTGGCGGCAAGCTCCGTCGCCTTTGCATCCGCGCCGCTGACACTAAGCTTGCCTTTTCCTGTGACCTTCCCCTCGCCCATCACGACGCTAATCTTGTTCTTTTTCATGAGGTGCGACACGCCCTGGTTGAGCTGTTTCGCAACGGCCCGACTGCGCCCAACAACCTTGGCCAGGTCGAACGACGGGTTCTGGTTGGAAAGGCCGTACGCCTCGGCGTGCTGCAGATAGTGGAACACTTCCGCCGTTCGCAGCAGCGCCTTGGTCGGGATGCAGCCCCAGTTTAGGCAAATGCCCCCAAGATTCTCGCGCTCGACGATCGCGGTCTTGAGCCCAAGCTGCGCGGCCCGGATTGCGGCGACATATCCTCCTGGCCCCGAGCCGAGCACAACCACGTCATATTGATCAGCCATTCGCTTCATCCTCTGCCACGAAAACCCGCGGCCTGTTGTTTTCATCGAGGGCGACAAAGGTGAACTCGCCCTCAGCGACGATTTTCTCCGCCTCGCTGTCGCGCTCCCGGGCGATCGCCTCGGCCTTCAAACGCATGGAACTGCGCCCCTGCTTCATGAGGTCGACATAGACACTAAGCTCGTCGCCAACGGCCATTGCCCCCGGGAACTTGATCCCATCGGCAGCGACCAGGATCGCTTTTCCGCGAGCTCGTCTCGAAGCGAACGAGCCGCACGCCAGTCCCATTTGTCCCATGAGCCAACCGCCAAACACTCCACCGTAAGGATTGGTGTCGGCCGGCATGGCCGTGACCCGGACGAGAGGTTCGCGGGGCAATTACGAGACTTCGCCCGAAGAGCGGAGCTCGGCGAAATAGCAGTGCTCGTTCGCATAGGTGCAGGTCATCGCCACGACAACTTCCCCGTTGGGCATGAGTACGGCCGCCGGTCCATCGAGGCCGTGATTGACCCCTTCGATGGTGATCGGAACTACACCCCGTTCCGGAGAAAGGATCCACGCGAGCACGGGAACGCGTTCGACGGTGCGTTTGTTGTTTTCGTCGAGGACTTCCTGGAGCACGTAGGTGTCGCGAGCCGCCGCAAACGGACGCGCTCCGGCGTCGAGAATGCGACGGATCTCACCGCGACAAAGTCGCTCGGTGCTGCCGTCGCGCAGCATCGCCGCCTCGCCAGCTCCGTCGGGCCCGTCCTCGTTCTTGGAAAAGTATTCGACCGAACCGATCGGATAGTAGCGCCCGCTGACCGTCTTCACGAACATGCAAAGGCTCCTAGGCCAGCATCCCCAGCGGGTTTTCGACCAGTTCCTTGAACGCTTTCATGAGCTTTGCGCCGTCGGCGCCGTCGATCGCACGGTGATCGAAACTGCCCGTCGCACTCATGACCGTCGCGATTTGCAGGCTGTCGTTGATGACAAAAGGCCGTTTCTCCCCCGCTCCGATCGCCATGATCATCCCCTGCGGCGGATTGATGACGGCCTCGAACTGCTTGATTCCGAACATGCCCATGTTCGAAATTGACGCAGTCCCGCCCTGATATTCCTGCGGCTGAAGCTTGCCTTCGCGGGCGCGGTCGGCAAGGTCCTTCATCTCACTCGAGATTGCCGAGACGCTCTTGGTGTCTGCGCCTACGATGATCGGCGTGATGAGGCCGGCAGGGATCGAGACCGCAACCGAGATATCGGCCCGCTTGTATTGAAGCATTTGGTCGCCCGCGAACGCCACGTTGCACTGCGGAACCTCGACAAGCGCCTGTGCCAGCGCCTTGATCAAGAGATCGTTGACACTGAGCTTCACGTTCCGACCCGCTAGGCCAGCATTTAGCTCGCTACGAAGTTTCAGCAGGGCATCAAGCTGCACGTCGACCGTCAGGTAGATGTGCGGGATTTGCTGCTTCGCTTCGCTGAGGCGGCGCGCAATCGTCTTGCGGATATTCGAAAGCTTTACCGCTTCGTGCGGGATCGCCTGCTCGTTCGGCCCGGGCATAACGAGGTGCGTTTGACCGGCAAGTGCCGGAGTTGCCGCCGGCGCGGAAGCCGGAGCCGGCGCACGGCCGACGTTCGCGTCAATGTCAGCCCGGATGATTCGGCCACCGGGACCTGTACCCTTGATCGTGGCAAGATCGAGATTTTGAGCCTGAGCGAGGCGGCGAGCCAAAGGAGAGGCCTTGATTCGCTCACTGTCACTACGAGCCGGCGCAGCCGGCTGCGCTGGTGCAGGCGGCGTTTCAACCGGGGAAACGTCGCCATCCTTTTTCTCAGGCAGCGATAGGGAAGCGCTCTTGGGCGTTGCATCCGCCTTCGGCTCCGGCGTGGATTTGGAAGACGCTTGAACCGTGTCGACCTTCGGCGCCGCGGACGATGCTTCTTCGCCTTCGCCCGCGAGAATCGCGATTGGCGCGCCGACCTTGACCCCCTCGCTGCCCTCGGGGACCAGAATCTTTGCGATGGTCCCTTCGTCGACCGCTTCGAATTCCATCGTTGCCTTGTCGGTCTCGATCTCGGCAAGGATGTCGCCACTTGCGACCTTATCACCTTCCTTGACCAGCCACTTGGCGAGCGTCCCCTCCTCCATGGTCGGTGAAAGTGCAGGCATCTTGAGTTCAATGGGCATCAGCGCATTCCTGAAAAGGCGTGCGCGGCTCAAAGCCAATGCGGCGGGCGCGGTCAAGTCTGCGCCGAAAGTCTAGTCGATAGCTTGCACTTAAGCGCGGTTTAACGCAGCACTGTAAGTACATGGGGGAAAGCCGCCGTATCTATCTAGTCGTTGTCGATGACAGTGCGGAATCGCGGGTCGCCCTGCGCTTCGCAGCGCGCCGTGCCGCCAAGACGAATGGAAAGATTGAAGTTCTCGGCATTGTCGAGCCGCAGGACTTCGTCCAGTTCGGCGGCGTCCAGGCGGCGATCGAGGAGGAACAACGCCATCGAATCGAAGGCGTGGTGAGTTCCGCCATCGGCGAAATCCTCGACGAGTCGGGTATCGAAGCGAGCGTCATCATCCGGCAGGGCGAAGCAGTGCGCACCGTTCGCGAGGTCATCGGTGAGCGTGAAGAGGTTTGCGCGCTCGTGCTCGGTGCTGCCGCCCACGGCAGTCCGGGACCGCTCGTTGCCGACTTCGCCGGTACCGATGCCGGGCTACTCCCGTGCCCGGTGATGATCATTCCCGGTGGGATCGCGGACGAGCGCCTGGAACAGCTGACTTAGAGTACGCGCGCCAGAATTCCGGCAAGCTGAACACATCCCGCCTCGTCATCCTCGCTAAACCGGGCAACAGTGGGACTATCGAGGTCGAGCACCGCCAGTAATTCGCCATTACGCATGATCGGAACCACCAGCTCGCTCGCGGAGGCTGAGTCGCAGGCGATATGCCCCTTAAAGGCATTGACGTCCTCGACCCGCTGCACCTTCAAGCTTTCAGCGGCAGTCCCGCAAACCCCGGAACCGAACGGGATCCGAATGCACGCAGGCCGGCCCTGAAAAGGTCCGAGTACCAGTTCGCCGCCGATGTTCCGGTAAAATCCCGCCCAGTTCAAATCGGGCAAGGTCTCCCAGATGAGCGCCGCGGCATTTGCCATGTTTGCGACCGAGTCGGGCTCGCCGGAGACGAGCGCCTCGAGGGACCGCGACAGTTCGCGGTACATGCTTTGGGTGTCGGCCGCGGCAATCTTGAAATCATACATCAGTCGAAGCTGACCTTTCCGCGCCCCTGTTTGACGGCGCTGCGCTGTTTCTTCCTGTCCATCCGCTCGGCCTTGGCCGCCCGGGTCGGACGCGTCGGCTTGCGTTTCGCCCTTACCATATGGGCAGCAGCAATCATTTCTGCGAGCCGGCGTCGGGCATCGGCCCTGTTTGCCTCCTGCGTGCGAAATCGACGCGCCGTGATGAGAAGCTCGCCGCCGGAGGTCACCCGACTTCCGCCGATCGTCTTCAGATTTTCGTAGGCTTCGGGGCTAAGCCCGAGCTTGAAAAGATTGACGCGCAGCTGAACAGCCGTCGCCACCTTGTTAACGTTCTGGCCACCCGGACCCGTCGCAGCAAGAAAACTCTCGCTCAGGGCATCCTCGGACAGGATCACCTCTTCAGGCCGCATAAAGCCACTCGCCGAAATAGTCGGGTAGCGGCGCCGTGACATCGATGGTCGCCTTACCAGACCGCGGCACGATCAGGCGCGAGGCATGGAGAAGCATCGGACCGCCGGGCACTCCGTAAACACGGTCGCCGACGATGCCGCGCCCGAACGCCTCGCGCGCATGGGCGCGGATCTGGTGCGTGCGACCGGTAAGCGGCCGGAATTCAACGAGACTGCGGTCGCCGTCGACCGCGAGCCGCCTCCAGTGCGTCACGGCCCCCGAACCCTTCTCGTCAGCAATCATTCGCCAGCCCGCCTCGGCGCTCGACGTCTTCGAAAGCCCGATTTCGATCACGCCCTTTTCTTCGCGCACGTCCGTCGCCACGACCGCAATATAATATTTCTCGACTGCTCGCGCTTCGAAGGCCTGCTGGAATTGCGCCCGCGCTTTGGTGTTACGTGCAAACAGGAGGCAGCCGCTCGTATCGGTGTCGAGCCGGTGCATGGCTGTAGGCGGTCGCCGAAAGCCGCACTTCAGCTCGTCAATGCGGGCCGCAACGGAATCGCCACCCCGGCGGGGAGCGTCAACCGGAAGGCCGGCCGGCTTGTCGAGGACGATCGCTTCGCCATCGATAAACAAAATACGGTCCGAAAGAAGCATGGCGCCTTAAACCGATCGTCGCCCGCGAAGTCGAGCGTCCTTTCGCGAGTGAAACTCGGCCCGCAATGATGGCCCAAACTTCCGAGCCTGTGAACAAACTTGTGACTCCTTTGCAACGAACCCAAGGAATCCAGCCTGTTACACAATATTAACCTTTTCCCTTCAGATCTCGAATGGTTAATGGATGCTTCAAGGCCGTTAAGGGTGCTTAACACCTTTGGCCTGGGATGGGGGAACCGCAAAATGCGCGTGTTGCTGATCGAGGACGAGCCGACCACGGCCAAGAGCATCGAGTTGATGCTCGGGACCGAAGGCTTCAACGTCTACACGACTGATCTCGGGGAAGAGGGCCTCGATCTCGGAAAGCTTTACGATTACGATATTATCCTTCTCGACCTTAATCTTCCCGACATGCACGGTTACGACGTGCTCAAGAAGCTGCGGACGGCAAAGGTATCGACTCCGGTCCTGATCCTCTCCGGCATCGGCGAGATGGACTCAAAGGTTCGCGCGCTCGGCTTTGGTGCCGACGATTATGTAACCAAGCCCTTCCATCGGGACGAACTGGTCGCGCGCATCCACGCCATCGTGCGCCGTTCCAAGGGCCATTCGCAGTCGGTCATCCGCACCGGCAAGCTCGCGGTGAACCTTGATGCAAAAACGGTCGAGGTTGACGGTGCCCGAGTGCACCTCACCGGCAAGGAATATGCGATGCTTGAGCTGCTGTCGCTGCGCAAGGGCACGACGCTCACCAAGGAAATGTTCCTGAACCACCTTTACGGTGGGATGGACGAGCCTGAACTGAAAATCATCGACGTCTTCATTTGCAAGCTGCGCAAGAAATTGAGTCTTGCTTGCGGCGGCGCCAACTACATCGAGACCGTCTGGGGTCGTGGCTATGTGCTGCGCGATGCCGACGAGGCTGAAGACAGCGAGCCACAGGCCGCGGTCGCCTAGATCTTTGCCAACAGGGGCAACGGGGGAAAGGGCGGGGCCGCAAGGCTCCGCCTTTTCTTCATGCGTCGATCAGCAATCGCCTGCGCTCGCGGCGCGTGGGCAAATTGAATGGCTCAGCGCTTCCCGGTTGAACCGGCGTGCTGTCCATCCTTCGCCAACCGTCGCGTCCAAGCCGCTCGAGCGGCTTGAAACTCGTCTTGTAGGCCATGCGCGTCGATCCCTCGACCCAATAACCGAGATAGACGTACGGAAGTCCAGCGCGCGCCGCGCGGATGATATGATCGAGGATGATATAGGTCCCAAGACCCTTTCTCGAGCTCGGGCCGACGTCAAAAAAGCTGTAAATCATCGACAGCCCGTCGCTCTGTTGGTCACTAAGGCAAGCTCCAACGAGCTTGCCGGGACGGCCATCGACGGAAGGCTCACGATATTCGATGATGTAGGTCCGCACTGGCGTCTGCTCGACCATGTCGGCAAAGTCGCTTTCGTCCATCTCGGCCATGCCGCCACCCGGGTGGCGCGCGGAGAGGTAGCGGCGAAGCAATTGATACTGCTCCTCGGTCGTCCAAGGCTTGCACGCGCTGACTTCCAGGTCGGCATGGCGGCGCATCAATTTGCGCTGCGTCGCAGTCGGCTGAAACTCGGCCGATAGCACCCGCACCGAGATGCATGCGGAACAGTCGATGCAGCTTGGCCGGTAAGCCACCGATTGGCTTCGACGGAAACCAATTCGCCCAAGGGCTTCATTCAGTTCGCTCGCGTGGCGGCCGCTTAGCTCAGTAAAAACCTTCCGTTCCACCTTGCCCGGTAGATACGGGCAGGGGCTCGGGTTCGTTACGAAGAACTTGGGGAAGCGAAACGGTGCGCTCACCCGGCGACCTCACTGAAATGGTTACGGCTGTCTTTATGCGGCTGGTAAACGCCGAAGGAAAGAGTTTGGACGCGTCAAATTCGACCGAAAGCGGCGGCTGTCCCGTCACGAGACATCAGATTCAGTCGAGCAGGGCGCGTTCGACCCGAAAACCGGCCGCTTCGAGGCGCGAAACCACGTCGTCGATCGACTCGGGATCACGGGCTTCGCATTCGACCTCGATCATCGTGTCCTTTGCCGGAAGTCGCGTGAAAATCCGGCTGTGATTGATCTCGATGACATTGACCCCGGCTTCGTAAACCTTGGCCGTAATCGCGGCGAGAGCGCCCGGCTGATCACGCGCGGCGACGTGGAGTCGCGCGATGCGCCCCTGACGCACAAGATCCCGGACAAGAACATTGGCAAGCAGGTGCGTGTCGATATTGCCGCCGCAGAGAAGAGTCGCGACTTTCTTGCCCTTGAACCGGTCACGATTCGCGAGAATCGCCGCAAGCCCCGCGGCGCCTGCGCCCTCGACCACGGTTTTCTCAATCCCGACAAGCATCGCGACGGCTCGTTCAAGCTCGCGCTCGGAAACGAGCACGACGTCGTCGGCAAGATCCCGAAGGATCCGCGACGTAAGTTCGCCCGGCTGCTTGACTGCGATGCCCTCGGCAAGCGTGTCGCCGCCCAAGGGCATATGACAGCTCTGGATCGCGCATTTCATCGAGGGGTAAAGTTCGGCCTCGACCCCGACGAGTTCGATATCGGGCTTGATCGCGCGCGAGGCGATAGCAATACCGGACATGAGCCCGCCGCCGCCGATGGGCACCACGATCGCGTCCAGTTGTGGCGCATCGTCAAGCATTTCAAGCGCGACGGTCCCCGCGCCTGCAATCACCTGCGGATCATCAAAAGCGTGGACGAAGACGTACCCGCGTTCGCGCGCGAGTTCGCGCGCCTTGGTGAATGCGTCATCGACGATGCGCCCGTAAAGCACGACGGTCGCCCCGTGCCCCGCAGTCTGGGTGACCTTAACCGTCGGCGTCGATTCCGGCATCACGATGGTCGCGGGGATTCCGAGGCGTTTTGCGTGGTAGGCGACGGCTTGCGCATGGTTGCCGGCGGATGCTGCAATCACTCCTCGCGCGCGTTCTTCCGCGGACAGCTGAAGCAGCTTGTTGAGCGCACCCCGCTCTTTGTACGCGGCCGTGAATTGCAGGTTTTCGAATTTGAGCCACACCTCGGCGCCGATGATTTCGGAAAGAGTGCGACTAACCAGCATTGGCGTACGGATGACGGCGCCGTGGATACGCTGCTGCGCGGCGCGGATGTCGTCGATGGTCGGCGGCTGCAATAAGGAGGTCTGAAGCATGGAGCTCTCGCCTAGCGCTTCACGCAGGGCCGAACAATGCTAAGCGGCGGCAATGAAAAAGACTGTACTTGCGATAACGGCCGCCCTTCTCGCCTCGCCAGCGTGGCCAAGTACGCTCATCGACCGCGCCAACGGCATTGCGGTCGACGCGCAAGGTCATCTCCAGCATTTTTCCGGAATTCTCGTCAGTGACGAGGGCAAGGTCGTTCGCCTATTCCGTCAAGGAGAAGCGCGCCCACGAGCAAGCGCGACAATCGACCTTGGTGGACGAACCCTTCTGCCCGGAATCATCGATGCGCATGGGCATGTGATGGAGCTCGGGCGGGACGCACTGCAGCTGGACGTTGTCGGCACCCGGTCACTCGCCGAACTGCAGCAGCGACTGCGGTTCTATGCCGCGGCCCACCCCGAAGCGCACTGGATCCTCGGCGCTGGCTGGAACCAGGAGCTTTGGCCCGGCAAGAAGTTTCCAACTGCAGCGGATCTTGATGCCGTGGTTTCGGATCGCCCGGTAATTCTCGAACGCGTCGACGGCCACGCACTTGTAGCTAACAGCGCAGCGATGCGCGCGGCGGCCGTGAGCGCGGCAACGCCTGCTCCGGCCGGCGGCCAAATCATCAACGGACTGTTTGTCGATAACGCCAAGGCGCTGATTACCCGAGCAGTCCCCGCACCAACTCAAGCGGAGCAGGACCGCGAGTTCGCAAATGCTCAGCAGATCTTGCTCGGCTACGGCGTCACCGGCGTCGGATCGATGAGCACGTCGCTCGATGACTGGAACACGTTTCGGCGTGCGGGGGATGCCGGTAAGCTTCGCGTTCGGCTGATGGTCTATCTGCTCGGACTGGACCCGCTAAAAACGATCCAGCACCCGACACCGTGGCTATATGGCGACCGGCTGCGCGCCGTTGGCGTCAAGTTTTTCGCTGACGGTGCGCTCGGTTCTCGCGGCGCGTGGCTGAAGCAGCCTTATTCCGACAAGTCGGACACGGACGGGAATCGCCTTCACTCGGATACCGAGCTGCGCACAATCGAAAACACAGCAGCGTCCGCTGGCTTTCAGATCGCCACCCACGCGATCGGCGATGCGGCCAATGCGCAGGTAATCAGCAACTATGAATGGCTGAACGGAAAGTATGGTAGCAATCGGCGCTGGCGCATCGAACATGCGCAAATCGTCGATTGCACCGACCTGCCTCGGATCGGCCGTGCGCACATCATCGCCTCGATGCAGCCTACACACCAGACGAGCGACCGGCTGATGGCCGAGACGCGGCTTGGCGTTGCCCGGCTGAAGTGCGCCTATGCGTGGCAGTCAATGCTTCGCACGGGAGCAAGGCTCGCGTTTGGAACCGATTTTCCGGTCGAATCTCCCAACCCCTTCCCGGGACTTTCTGCGGGTATCAGCCGGCAGGATATCGACGGCCAGCCTGCGGGAGGCTGGTTCCCGAATGAGCGCCTGAGCTTCGAACAGGCGTTGAACGCCTATACCCGTGGGCCCGCCTACGCCGCGTTTGCCGAAGAGAAGATCGGCGCTCTTGAGCCGGGGAAATGGGCTGACTTCATCATTGTCGACCGCGATCCGACGCGGGTCAACGCACGCGAACTTGCGCGCACGAAGGTCCTCGAGACCTGGGTTGCCGGCAGGAAGGTCTGGAGCCGAGCCCCTACCTCCTCACCTGCCGAGCGCGCTCGATGAGCATTGCCGGCGTGAGCACTTGCGGGAGCTCCTCCGGCGACCCTTCCGACCCATACCAGAGATAATAGGGCACGCCGGCGCGTCCCCGGCTCTCGAGGAAGCGCGTGATAGCCGGGTCGCCATTGGTCCAGTCGCCCACGAGGACGATAACGCCCGCCTTTTTGAAGGCATCCTGAACCTCGGACCTCTCAATGGCTGCCGCTTCATTGACCTTGCAGGTGAGACACCAGTCGGCAGTGAAATAGACGAATACCGGCCGATGGTCCCGGAGCGCCTTCGAAAGGCGGGCTTCGTTCCACGCGTTGCCACCAGCTGAAACGGGCGTCCCAAGCACGGTCGGCGTTGGCACGACAAACAGCAGGAGAACGGCGAACCCCAAAACTGCCGGGAGCGCCCAGAAAGCGCCGCGACCGCTGCGCTGCTGCCGGCCGGCGAAAAGCAAGGCCAACAAGACAATGGCACTACCGCTTAATCCCACCAACAGCGCGGCCGTTCCGGCCAGTCGGTACAACAGCCACAGGGCGGCAACCGCGCTTGCCCCCATCGGTATCGCGAGAAAGCGTTTCAGGCGGTCCATCCACCGGCCGGGCTTCGGCATCCGCGTTCTCAGTGAAGGAATGAACGCGACGAGGAGAAACGGGAGCGCGAGACCCAGTCCAAGGGCAGCAAAAACGACGACTGCTCCTGCGGCGGGCAGCAACAGGGCGGTGCCGAGCGCGGCTCCGAGGAAAGGACCGGCGCACGGTGTCGCGACGAACGCGGCAAGTGCCCCCGTACCGAAACTCCCGGCCGGCTGGGTGCGGCCGCCAAGAACCGGAAGCTCGAATAGGCCAAGGAGATTGGCGGTAATCGCTACCGCGAGCAGGAGCAGTAGCAGGATCGTGCGCGGATCCTGGAGTTGAAATGCCCATCCTGCCTGTGTGCCGGCGGCACGAATTGCGAGCAGGATAAGCCCCAGAGCGCCAGTTCCGACGATTGCTCCTGCACTGTAAAGGAGAGCATCCGCACGAGCCTCCCGTGCCTCGCCTCCGGCGCGCGACAGGTGGAGCGCCTTCAGCGCGAGGATCGGAAAGACGCAAGGCATGAGGTTCAGAAGAATTCCGCCCGCGAGGGCGCCAAGAACTGCCCAAAGCATTGCGTTCCAGCCGACACCGTCTATCGGGCTCCCCCCTTCGGGGACCGGTCCCTTGACGGCGCGAAACGCGAGGCCCCGGCCTCCCTTGCTTGCGAGAACACCCGCAAACTGCGTGGGCGGGTTTTTCATGTGAAGATCGGCAACTAGCCAGTCGCCAGCGCGGCGAAACGCCTGCGGCGCTTCATAGTCGACGACATTTTCGGTGATCGGGAAAAGATATGGTTCGCTTAGCTCGATTGTGGCGGGCAGCGGGATCGCCACCTCAAGCTTATCCCGGTCGACCGCAAAATGGCCGAGCGTCGCAATCGGCTGCGCAAGCTGTCGGCGCCATTGGTCGAACTGAGCCCGCTCCGGCGTGCCCGTCCCGACCGGGAGGTCCAATGCGAGCTCTCCCCGTTCCGGAACGCAGACCTTATCCGTGCAGGCGAGCCAGTGCGCATCCGCACGGATTGGCACTACGCCCTTCGCCCCCGCCGGAACCTTCAATCGCACGAGCACGGCATAGTCGCGCTCGAAGACAAAATTCATGATCCCGCCAATCGTAAGCGGAGTCGGCACCGGATAGCGAAGGGGGCCTGCAGCATATCCGTTCGGGAGCTTCCACTCGATGTCCATCGGCAGACCCGCGTCGCCAGGGTTTTGCCAATAGCCATGCCAACCAGGTTCGGGACGCATGTGGATCGCAAGCTCGACGTCTCCGCCCGCAGGGGCCGGACCTTCCGCAACAAGCTCCGGTTCGATCCCGCGCGCCTCCAGGGCGACAGGAGAGAGCAGCAAAAAAAGAAGGAGAAGAAATCGCCGCATCGACTCTCGCGCTACTGAATGACTGCCGTTAGGTCGAGACTTGAACCATTTGGTTCAATTCGAGCCACTACAACGCGGGTGGCATCTCCAGCCGCCTTCGAAGCAAGGGGACCAGGTCATGGAGGCGAACATCGCAAGGCGCACGCTGCTGCTTGCCTTAGCTACGGCTGTTCCCGCGTCGAGTTCAGCCATGGGCAACTCGTCGCCGCACAGCGTTCCTAGTGTTAACGCGCCGCAGTTCGACGCAGCGGATGAATACCGCAAGGGCGTCGAGGCTCTAAAGGCGAGCAAATTCTCTGAGGCAAAACGGGCTTTTGCTCAGGTGCTCGACGTTTCGCCCCGAGATGCAAACACCAATTTCCTTGCCGGGCTCGCCGACGCGGGCCTCAATGACCTTAAAGGCGCGCAGAAACACTATGAGCGCGCTGTTCGCGCTGACGACAGGCTTATTCCCGCGCAACAGGAACTTGCGATCACGTACGCGAAACTTGGCGACGCTACCAAGGCCGAGGCGACGCTGACAAAGCTGAGAAACATGGATTCATCCTGCGCTGGGAGCTGCAAGGAGGCCGAGGAACTGAAGACTGCGATTTCGGCGGTCGAGGCCGCAATCGGGCAACCCACGCATGCGGCGCTGAACACGACGCCGCCCCTTCTGTTCGAAAGCGCCAAGGGCGGCGACAGCGCCTATTTGCAGGCCGTCAGCCTCATCAATGAAAAGAGATATGCCGAGGCGATCGAAGCGCTTCAGCGCGCAAGGGCAACGTTTGGCGCGCATCCCGACGTCTTGACCTATCTCGGTTTCGCCAATCGGAAGCTTGGCCGATATGACGTCGCCGTCGGCTACTATCATCAAGCCCTGGCGGCAGCGCCCAACCATAAAGGGGCTACGGAATATTATGGCGAACTGCTGGTCGAACGTGGCGACCTCGTTGCGGCAAGGCGCATGCTCGCGAAGCTCGACACGATTTGCACATTCGGCTGCGCCGAAGCGGAAGAGTTGAGGCGATGGGTACAGGCAAAGGGCCAGCCCGCGTCCTGATCACGTCGGCTGCAGCACTTGCTTGTGCCGCGGCATCGCCGAGCCTGCCTTCCCTGCGGGACGCGCGATGGTTGCAAACGCCGGATCTTCTTGCAGACCTTACAAAGCAGCCGAGCGAATGCCGCTCACATTTCTCGGACCAAAACCGCGAACGATCCATCGAGATCGGGCGGATCGCCTTTAGCGACCCGCTGCTGCTTGGTGGCCAGGCAGCACGGGCAGGTCTCAGCTGCTCGGCGTGCCACAGCAACGGTCGCACCAACGTTCATTTCCATTTCCCGGGATTATCCGGTGCGCCCGGCACCGCAGACGTGACCTCCTCAATCATGAGCTCACACCGGGGCGATGGCATCTTCAACCCCAAGGCCATCCCCGACCTCGCCGGCGATCCGGCGAAGCTCAAAGTTTCGCGCGATGTAACCCGCGCGGATCTTGCAAACTTCATCCATGGACTGATCACGCAGGAGTTCGACGGAGCGGAGCCGCCCAAGACGGTGCTCGACGGGGTAGTCGCTTATGTACGCAGTCTCACACCGTCGAGCTGCCGCGGGCCGGCAACGACGCCGATCACGCTCTTTGGGTTCCTCGACGACGTGGAGAAGGCAGTCCTCCTCGCACGGGACGAGTTCGCCGACGGCGATGAACCGACTGGAAGAGTACTGCTCGGCGCGGCGCGCTCCACCTTGGGCAGGATCGACGAGCGATTCGAGGTTCCCGAAGGCGTCGACGCGAGGCGAGTACTGCGCGAGGCATCCGATGAACTGGGACAAATCGAACGTGCGGAGACGGTGACGTCCGCTTCGTTCGATGACTGGAACAGGAAGTGGCCAGGCCGGGTGCGGCTGCTGCGTCTCTCCGAACCACGATCCCTGTTTTCCGAAGCAATGCTCAGACGCGAACTTCGAGCCAACTAATCGAGATTGGGCCTCAACCACCGCTCCGCCTGCTCGACCGATACCTCGCGCCGAGCCGCATAATCCTCGAGCTGGTCGCGGCCGATGCGAGCGACGCCGAAATACTGGCTGTCTCGATGCGCAAAATAGAAGCCTGAAACCGCCGAGGTCGGAAGCATCGCGAAGTTCTCTGTGAGAGTTACTTCGCCCGGGTGCCCGCCGAGCAGCTGGAAGAGGATGGGCTTGAGGCTATGGTCGGGACACGCCGGATAGCCCGGCGCCGGACGGATACCGTGATACTTCTCCCGGATCAGTTGCTCGTTTGAGAGATGTTCATCGGCATAGCCCCAGATCCGGTTTCGCACCTCGGCGTGGAGCACTTCGGCAAAGCTTTCCGCTAGGCGATCGGAGAGCGCTTTCAGCAAGATGTCGGAATAGTCGTCGTTGTCGTCCCTGAACCGTTGAAGATGGGGCTCAAGTCCGTGAATGCCGACCGCGAATCCACCAATCCAGTCTTCGCCTTCCGGATTGATGAAGTCCGCGAGACACATGTTGGCGCGTCCCTCACGCTTCTTCACCTGCTGGCGGAGAAACGGCAAACGCGTCCAGTCGTTGCCGGCAAGCACGAGAACGTCATCATCCTCGCGGCGGCAGCGCCACAGGCCGACCGTTGCCTTGGGCGTTACCCAGCGCTCGGCGACGATTCGATCGAGCATGGCCTGGGCATCGTTGAAGAGGTTGCGTGCGCTCTCCCCAACTATTGGATCCTCGAGAATCGCGGGATAATTTCCCGCGAGTTCCCAGGCGCGAAAAAACGGAGTCCAGTCGATTGAAGCCCGAAGGTCGGCAACGGGCCACTCGCCGATATGGCGGAGCCCGGGATATTTGGGTGGAGGCGCCTGTCCCGACGGGTCGAAGGGAAAGGCGTTCGCCCGGGCCTGGTCGAGGCCCGCAAGCTCGTTCTGCCCGCTCCGCTCACGTGACTTTCGGAGCTTTTCGTAATCGTCGGCGGTAGACGCGATTAGCGGCTCGCGCTGAGTATCCGACATGATACTCGAGGCAACGCCGACCGCGCGGCTCGCGTCCAGCACATGGATGACCGGCCCCTCATAGGCAGGATCGATCCTCAGCGCGGTATGCGCTTTGCTCGTCGTGGCCCCGCCGATCAACAACGGCACGACCATGCCTGCGCGCTGCATTTCTCCAGCAACGGTGACCATCTCGTCGAGCGACGGCGTGATCAGTCCGGACAGGCCGATCATATCCGCTCGATTGTCATTCGCCGCCTGAAGTATGTCCTGCCACGGCACCATGACGCCGAGGTCGACGACCTCAAACCCGTTACACTGCAGGACCACGCCCACGATGTTCTTGCCGATGTCGTGAACGTCGCCCTTGACCGTCGCCATTACGATCCGGCCTTTGCCCTGGCTGATCCCCTTTTCCTCTTTCTCCTTCTCAATGAAGGGAATGAGGTGGGCCACGGCACGCTTCATGACCCGAGCCGACTTTACGACCTGGGGAAGGAACATCTTCCCCGATCCGAACAGATCGCCAACGACGTTCATTCCGTCCATGAGCGGGCCTTCGATCACTTCGATCGGGCGCGCGAATTGCTGGCGAGCTTCCTCGGTGTCATCGACGATATGCGCATCGATGCCCTTCACGAGCGCGTAGGATAGCCGCTCGCCGACCGGCAGCGACCGCCACTCCGCGGCCGCTTTTTCCGCTGCTGCATCCGTGCCCTTATAGCGCTCGGCAAGAACAATGAGGCGCTCGGTCGCATCATCGCGCCGATCGAAGATCACGTCTTCGCAAGCCTCGCGAAGCTCGGGATCGATCTGGTCATAGACATCGAGCTGGCCGGCATTGACGATGCCCATGTCCATCCCGGCCGGGATTGCGTGGTAGAGGAACACACTGTGCATTGCCCGCCTGACGGGCTCGTTGCCGCGAAACGAAAAACTGAGATTAGAAAGGCCACCCGAAATGTGGGTTCCCGGGCACTGGCGACGAATTTTCTGCGCGGCCTCGATGAAATCGAGCGCGTAGCGGCGGTGCTCGTCGATGCCGGTCGCGACAGCGAATATGTTGGGATCAAAAATGATGTCGTTCGGATCGGTCCCGTCGGCAACGAGCACCTTGTAGGCGCGCTCACAGATCGCAACCTTGCGCTCCTGGGTGTCGGCCTGACCGATTTCGTCAAAAGCCATGACAACAACCGCGGCGCCATAGGCGCGGCATTTTCGCGCAAGTTCCAGGAAGGGTCCCTCGCCTTCCTTGAGGCTGATCGAATTGACGATTGGCTTGCCCGAGACGCACTTGAGGCCTGCCTCGATCACGCTCCACTTGGAGCTGTCGATCATCACCGGCACCCGCGCGATGTCGGGCTCGGCAGCGATCCGTTTCAGAAAGGTCGACATCGCCTGTTCTGAATCCAGCAGTGCCTCGTCCACGTTGACGTCGACGATCTGTGCACCGTTTTCGACCTGGTCGCGGGCGACCTCGACCGCGGCGTCATAATCCCCGGCAAGCACGAGCTTCTTGAAGCGGGCAGAGCCCGTCACGTTGCAGCGCTCGCCAATATTCACAAAGCGCGCGCCCGCGCCGGCCTCATTCACAGGTCTCATCTCCACAAAATTTCAGGCGGCGATTGTCATTGGCTCGAGTCCGGCAAGAAGGGTGCCGGATCGAGGTGCCGGGACGGCGCGCGGCGTGCAATCGCGCACCGCCCCGGCAATTGCGGCGATGTGCGAGGGAGTCGTCCCGCAGCAGCCGCCAACCACGTTCACCAGGCCATTCTTCGCCCAGTCGCTTACTTGCGCACCGGTCTGCTCCGCGGCCTCGTCATATTCACCAAGCTCGTTCGGCAAACCCGCATTGGGATAAGCCATGACCAGGGTATCGGCAGTTGCCGATAATGCTGCGAGATGCGGACGCAGCTGAGCGGCTCCGAACGAGCAGTTGAGGCCGATCGTGACCGGGCGGGCATGGCGCACGGAGGCCCAGAACGCCTCGACCGTATGGCCGGAAAGATTGCGCCCGCTAAGGTCGGTCAGCGTCATCGAGATCATGAGCGGGAGTTCACGCCCAAGGTCCTGCTCAGCCTCCAGCGTCGCCATGATTGCCGCCTTGGCGTTCAGGGTGTCGAAGATGGTCTCGACGAGAATGAAGTCGACACCGCCCTCGACGAGGGCATCGATCTGCGCCCTGTAGACGGCCTTCACCTGGTCGAAGTCGACCTCGCGAAAACCGGGGTCGTTGACGTTGGGGGAAAGCGACAGCGTCTTGTTGGTCGGCCCGAGCGCGCCCGCAACCCAGCGCGGACGGCCGTCCTTTGCCGAGTAACGGTCAGCGACATCGCGGATGATCCGGGCAGCCGAACGATTGATCTCACCAACGAGCGCTTCAGCGCCATAGTCGGCTTGGCTGATCGCATTGGCGTTGAAGGTGTTCGTCGCGAGGATCTCGGCTCCGGCGCTAGCGAAACTCTCGCAGATCGATCGAACAATTGCGGGCTTTGTGATGTTCAGCAGGTCGTTGTTTCCGCGCTGATCCTTAAGAAGATCGAGAGCGCCGCAATAATCGGCAGTCTGGAGCTTCCTGTCCTGGATCGAGGTGCCATAGGCGCCATCCTTGATAAGGACGCGCTTGGCCGCTTCGGCCCTTAGTGTTTGCGATGCGATCATGATTTGGCCCTGGCGCCCAGCAAGTGACAGATGGCGTAGCTGAGCTCCGCCCGGTTAAGCGTGTAGAAATGGAAGTGCCGAACGCCGCCGGCATAGAGCTGGCCGCAGAGTTCAGCAGCGACGGTGGCGGCAATCAGTTGACGTGCCGCCGGAAGATCGTCGAGACCTTCGAAGAGATCATTAAGCCAGTTCGGGATCGTCGCGCCGCAGGCGCTCGCGAAGCGCCGCGTGGTCGCAACATTCGAAACCGGCAGGATACCCGGAACAATTTCGACCTCGATGCCCGCTGCTGCAGCATCGTCACGGAAGCGGAAGAAATGATCCGCAGAAAAGAAAAACTGGGTGATCGCGCGGTCCGCGCCAGCATCAACCTTTCGCTTGAGATTGTCGATGTCGAACTTGCGGGAGGAAGAATCGGGGTGCACTTCAGGATAGGCCGCAACCGAAATATCGAACGGCGCAACCCGCTTCAGTCCGGCGACCAAAGCCGCAGCGTCCGAATAGCCTTCGGGATGGGGCCGGTATCGAGTGCCGAGCTCGGGCGCATCGCCGCGCAGCGCGACGATATTGCGTACCCCAAGCTTCCAATATTCACGGGCAATACTGTCGATCTCGTCGCGGCTCGCCCCGACACAGGTCAGGTGCGCCGCAGGGGTGAGCGTCGTTTCACGGAGAATTCGGGCGACGGTTGCGTGGGTTCGCTCCCGGGTCGAGCCCCCGGCGCCATAAGTCACCGAAACGAACCGGGGATGAAGCGGCTCCAGGGCCTTGATTGAATCCCACAGAGTTTCTTCCATCTTCTCGGTTTTGGGCGGGAAGAATTCAAAGCTCACCGCAATATCGCCGCGCGCTTCGGCAAATAGCGGCAGATGCCGTCCAAGGCTCTCGCGCGCGTTCATGCTGCCCGTCGCTGCGGAACCGCCGCTTTGACCCCGCGCCAGAGGGTGACCGTGAGTTCACCCCCTTCGAGGTGCTCGACATGATCAATGGCGAGGCCGGCTGACGCGAACCACGTCCTCATGACTTCATCTTCAAATCCGAGGCGAATGTGTGCATCTCGCTCTCGAAGCTCTTCCCGCTCGTGCGCGGCGAAATCAACCACCAGCAGGGTTCCTCCCGGCGCCAGTACCCGCGCAGCCTCCGCGATCGCCTTCGCCGGAGAGTGCGCGTAATGAAGGACCTGGTGGATAATGATGTTGTCCGCCGAGTGATCGAGAAGCGGCAACGCATACATGTCGCCTTGGCGCAGACTCGACGAAATGCCGGCCGCCTCTAGCTTCACGCGGGCAAGCCGAAGCATTTCGGATGATCGGTCAATACCGATCGCCTGGCTCGAACGCGGTCCGAACAGCTCGATCATCCGACCGGTTCCGGTCCCGATATCGACCAGCCGCCCGAGCGTCCGCCCTCCAAGAACTCGGTCGATGGCGCGTTCGACCTCGCTCTCTGCCACATGCAACGACCTTATCTGGTCCCAGACTTGCGCATGGCCCGTAAAATAGCGCCCAGCTGCGTCTGCGCGCTCGGTCCGGACAGTCTCCGTTCGTGCTGCGTCGGAGGCGAACAGCGCTGCCGTCGCGCCATCCGCCCAGGAATCGATGATCGCGAACAGAGGCTCGACGCGATCGGCATGCGCGAGGGTGAGGAAAACCCAGCTGCCTTCCTTGCGACGCTCCAAGACTCCGGCATCTGCAAGAATCTTCAGATGGCGTGATACGCGCGGCTGACTTTGGCCAAGCACCTGAGCGAGTTCGCCAACCGACAATTCCATCAAACGCAGGAGCGCAAGGATGCGCAGCCGGGTCGGATCGGCCAAGGCCTGAAATCGATCGGCAAGGGGAAGCGCCAAACTCACCAGATAAGGATATAAAGATATCTTTATATGTCAATTCAACGGTTGAAAATAATCCCTTGTGCGTCGGTAGGGATTGTCGCTATTCCCGCCGGCCTGACCTGAACGACTCGCAACGTTGAGGTCCGGGTTGGTGCCCACCCCGGGGGCATTTATGAAGGGAGTCAAAGTCTCATGAAGAAGGTTGCGATCGTGACCGCTGCGGTCCTCGCGCTCGGCCTTGCCGCGTGCAACAAGAATAACGCCGAGAACAATGCGGCGAATGAGACGGCGGTAGAGAACACCGCGTCGACGGACGTTAATGCCGCCACCGGTAATGCCGGTGCTGAGGCGAATGCCGACGCCGCGCTCAATGCGGCTGGCAACGACGTCGCGAACGCGGGCGCAGAAGTAAACAGCGCCCAGAACGCCGTCGCGAACAGCACGACGAACAAGTAAGCTTTTCGCTTTCGAGCGAATTGAGGAAGGGCCGCTCTTCGGAGCGGCCCTTTTTTTATCCACCGTCCGGATGGTAATTGTCGGCCGTGAAAAGCCTGACCCTGTGCCTGATCGTGCTTGTTTCTGCGTGCCACGATCATCAGCCTCGAGCGCCGAGCGCCGCGCAGTCGCAGCAGCTGAATGAAGCGGAGGACATGCTCAACAACATGTCAGCCAATGAAGAAGGGCCGGCGGATCGCTCCACCGGCCCCTCCAAAGGATCGAACTGAACGTTCGAAGTTAGAAGTCCATTCCGCCCATGCCGCCACCGGCCATCGCCGGAGCCGGCTTATCGTCCGGCAGTTCGGCAATGGTCGCCTCGGTGGTGATCAGCAGGCCAGCGACCGAGGCCGCGTCCTGGAGCGCCGTGCGAACGACCTTGGTCGGGTCGATCACGCCGGACTGAACGAGGTTCTCGTAGGTCTCGGTCTGAGCGTTGAAGCCAAGGCTGGGATCCTTGGCGTCGATCAGCTTGCCAGCAACCACGGCGCCGTCGTGACCGGCGTTTTCGGCAATCTGACGGACCGGCGACTGCAGAGACTTGCGGACGATATCGATACCGCGGGTCTGGTCGTCGTTCTCGCCCTTGAGACCGTCGAGCGCGTTTGTGGCATAAAGCAGGGCCGTGCCACCGCCTGGAACAATGCCTTCCTCGACCGCGGCGCGGGTTGCGTGGAGTGCGTCGTCGACGCGATCCTTGCGCTCCTTCACCTCGATCTCGGTCGCGCCGCCGACCTTGATTACAGCGACGCCGCCGGCGAGCTTTGCGAGACGCTCCTGGAGCTTCTCGCGGTCATAGTCG
>DASZBO010000080.1:0-3798 GCA_035944075.1 Sphingomicrobium sp.
GAGAATCCGGGCTACGAAGCGCAGACGTTCGTCCATCACGGAGACTTTCTTCCACGGCATCGACACTTTCCCCTGCGATCGCAGGGAAAAGTGTCACCCATGTCTCCGGAACGATTTGCAACCTATGTCTCGGAACGCTCAGTATTCTATTTAGGCACGCAACCCTTGGAACGCGGCGCTGCCGAGGACGAGGGCAATGACATTCTCGGGTTCGAAGAAGGTTGCTCCCGTCCATCCTGGCCAGGGCGAACTTTTGAACGCCGTCCTGCTGGATGGAAACCTTGAAGACTGGTCATTCAGCCGCTAAGTGAGCCGCAGCCCCGCCGGCCGCACAAGGCCTCGCGGGGCGATTTTCTATCCGCAAACGAGAAGAATCGACGAAGCAGTGGCCAAAGTCTCTCCCGGCGAATTCATCCGTCAGGTCCGTGTCGAGACCGGCAAGGTCCATTGGCCGACGCGCAAGGAAACCGTTGCGACGGGCATCATGGTAATAATCATGACGTTGATCCTCGCCGTCTTCTTTGCTGGCACGGACGCCTTTTTCTCCACCATCGTGCATCTCCTTCTTGGTCTTCTCGCCAAGTGAAGTCGTCACGTCCCCTCGCCCGTCCTCTCCGTAATCGGAAGAGGATCACAGGATTGAACAGGTAAGTCCCATGTCCCGCTGGTACATCATCCACGCTTATTCCGGCTTCGAGAACAAGGTCCGCGACGCAATTGAAAGCGAGGCGCACCGCATGGGTCTCGAGCGCTTTGTCGAACAGATCGAAGTGCCGACCGAGACGATAACCGAGGTCAAGCGCGGCAAGAAAGTGCAGTCGGAGCGCAAGTTTATGCCCGGCTATGTCCTCGCCAAGCTCGAGATGAACGACCAGGTCTATCACCTTGTGAAGAACACGCCGAAGGTGACCGGCTTCCTGGGTCCCGGCGGCAAGCCACAGCCGATCCCGGACACTCAAGCGGCGCGCATGCTTGACACCAAGGACGAAGCCGCAGCGGCGGGTCCGAAGGCCAAGATCAATGTCGATTACGAGATCGGCGATGCGGTCAAGGTTCTCGACGGACCGTTCGCGACCTTCAATGGGGTCGTGGAAGAGCTCGACTTCGACCGCGGCCGGGTGAAGGTCTCGGTCTCAATCTTTGGACGCGCGACGCCGGTTGAACTCGAGTTCGAACAGGTCGAGCGAGTGAAGTAAGTCACGCGCTGATCCGAGCTTACCAGGGGCCGCTCCGGCGGCCCTTTTCTTGTGTCGCCGTCACCAATTTGGTGAGCCGTACGAGCATCCGCGAAGGAACGTCGGCCGGACCCGCAGTCCCCTGGCTGAGATTTCGCAGGAACGGCGAGGACACGTTGCGATGCGGACGCGTGTCGTGTAGGAGCGCCGCCTTCCAGAATCACTGGAACCTTGCGGGAGGCGCACCCTGGGCGCGCCGACTGGACCGCTAAACTTGAACGGGCTTAGCCCACTAGAGAGTGAGACATGGCAAAAAAGATTACCGGCTATATTAAGCTGCAGGTGCCAGCCGGCACCGCAAACCCCTCTCCTCCGATCGGCCCGGCCCTTGGCCAGCGCGGTGTCAACATCATGGAATTCTGCAAGGCGTTCAACGCTGCGACGCAGGAACTCGAGAAGGGCGCACCGATTCCGACGGTCATCACTGTTTACGCCGATCGCAGTTTCTCGTTTGCAACCAAGACCCCGCCTGCATCCTTCCTGCTGAAGAAGGCTGCGAAAATCCAGAAGGGATCAAGCGAAACCGGCAAGTCGAGCGCAGGGACGATCAAGCGCTCGCAGCTGCGCGACATTGCCGAAACGAAAATGAAGGATCTGAACGCCAACGACCTCGACGCGGCGACAAAGATCATCGAAGGCAGTGCCCGCGCAATGGGCCTCAACGTGGTGGAGGGCTGAACCAATGGCAAAGCTCACCAAGAAGCAGAAGGCATTTGCGGCGGTCGATCGCGAAAAGTTCTACGGCGTCGACGAGGCGCTCAGCCTTGTGAAAAAGAATGCGACCGCCAAATTCGACGAGACGGTCGAGGTGGCGCTGAACCTTGGCGTCGACCCTCGCCATGCGGATCAGATGGTACGCGGCGTCGTCAACCTGCCCAAGGGCACCGGCAAGACCGTGCGCGTGGCTGTCTTCGCAAAGGGCGCGAAAGCGGACGAAGCGAAGAATGCCGGCGCGGATGTCGTGGGCGCCGAGGATCTTATGGAAACGATCCAGGGCGGTCAGATCGACTTTGACCGCGTAATCGCGACCCCCGATATGATGGGCGTCGTTGGACGTCTCGGAAAGGTGCTCGGTCCCAAAGGCTTGATGCCGAACCCGAAGCTTGGAACTGTCACAATGGACGTTGCGAAGGCCGTCAACGACGCCAAGTCGGGTCAGGTCGAATTCCGCGTCGAGAAAGCAGGAATTGTCCATGCCGGAATTGGCAAGGTGAGCTTCTCCGAGGCCGACCTCAAGGAGAACTTTACCGCGTTCATGGACGCCATCATCCGCGGCAAGCCCTCGGGCGCAAAAGGCAAGTTCGTGAAGAAGCTTAGCCTGTCCTCGACGATGGGGCCGGGCCTCAAGGTTGACCTGGCCGAGGTCGCCGGAGCCTAAAAAGGAGAGCGCCGGGCGGTGACTTTGTGTTTCCGCTCCGGCCCATCCGATGTGTTGCGCCACGGCCACAGATTTCGAGCTTTTCGATCAATCGTGGCTCTGGCGAAACCTCAGGGACCTGCGTAAGTTCCCCTTTCGGAGCGTAAGCAAAACGCCGAAAGGGGATTAGTAAAAATGCGCACAACACTGTTACTCGCGACCGTTGCGGCCGCAGCCGTGGCCTCGCCGGCAGCAGCAAGGGACGGAAGTCCCTACGTCGGCCTCGATGCCGGCATTGTTTTCCCTGAGACCAAGGATATCAACGGAAACATCGATTTCGCCAATCCCGCTATCACCGATTTTGGCGGGGCGTCGATCGGGACCGTGAGGTTCAACCAGGGCTATGATATCGATGTGAACGCCGGTTACGATTTCGGTCTGTTCCGCGTCGAAGGTGAGCTTGGTTACAAGCATGCCAAGATCAAGAGCTTCAACACCGAAAACGCCTATTTCCAGGCGATCAATTCGGGTGCGCAGACCTCGCTTCAGAGCACCAACGATCTTCCATTCGACCGCAAGACCAGCGTGTTGTCGGGAATGATCAATGGCATGATCGACGTCGGCGACAACACCGGATGGAGCGGTTTTGCGGGCGGCGGCATTGGCTATGCGCGCTTCAAGGAACTGGGTGACAGCCAAAGCAAGCCGGCATGGCAAGCGATTGCCGGCGTTCGCGCCGCGGTCAGCGACACGCTCGAGGTCGGCATTAAGTACCGGTATTTCCGCTCGCTTGGCCGTTTGCGGTTTGACGGTTCAACTGCCTTCGCAGGAGTGGGCACGGGCAGCAGCGGGACTGCTTTCATCAACAGCCCGCAGCATTGGAGCTCGCACAGCCTCCTGCTGAGCCTCAGCTACAATTTTGCGCCGCCGCCGCCTCCACCGCCGCCGCCACCTCCCCCACCGCCTCCGCCTCCTCCGGCAACGCAGACCTGTCCGGACGGTTCGGTGATCCCGGCGACGAGCACCTGCCCGCCGCCGCCACCACCACCGCCACCGCCGCCACCGCCGGCACAGCGTGGCGAACGCGGCGAATAAGTTCGCGAGTTAAAAAGGGGATAGGCCCGGGCGACCCTGCGTCGTCCGGGCCTTTTCTTTGGATAAGTGCCGCGCTAGCCCCGTTTCGCGGCTGAGTTCCGTCGCGCGGGG
>DASZBO010000081.1:0-52355 GCA_035944075.1 Sphingomicrobium sp.
CTCAACGTGTCGAACATCTAAATCTCCTCAACGATGCGGGAACGCCCCATATGGGGAGAACTCATCCCTGGCAGGAGGCTCAACGCAAAATACGCCGGCGGACGAAACCTCGTCGGCCAGCGTGCATGCGTCTTGCCCCTCTGGGGGCGCTCAGCATCGATGTGTTGTCGAAAACGACGGGCCGCCCATAGCCTCACGAGGGTGGAGAGGCAACCCGCCTCGCACCGCGAGCAAACGACGCCATCGGTTCGGAGTCCTCTGGCGCCTTGGGTCAGCCGAGGCGCGGCTTGCCTTTGGGCTTGCGCGCACGAGAGGGCCCGCCAGGACCGCCGGGTCCGCGTGGTCCGCGATCGGGCCCTTCGCCGTTCGGCCGCGGCGGACGAGGGCCCCTCGGCGGTCCGCGCCGGTCGGCCGGACGCTGACGCTCCGGCACACGATCGATTGGTCGCGATTGCTGCATCTGCTGACGAGGACCGATGGCATAGCCCTCCTTCAGAAATTGTGTGAAGGCAGCGCGCGTATTTTCGGCGATTTGGTCCTGTAGCTCTTTGGGGAGGTCCGCGAACGTGACGTTGGGATGAATCGCTTGAACATCCCTCAGGAGCTGGTTGGGCAGCCCTCCCGAGGCACGTTTCAGTGCGGCAACGGCATCGAGCACCGCTGAAAAGATGATCGCTTGCATGACATCGTTGGCCGCTTTCGCCATTGAAACTTGCATCCTCGCTTGTGGACTTGCGCCGAACCGCTCCTTAAGTGCTCGCGGCAATGAGTTGCCCAAGCCCCAGCACGATACAGCTTGCCGTCCTCTACGAGCACCCGCAATGGTTTCAACCCCTGTTTGCGGCACTCGAGCGGCACGGCATGCCTTACGTGCCCATTCAACTGAGTGGCCATCGGTTCGATCCGGCAACCTCAGATATTCCGGCGCCGCTAATCCTTAGCCGTGTCGCCCAATCAAGTTTCCTTCGCGAACCGGAACACCCGATTTTCTATGCTGAGGCGCTCCTTGATCACTGGCAGCGCGCCGGCGCCCGCGTCCTCAATGGCGCTGAGGTGCTGGCGATCGATTCCTCGAAGGCCCGGCAGCTGTCGTTAATCCGGTCGCTTGGCTACGCAATCCCGGAAACCCGCGTCGTTCACCGAGCCCGCGACCTCCCAGACGCGATCGAAGGCATGGCATTTCCCTTGCTCGTCAAGGCGAACATCGGTGGTTCGGGCGCGGGGATCGTTCGTTATTCGTCAACCGAGGAATTGCGGGCTGCCATCGAGGATCGCATGATCCCGCAGTCCGTCGATCAGGTCCTGCTCGCTCAGGATTACGTGCCTCCTCGCGGCGGAACCATCATCCGGCTTGAGACGCTCGGCGGCCAGTTCCTCTACGCAATCGAGGTCGAGAGCCGTGGCGACAGTTTCGACCTCTGCCCAGCTGATGCCTGCCTTGCCCAACCGGGACGCAAGGCCGTCGCCATGAAGGCTGTGACTCCCGCGGCGGACATTATCGATGCGGCCGAGCGGATCGCCCGCGCGGCGGGCCTCGACGTCGGCGGCATCGAGGTCGTGATCGACGATCGCGACGGCATTCCCCGCTTTTATGACATCAACGCAATGTCAAATTTTGTTGCCAACCCGTTGAACGTCCTCGGCTTCGACCCTCACGACCGCCTCATCGACTATCTTCACGCTCAATTGCACGAGAGAGAAGCGGCATGAGATTCGGGTACTGGATGCCGGTGTTCGGCGGCTGGCTGCGCAACATTCCAGACGAGGGAATGGAAGCGAGCTGGGACTATGTGCGACGACTGACCCAGCGCAGCGAGCAGACCGGATGGGATCTGACGCTGATCGCGGAGCTCAACCTCAACGACATCAAGGGCGTCGACCAGCCGGCGCTCGATGCCTGGTCGACGGCAGCGGCACTTGCCGCCGTCACGTCCTCAATCGAGCTAATGGTCGCGGTGCGCCCGAACTTTCACCAGCCAGCGCTGTTCGCCAAGCAAGCAGCAAACATCGACAATATCTCGGAAGGAAGACTGGCGCTGAACCTCGTCTCTTCCTGGTGGGCCGACGAAGCGCAGCAATATGGACTGCAGTTTGACCAGCATGACGATCGCTACGCCCGGACGACCGAGTGGCTCGAAGTCGTCAACGGATTGTGGACGATGGACCGCTTCACGTTCGCGGGCGAGCGCTACATGCTCAAGGAAGCAATCTGCGAACCCAAGCCCATGCGCAAACCGCGGCCAACCGTCTACGCAGGCGGAGAGAGCGAAGCCGCCAAGACGATGATCACGGCACTTTGCGATGCTTATGTGATGCACGGGGATCCGGTTGAGGCGATCAAGCCGAAGATCGACGACATGGAAGAGCGCCGCGCATCCCTCGGCAAGGCGTCGATGCAGTACGGAATGGCTGCCTTCGCGATTGTCCGCGACAGCGAAGCGGAAGCACGTCGCGAACTTGCGCGCATCACTCAGATGCCCCCGCGGCCGCCCCGAGGCTTCGAAAATTTCGAGCAGTGGCTTTCAGGGACCGAGCTCGAACGTGAGCTGAAGCTGCAGG
Source organism: Sphingomicrobium sp. (assembly GCA_035944075.1). Taxonomy (GTDB): domain Bacteria; phylum Pseudomonadota; class Alphaproteobacteria; order Sphingomonadales; family Sphingomonadaceae; genus Sphingomicrobium. The sequence continues at coordinate 2,560 of DASZBO010000081.1, forward strand.
AATATTCGGTTTCCAACAGAGGCCTTCGGCCAAATCTTGTTGGAACGCCCGAACAGGTTCTTGAGCGAATCGAAGAATATGAAGCGGCCGGCCTTGACCTGCTGCTCCTTCAAATGAGCCCGCAAGCTGAAGAAATGGACCGGTTCGCCGCACAGGTTATCGCGCCGATGCGGGCAAAGACGCCGGAACTTGCCTGAAGTGATGAAGCGCCGGTTCGACAAAATGCACGGTCTTGGCAATGACTTTGTCATCGTCGACGCGCGTGCGAACCGTTTCGACGTCACAGCGGCGCTTGCAAGAGCCATCGCCAACCGGCGCACTGGCGTTGGGTGCGACCAGCTGATCGTCCTTGAACCGAGCGACACCGCGGATTTGCGGATGCGAATTTGGAACAGCGACGGAAGTGAAGTGGGCGCTTGCGGCAATGCAACGCGTTGCGTCGTGAAGCTCACGGGAGCGTCGCGAATTGCGAGCGACGGCGGTCTCCTTGAAGGGCAGGACCTCGGCGCCGAGGTCGAGGTCGTCCTCAACGAACCCGGCTTCAGCTGGGACGAGATTCCCCTCGCCTATCCCATGGATACGCGCGCGCTCCCGATGGCGTGGGACGAATTGGACCACCCATTCGCCGTGAATGTAGGCAATCCGCACCTCGTATTCTTCGTCGAAGAACCGAATGCGGTGCGACTTGATGAACTTGGGCCGAGGATCGAGCAGGATCCCGTTTTCCCAGAGCGCATCAACGTCAATGTTACGAGTTGTTCCGACAACCGCCTAAAGCTTCGGACGTTCGAACGAGGCGCCGGAGAGACGCTCGCCTGCGGCACGGGTGCCTGTGCAAGCGCAGTTGCTGCAATTGCGACGCGGCGCGCTCAGTCCCCGGTGAGTATCGACATGGCGGGAGGCTCCCTGACCGTCGTCTGGCAGGCGGGCGAACCGATCCGTATGCGCGGAGCGGCAACGCACGTTTTCCGCGGCGAACTCGAACTCGAGGCGCTCAAGTGAGCGTTAAGACGATCACCCTTGGCTGCCGGCTCAACTTTGCCGAGAGCGAAACCATCGCCCGTTCTGCCCCGCAGAATGACGAGTGGGTCGTCATCAATAGCTGTGCCGTCACGAGTGCGGCCGTTCGTCAGTCGCGGCAAGCGGTCCGGCGGGCACACCGGGAAAATCCCAATGCGAAAATCCTTGTAACCGGCTGCGCCGCCGAGCTTGAACCTGAGGCCTTTGCGGCGCTGTCAGGAGTTTCGCGCGTCGTTGGAAACGCGAACAAACTCAACGGGTTCGCCTCGAACGACGGCATGGCGCCAGTGCCCGCAGGCTTCCTTGGTCACGTACGCAGCTTCGTTGCCGTGCAGATGGGCTGCGACCATCGCTGCACCTTCTGCTCAATCTGGCAGGCCCGCGGAGCAAGCGCCTCACTACCGCACGCGGCAGTTCTGGAAGCGGTCGCTCGGGAGATCGACCGGGGGGCACAGGAAATCGTCCTCACCGGCGTCGACATTACCGATTATGAAGGAGGTTTGGGCAGACTTTGCCAGCGCCTGCTCGTGGCCGAGCCACGCTTGAAGAGGCTGCGGTTGTCCTCGCTCGACAGCATCGAGATTGACGGCGCACTGTTCGAGCTTATCGCTGGCGAGCCGCGTCTCATGCCGCACTTCCATTTGTCGCTTCAGGCGGGAAGCGAAATGATCCTCAAGCGGATGAGGCGGCGTCACAGCCGCACAGCAGCCGTTGCCATCGTCGACCGCATCAAGACTGCGCGCGCGGATGCAACGATCGGCGCCGATCTTATCGCCGGCTTCCCAACCGAAACTGAAGAGATGGCACGTAACAGCCTGGAACTCCTTGACGACTGCGACATCATTGCGGCTCACATTTTTCCCTTTTCGCCACGACCCAATACGCCGGCAGCCCGGATGCCGCAGTTGCCTGGAGAGATTGTGAAGACACGCGCCGCTCAGTTGCGAAAAGCAGCTTCAATCCGGCGCACCCGCTGGCTTGAGAGCCTCATCGGTACAAGACAACGAGTGCTGATCGAGAACAATGGGAAGGGCCACACCGACAATTTCGCCCCGGTCGCAATAGAAGGTGCCGTGCGGGGCCAAACCGGCACAGCCGAGTTCCGTGAACGCGACGGCGACCTGCTGCGAGCGGTCTTCGCATGAGTTGGCTCGACCGGCTTCGGGGCGGCTTCTCCAAGACAGCCGATCGCGTGGCCGAAAATCTGACGGGCCTTACAAGCCGCGCCGCGCTCGACACTTCGACTCTCGACGAAATCGAGGAAGCGCTGGTCGCCTCGGATCTTGGTCCCGAGGCATCGCATCGCATCCGGGAGGCGATTGCGCAGCAGAAGTTCGACCGGCTCGATGAACGAGGTCTTCGATCCATCCTCGCGGATGAGATAGAAAAAGTTTTAACTCCTGTGGCCAAGCCACTAGAAATATGGGGTTTTCCTCGTCCGCACGTGATACTCGTCATCGGAGTCAACGGCTCGGGCAAGACGACGACGATCGGCAAGCTCGCGCATTGGCTGAAAGAGCAGGATTATGGCGTGCTGCTTGCTGCTGGCGATACGTTCCGCGCTGCGGCAATCGAGCAACTGCAGGTTTGGGGCCAACGTGTCCACGCGCCTGTCATCTCCGGCAAGGAGGGCGGCGACGCCGCGGGCATCGTCTTTGATGGCGTCAAACAGGCAACTGCGACCGGCGAGGACGCCCTCATTGTCGACACTGCAGGGCGGCTGCAGAACAAGGCACACCTCATGGACGAACTCGCCAAGATACGGCGAGTGCTCGGTCGCCTGAATTCGGAAGCCCCCCATGACGTTCTTCTCGTTCTCGATGCAACGACCGGCCAGAACGCGCTTGCACAGATCGAGGTGTTCCGGGAGACAGCAGGCGTGACAGGGCTCATCATGACCAAGCTCGACGGGACAGCACGTGGCGGCATCCTGGTTGCGGCGGCCGAGAAATTCGGATTGCCGATCCACGCCATTGGTGTCGGCGAGAGTGCGGACGATCTTCGTCCGTTCGATCCTCGTGCGGTTGCACGCGCCATTGCCGGGTTGCCGGCTGAATGACGCACACGGAGGAGCCGCAAGGCGGCGCGAAGCTGCTGATCGACCTTGGACCGCTGCTCGTCTTTTTTCTGGTGAACTTTCTCGCGCCCGTCCCGGCGGTGTTCAAGATCTTCGTCGCGACCGGCGCTTTTATGCTGGCGATGGTAGTGGCGATGATCTTCTCGGCGCTGCGCTACGGTCGTATCTCGCCGTTGCTGTGGTTTTCGGGCGTAATGGTCATCATTCTCGGTGGGCTCACGATCTGGCTGCACAAAGACTGGATCATCAAGATGAAGCCGACGTTCTATTACACGCTGGTTTCGGGTCTCTTGTGGTTCGGCCTCGCGACCGACCGACCCCTGCTGCAACGTGTCCTCGGAAGTACTTACCCGGGTCTCGATAAGACCGGCTGGAGCAAGCTTACGCGCAACTGGGCGTGCTTCTTCGCTTTCATGGCGGTCCTAAACGAGCTCGTTTGGCGCAACAGTTCGACCAATTTCTGGGTCGGGTTCAAGCTGTGGGGAGCAATCCCCCTCACCTTCATCTTCGCAGCGGCAAACATACCGATGCTGCTTCGCCACGGACTGATGAAAGAAGACGCGGCACCCGCTGAACCGGGGCCAGTCGAATGAACGATGCGGTTCTTTCGATCCGTCGCTTGCGCAAGACCTATGGCACGGGGACGGATGCACTCAAATCGGTGGACCTCGACATTCGGCGCGGCGAAATTTTCGCGCTTCTTGGCCCCAATGGCGCCGGCAAGACGACGATGATCAACATCGTCTGCGGCATCGTGACCGCGAGTAGCGGCGAAGTGCTAATCGACGGCAAGGACTGGCGGACGAGCTATCGCCAGGCCCGCGGCTGCATCGGCCTTGTTCCCCAGGAACTCACTACCGAGGCCTTTGAAACGGTTTGGAACACGGTGAGCTTCTCACGCGGGCTTTTCGGCAAGCGCCGAGACGATGCGTACATCGAGGACCTGCTCAGGCGATTATCGCTCTGGGACAAGCGCAAGACGATCATGATGCATCTTTCGGGAGGCATGAAACGGCGCGTAATGATTGCGAAGGCGCTGAGCCACGAGCCTGAAATTCTCTTCCTGGATGAGCCGACCGCAGGGGTGGATGTCGAACTTAGACGCGACATGTGGGAACTCGTGCGCAAGCTTCGCTCGGACGGGACAACGATCATCCTAACCACGCATTACATCGAGGAAGCCGAGGAAATGGCTGACCGGGTCGGCGTGATCAGCCACGGCGAGCTGATCGCCGTCGACGAAAAAAAGGAGCTCATTGCGCGGATGGGGCGCAAGACGCTCGACATCATGCTGGTCGAGCCGCTGTTCGCGCTGGCGCCCGAGCTATCCGACTGGAAACTCCGCCTCGAGCATGAAGGCCATGTTCTGTGCTACGAATTCGACAGTCATGCCGAGCGGACCGGCATAGCGTCGCTGATGCGGCGCCTATCGGACCTTGGGATAGCCTACAAGGATCTCTCAACGCACCAGTCGAGCCTCGAAGACATCTTCGTTGAACTTGTTCACAAGCCTCGGAGCGCCTCATGAACGGCCACGGAATTGCGGCCATCTATCGTTTCGAAATGGCGCGCTGGAAGCGCACGCTCTGGCAGAGCCTAATCACGCCAGTAATTACGACCGCGCTTTATTTCGTCGTTTTCGGGTCAGCGCTCGGGAGCCGAATGACGAGTATGGACGGAATCAGCTTCGGCGCATTCATCGTCCCTGGGCTGACGCTTTTGAGCGTCTTCATGCAGTCGATCTTCAATGCGAGTTTCGGTATTTATTTTCCGAAGTTTACCGGGACAATCTACGAACTGCTCTCAGCTCCAATCTCAAGCTTCGAGGCGGTGCTCGCCTATGTCGGCGCAGCGGTCACCAAGTCCGTGATCCTCGCTCTCGTAACTCTTGTGACGGCCACCCTGTTCGTGCCCGTCCGAGTGGATCATCCGTTTGCGATGATTCTTTTCCTCATCGGCATTGCAAGTGGCTTCTGCCTGTTCGGCTTTGCTATTGGCGTCTGGGCTCAGAATTTTGAACAGCTGCAGATCATTCCCATGCTGATCATCACGCCGCTGACATTCCTCGGCGGCGCGTTTTACTCCGTCAAAACCTTGCATGATCCCTTTCGGACAATCACGCTGTTCAATCCGATCGTACATGTAATCAGCGGATTCCGCTGGAGCTTCTACTCCGTCGCGGATGTGCCTGTTTGGTCAAGCGTAGCCGTCACCGTAGCGATCATCGCCATTTGCATGGCGGTGATCGCTTGGATGTTCCGGACCGGTTACCGACTTAAGCAGTAACCGACGTTTCGGCGCCTTGCTGATTGGCGCGCTCGAATCCGTTGCCGTCGAGATTCTGCGCCACGAAGTCCCAGTTGACGATGTTTGAAAGTACGGTCGTCGCGAAGCGCGGACGCTCGTTCCGATAGTCGATGTAGTAAGCGTGTTCCCACACATCGAGCGTGAAGAGCGGCACCATGCCTTCATGGACGATCGGCGTATCCGCATCATGAAGCGAGGTCACACGCAGGCTGCCGCGATCGAGGACAAGCCATGCCCATCCGTTCGAGAAGTGGTTGACCGCTTCCTCCTGAAGTTTCTGGAGTAGCGCGTCGGCATTGCCGAACCCGTCCTCGATGAGTTTTGCGAGCTTGCCTTCGGGCCTTTGTCCTTGTGCCGGAGCGAGGCACTGCCAGAAGAAGCTGTGGTTCCAAAGCTGCGCGCTATTGTTAAACAGCTTGTTGTTGCCCGAGCGCTTCGCGTCCTTGACGACGTCGAGAAGCGAGGCGCCGGAGAGATCCCGCTCGGTTTGGATTAACTCGTTCGTCTTGTTGACGTAGGCCCGATGATGCTTCCCGTGGTGATATTCGAGTGTCTCGGCCGACATGGTCGGGGTGAGAGCTTCCTTCGAATAGGGCAGGTCCGGCAGCTGGAACGGCATGAGACAACACTCCTCCGATAATGTTTGGGCAAGCTCCAGGGTCGGGAACCAGCCTCGCAGCGAAACCCCCGCCCGCTTCTCGCGTGCCAATGCGCGCACCTCGCAAAAATTCAAGCCGGAAACGACAGCAAACGGCTGTTACACGTTGAAGCGCTTATTGGGACCGGACCCGGTAACTCGCAAGATAGTCGCGCGGAAGAGCCCAACCCGGAGCCAGTCTGCGCGCGTATTCGAGATCCGAATAGGCCGGTCCGACCTCACCGATTTGCTCGTGGGCAACGCCCCGCGCGAAGATCGCGAGCGCCTTGTTCTGTGCGCCGTCGTCGATTGCTTTCTGGATCAGCGGTAGTGCGGCCCGTCCGTCACCCTGGCGCAGCTTCAGGAAGCCCTTGTTGAGCCACCCGTCGGGCAGACCTTTCTGAAGTTTCAGCGCGGTGTCGAAGTCCGCATCGGCTTCCGCAAAGCGACCACCGCTCATGAGGACGATACCGCGATTGACGTAAGTCGCGGCCTTGTCGGGGGCAGCGAGCGACTGCTCCTCGAGCGCGCGCGTGCACGCCTCGAGCGCGGATGCGCGTCCATCCGCGCCGAGAGCTGCTTGATAACAAAGCTGTGAGAGCGGGCCACCGACGGTGAGAACCGCGCTGGCGGCGGCGGACAACGGCACGAGAGCGGCAAGTGCGGTTGTGGCGAGGATCAACTTCATGGAAGCCTCCTGTCCTAACAGGCATCAATCATATCAAGACAGGGCTCGTGCGGCGCGACCTTTTCGACCAATGGCAAATGCCCCCCAGGGCGATGCCCTCGGTCAGGCGGCGCTGTCTTGGAGCTTGTGGCGCTTCATCGCATGACGCAACTGGTCGTAGCTGAGATTGAGAGCCGCAGCGGTGGCCCGTTGATTGAAGCGGTTGCGCTTCAGGGCTTCTTCGAGAAGCAGGCGCTCATAGTCGGCGACTGCCGCCCGGAAATCGCTGCTCGTCGACGGTTGGCTGAGCGTTGCCACGGCTCCGGACAGCTCGTCAGCCTCCGTGGCGGCAGCCATCGATGGCGGAGCCGGAACAGCGCCCGTACTGGCCGGCGCCCAGGGCGAGTGAAACGGATTGAAATTGATCTCTTCGATCGCGCGCTCCGGATCTTCGTGCCGATAGACCGCACGCTCGATTACATTGCGAAGCTCACGGACGTTGCCTGGCCACGCATAGACCTCGAGTTCTGCAATTGCGCGCGATGTGAACCCGGGCCAGTTGGGCCAATCGAGTTCAACCGCCATTCGACGCCCAAAATGCTCGGCGAGGAGCGGGATATCGCCCTGCCGGGCCCGGAGCGGCGGCAAGGTGATGACTTCGAAGGAAAGACGGTCGAGCAAGTCCGCGCGAAACTTGCCCTTGTCGACCTGAGCCGGGAGGTTCTCGTTGGTCGCGGCAACGATCCGAACGTCGACGGTGATGGGTTTCGATGCGCCGATGCGCGTGATCTCTCCATATTCGACGGCGCGGAGCAGCCGGTCCTGTGCCGGCATCGACAGCGTGCCGAGCTCGTCAAGGAAAAGCGTTCCGGCGTCCGCCTCCTCAAAGCGCCCGTGACGCGTCTTTGCCGCACCAGTAAAGCTGCCGGCCTCATGGCCAAACAGTTCCGCCTCGATGAGATTCTCCGGAAGCGCCGCGCAGTTCATGATGATGAGGGGACCCGCCCACCGCGAAGAGAGATGGTGCAGGCGCTCGGCGATCAGCTCCTTGCCGGTTCCGCGCTCGCCGATAACGAGCACGGGCCTGTTGAGCGGAGCCGCCCTGCTCGCGCGCTCGACCGCATCGAGGAAGGCGAGGCTCTGGCCGATGAATTGTTCGGTGCGCTCCATATCCGCTCAATAAAAATCTGGCCGACTGTTGGTGGCAAATCCCATCAATTGGCAAGGATTTTCACTACGGCCGAACGCCAGATTTCGACGAAATGGCGGAAATTCTGGTTTTTGCCAACGTGGCACGGCATTTGCATATTTTCGAGCAGGTTAGGGCCCAGTAATCGATTGCGGAGTGCTGAATGAGCATCTTTTCCCGAACACGGGACATTTTCGCGGCCAACATCACCGAGCTTCTCGACCGCTCGGAAGATCCGGCGAAGATGATCCGAATGGTGATCCTCGAAATGGAGGAAACGCTGGTTGAGGTCCGCGCCTCGGCGGCGCGCTGCATCGCGGATGGCAAGGAGATGCGCCGCGCGATGTCCCGCTTGGACGAATTGCAGAAGAACTGGACCGAGAAGGCCGAACTCGCCTTGTCGAAGGACCGCGAGGATCTCGCCAAGGCCGCCCTTCTTGAACGCCAGAAGGCGACGGACATGGCCGAAGGACTACAAGAAGAGATCAAGGTCATCGACGACACCTTGAGAGGCTATGAAGGCGACATTGCAAAGCTCCAGAACAAGCTTCGCGAAGCGCGCGCGCGCCAGAACGCGATCGCCGCACGGTTCGAGAGCGCGATAACCCGCGCTCGCGCCCGTGAGATGATGAACGGTAGCCGCACGGAGGATGCGTTCTCGAAGTTCGAGATCCTCGAGCGGCGCGCCGATTTCGCGGAAGGTCGCGCCGACGCACTTGGCATGACCGGGCCCAAGAGCCTGGAAGAAGAAATCGCCGAATTGAAGGCTGCGGAGTCCGTCGACAAGGAACTCGAAGCCATGAAGGCAGCGCTGAAAGCGAGGGGGAAGTAAGAATCTATGGACGACAATATCATTCCATTGATAGCGATCGTTACGCTGTTCATCGGGCTTCCCTGGATTGTCTTTCACTACATTACCAAATGGAAGACCGGCGCGACGCTGACATCGGGGGACGAGAAGCTTCTCGACGAATTGCACGAGGCGGCCCGTCGACTCGATGACCGCCTTTGCACGATCGAACGGATCATGACGGCGGAGAACCCGGACTGGCGGCAGCAGTGTGTGCCGGGCCGCGATGACCGCCAGCGCCTGCTCGCGGACGGGGAGTAACATGGCCTACGACCGTTACCCCGTGGAGCGTCGCTCGAACCAGCCTCAGCCCTTACCGGAAGAGCCGAATTACTATTCCGAACAGCCGGCGAGCCGTACCCGATTTTACCGCGACAAGCGCAACGGCAAGATCATGGGGGTTTGCGCGGGAATCGCGGACTACACGGGCTTCGATGTCGCACTTGTCCGTATAGCGTTCCTCGCCGCACTGTTCATGAGCGGTGGAAGTATCCTCCCCTTCTATTTCATCATGGGATGGGTCAGTCCCGACAAGCCCGTGTCCTTGGAACGTGTCGACCGCGAGGAGAAGCAATTCTGGCAGGGCGTTCGCGCCTCGCCGACGCAGGCTGCGCGCAACATCCGGTCACGACTGAAGGACATCGACCGCCGGCTAGCCGATATTGAGAGCTACGTGACGACCGAGAACCGATCGCTCGCGCGCGAAATCGAACAACTTCGATAAAGGGAGCACTCAAATGCGCGATTTGACCGCCATTTTTCTCGCGATGATCATTGTTGGTCTCCCAACCATTTTCCTCATGGTCACAGCTCACCGTTTCTTCCGCTTCCGCGAGAAGAAACTTGAGGTCGAGGCTCTGCACGCAGCCGAAAAAGCAGCGCAATATGCGGCAAGAAGCAGCGAACTCGAGGAGCGCGTGCGCGTCCTTGAAAAGATTGTGACCGACGGCGGAACGCAGACGGCCGCACAAATCGAAGCATTGCGCGAGCCGCGGCGAGAGACCAGCCGCAAGCCCGTCCGCCCGAGCAACGCGATTGCTTGATCGCCAAGCCAAGATTCACGAAATAGCGACTGCCAAGAAGGGGCAAAGCCGAAAATGAGTCATCCTGCAGAATGGGTCTGGGTACTGATCCCGCTCGCCGCTATCGGCATCGCGCCGTTCAAGATGTGGATGCGAGTCAAGGAACGGCAAATTATCGCTCAAACAAGCCTCGCGGCGGAAAAGAGCGCTCAATATGCGCAGCACATGGAACGGTTCGAAGCTCGCCTCAGAGTGCTCGAGCAGATCGTGACAGACAGCGGCGCACAGACAGCAGCGCAAATCGAGGCGCTTCGGGATACTCCGAGTTTGCGGGTTGAGGACAAAACACAGTGAACCCCTTCGAATTCGTCATCGCAATCGTATTCCTGGTGTTTGCATTTCGCATTATCGCCCACCGCCTCGGCATGCGCCACGGTTGGGACCGACGCTGGGACCGGCCTGACACCGGGACGCAGGACAGTGGTGAGACGCTCCGCTTGCGCCAGGAAGTGCAGGAGCTGAAAGAACGCATCAAGGTGCTGGAGCGGATCACGGTCGACAAAGAGAATAGCCTTGCCAAGGAAATCGAGTCGCTCCGCGACCACTAGCGGTGCTAGAACGCAGGGATGACCGGGCTCCCTCCCCTCTCCGATATTCTCGAAGAATATGAGCTTGTTGATGCGGAGGATCGTTACCGGCTCCTGATCGATCTTGGCCGCCAGCTTGAACCGATGCCTGAAGCCCTGAAGACCGATGCGACCCGAGTGCGCGGCTGCTCGGCATCAGTGTGGGTTTATCCAACAGCGGACAACGGCCGACTTCACTTCCTAGCCGACAGCAATGCGGCGATTACAAAGGGCATTGTCGCCCTCGTGCTCAGCGCCGTCCAGGACAAGCCTGCCGTGGAAGTTGCGCAGATCGATATCGGCGCGGCACTGCAGAGGTTCGAACTGTCGAAACACCTCAGCGCGAACCGAACACAAGGCGTGCCCAACATGATCGGCCTCGTGAAAGAAACTGCGGAACGTTATGCCGCCCGTGCATGAGATCTCTTCACGCGGTCGAGCGGATCGATAAGAGTTCGCAGACTTAGATCGACCAACGCGGGAGAGAGGGCTCGTGGAAAACGATTCGATCCGTGCAAGCGGAAGCAACACGCTCGTAGACATCTGGGTGGACGGAAAGCTGCGGGCAATCTGCGTCACAAAGGCTGCAATTGAGACATTCCTCGGTTCGTCCGCGACCGGCGAAATGTCCGACGAAAGTCGGTGTGAATTTGTCCGGACCCACCTTCCCGAGCTCGCCTCCGCAGTGAAGGCAAAGCTCAAGACGACAAATTCGGCCGCTGACAGCGTTACGCTCGAGGCGGGCCAGCTTGGAGGAGTCGGCGATCGCCGCAAAGGGGAGCGTCGCCGGTCCGATAGGCGGAAGGTGAAGGTGCCGCTGGAAAGCCTGCCGCACGGAGAGCGCCGACGCGGGCAGCGACGCGGCGCGGATCGACGTCGTCCCGACGGCAGCGATCGCTAGGCCGCGGCCCCGTTCTTGCGCTCCTCTGATTTGCGCAGGACGTCGTACGCCGCCTGCACTTGCTTGAAACGCTTGGCTGCTTCGGCATCGCCGGGGTTTGCGTCGGGGTGCGTCTCTTTCACCAGCCGTCGGTGAGCAGCCTTTATCGCCGCAAAATCGGCGTCACTTTCAAGTTCGAGTGCGTCGAGAGCGCGCATCTCGTCGCGGCTGCGACTTCCATCTCCAGGGCCCGCCCACTTCCATTGTGCAGACTCGCGGAATCCCTTGGCGGCCTGCGCCTCTTCAGACGCGCGCCGCGCCGCTTCCTCGGGGTTAAGGCCAGCAAAATAATTCCAGTTTCGATTATATTCGGCAGCATGCGCTTCGCAGAAATACCAACGCTCATTGCTATGCGGCGCCTTTGGGGCGGGCCGGTCGCCAATTTCAGCGCACCCCTCGCGATCGCATAAGCGGATTTTCGCCGCCGAACGGCCCTTGTCGCCGTAGGAGCGCCAGCGGGGAAACCCCCAGTCGTCTGTTCTCTTCTGCCGAGGCATAGCTTCTCGCCGTTTAGAATGCCGGCGGCTCGATTGCGAGGCGCCGACTCGATGAATTTGCCAGAGGGCCTGTAAGCCGGGTTCTGTCCGTCGCGCTTGTTGCAAAGCGTGACTGTGCGGCCATTCCTCTAGGAGACGAGTTGCCTCGCCTCTCAAGCAACCAACCCGGGCGCCGAGCCGGAACCAGGCTCATATAGCGCCCCTATTCGGTCTTGCACCCAGTGGGGTTTACCGTGCCGGCTCTGTCGCCAGAGCCGCGGTGCGCTCTTGCCGCACCCTTTCATCCTTACCCGCTCGAAGTCGGGCGGTATCCTTTCTGTGGCACTGTCCCTGGCCCTCGCCGAAGCGAAGGTCGCCGGGCGTTACCCGGCACCGTGGTTCCATGGAGCCCGGACTTTCCTCGCCTCGCTTGCGCGAGCCGCGGCCGCCCGGCCCTCTGGCAACTGTCCTATGGGCTATTGCGGTCGCGGCAGCAACAAGGCGAGTAGCTTTGCCCGGCACTCTCCATCGATCACGCCATCGACGATGTCCGGCCTAAAGCGACGCTGGAACGCGATAACCGCTTTTTGGGGATCTGTGACGTCATAGCCAAATCGCTCCAGGGCAAGCAGGAAGCCGGCATCGGTCCAGTACGGATCAATGAGGTCGCGCGTCGGGCTCGGCAGTGCAAGGCGCCGTTTTGCAAGGGCCTGCCACGGGAAGAGTTCGCCCGGGTCCTCCTTGCGAGCCGGCGCGATGTCCGAATGACCCACGACGTTTCCGCGGCCAATACCATGGCGTTCCTTGATGTCGGCGACGAGCGGGATCAACGCCGCGATCTGCTCGTCCGGAAAGGGACGATATCCAAACTCATGGCCGGGATTGACGATCTCGATGCCGACGCTTGCCGAGTTTACGTCCGTGATCCCGCGCCAGCGCGACTTCCCGGCGTGCCAGGCGCGCTTACTCTCATCGACAAGGCGATAGGTCGCCCCATCCTCGTCAATGAGGTAGTGACACGAAACCTTGGCTTCGGGTGACGTCAAGCGGTCCAGGGCGCCCTGTCCGTTGGGCATTCCCGTGTAATGGAGCACGATCATCGACACCGGCAGTTGCCGCTCGTCGAAGTTCGGCGATGGCCGGTCGATGAAGTCAAACACCGCGCAATTGGCGCACAGCTACGGCCGTCCGGTCAAGTCCCGGCAATTCTTCGGTCAACGCCAACGCGTTTTTCAACCCTCGAGCCATCGCCGACAAGCCGGTAGAGACCACGCGCATTCACGTCGGCGCCAAGCTTGGCCGTCTGCCCGATGACCGTTTCTCCAGCGCCGAGCATCAGCCAGCCGTCATCGGCCATAGCGCTCGCGATTCGCTCGAACGCGAGAGTCTTCTTCTCGGCGCTAAGGTACAGGAGCACGTTCCGGCAAAGCACGATGTCGAAGTCGCCCGGATGCGGGGGCGCTTCGAGAATGTTGTGAACCTGGAAGCGAATCGATTTGCGCAGCGCTTCAACGGCACGCCACCCGTCCGAACTTTCCTCGAACCACTTGATCATCTGGTTGATTCCAAGGCCCCGCTGCACCTCGAACTGGCTGTACGCTCCGCTCCTTGCACGACCGATGCACGAGGTCGAAACGTCCGTGCCGACAATATCGATCGTCCAGCCGTTCCATCGCTCAGGCTCCTCGGCAAAGAGCATGGACAAGGAATAGACCTCCTGGCCGCTCGAGCATCCGGCCGACCAGATTTTCAGGCGCTTCGACTTCTGCCGCCGTAAAGCCAGGTCGGGCAGCGCGTGCCGTTGAAGCATGTCGAACGGCGCACGATCTCGGAAAAAGTAGGTTTCGTTGTTGAGCAGAGCCTCGACGACCTTTTGTGACAAGCTTGGCTCCTTGCCCATAACGAGGATGGTAATCAGCTCGTCGAGCGTGCTGATGCTGCGCTCCCGCAGCAATCCGCCAAGCGCTGTCTCGATCCGCCACCGACGGCTCATTGTAAGTTGTTGCCCGGTTCTGGCTTCAAGCAATCCGGCAAGAATGCGGCTCGAGCTGTCGCTTATCTGCACGCCGGCGGCTCCTCGGTACGCGCTGCGATGCGCCGCGCGATCTTTTCGGGCGGCAGGACCGCGCTTGCAAGTCCGGCTTCGAGGATCGAGCGGGGCATGCCCCAGACGGCGCAGGTTGCCTCGTCCTGCGCGACGATTGATCCGCCGCATGCGACGAGGCGAGACGCTCCTTCGAGGCCATCGCGCCCCATGCCGGTCAGCACGACTCCGAGCGCACGCCGGCCATAAACGCCGCCCAGTGAGGCGAACATCGGGTCGAGCGAGGGCATGCAGCCACTGCTTGCACGCCCGTGAGTTAGTCTCACGATCACGCGCTCACCGGCGCGTTCGACCGTTAAATGCGCGTCGCCTGGAGCAACCAGAATACGGTCGGCGACCAGCTCCATTCCGTCGTCCGCGACGAATGCTTCACGCCGCGCGACCGATCCCAACTGGCGCGCGAACACGCTCATGAACGGGATTGGCAAATGTTGCGTCACGAGGATCGGGACGCCGATCTTTGCGGGGAGTGCCTGAAACAATACACCCAGTGCATGGATGCCGCCCGTTGAAGCGCCGATTGCAAGGACGTCAATCGGATCGGTCGGCGCCGAGCGGAGGAGCGCATGCGGGCGGGACGCGTTTTGGACAGCAGGCAGCTGGGGTTCCGCGGTCGCATGTCCAAGTGCCTTCAGCTTGGCAAGAAGGATTTCGGAGAACTTCCCGTTGAACCGCCCAGTGCCGGGCTTTGGCATCGTGTCCGCTGCGCCAAGCGCAAGTGCCGCAATGGTTTGCTCGGCACCATCGTCGGCGAGAGACGAGACGATCATGACCTTGGCCCCGCCCGCGGCCGAAATGATGCGCGGGATGGACTTGAGCCCTCCCGCTCCGGGCATGGCAAGATCGAGAATGACGATGTCAACGCAACATTCGCCAAGGGCCTCGATCGCCGATTCTGCAGTTCCGGCGGCAGCCGTCACCTCGAAAGCCGGATCGCTCTCGATCATGCGTGACAATACCGCGCGGGCGACCGTCGAATCGTCGACGATCATCAACTTGATCCTGCGGTTTGAATTGCGGGATTCCGGAAAGCGGTCCCGCGGTCTGGCGAGCGCCCGCTCCATGGCCGGGCAGCTCAGGCGACGCCGACGAGCTGAAGCTTGATGTGGAGCGTTTCGCGGTCGAACGGCTTCATCACATATTCGTCCGCTCCAGCCTCAAGCGCTGCGCGGATGTGCGCCATGTCGTTTTCGGTCGTGCAGAAGACGACCTTGGGCTGATCACTGTGACCACCCTGGCGCAGCAGGCGGAGAAACTCCATTCCGCTCATTACCGGCATGTTCCAGTCGAGGAGAACGACATCGGGCATCTTCTGTTCGCAGCGGGAAAGGGCCTCTTGACCATCACCGGCTTCGTCGACCTCAAACTCCAGCGTCTCCAGGATGTGCCGGGCAACCTTCCGGATCACTTTCGAGTCATCGACTATCAAACAGCTTTTCATTGCCGGCACTTCCCACTCCCAATGACAGCCCTGTTAAAGGATAAGGGTAACGAAGAGCTTAAGCTGCCGCTTTGGTCTCGACACCGCCGACAAGGGCCGCGACGTCGATGAGCAACAGAGGCCCGCTTTCCGTTTCGACCATGCCCTGTGACACCCGTTCCCAACCCGGCCCCATCGCCGCGCGCACAGGTTGAGGGTCCGAAAGTGTCTCCACGACATCTTCCACGAGGTCGACGATGAGCGCGTAGTGATGGCCGTCCAATTCGACGACAGCGGCCTCACGGATGCCGTTGGTGCAGTTGGTTTCGCCAAGCTCAAGCGAACGCATGCAATCGATAACCGTGAGGACCCGGCTGCGAAGAGCAGATAGTCCCGCGACGTGCGGAGCCGCGCGCGGGACAGGAATAAGCGTATCGAGCTCGACGACCGACTCAACCGCTGCAGCCGGTAGCGCGACGCGCTCGCCGGCGATGCTGACGACCAGCAGAAGCTTGTTCACTTGGCCCTCCCTCCGGCCGCGGATTTCAGTGCCATGAGCAATCCCGCGCGATCGTAGCGGTAGATGCTCTGGTCGGTTTTCCCGTCGGGATCCGGCTCGCTTCGAAGCCAGATCGTCCGTTCGCCGGTGTCCTCCATGTCTTCGCCGATCGAGGCGATGACCACGTCCGCATCGTCATCCTCGGCATGACCCACGACTCGATAGCCCGCAGCCTCAATCAAGGGTCGAAGCATGTTTTGCATCCAAGGATCCCACCCGGGAATCCGGCAAACCGGCTGTTCCTTCGCTCGCGCGGAAGCTCCGACGTGGCTGGCAAAGAGCCAATGCGCGTCCACCAGTTCGGCGGGTTCACCGTTGATCAGCGAAACGCCGTTGATTTCGCCGGGACGCTCGGCGTGGATGACTTCGTTTTCGATCGTTGCGAAGTCGATGACTTCGGCGAAGGCATAGCCGATTTCGTTAAGTCCATCGTTCAGACGGAAGAGGCGCACCTTACTCGCGCCGATTTCATGCGTCGCCGCACCGGCAAGCGGTAATATGGCTTCGCCGAGTTGCACCCGCAGCTGTCCCGCCGTTTCCTTGATATTGGTCGACGGTATCTCTTCGATCCGATCGACGACCGCGAGGCGAAGTGCACGGCGGCCGCCGTCGAGGCCACGAAACAACAATACTGGCGTGGCCTTCACGACATCGGCGATCGGCCCTTCGGCGATGCGAGCCGTGCGCTCCTGCGTTTCAAGCTTCACACCTCCGACTTCGGCGATTCCAGCAGGATCCATCAAGAGAATCGGACTGCCGTCGTCGGCCAGTGTCGTTCCGGCGTAGAGGCCGGTCGCCATCACCGCCGGCGCCGCCGGTTTTACCACTAATTCCTCGTGGTCATGGATTCGGTCCACCGAAAGTGCGTAGACGTCGCCTCCGGCTGGGCGGAGCACGATGAGTCTCCGGTCGCGCTCCTCGATCTTGCTTTCAAGTCCGAGAATCGCCGCAAGGGAAACTTCGGGAACACGGCGACCGCGAATGGTTGCAACGCCAGCGCCCCCGAGATGCTCAAGCGTGACGCTCTCGCCATTTGCGCGAACAATCTCTTCGATGGCGGAGCGTGGGATGGCGAAATGCTGCCCCGCAATGGACACCGTAAGCGCGGGAATTATCGTGAGCGTCAGCGGCACGCGCAGCGTCATCCGCGTTCCCTCGCCCGGCCTGCTGTCGACTTCGACGATCCCGCCAATACGTTCGACATTCGACCGAACGACGTCCATGCCAACGCCGCGCCCGGAAATGGCGGTGACCTCTGTCGCAGTCGATAAACCGGCTTCGAAGATCAATGCGAGCTGGTCACGCGGACTAAGCGCGACGGCATTTTCCCGAGTGAGAAATCCGCTGGCGATCGCTTTTTCCACCAGCTTTTTGCCGTCAATTCCGCGTCCATCGTCCTGGATATCGATGAGTATCTGGTTGCCGGACTGACGGGCCGAGACCGAAAGGACACCGATCTCCCGCTTGCCGTTGCGAAGACGATCGGCGGGGCTCTCGATCCCATGATCGACAGCGTTTCGGATGATGTGCGTCAACGGGTCGCGGATCATCTCGATCATTTCGCGATCGAGTTCGACGTCCCCGCCCTCGACATCAACCAGCACCTGCTTGCCTAGCTCGGCGGACAAATCGCGGACCATGCGCGGCAGCCCGACGAACAGATTCTCGATGCGTTGCATTCGGGTACGCGTGATCGCGTCGCGCATTTCCGCAATGATCGACGACAGTCGCTCGAATGCGCCGTCGACAAGGACGTCTGCCGTGGATTCCCTCAGCCGCCGCGCAAGCTCGTTACGCGCGAGAACCATGTCCGAGACGGTACTCATCACCCTGTCGAGGAGCTCAACGGACAGCCTTATCGTGCGGGGCGCTGCGGCGATCCGAGTCATGCCGTCGGTAACCGCGGTCGCAGTGGGAATTGCGTGATGGTCAGCCCCCGGCTCGAGGGCGTGGATAAGATCGCTGTCGTCACCGGCAGGAATTTGCTCGCCGGCCTCGATCACGCTCACCATTTCACCAATACGATCGATGATCGCAAGCACAGCGCTCACCAACGCTCCGTCGGGCTGTCTTCGCCCAGCCCGCACATCGGCGAGCGCATCCTCGGCCGCGTGGCTCAACGCCTCGAGGCGCGGGAATTCGAAGAAACCGCAGTTTCCCTTCACCGTATGAACAAAGCGGAAAATACTATCGAGCCGAGCGCGGTCGTCCGGTTGCGCTTCCCAGACGACGATTTCGCCCCCCAAAGCCTCGAGCATTTCGCGGCATTCGGCTACGAAATCCGCAATTAGGTCGTCCATCGGCGATTTCGCCCCTTAGCGCTGCTTTAGGAGACTTATGCCGAGGAGGAGTTAACGCGTCGTTATCCCTCCCGAGGCAGCCTTGCGCCGATCATCAGGGCGTCGCTCGATGGGTCCGAAAGCTGGACCGAGCCACCTGCCTCAGCGACAAGCTGGTGTGCAAGCCAAGCCCCCGCGCCGCGCGGCTCGACAGGCCCCTCGCCTCCGCTGACGAGCGTCTCCCGAAGCGATGGATCAAGCATGATTCGCGGCCCTTCGGCACGAACTGCGAGTTCTAGCTCCTTGTCATGCCGTTCGGCGCCGACATCAAGCCGGCCGCCACGAACGAGGGCATCGCCGGCAAGCATCGCAAGGTTGAGGAGCAGCTTCACTGCGTCTTTCGGCAGCTTGTCACTGCTCACCATCCACGAAAGTTCGATACGCCGTTCCGAACCGTAGAGTCCTTCGAGGGCTGTTTGCGCCTCAAGCGTATCGATCTCTTCGCCGAATCCACCTGCAGCGCCGAAGGCCAGCCGGAAGAACTTGAGCTTGTTGGCAGACGCTCGTGCACTATCCGCGAGGAGCTCAAGGCATTTTTCACGCATGTCGGGATCGGTCTCGTCGGCAAGCAGCTCAATCCCATTGTTGAGCGCCCCCACGGGAGACATGAGATCATGGCACAGGCGCGAACAGAGCAAGCTTGCAAGATCGATGGGCTTCATTGAAACGGGTGATGGGACAGAGTTTAAACCCACGCAAGGGCGACATTGAAGAGTTTCAGACGCGCACCCATATCTTGGGTCGAATGGGGGGAATTCAGACGATCGACGTGCGCCTGGACGCCGCCTATGAGGGCTGGCGCCTTGACCGCGCGCTCGCTGCAGCTGTCCCGACGCTTTCGCGAGAACGACTAAAGACACTGATCCGTACGGGTGCCGTTCAAATCGCTGGCAAGCCGGTCCGCGACCCGGCAACAAAAATACGGGGCGAAGAGTCCTTCTGCGTTGCCGTGCCGGAGCCCGAGGCGGCGCACAACGAAGCGCAGGATATTCCGCTGGATGTAGTGTTCGAGGACGAGCACCTGCTGGTTGTCGATAAGCCAGCCGGCCTCGTCGTTCATCCCGCGGCCGGGAATTTCGACGGGACCCTCGTCAATGCATTGCTCCACCATTGTCGTGGGTCCTTGTCGGGGATTGGCGGAGTCGCCCGGCCCGGCATCGTTCATCGCATCGACAAGGACACCTCGGGGCTTTTGGTCGTCGCAAAGACAGACGTTGCGCACGAAGGGCTCGCAAAACAGTTTGCCGCCCATTCGGTCGACCGCCGTTACCTCGCAATCGTTACCGGAGTTCCAAGAGCGAGTGAGGGCACGATCGACGCGCCGCTCGCGCGCTCCCCGGTAAATCGCAAAAAGATCGCAATTACGGGGGAGAACCGAGGCAAAAGCGCAGTAACTCACTGGCGACGCATGAAGCTGCTCGACGATGCGGCGCTCGTCGAATGCCGGTTGGAAACGGGACGGACACACCAGGTCCGGGTCCACATGGCATCGATTGGCCACCCTCTGGTAGGCGACCCGGTATACGGCCGCTCGGGAAGGACGCATGGGAAATTGCTGAAGGAAATTGGATTCCATCGACAGGCGCTCCATGCGGCGGAGCTTGGGTTTACTCATCCCGTAACAAAGCACAGGCTGTCGTTCTCAAGTCCCATGCCACCGGACATGCAGGAACTGTTCAACGCACTTGGTGTATAAGATTTAACTCGATAGGGTGGATTTGCCGCCCTTCCTAAAGGAAGAAGACGTAGAGCATGGCTGAAGCAAAAGGGATCGTCTCGCTCCCCGCGTCCGGCGGTGAGGCCGGGCTCAACCGTTATCTGTCGGAAATCAAGAAATTCCCGATCCTCAGCCCTGAGGAAGAATATATGCTCGCCAAACGCTGGCGTGAACATGGCGACACGGAAGCCGCGGCGAAACTGGTCAACTCGCACCTT
Organism: Sphingomicrobium sp.; assembly: GCA_035944075.1. GTDB lineage: Bacteria > Pseudomonadota > Alphaproteobacteria > Sphingomonadales > Sphingomonadaceae > Sphingomicrobium. Next base: position 22,728 of record DASZBO010000081.1, read on the forward strand.
CGGCTCGTCGCCAAGATCGCAATGGGATATCGCGGGTACGGGCTACCGGTCAGTGAGTTGATCAGCGAAGGCAATATTGGCCTCATGCAGGGGGTCAAGAAATTCGAGCCCGATCGCGGGTTTCGTCTCGCGACCTATGCCATGTGGTGGATTCGCGCCTCGATCCAGGAATTCATCCTGCGCTCCTGGAGCCTGGTGAAAATGGGTACAACGGCGGCGCAGAAGAAGCTGTTTTTCAACCTCCGCCGGATGAAGAACCAAATCGACGCATTCGAGGAAGGCGACCTCAAGCCGCAGGACGTTGCGAAGATCGCCACCGACCTTGGGGTCAGCGAGGAAGAAGTCGTCTCGATGAATCGCCGCATGGCGATGGGCGGCGATACCAGCCTCAACGCGCCTCTCAAGGGAGACGAGGGCGCCGAAAACCAGTGGCAAGATTTCCTGGTCGACACTGGGCCGCTCCAGGACGAGCGGATCGCGGAAGACCAGGAGAGCCGGGTTCGGCATGACCTCCTGATGAGCGCACTCGAGAGCCTCAACGACCGAGAGAAACATATCCTGATGGAACGTCGGCTCGCCGACGAACCAAAGACGCTCGAGGAACTCAGCCAGGTCTATGGCGTAAGCCGCGAGCGAATCCGGCAAATCGAGGTGCGTGCGTTTGAGAAACTGCAGGCTGCCTTACTTCGCCTCGCGGGCGAGCGCCGTCTTCTGCCCGCGGCCTAGGTCACGCGAGCACGGCGCTTCGTCAATGCCATCACGGGGGAGGAGGAGGTCGCCGGCGGGCAATGTCCTCGTGACGAATCGTCGTCATGGCCCGCCCAGCGAGACGAAATATCGACGTCTTCAACCGGCTATTCGAGAGCCATCGGTCGCGCTCGCCCGACATTCCGAAGGTCGATTTCATGTCGAAACGCGAAGCGGCACGAGGACGCGCCCGCCAAGTTGATCAGCCTCGTTCCTCGGCAACCTTCGGCGCTGCGCCGGTCAATCGCTCGCCTTCCCGTTGCTCTTCCGGTCGGTCCTGCACGGTGTCGTCAGTCGCTACATTGTCAGCTGCCCAAGCGCCACGTTCGCCCATCGGCCTGGGGTTTCCCGTTGTACTATCCTTCGCTGTCTGGTGCTCAATCTCACTATTCAGTTCAGCGCCGAAGATGAACGCGTAGGCCGAAAGATACATCCAGGTCAGCAGTGCAACGACAGCACCAAGGCTTCCGTACGTTGCGTGATAATTTGTAAAATGTCCGACGTAGAAACCAAACGCCCAAGTCAAAAGGAGCCAGCTCAAGGCAACGAACAAGCTGCCCGGCGTAATCCACTTCCACTTGGCCTGTTCCCGGCTCGGACCGAACCGATAGAGCGTTGACGCAATTCCGGCCGCGAGAAGAACGATCAGGACGTACCCTCCAACCTTGCCAGCGGCCACCAAGAACGCCGAGGCCTTGGGCAGCAGGTGCTGAAGATAGGCAAGTGCGGCGGTGGCACCGAGCGCGGAAAGCGCTAGAGCCAACATGCCAAGGGTCATGGATACGGCGAGGAGATAAAAGCGCAGGAGACTGCGCTTCTCCTTCTCCTCATAGGCGATGTTCAGCGCAGTGATGACCGACGTGGCGCCATTTGTCCCGCCATAGGTTGCAACGAGGAAAGCGAGCAGAATACCGAACCCCTTCGCCCTCTCCGAAGCTCTGACGGCATTCATCAGCTGGTCACCGATAATGGCAGCAACGTCGGTCGGAAGGACGGTGGTCAGCGTCTGCATCTGCTCGATGACCGTCAGAGGATCGGCCACAAAACCATAAACGAGGACAATGAGACCAAGGAGCGACAAAAGCGCGAAAAAGCCATAGAAAGCGACGCCGGCAGCAACGAGACCGACGTTGTCGTCCCACACACGCTTGTAGCTGCGCTTCAGGATATCGGCCCAGGCGCGCGGCGGCATTTCCGAGGGCGAACATGCCTTATGCCCGAGGGGGTCCGGGAGCGTGATCGGTTCCATCATCTCTCGAGATCTGGGCTTCATCGCTCGCGCTTCAGCAGCGAAATACCGACGGCACCCGCGAGCAGGACAGCGCCCGCCCGCTTCTGTCCTGGTTTTCGGAGCAGCGAAAGGCCGAGCGTCGAGAGAGCTGCCGAGATCGTGCCGACATGCGGCATGCCAGCAATTGCTCCCGCGCAGTTCGTCGCTCTTGCGACGAGAAAGGGATGCTCGTTCCGCACTTGATCAATATCACCGGGGGCGACGAACTCATCAGTCTGGCCTGCGCTTTCTGCCACTTCTTCATTCTTGTCGTTCGGAACCGTCACCAGAGGGTGTGCGGAACAGACGCGGCGATCGGCCTGGCGTTCGATCTCGAAATTGAACTCAGCCCCATAGAGAAGGATGAAACTCGACAGATAGAGCCAGGTAACAAAGACAACCACTCCGCCGAGTGATCCGTAGGTCACATTGTATTTGCCAAAGTGCGACACATAGAAGCCAAATCCCAGCGTAAGGATCATCCAGCCCACCGCGAAGAACATGGAACCCGGCGTGATCCAGGTCCACTTCGCTTTGGCGCGCGAGGGTCCGTACCGGTAGAGTGTCGCGGCAACTGCCGATGCTAGTCCCGCAAGAAGAATATAAGCCAGCGCCTTCCCGGCAATCGCGCCAATCGGACCGAGGGCCGGCAGCCAATTTTCGAGTTGCGCCATCGCTCCGATAACGACCGCACCGGCCATCGCCAGAAGCACTCCTCCCGCGGTGATCGCGAGAGCCAGGAAAGTCACTTGCAGGAAACTGCGTTTCTCTTCCTCCTCGTAGGCGATGTTCAGTGCGGTAACGATTGAGCCAGCGGCATTGCGAGCGCCCCACATCGCAACAGCGATCGCGATGAGAAGACCAACGCCTTTTTTCCCACCCGAGGTTTTGACAACGTTCAAGAGCTGGTCGCCGATGAGCTTCGCAACGTCCTTGGGAAGGCTCGTCGCCAGCGATTGAACATTGTGGAGGACCGTCTGCGGACTCGCGATCAGTCCATAGGTAAGGACTGTTGCGCCCAGCAGCGGCACCATGGCGATCAACCCATAGAACGCAACTCCCGCGGCTACGATCGAGATATTGTCCTTCGATCCTTCCTTCCATGTCCGGATGGCAATCGCCTTCCATTCGGGCGCAGAGATTTGCGCCGGCGTTTCAGCGCCGCCACCTTCGTCATTTCGTGCAACGCTCCGGGCACCATCAGGCCGATGCGCAATAGTCGCCATCCCTACCTCCTTCCCGAGCCCAACCCCTGCGCAGAGGACGCGTTCCCCTCTTGCCAACGCGTCAAAACAGGCGGACGGTGGAGCTTTCCAGATAGGCGCCCGAGCGCCTCCCAGTGCGACTCGCGCGCCCGTAAACCGGACGAAGGAGACGCGCATGGCTGGAGAATCTTCAAAAGGCACCCGAGTAATCGCGCTGGTGGGACCAGCCGGCGCGGGAAAGACCAGTCTTGCTGAAGCGATGCTGTTCGCAGCCGGCGCCACCGATCGATTGGGATCCACGGCCAGCGGCTCCAGCATTGGCGACTCGAGCCCGGAAGCCCGCCAGCGCGGCGGCTCGACCGAACTGAACCTCTATAATTTCCAGTATCTTGGCGATCCATTTGCAATCATCGACGTGCCGGGTTCGATCGGCTTCGCGGCGGATGGCGCCAAGGCTCTCGCAATTGCGGATGTTGCAATCGTGGTTGTCGATCCCGATCCTGCCCGCGCGCCGCTCGCCGCACCGGCCTTGCGAGCGCTTGACGAGCTTGGAATCCCGCACCTCATTTTCGTTAATCGGATCGATCAGGCTCATGGCCGCATCCGTGATCTGCTGACCGCCCTGCAGCCGGTTAGCGTCTCGCCCCTCATCGCGAGACAAATACCGATCTGGGACGGCGAGAGGATCAGCGGCTTCGTCGACCTCGCGCTTGAATATGCGTTCAAGTACCGGCCGGGCCAGGCATCGGAGCGCGTTGAGATTCCCGCCGACCTCCACGATCGCGAGATCGAGGCGCGCACCCAGATGCTTGAGCAGCTCGCCGATCACGACGACGAGCTACTCGAACAGCTGCTCATGGACGAATCGCCGAGCCGCGAGAAAGTGCTGCAGGATCTCGCGCGCGAAACGACCGACAACCTCGGTGTCTCGGTATTGTTTGGCTCTGCGTCCAGTTCGTGGGGCGTCCGGCGGCTCCTAAAAGCCATACGTCATGAGGCGCCGACGCCGCAATTCACGGCAACGCGTCTCGGGGTCTCGGACCCGTCCCTCTATGTCTTCAAGGTCGTCCACGGCTCTATTGGTCGGCTCGCCTTGTCCCGCGCTCTTGGCGGACGGATTACCGAAGGAGCCGACCTCAAGACGGAAGATGGAAGTCGCGCCCGAGCCGGATCGCTGTTCAAGGTCCAGGGCGAGAAAACACAGAAAATTGGCGAAGCGGGTGACGGTGACGTCGTGGCGGTCGCGAAGATCGATACGATCAAAGCCGCGCAATGGCTGAGCATCGGGAAATTGCCCGCGCCAATCGATGTCTCGTATCCCGCTCGCAATTGCGCCATCGCGATCGAGCCCGCGGACCGCAAGGATGACGTTAAACTGTCCGGGGCGCTGCAACGCCTGGGCGAGGAAGACACGGCGCTTGTCATCGAGCACGATGACGCCAATCACGAAATCCGCCTGCGCGGAGTGAACGACGAGCACCTCAATACGGTTCTTGCGCGGCTCAAGCGCCGCTATGGCGTGGAAGTGAAGAGCCATCCGCCAGCCGTCGGCTACCGGGAATCGATCCGTAAACCCGTTGTGCAGAAGGGCCGCCACAAAAAGCAGTCGGGCGGACATGGCCAGTTCGGCGATGTGATCATCGAAGTAAGGCCTCTTGCCCGAGGATCAGGCTTCGTCTTCGAAGAGCGAATCCACGGCGGCGCTGTTCCCAAGCAATGGATTCCCGCGGTCGAGGAAGGCGTCGTCGAAGCAATGCACAAGGGACCGCTCGGATTCCAGGTGGTTGATTGCGCGGTCACCCTGGTTGATGGCAGCTACCACAGCGTCGACAGCTCGGAACTCGCGTTCCGACTTGCCGGGCGCGTTGCGATGCAGGAAGCGTTGGCGGCAGCCGGTCCCCATCTACTCGAACCCATGCACAAGCTCACCGTCGTTTGCCCGTCGAGCGCGACCAGTCGTATCACTTCTGCAGTCGCGGGCCGGCGCGGTCAGATGCTCGGTCTGGGTCCAAGGGACGGGTGGACGGGCTGGGACCGGGTCGAAGCCCTGATCCCGGAAGCGGAACTCTCCGGTCTCGAGGCGGAGCTAAGATCGCAGAGCCAAGGGCTCGCCACCTACGAAGCCGAGTTCGACCATCTCTCCGAACTGAACGGCCCTTTAGCAGACAAAGTGATCAGCCAGCGAGTGCCCGAACCCGCCTGATGGCGAGCTCACAAGCGAAGGAGCGATGCAATCCTTAACAAGCGCCGGATTGCATCGCTCCTTCGCTCGCATTGACGCCCGGCATCTCTTAGAGCCGTCACGATGAAGCACTGGTTCAAAGACCAGCATTTCCGATCATTGCTGAGGAACAGCAGTTATCTTGGCATTTCCAAGATCGTTGCCGCGATTGCGGGACTTGCCACTTTGGCGTTGGCCGGCCGTGGACTGGGCGTCATCCTTTTCGGCACCCTCATTCTCATCACAAGCTACGTCAAGGCCGTCAATGGGATCGTCAAGTTCCAGTCCTGGCAGCTGATCGTCCGCTTCGGCGGACACGGAATAGCTCACGGGGACCCCGAACATTTCAAGGTTGCGACCGGCTTCGCGTTCGGTCTCGATGCCTTAAGTGGCCTCGTCGGACTCATCACTGGAGCCGCGCTCCTGCCGATCCTCGCGACATTCGTCGGCATCGACCGCAATTACCTGTGGCTCGGCATCTTATACTGCACCCTCCTCCCAATCATGGCTTCCGCAACCCCTGACGGGGTCCTGCGCGTGCTCGACCGTTTCGATCTGATGAGCTGGTCCGACACCGTCACGCCGATCACCCGCGTGTTGCTCGTCGGAACAGCATTCGCAACCGGCGCACGTTTCCCGGCCTATGTTGCAATCTGGTACGTCAGCGATCTTCTGGGGCAGGTCTATCCGTGGGTATTTGCAGCGCGCGAACTGAGACGCCACGGCCTTCTTGAGGGAATGCATCCGACGCTTAATCCTCAAGTGCTTCCCGGCGCCTGGCGGTTTGCGATCGAGGTCAACCTCGCGACGAGTGTCGAAGCCGTCTGGGGCCCGATCGGGCGCCTCGTTGTGGGCGGCCTACTCGGCCCCGCAGGCGCCGCCCTGTTCCGCGTTGCATCGACACTTGCCGACAGTGCTCACAAGCCCGCCGACCTCCTCGGGAAGGCATTCTATCCCGAGATCATGCGAATGGATCTTACATCCGGTAAGCCCTGGAAACTGATGCTGCGGGGAACGGTGCTCGCCAGCGGGGTCGCTCTTCTCGGCATCATCGTGTTGGTGCTCGGCGGCAAGCCCTTGATGAGCCTGCTCTTCGGGCCTGCATTCATCGGAGCCTATGCGCCACTCCTCGTGCTTATGGCGGTTCCGTTCCTTGGCATCTTCAGCTTCCCGCTTGCCCCGATGCTCTATGCACTCGGTCGCTCGGACGCGCCGCTCAAGGCCAAGCTCTTCGGAAGCACGGTCTTCTTTGTCTCGATCGCGCCGCTTGCCTGGGCCCTCGACGTCACCGGAGCGGCAATCGCCCTGGTACTCGCGAACGCTGTCAACGCCGTGACGATGATGATGCAATTGCGACGAGAACATCGGCGCGTGCGCGCGCCCGCGCGATCTTCGCCAACGCGCGATTAACGAGATCATGAACTTCTATACAGCGTCCCACTTTCCATGGACCGCCAGCGCTTGCCGAGATAAGTTCTTGGCCCATGACAGGATCGGGTCGCGCCGCCGTGTGGGTGCTTCTTGGGCCACACAAGGGCGACAACAACCAAGTGCTGGCGCTTGCCGAGGCGCTTGGCCTGCCTTTTCGGGCCCTTACGCTCAAATATAAGCCGCTGGCGCATCTGCCTGCGGTCTGCCGCATTGCGTCAATTTCGCAGCTTGCGGACGCATGCCGTCTCGAGATCGTACCTCCCTGGCCGTCGCTTGTTCTTGGAATAGGGCAACGTAGCGCTCCTGTTGCGCGCTACATCCAGCAGGCTTCGGGGGGACGCACCAAGACGGTTCGACTTGGCGATCCAATGGTTTCGCACCGTCTTTTCGACCTCGTGATCACGACCACCCAGTACGCCGTACGCGACGCCGACAATGTCGTCCGCTTGCCGATCACCATTACCAACGAAGATGCCGTCCACCCCAACGGGCTCGAAGCGCAGTGGTTGGACGAGTTCGCCAAACCCCGACGGCTGCTGGTTATTGGCGGGAAAACATCGTTATGGCGCTTCGACGAGCAAGTCGTGGTCGATGCACTAAGGACCCTTGAGCGCCGCGCACAACGTGAGGGCGGGTCAGTGCTCGCCGTGGCCAGTCCGCGCACGTCGCGGGAACTCGTCGCGGCGGCTGAGGCAATTCTTGGGCAGCAAGCCGTCGTCACTGGTAATTTTCCGCGCTACGGCGCCCTCCTCAACGGTGCCGATGAAATCCACGTGACAGGCGACAGCGTCTCAATGCTTTCGGATGCCGTTACATCGGGAAAACCGGTTGGCCTCATCCCACTCGAGCCCACGCGGGTCGCAAATTTCCTCAAATGGGCCGGGAAAGTACGCGGCCGCCGGTTCCGCATGCGTGACCTTGAAAAGTTCTGGGATGACTTGAGAGCGAGAGGTCTTGTCGGGACTATTGATGCCCCCAGATCGGGCACGCTCGACATCTCGCCAATGGAAATCGCCGTTGCAGCGGTGAATGCGACCCTCGAGGGCAAAATACCCGAAGCCCATGTCATGAGGCGGGGCAAGCCGAGGAACTCGGGGCGTTCTGCGGCGGCCGAGCCGGCGCTTTAGGCGAGGTCTTCGACAAGAGCGACCGGCCGCCAGTCGCCTAGACCGTGGGACGCAGCAAAATCCCCCGGGAACGGCTCGCCTGCGTGGACCCCGCCGGTCACAAACACCGCATCGATACCAATCTGTGCCGCGCCCAACATGTCCGTCTGGAGCCCGTCGCCAACGGCGAGCACATTCGTTTTCGGGGGGTTGCCGGCGCGCCCCAATGCGTGGCTATAGATCGCCTTGTGCGGCTTTCCGTACCAAGTCACACGTCCACCGAGCTCCAGGTAGAGGTCGGTGATCGCCCCGGCGCAGGCTTCGATCTCGCCGCCGCGCACGACCATCCGGTCAGGATTGAGGCAATGCATGACGACATCGCGCTGTGCCCACCGCTCAAGGTCCAACCGATAGTCCGTCGGCTGCGGTCTTCCTTCCATGACACCTGTGCAGGCAAGCTCCGAGAAATCCTCATCGTCCGTGATGCGAACTCCCCTGCCCTCAAGGATCACCCGATCCTCCGCCGTCCCAACGAAGCCAATCGGGCGAGCAAGGCGATTGAGCGCCGCGATGCCGGCCTCCCCGCTCGTCGAAACAAAGTCATAGGCGTCACGCGGCAAGCCTATGCGCGCGAGCTGCCGCTCAACCGCTAGGGCAGTCCTTGGTGCGTTGGTGATAAGACAAACGCAGCGTCCATCGCTGCGCCAGTCCTGCAGGCGCTGAGCCGCCCCGGAATACAGTCGCACTCCGTCATGGACCACGCCCCAGACGTCGCAGAGAATAACGCGGTATCTTGGGTCGAGCGCGTCGAGAAAGCTCACTCCAGACCCGCCTTCTTGAGCGCTTCCTCGATCGGGGCCACGTCCTCCGGATTGTTGAGCTCGCGCAGCGTGAACGGGGGCGTTTCGACCTCAACCACAGCCATGGGGACACCCGCGGCGAGAAACCGCAATTGTTCCAGACCCTCAAGAGTCTCGAGCTCGCCAACGGGTAGCGCTCTGTAATGAGCCAGGGCTTCGGGCCTATAGGCATAAATGCCCACGTGCAGCCGCAAGGGCGATAAAACCTCGTCAAGCACCCCCTGGGGCAAATGCGGGATCAGTCGCTTGGAGAAATAAAGCGCGTGTCCCCGCGCATCAGTGACAACCGATGTTCCCCCAACCCGACCCGCGGCCTCCTCATCTTGCAGCCGGCGTACTTCGTCGCTGCGAAGCCGGATGGCTGGCGTCGCGACGAAAGCGTCCCTGTCCTTCTCCATTCGTTCGATAAGTGCCTCGACATACGTGGGAGGCGTCAGCAGTGCGTCACCCTGGAAATTGATCACCAGGTCGGGATCGTGAAGCGAAGCGAGCGCCTCGGCGCATCGCTCGGTACCGTTGTTGCACCCGGTCGACGTTATGATCACGCCAACGCCAAATGAGGAACAAGCGTCCGCAATTCGCTCATCGTCCGTTGTCACAAACACGCCCGAGACGCCGCGAACGCGCCGGGCTGCCTCGATACTTCGCTGGATCAGGGGCTTGGCTTTTCCACTTGCGCCCCTCAGCAGAACGAGCGGCTTGCCGGGATAGCGCGACGACTGGAATCGCGCAGGGATCAAAACGACGGTGTTCACCGGGCAGCCGGGCAATCGTGAATGTGCAGAACACCAACCGGCTTCTTGCCGCGGCCGTCCTCCTCGACGACGAACAGGGCCGTAATTTTATATTCGTCGAAAAGCGGAAGAGCATCGTCGATGAGGTCGTCGGGTCCGACTGTCTTGGGATCGCGCGTCATGAACTCGAGGGCCGTATGTTCAAGGCCGCGCTCAATGTTGCGCCGAAGATCGCCGTCGGTAATGACGCCGACAAGATAGCCCTCTGCATTCGTCACTCCGATCAGGCCCAGGCGCTTGGCGGACATTTCGACCACCGTGTCGTGCATCGAACTGTCTTCACGGGTCAGCGGAAGAGCTTTTTTCCCGTGCATGAGGCGCCGGACTGGGCGGAGCCGCGCGCCAAGCGATCCGCCCGGGTGCAGCCGACCAAAGTCCGAGCGCGTGAAACCGCGTTGGCGCATGACCGTCATTGCAAGCGCGTCCCCAAGGGCAAGGGTCATTGTCGTCGATGTGGTCGGCGCGACCGATTCGGGACCGACTTCCGGCCAATGTGGAAGGACAAGCGCCGCGCTCGCGGCATCGGCGAGCATTGTTCCGGCATGGCCGGTGATTGCAATGATCGGTATCTGGGCATGCTGGAAATGGTCAATTACCGCCTCGAGCTCGGCCGTTTCACCGCTCTGGGAGATGAGGATTGCAACGTCGCCCATCGCGGCCATGCCAAGATCCCCATGGATGGCCTCGGCAAGGTGCAAGAAAGCTGCGGTCGTGCCGGTTGACGCAAAGGTTGCCGCGATCTTGCGCCCCACGTGGCCTGACTTGCCAAGGCCGCTGACGATCAGTTTTCCTCTGCAGCTAAGGATCACGCGGACAGCTTGCTCGAATTGCTCTCCAAGAGCGTCCGCGAGCGCGTCGAGCGCACGGGCTTCGTCATGAAGTATGGCTCGCCCGAACTCGAGCACGCCCACGCTGTGGGGATTGTCAGCACTCATGGCAGCGGCCCTAGCTCCAGCACTGAAGGCTGTGAAGCGCTTGACGTAGCGAGAACCGGCGGCTTGGATCGAAGGACAAAGGGGATTTCATGGCCAAACGACTGACCCGCTACATCGTGATAGCGCTCGTGCTCGGCATCATCGTCGGTTGGATAATCAACGCCGCGATCGATGACGGCACGCCCGCAAGCGTTGCTCGACTGAAATCGATTGCCGACTACCTCAGCATTGTCACTGCGCTTTTCCTGCGCCTGATCAAGATGATTATCGCCCCGCTCGTTTTCTCGACCCTCGTCGCGGGGATCGCCCACATGGGCGACGTAGCGGCCCTTGGCCGTGTCGGTGTGCGTTCGATCCTCTGGTTCATTCTTGCAAGCCTCGTCTCGCTGACGCTTGGCCTCATCCTCGTGACGCTGCTTCACCCGGGCGTTGGCCTCAACCTGCCGATCCCCCCGACCTCTGCCGCCAGCGGCGTCCAGACCGCCGCCTTCAACCTCAAGGACTTTATCGCGCACGTCGTTCCGCAGTCGATCTTCGAAGCGATGAGCAACAACGAGATACTCCCAATCGTCATCTTCTCGGTGTTCTTCGGCGTTGCGCTGACCGCCGTCGGCGAACGCGGCCGACCGATCGTTCATGGCGTCGAAGCACTGGTCCGCGTGATGCTGCAGGTAACGGACTATGTCATGCGTTTCGCGCCGTTCGCGGTCTTCACTGCGGTTGCGAGCGCGCTTGCCGAGCGCGGGCCGCATATCATCGCCACCTTGGGTAAGTTCGTCGGGACCTTCTACCTGGGCCTCGTAATCCTTTGGGCGGTTCTCATCGGGGCTTGCTTTCTCATGGTCGGCCCGCGGACGCGCCACCTCGTACGCTACATTCGCGATCCCATGATCCTCGCCTTCTCGACCGCCTCATCCGAGGCCGCTTATCCGCGAACGCTTGAAGCGCTCGATCGGTTCGGCGTTCCCGCGCGCATCGCGAGCTTCGTCCTGCCGCTCGGCTATTCGTTCAATCTCGATGGTTCGATGATGTACATGACGTTTGCGACCATGTTCATCGCGCAGGCCTACGGTATCCATCTGACCCTCGCGCAGGAAGTCACCATGCTGCTGGTGCTGATGGTAACCTCGAAGGGGATGGCCGGTGTACCTCGAGCGAGCCTCGTGGTCATCGCGGCGATCATGCCCATGTTCCACATCCCGGAAGCGGGCTTACTCTTGATCCTTGCTGTCGATCACTTCCTCGACATGGGCCGGTCAGGGACGAACGTCGTTGGGAATGCGGTCGCCGCGAGCGTGGTCGCTCAATGGGAGGGCGGCCTCATTTCCGAGGAACCCGCTGACGTCGAGCCGCCGCACGCGCCGTCGCACATCACGCGGGCGGGACCTGTCGACAATCATTTCTGATCAGCCAAAAGGTCGATCAATGCCGGGCGGAGGGCTGGTGAAGAACCTGGGGCCGCTGTCCGTCATGTGCCAGCAGTCCTCGAGCCGGATTCCGAACTTACCGGGGATATAGATGCCCGGCTCATCCGAAAAACACATCCCGGATGCGAGCGGCGTCGTATCGCCATGGACGAGATAGGCGGGTTCGTGCCCATCCATGCCGATCCCGTGGCCAGTGCGGTGAGGAAGGCCCGGAAGCTTGTAGCCAGGACCATATCCCCAGTTCTCGTAGGCGGCTCGAACGGCATCGTCGACGCTGCCGGCGGGAGCGCCGAGCCTTGCCGCCCGGATCGCAATTTGTTGACCTTCGTGTACCTGGTTCCAGACCTTGCGTTGTTCATTCGTCGGATCGGAGCCGAAAACGAAGGTGCGCGAAATGTCCGACTGATAACCGTGAACCGTGCAGCCGCAGTCGAACAGGATCGTGCTTCCACGCCGCACGAGCTGCGGCTTTCTCGAGCCATGCGGCAGAGCCGATGCTTCGTCGATCAGCACCAGCGAGAATTCCGGGCTTCCCCCGAGAGCGGTCGTCGCAGCGTCGATTGCCGCGCTGAAGTCGGCGGGAGTCATGCGGGTCCGGGCCAGCTCTCCGGCATGTCGCATTGCCCGTGCTGTGATGTCGTTCGCCGCCTGCATGAGGGCGAGTTCGGCAGGTGATTTGATGAGCCTCAACGCGCGAACCACGGGATTGGCACTAACGGCGTTGAGGCGCGGAAGCCGCTCTGCGAGACGGTCGACAATGAAATAACGGTCCGTCTCCTCAAACCCGACGGGCGCTCCCGCGACGCCTCGTTCACGAAGGAAATCGGCCACGAGCTTCAGCGGATCCTCATCTTCGTTCCAAGCACGGATTTCAGCGGGTACCGCGAGGGTTTCGGCAATAGAAGGACGTTCGAAAAATGGCGCGACGATGATCGGATCGCCCGCTGCGGGGATCACCGCAGCAGTTAGACGCTCTGAGCGATGCCACTGTACGCCGGTCAAGTAATCGAGACTGGAGCCGGACTCGACGACAATGGCGCCAATGCCATGCTGCTGCATCAACTGACGCGCACGCGTCAGGCGGGCGAGCCGTTCAACCGTGCTGATGGGGGGCGGCAATGTCTCGGGTCGCAGCGCTTCGGTTGCCTGCGCGAAGACGTGCTGGAGCGGCAAGGTCATCCCTGCGGCGAGCGCACCAGCTCCGCCAAGGAAATGCCGGCGACTTAGTGACGAATGGATCATTGTCCCTCCCTTTTGCTCCGGCATAATGTTGCATGCCGAGCGGCAATGGGCCAGCACGCGCCCAACAGGATCACTGGCATGTTTGATCACGCTTTTCAGCATGGCGCAAAGCGCCCCGGCACGGTCGAAATGACTGCGATGCTCGCCGCCTTAATGGCGCTCAACAGCTTCGCAATCGACGCGATGATCCCTGCGCTGCCCCAGATCGGACTTTCACTGCACGTCGCGGCGGAAAATCAGCGCCAGCTCGTTGTAATCGCCTATTTCCTCGGATTCGGCGCGACGCAACTTGTCTGGGGTCCGCTCGCGGACCGTTTTGGCCGCAAGCCCATCCTCGCCGCAGGCATTGTGCTGTACGCCGCATTTGCCCTGCTTTGCGGTATTGCCTGGAGCTTTCCAGTCCTGATCGCGGCCAGAATTTGCCAGGGCGCTTCAGCAGCAGTCACCAGAGTGCTGGTGATCGCGATGGTTCGCGACTTGTTCGAAGCCGAAGCCATGGCCCGGGTCATGAGCCTCGTCTCAATGATCTTCATGGTGATGCCGGTGCTGGCGCCGAACATCGGCCAGTTGATTTTGTTGTTCGGGCCCTGGCGCGCCATCTTCCTTGTTCTTGCGGTTTACGGCCTGGTCATGCTCGCCTGGTCGGGTTTTCGCCTCCCCGAAACCCTTCATCCCGAATATCGGCGTTCCCTGCACCTCGACCAGATTGGGCGCGCCATCCGCACGAGCCTGACGGATCCATTGTCGCGCGGCTATACCGTGGCGCTGACGGTGAGCTCCGGCTGTCTCATCGCCTATATCGCTTCAATCCAGCAGATTGTCGCCGAGGTATTTCACGAGAGTCGCTACATCGGCATTGTATTCGCCGCAGTGGCAGCGCCAATGGCCCTTGCGTCCTGGGGTAACGCGCGCGTCGTCGGCCGGTTCGGCTTGCGACGCGTTGGCCACACCGCCTCGGCCGTGTTCGCAGTGACCGCACTTCTACACGCGGGGCTCGCAATCGCCGGCAGGGAGACGCTTGCAAGCTTCATCATTCTCCAAGCGCTGACGATGTCATGTTTTGCGTTCACTTCAGCCAACCTCAGCACGCTCGCGATGACCAATATGGCGGAAATCGCCGGTACGGCGTCCTCCGTTCAGGGGGTTATCTGGACGATCGCTGGCGCTGCCATTGGCTTCGTCATCGGAGGCGCATTCAACGGAACAGCGTTGCCTTTCCTCATCGGAACGGCCGCCTGCGCAGTGGCTGGCTTCATCGGCGTCGTGCTGACGGAGCCCCGACGCCTGTTCGCGCCGATCGGGCCAATCAGGCCGACAACGCAGCTTGCCGTCGGCGATCCGGAAGACCTTTGCTAGGAAGGACGGACCAGCTTCCTGGGCCGCCCCCGCTCAAAGGCAGAAACTTTGATTCTTCCGGAATTTATCCGGCCGCGACGTCCTCGTCGTCGTCGGCGCCAACCATCAGTGCTTCGCCGACTTCTTCCTTACGTCCACGGATCGCGTTCTCGATCCGATTTGCAACGTCGGGATGTTCCTTGAGATAGGTCTTGGCGTTCTCTCGGCCTTGGCCGATGCGCACAGAATCGTAGCTGAACCACGCGCCCGATTTCTCGACGAGGCCCGCCTTGACCCCAAGGTCAAGGATCTCGCCGACTTTCGACACGCCCTCGCCGTACATGATGTCGAATTCGACCTGCTTGAACGGCGGCGCGACCTTGTTCTTGACGACCTTGACCCGCGTCGTGTTGCCGACGATGTCATCGCGGTCCTTGATCTGACCGGTTCGCCGGATGTCGAGGCGCACCGAAGCGTAAAACTTCAATGCGTTGCCGCCGGTTGTCGTCTCCGGATTGCCGTACATGACTCCGATCTTCATCCGCACCTGGTTGATAAAGATGACCATGCAGCGTGAACGGCTGATCGATCCGGTGAGCTTTCTGAGCGCCTGGCTCATCAGGCGCGCCTGAAGGCCGACATGGCTGTCGCCCATCTCGCCCTCGATCTCCGCCCGTGGAACCAGTGCAGCAACGGAATCCACGACCAGTACATCGATTGCGTTCGAGCGCACCAACGTGTCGACAATTTCGAGCGCCTGCTCGCCGGTATCCGGCTGGGATACGATCAGTTCGTCGATATCGACGCCGAGCTTCTTCGCATAACCCGGATCGAGCGCGTGCTCGGCGTCAACGAACGCCGCAGTCCCGCCGTTGCGCTGTGCTTCGGCGATCGCATGCAGTGCAAGTGTCGTCTTACCCGAGCTCTCCGGCCCGTAAATCTCAATGATGCGTCCACGTGGTAGACCGCCGACGCCAAGCGCGATGTCGAGCCCGAGACTGCCGGTCGAAATCGTCTCGATCTCAATCTTCTCGCGGCTGCCAAGCTTCATCGCCGAGCCTTTGCCAAAGGCGCGATCGATCTGGGCGAGCGCCGCTTCGAGCGCCTTCTGACGGTCCATTTTCGGGTTTTCCAATGTGCTACCGATGACTTTGAGCTGCGCTGCCATGTCCCCTGCCTCCATTCAAGCGTCAATCAACGGCGGCGAAGCCCCGCCCGTGGAAATTCGCTTGTATCCGCTTTGTTCGCATGGAACAAGTAGAGAACGAGGGCTAGCCTGTCGCTCAATGTGGTGATGGTTAAACCAACCCTCATTTCGACCCTGGTCGGTTGGCGAAAAACCTCAAGGGGCCTCGATGCTGCTGTAGCTGGAGCTACAGCAGCACATGCGTTCGTCGCGAACTAGGCGGGCGTGACATCTCCAGCACCGGTCCCGCTATCCTCGCCGGGCTCTGGTCGCTTGTCGAAAACCTCGTCGATTATCCCGAATGCCCGCGCTTCATCCGCCTCAAGGAATTTATCGCGATCCATCGCCTTCTCGATTTCCTCGAGTTGTTGCCCGGTATACTTGGCATAGAGCTCATTGAGGCGTTGACGCATCCTCAAGATCTCGCGAGCCTGGATTTCGATGTCGGCAGCCATGCCCTGGGCTCCGCCAGACGGCTGATGGATCATGATTCGGCTGTTGGTGAGCGCGACCCGCATTCCAGGTTCGCCGGCTGCCAGAAGGAAGCTGCCCATCGAGGCTGCCTGCCCGATGCACACCGTGCTGATCTTCGGACGAATGTATTGCATCGTGTCATGAATCGCGAGCCCGGCGGTCACGACACCGCCAGGGCTATTGATATACATGAAAATGTCTTTCTTCGGATTCTCGGATTCGAGGAAAAGCAGCTGCGCTGTGACCAGCGACGCCATGTGATCCTCGATTGGGCCCGTAATGAAGACGATCCGCTCGCGCAGCAGCCGCGAATAGATGTCGAAGCTGCGCTCACCCCGGTTCGATTGCTCGATGACGATGGGGACGAGCTGCGAGACGATGTCCTGATGATCAATCACGAAAAAACGATCCTTTATTGCTTACGCGCCCTACATCGGCGCGAAACGGCCAAGGTTCAAGGCGCCCTTCAGCTCGCTTGGATTTGCTCGTGGAAAAGCCAAAAAGAAGGGCGGCCCGGAAGTGCCGGACCGCCCCAATCTTCATGAGCGTGACTTAATACTTAATCCCGATCCGCGCGTAGTAGAAGCGGCCCGGAGTGTCATAGATCGTCGGATCCATGTTATTGATGTCGCAGCTTATGCAGCCCGGCGTCTTGACGTTGAACAGGTTGTTCGCGCCGATCGCAAACTGCAGGTCGCGCAAGAACCGGAATTTCGGCTCCCAACGCAGCTGCGCATCGGTGTAGAACGTTGCCTTCAACGGGCTCTGGTTGTTGAGGATCTCCTTCAGCTCAGAGATGTAGCGGCCGGTCAGTGTCGCGCCGAAACCGAAACCGTCCCAATCGATGATGCCGATCGACTTCCAGCGCGGATAGCCCTGCGAGGGGCTGCCTTCTTCTTCCCCAGCGCGGTGCTCGATTGCATTTCCGGTCGCAGTCGGAGTCGACACATCGAATTTGCCGAGGAAGGTATTGTTCCATGTCAGACCAACGTTCCCCATTCCCCTGAGCGGAAACCGATACGCGACATTCAAATCAATGCCGTCTGTCTTGATGCCGGCGATATTCTGCAAAATCCCCCGGATCTGGGTAACGTTGCCGGTTCCGATCGAGCGTGTAACGTTGCTGCAGGCCAGAG
Organism: Sphingomicrobium sp.; assembly: GCA_035944075.1. GTDB lineage: Bacteria > Pseudomonadota > Alphaproteobacteria > Sphingomonadales > Sphingomonadaceae > Sphingomicrobium. Next base: position 40,097 of record DASZBO010000081.1, read on the forward strand.
GATCGTTCTGGTAAACGCAGCGATAAAGGGTCGTCGTTGCCGGCACCGACTGGATCGCGCCGCTAACCTTGATGTTGTACCAGTTCAGTTCGGCGGTGAAGCCGCGGATTGGGTTCACGACGACGCCGAGGATGGCGCTCTTCGATGTTTCGGGCTTCAGCTTGTCGTTACCGCCGGTGACAACGGGAAGCTGATCCGTGGGCGCGGTCTGCGATCCTGCAGCCGGAACTCCCTGCAAGATGCAGTTCGCCTTTACCCCCGCATCGTTGGTAAAGCGACGTGTTTGGGCACTATTGACGGAGCACGGGTCGTCGATCGCCGAGTCAAACCGCGAAAGTGAGCCGAACAGCTCGCCAATGGTGGGAGCCCGGAAGCCTTCCGCATAAGAGGCGCGGATCCGCACCGCTTGGACCGGCTTGTAATTTCCGTCGATCTTGAAGGTGGTGTGCGATCCGGACGTCGAATAATCCGAGTAGCGCATCGAGCCGTTGAGCTCGAGCAATTCCGCTCCCGGGCGATCCTTGATGAAGGGTGCATCGACCTCGAGATAAGCTTCCTTGACGTTGTAGCCGCCGCGCGTCGCCTGAGCGGGAATATCCGAACTAAAGCCCGCCTGGACGATCGGATCGGGATCAAACCGACCCTTGAGCTTCCGATACTCAACGCCAAGCGCCACGCCCAAGGGCCCGCCGCCCACGTCGAACCATTTTCCCGAAACGTTCCCAGTGAAATCCCATATCGATTGTTCGCTGGAATCGTGCTGGGTAAAACCGATGAAGTTCAGCATGGCCGGGGTGATGGCTCCCGGCGTTCCGAACAGGTCGAGTGGAACACATGAACCGGTGCAGTTGGCAAGAGGACCGAGCGCCTGCTGCACCTTTTGGGCGTTGATGTTGCCAAACATCGTCTGGTTGGCCTTGTTGTGGCCGTAAACACCGTTCACGTCCCAGTACCAGTCGCCGCCGCCGATCCGCCCATCGAGCGTTGCGACGCCATACCAGGTTTGCACTTTCTGGTCGAAAATGCGCGGACCCGCTTCGATTACGCGGCGCTTGATTTCGTTGTAATTGCCGCCGGCGCTCCCGTCGTTGGGGATGAGGTCGATGCCGAAGGGATTATAAGGGTTGGTCCCTGAAACCGTCACGTGATCGAGGAGATTTCCGTTGCCGACGTCAGGCCCGATACCAAGCGGGATCGGCGCGGCCTGGTTCTTCGACTTGCGCTCGTTCCACAGGCCCTTCAGCTGGAAGTGCGTGTCCGAGCCGATTTCCTGGCTGAAGTTGACGAATGCGCCGTAGCGCTTGAGCGGTATTTCCAGATAATTGAACGGCGCAAAGTTAAATCGATCCGCCGTCGTGAACGCGCGGAAATCCGTCGGGAACACCGGTTTTCCGGTCGTTGCCTTGTTGAGCGTCAGGAGGTTCGGCCCGAATACCGGGCCGCCGAAACGGGTGTTGAGCGGGAAGCTTGAACACCCGCCATCATTGCAGCTCGTCGAATAAGGATTGGGAAAAGCCGAGAGCGGCCGGCTGCCCGACAATACACCATCCGCCTGGACATAGTTGGCACCCACGACGATCTTGGTCGGCCCATCGCCGTTCCCCCAGCTCGCCTGGTAGTTCTGCGTCCAGCCGTCGTTGTGGTCGAGATATCCGCCGCCCTGTGCCGAAACTACAAGGCCTTTCTGGCTGCTCTTGGTGATCACGTTGACGACGCCCGCGATCGCGTCGGAGCCATAGATCGACGAGGCACCATCCTGCAGAACTTCGACGCGTTCGATCATGCTCTCTGGAATGGCATTGAGGTCGACCGATCCAGGAACGCCGCTCGCGGACGCGCCATTCACGAAGCGCAGGCCGTCGACGAGCACGAGCGTTCGACGCGAGCCCAAATAGCGAAGATCGATTTCGGCTGCGCCGGCACCGACGCCGCCGCCGTCGGGCGGATTGCCAAGGTTTCCGGAATTGTTGAAGCGACTATTCGCTCCGCCGCCGGAGCTCGGGAGGCGCTGCAGCACGTCATTGATCGAGCTAAGGCCCGTCTTCTGGATGTCGGCCTGATCGACGAATACGCGCGGAGCGTCGAGATCGAGTGGACTACGGCGGATGCGTGATCCAGTAATCACGATTTCCGGGGTGGGTCCCCTGGCCGCCTCTCCCGAAGCCGCCGGAGGCGCCTGCCCAGTGACGACGTCAGGGGGCGGAAGGGTGCTCTGCGCTTCAGCGGCGACGCTGCCGCTCGCCAGCGCAATGATCGCAACACCCGCACGAAGAAGCCTGTTCGAACCTGTCATTATCATCCCCCTTGCGGCTCGCGGTGAATCACGAACCGATCGTTACGGCGGCGTGAAGTTAACGCAGGTCAGCACCGGGGCAAAGGATACTGTCGCTAAAACGACATATTTCGCGAACGCTGAGGCTTTCCGACACCAGTTCTCAAGGAGCTGCTAACGAAAGGTAAGCCATTCGACGAAGCTCGCGCCTTCCGCGTGTCACCGTGTCGAGAATGAGACCTGCAAAGAAGGACAACACAGCAACGATAATGATTCCCGTTACGAGGATCGCCGTCGGAAGGCGGGGCACCAAGCCGGTATGAAGATAAGTAACGACGAGCGGAACGGCGAGAACGAGGGCGAGCGCCACCAGAAATGCGCCGATCAACCCATAGTAGAGAGCTGGCCGCTCGACCCGGTACAAAGTGAAGATCGTTCGAAGGATCCTCCAGCCATCGCCGTAGGTCGACAGCTTTGAGTGTGATCCCTGAGGGCGCGAGGCATAGATCGTCGCCACCTCTCCCACCGGCATCTTCAGTTCGAGCGCATGGACGCTGATCTCCGTCTCAATCTCGAACCCCGACGAGATCACGGGAAAGCTCTTCACAAAGCGCCGCGAGAAGACCCGATAGCCGGAGAAGATGTCGCTGAAACTACGGCCAAACAAACGGGAAAGCAGCGCGGTAAAGATCCTGTTTCCGAGCACGTGCCCGCCCCGATACGCGCTCTTCTCCTCGTGCTTGCGCGTGCCGACCACCATGTCGAGCTGATCGGCGAGCAGCAAGTCGACCATCGTCGGCGCAGCCCTCGGATCATAAGTGAGGTCGCCGTCGGCCATGACGTAAACGTCGGCATCAACATCCGCGAACATGCGCATGACGACATGGCCCTTCCCCTGCTGCCGCTCGGTACGGACGACGGCACCAGCCTCGGTCGCGATCTCACGCGTTCGATCCCTGCTGTTGTTGTCATAGACATAGATCGTCGCGTCGGGCAGCGCCGCACGAAATCCTGCGACGGTAGCCGCAATCGCCGCTTCCTCATTGTAGCACGGCAGGAGAACGGCAATCCGCGGTCGCGCAACCTTGTCCAATGAGGTCCCCATAACTGTACGCCCCTCAAGCTATAGAGACTGCAAAGCCTCTGCGTCGAGCCGCGGCGCTTCGCGAGTCTCTCACCGGGATGGTCAAGGTCTTCGCATTGAACTCAAAGCACCAACCCCGCGATACGCATCGGATGCGATCGAACGAGATTGCTGAAGCCCAGCTGACCAAGGCCAAGGCTCGCATGCCTCGATGAAGCCGTGATGCTGACTGGGGGTCAGCTCTTCTTGGCTGGAGCTTTCTTGGCGGCCTTGGGCTTGGCGTCGGCAGTCTCGGAGGCCTTCGCCGCGCTCTTGGTGGCGGCGCCGCTCTTCTTTGACTTGGCCGCCTTTGACGTCTCTTCGACCTCGACCACTTCCGCCTTCTTGGATGCGGGCTTGGCGGCCTTAGCGGCCGTCTTCTTCGCAGCCTTGGGCTTCGCCCCATGATTGTGGTCATGATCGTGGTCGTGACCGCAACCGGGACCGTGAACATGCCCTTCCTCGGACTCGAGGTCGGCTTCGAGCTCCGCACGGGTTGCCTTGCGGTCTGAAACGTTGGCGCGCGCGAAGAGGAAGTCGACGACCTTGTCCTCATAGAGAGGGGCCCGGAGCTGTGCTGCTGCCATCGGCTCCTGCTGGATGTAGCGAATGAAGGTGTCGCGGTCCTTGGGCTGGTACTGCGAGGCGGCCTGCATGATCAGCCGGTTCATTTCCTGCTCGGTGACATTGACGCCATTCTCGGCACCAATTTCGGAAAGAAGGAGGCCGAGGCGCACCCGGCGAACTGCGATCGTCCGATATTCGTCGGCCTCAGCCTCGATTTCCGCGAGCGCAGCTTTAGAGTCTTCCTCGTGGCTCGCCTCGTGACGAAGCTGGGAAATGATGTTCTGAAACTCGGCCTCGACCATCGATTCGGGCACTTCAAAGTCGTGGCGGGCAGCAAGCTGGTCAAGTAGCTGACGCTTCATGTGCGTTCGCGTGAGGCCGTTCAGTTCCTGCTCGAGCTGGCCGCGGATTAGTCCCTTGAGCTGCTCAAGGTCGTTAAGGCCCAGGGACTTTGCAAACTCTTCATCGACCTTGGTCTCGCCAGCAGTCTTCACCGCCTTCACGGTAACCGCGAAGACCGCGTCCTTGCCCTTAAGATTCGCGGCGGGATACTCCTCGGGAAAGGTTACCTTCACCTCACGCGAGTCACCGACCTTGGCTCCGACGAGCTGGTCCTCGAAACCTGGAATGAGCTGCCCGGAGCCAAGCTCGACCGACATGTCTTCGCCCTTGCCGCCCTCGAACGGCTTGCCGTCGACTTCGCCTTCGAAGTCCATCGTGACGAGGTCGCCCTTCGCTGCGACATGTTTCTTGGGCGCATCTTCCCAACGCTTGTTCTGCTTGGCGAGCTGTTCAAGCTGACTCTCGACCGCAGCATCATCGGCCTCGACGGTCAGTCGTTCGAGCTGCAGCTCGTCGATCTTCGGCGCTCCGACGTCCGGAAGAGCCTCGAGACTGACCCGCACTTCGGCGTCCTTGCCTGGAGAATAGCCTTCGTCGAGTTCGACCTGGGGCTGAAGCGCCGGGCGGATCTTCTGTTCGGTGAGCAGTTGCTGGACGCCGTCCTGGACAGCGCCCTGAAGCGCGTCGCCGCGCAGGCTCTCGCCGTGCATTTTGCGGATCAGGTTGGGCGGGACCTTGCCGGGGCGAAAGCCGGGCATGCGAATCTGCGGCGCAAGCCTCTTCACTTCCTGCTCGACCCGTGCCTCGATGTCCTCGGCGGGAATGGTCAGCATGAAGGCACGCTTTAGGCCCTGGTTCTCGGTCTCGACTGTCTTGATCACGATGCAAAATCCCAGAATTAGAATAACTTGGCGGCTGCGCAATTTCCGTGCTCGAACGTCTTTGGGAACGTTCGGTGCGCGGAAGTGGTGCGGGCGAAGGGACTCGAACCCCCACATCTTTCGATACTGGAACCTAAATCCAGCGCGTCTACCAATTCCGCCACGCCCGCGCGGACGCTTGAAGCGCGCGGCCTATAACAGGCGTGGCCCGTTCGGCAACCCGCATCACGTCCGGCAACTCCCGGCTTTCGTCCGCGTTCCCCGGGAAAGGAGCCAACCGATGCAGCAACTTCCGCCGATCCCCGAGGAACCCTCGCCATCGCCAGGAACGCCCCAGCCGAGCCAGCCCGGGCAGCCCACTCATGCGCCCCCTGAGGAACCCGGCGGAACGCCGAACATCGACGTGCCCTCGCCCCCCTCTCCGGCAACAAACCCGTCGCCAACACCGATCTCTCCCGTCGGCTAGGCACAAAGGCGCAAGAGTGCGGTGGTTCGTTTTTGCAGATACTGATGCAGGAGCGCTGAGGCCGGTAATAGCCGTATTTTCTCGTCTACCGTGTCCGACATTGCGCTCCGGGAACGGCGCTAAGACAATGCCCGTCAACCGATCCGGTCGCTAAGGGAAGGCCGATCTCGCTCGCGAGGGTCGGCATGATATCGACGGTGTCGACCGAATTGTCGATCGTGGCCGAGTGCATACCCGAGCGCCAGAAAAGGATCGGCACCCGGCGGTCATAGTCCCAGACGCTGCCGTGCGTCGCGACCGACCGATGCGTGTCGGCAATCGGAGTTACGTCCTTCTTCAGGACAACGATGAAATCACCGGAGCGGCCGGCGTGGTAGCTTTCACGCGCGCGCTCGATCAACGACCATGTCTCGGGAGGAGTCGTCGGAAGCGGCGTTTCGGCAATCGCGCGCGACGTGAAAACGGCTTCTACCTGAGGATGGCGTCTGTAGGCACGGATCGCGCTCGCAAGCACGCGTTGCTGATCCGCGGGGGACAAGTGGCGATCGACATACATGTCGCCGTACGGCGCATCGCCAAGCAGCCCAGGACCCGGAAGGCCAAGCTCAGTTACCAACGTCTTGCCCATGGTCCCCGGACTAAGGGCCGGATCGACCCGGGCTGCGTCGGCCGTACCGGCAAGTCGCTCACGTTCCGGCACGTCCTTGCCGCCATGGTCCGCCGTCAGCACGACGGCATAATTAATTCCCCGACTGTCGAGAAACCGCATGAAATCCCCAATTTCGCGATCGATCGCGAGAAGTTGCAGACACATCTCCTCGCCCTCGGTGCCGTAGGTGTGGCCGACATAGTCAGTCGCCGACAGGCTGATTGAAAGCAAATCAGGTTCGGCGCGATGGCCAAGCCGCATCGCATCGACGAGACCCGCGGCAAGGGCCAGCGTATCACCGTCAAGTTCGGGCGAGGCCCGAAAAGCGAGCAGGTCGCCGGCCGCACGGGAAAGTTGGCCTGCACCAACCGGCTTTCCGCCACCTTCGATCGGAATGGGGCTTGCCTTGGACTGACAATAGGGTGGCGGCTCGAGCGGCCCACGAGGCGCGGCAAGCGAAGCGGCAAGCGCAGCCTTGAATTTGGGCACGATCCCCGGCACCGGCACGCCGACAAGATCGGTCGAAAAGGTCTTGCCGTCCCAGTACCAGCGCTGGTCCGCGATGTGGCCGCTCATCATGACCGCTGCCCGGTCCTTGCCCGCAACCGCGACATTGCGGCTTCCCGGCCAACGTTGCTTCATGAGCTCTCCTAATGTCGGCACCAGGAGATTCTTGGGCGAGACCTTGTAGCTTGTCGAACTGGTTCCGGGCTGGCTTTCGTCCTCGGCGCAGTAGACGCTCTTGTCGGCTCGGGCGATCGATTGATCGACCCAGATATTGTTGATGATCCCGGTGCGCGCCGGATGATCGCCGGTCAGAAGAGTCGAATGGCCCGGGCAGGTCTCGGTCAGCGCATGCGATTGATAGCCGTTATGGAACACCGTTCCGCTCGCAATGCGCGCGAGCCCGCCGGTGAACTGCGATCGGTATTCGTCGAACAGGTTTGCCGAGAATTGGTCGATCGAAATGACGAGGAGAAGCTTGGGAGGCGAAGGTCTTGACGCCGAAAGACTGGGAACGGAAGAATTCGCCGTCGAGAGATTTTGAGCAGGACTTTGGGCACTAGCCTGACACGCGAGCACCGCCGTCACGGCCGCCGCAAAACACTTCAAACGCACTAAACAGCCTCCTAATCCGAGCCACGCGCGTTGGTCAGAATTGCCATTCTCGGGAACCAGAAACACGCCGCCGCGAGCCGCACTTCATCAATCAACCAAGCTTCGCTCGTAAGCGCTCGTTCACCACCTGCGGATTGGCCTTGCCGGCCATCGCCTTCATCGTCTGACCCACGAAGAAGCCGAACAATTGTTGCTTACCGGACTTGTACTGCTCGACCTTGTCGACATTTTCGGCAAGTATCTTGTCAATCTCGGCATCGATCGCCCCGGTGTCGCTGGTTTGCCGCAGGCCGCGGCTCTCAACGATCCCGGCAGCTCCCTCACCCGATTCGAGCATGATCTCGAACACCTGCTTGGCGATGGTCCCGCTGATCGTGCCGTTGGCAACAAGCCCCAGCAACTCGGCAGCAGCACCCGGTGCCACCGGGCTCTTTTCTATACTTTCTCCTCGGCGGTTAAGAGCGCCGAACAGTTCCGCTACCACCCAGTTCGATGCCTGTTTCGCTTCGGCGCCGGCATCGAGAAGCGCGTCGAACCAACGCGCAGTCTCCACTTCCGCGGTCAAAACGGCCGCATTGTAAGCGGTTATGCCTAGGTCCTCATACCGCTTGCGCTTCGCATCCGGCAGTTCGGGGAGCGACGAGCGGCATTCGTCGAGGAACTCCTCGCTCAGTTCGACCGGAAGTAAATCCGGGTCGGGAAAATACCGGTAGTCGTGAGCATCTTCTTTCGAGCGCAGCGGTCGGGTGACGCCCTTGTCGGGGTCGAACAGCCGCGTTTCCTGCGCAACCTTGCCACCGCCCTCAATCAGCTCGACCTGGCGCTTTGCCTCGTGCTCGATCACTGCCATCACGAAGCGGACCGAATTGACGTTCTTGGTCTCGGTACGCGTACCAAAGCTCGCACCGGGCTTGCGAACGCTGACGTTGACGTCGGCGCGCATAGAGCCTTCCTCCATGTTCCCGTCGCAGGAGCCGACATAACGCAGGATCGACCGTAGCTTCCGCAGATACGCTCCGGCTTCGGTGGGCGAGCGCATGTCGGGTCGCGATACGATCTCCATCAATGCAACGCCGCAGCGGTTAAGATCGACGAAGCTCATCGTCGGATGCTGGTCATGCATCAGCTTGCCCGCGTCCTGCTCGACGTGGATCCGCTCGATACCGATCCGTTTGGCCGTGCTTTCGTCCTTCTCGTCCGTCAGGATTTCGATCTCGCCCTCGCCGACGAGCGGATGGTAGAGCTGGCTGATCTGATAACCCTGCGGCAGGTCCGCGTAGAAATAGTTCTTCCGGTCGAACCGGCTCCAGCGATTGATTGTCGCATCGAGGGCCATGCCCGTTCGCACGGCCTGGCGGATGCACTCGCCATTTGGCACGGGAAGCATCCCGGGCATCGCTGCGTCGATCAGGCTGACCTGGGTATTGGGTTCCGCGCCAAAGGCGGTTGCAGCGCCCGAGAAAAGCTTCGCGTTTGAGACGACCTGCGCGTGGACCTCGAGGCCGACGACGACCTCCCACTCGCCGGTCTCCCCCTTGATCCGGAATGGTGCTGCAGCGTCCGCCATCGTTACCACCATTTCTCCGGGCGCGCGCTGAAGCCCGCCCGTTCCTCAATTGCGAGACCGGCGTTGAGGACCGTCTGCTCGTCGAGCTCATTGCCGATAAGGTGCAAGCCGAGCGGCAAACCCTGTTGGTCGAGCCCGCCGGGGACGGACATTGCCGGAAGGCCGGCAAGGCTCGCGGGAACGGCAAAGACGTCGTTCAGGTACATCGCAAGCGGATCGGTTGTCTCGCCGATCCCGAACGCCGCCGAGGGTGCGGTCGGCGTCAGGATGACGTCGCACTGCTCGAAGGCCTTGCGGAAATCTTCCTTGATCAACGCGCGAACCTTTTGGGCCTTGGTGAAATAAGCGTCGTAGAAGCCTGCAGACAGAACATAGGTGCCGATCATGATCCGCCGCTTCACTTCGGCACCGAAGCCGGCTTCGCGCGTCGCCGAATACATGCCGTTGAGGCCGTCGCTTCCCGCCTCGCGCAGACCGTAGCGAACACCATCATAGCGGGCGAGGTTCGAGGAGGCTTCCGCGGGAGCGATGATATAATAAGTCGGAAGCGCATACTTGGTATGCGGCAGGCTAATTTCGACAGGGGTTGCTCCCGCATCCTTCAGCCACGCAATACCGCGGTCCCAGAGCGCGTTAATTTCCTCAGGAACGCCTTCGATCCGATATTCCTTGGGAACTCCGACACGCTTACCCCTCAAATCGCTGGATAAGTTCGCTTCCCACTGCGGCACCGGCAGGTTGAGCGAAGTTGCGTCCTTGGGGTCAAAACCGGCCATGGCCTCAAGAAGGATGGCGCAGTCGCGGACATTCTTCGCCATCGGCCCCGCCTGGTCGAGCGAGCTCGCGAAGGCGACGACACCCCAGCGCGAGCAGCGTCCGTAGGTCGGCTTGATACCCGCGATGCCCGCAAAAGCTGCGGGCTGACGAATGGATCCGCCGGTATCCGTGCCCGTCGCGCCCGGCGCAAGGTCGGCTGCAACCGCGGACGCCGATCCGCCCGACGAGCCGCCGGGAGTGAGGCCCAGATTGCTGCCCGCGCGGCGCCAAGGGCTGATCACCGGCCCATATGCGCTCGTCTCGTTGGATGAGCCCATCGCGAACTCGTCCATGTTGAGCTTGCCAAGCATCCCGGCACCCGCATTACGCAGGTTCGCCGTGACTGTGCTTTCGTAGGGCGGCCGGAAGTCCTTGAGGATACGGCTTCCCGCCGTCGTCGGCACGCCCTTCGTCGCAAACAGATCCTTGATGCCGAGCGGGATGCCGGCGAGCGGAAGAACATCGCCGGAACTCCTCGCCTTGTCGGCCGAGACGGCCGCTGCGAGCGCATCCTCGGGCGTCTCAACCGTGTAGGCGTTCAGCGTGCGTGCGGCAGCGACCGCGGCATTGAAGCTTTCCGCGATTTCCCGGGCCGTGAATTCGCCCGAACGGAAGCCGTCGCGCAGCCCGGCAATCGTTCTTGAATTGAGGTCGCTCACCGGCGTGCACCTGAATTTGACGGGAAAGCCGCGTTGGTAGCGAAGCCATGCCGGACCAAAAGGTCCTGAACACGATCTAATGGGCCGTTGGTCACTCGATCACCTTTGGAACCGCGAAGAAGCCATGCTGGGCTTCGGGCGCATTGGCGAGCACCTCATCACGAATGTTGCCCTCGGTCACGACATCGTCGCGGAGGCGCAACTTTTGGTCGATCACCGCGGTCAAAGGCTCGATGCCGTCGGTGTTGACGGCGCTGAGCTGCTCGACCCAGTCGAGGATGTTGTTGAGCTCGGGAACGAGCGCCTCGATCTCAGCATCGCTCATGCCGATGCGCGCGAGCTTCGCGATATGGCGGACCTGGTCGGAAGTGACGGACATTGCGCGGCGCGGATAGCCGGGGGGTCCAATCGGAGCAAGCGCGTCGGCAATTCTTCGCGGGTCCTCTCGCCGCGCAAGCACTGATCGCCGCTCTCGCCCCGAGCTCTTCAATCGGCGATTGCCGGTATCGCCGGCGCACGCATACGTTTAGGAACGGGGTCTGATCCTCAAGGGAGCATTAAATGAAGCTGATCACCCCGCTTGCCATCCTAATTGCCACCGCGAGCGCCACTCCGTCCGCGGCTCAGAAGTCATCTGGAACGGCAAAATCGCCAGCACTTGGCGCTCCCGCTAGTAAAGCACCGGTCGCAACGCCCCCGACGAACGACGCGAATTGCCTCCTCGTTAGCAACATCTTTGCCCAGCAATCGACCGATGCAACGCAAAAGGCCCATGCCGGGAATGTATTCTTCTATTATTTCGGTCGACTTGATGCGCGGGCGAGCGAAGCGCAGTGGAAGAACGAACTGAAGCAAGCCGGTACGACGCAGTTCACGCCAGAAACCGCCTCCGCCCTGATGAACAGCTGTGTTCAGAACATGCAGTCGCGGGCGCAGGTCCTGCAGAACGCGACGCAACAGCTCGACCAGCACAAGTAAGGCAAACCGAGCGGACCGGCTCTTGGTGGAGGGTCGGTCCGGTCCAGTCCTCGGCACATTTCCTGGACCCTAGTTCCGACCTTGCCATCGATCACTCCGGCGATCCCGCACCTTCGTGCTGTCGCGGACGAGTTCGTCACGCTTTGCCTGAAGAGCGCCACACGAGCGTTCGGAGTCGCCCGAAGGGCCGTCTCCTTGTTACACGCTGAAGGCGCGATCGCTCGAAGGCCTCGGCGGCGGTCGTGCGCTTGTATTGCCCGCTTCATCGCCCTCCCCTAACCGGCCGGCCCATGTATGCGCGGCGATTCCTCATGGTCATGTTTGTCCTGACCCTCCTGTTCGCGGCCGGCGCTTTCGCCATCTACCAGTGGGGAACCTCGGTGTTGATGAGCAGAGCAGTTCCGAGTGGCCATTTCGTCGCTTCTGCCGCGGGGAACGGTCCCGACTACGCGCTGAGCGCGAACTGGCTCGCCCGCCCAGGCCTTCCGAATGATCCCTCGACGTGGGTTCCAGTCGGCGTCGCGGGCCCCCGGCAAGGCGAAATTGCGATCTTCTACATCCACCCGACCACTTATTTGAAAACCGATCGCTGGAACGCGCCGCTGGACGTCGATGGCGATACCGAATTTCGCGACGAAATCTTCGTTCAAAGCCAGGCAAGTGCATTCAATGGAGCGGGAAAGGTTTGGGCACCCCGGTATCGGCAAGCCGCCTTCGGTGCGTTCCTCTTGAAAAGCGACGACGCGCAAAAGGCGCTCGATTTTGCCTACAGGGACGTTTCCGCGGCATTCGACGAGTTCGTGAAGGAGACGGGCGACCG
>DASZBO010000082.1:0-2095 GCA_035944075.1 Sphingomicrobium sp.
CCCCAATAGGGGGTGAGCAGTTACGTAGGAACTTGCTGGTACTGACATCCCAATCTCGAGAGTGCCGAGTTCTCGGCTACTTTCTGACGGCCCGTGACGTGCGCTCATAGTCGTCGAGCCACGGTTCGATGAGCCGGTCGAGTTCGTCGAGTTGGCGCTCGGAGTAGGCTTCCGGCGTACAGCTTTCCAGCCAACCCAGCACGTGAGTTTCGATCACATCGCACGCCACGTCCGGATGCCCAGCGTGGACGCGCTCCGCCGACTGCTCGATCGATAGCCGTTTCCCGTCGGCCCAGACGATCTTGCGCTGCCTGGCGTCGACGCCGGCATGTTCCAGTGCGTCGAACACCAGATCGAGTGCCTCGATCGACTGTTGTCCCTCGGGTGCGTCCATCCATTCGAGAAAGCCGTCGATGACGGGGTTGTCCTCGAACGGGGATTTCGCGCGCCGCCTGCCCATCGGATGAGGATAGCATCGGCGGTCTCTGCTGTCGCGAGGCTCACGATAGAGTCATTGTCGATCACAAGGGATTCAACATCGTGACAGCGATTGCCGGATAACGAACCTCGTTCGTCAGAACCAGCAACGAGCCGGCCCGATGTCACTCTGGATGCCCTGGTGGAACGCGATCTGGCGGCTGCGTCCGGCGTTCTCCCGCCTGCGCACCTTCCTCTGGTTCGCCACCGCCGTCGCAGGCTTCACCGTGCGCACCGAACTGCTCGGCGTGACCAGCTTGGTGCGAGCGCTGAAGCTCGACGCCCGCTTCTACAACAAGCTGGTCGATCACTTTCACAGCCCCGCCGTGCAGCTCGACCGGCTCGCCGCGCTGTGGACCCGGACGGTGCTGCGCCTGTTCCCACAGCCGCTGCGCATCAACGGCCGGTGTATCGTGGTCGGCGACGGCATCAAGGTGCCAAAGCGCGGCCGTAAGATGCCGGGTGTCAAACTCCTGCATCAGCAGTCAGAGTCGAACACCAAACCCGAATACATCATGGGACACTCCCTCCAGGCAGTGAGCCTGCTCGTGCAGGCCGCCGCCAGCGTCTTCGCCGTGCCGCTCGCCATCCGCATCCACGAGGGCGTGGTGTGGTCCAATCGCGACCGCCGCACCTTGCTCGACAAGATGCTCGCCCTCCTCGGCATCGTCGCCATCGCAGAACCCTGCTACTTCGTCGCCGACGCCTACTATGCCGCGCGCAAGATCGTCACCGGCCTGCTCAAAGAGAACAACCACCTGCTCACCCGGGTGAAGTCCAACGCCGTCGCCTACACCGCCCATCAGCAGCGCGGCCCGCGCAAGCGAGGCCGGCCCAAGGTCTATGGCCGCAAGGTCAAGCTGAAATCCCTGTTGGATGATCCCACGGGCCGCCAACAGGTCAACAGTCCCGTCTACGGCGAGCGCCGGGTGGTCATCCCATATAAGGTACGCGACCTGCTGTGGCGCCCGGCCGGCCAGCTCGTGCGCTTCGTGGCCGTGATCCATCCCTCCAGAGGCTCCTGCCTCCTGATGTGCACCGACACTTCCTTGGCGGCCATCGAGATCATTCGCCTCTACGGCCTGCGCTTCAAAATCGAACACACGTTCAAGCAGGCGGTGCGGCTGATCGGCTCGTTCAGCTACCACTTCTGGATGTCCGACATGAAGCCGCTGCGCCGCCGCAGCGGCAACCAGTACCTCCATCGCGCGTCGCCCGAATACCGCGACGCCGTCAGGCGCAAGCTGCACGCCTACCACGTCTTCATCCAGGCGGCTGTCGTCTGTCAGGGACTGCTTCAGTACCTGGCCGTCGCCTTCCCGCAGCGCGTCTGGGACGCTTTCGGCTCCTGGCTGCGCACCATCCGGCCCGGCATCCCGCCCTCAGAGCTGGTCGTGGCCAATGCCCTGCGCCAGAGCATGCCGGAATTTCTCCTGAATTCCGCCACAGCAAACATCTTCGCGAAATTCGTCATCGAACGACAGGACACCGATAAGATGGAGGTGTACCGGGTCGCCTCCTGAGCCGCGATTGGGCCGAACCCTGGACTCACGAGCAGGGACGCTCGATGAAATACCGCAATCGACCATCAAGGCCCATTGCGTCCGACAGTTAGACG
>DASZBO010000083.1:0-12432 GCA_035944075.1 Sphingomicrobium sp.
CCCGAAAGTCAAGATCGGGGTGAGGTTGGTTGGTTGGCGTCGGCGAATACACGGCGCCAACGTGCTGGTGGTCCAGTTGGTTGGGCAGCTATATCACTTCTCCTTTGTCAGCTCAGGCTCGCGCTTCGAAGCAATACCAGGAACAGACTGCGTCTTTGCAAACGGCCTTGTTGCCCGAGACGTATCGGGCGCGCCACGATATGAGCCGCACAGGAGAACCCTATTTGAAAAAGGTTATTCTTTTGCAACTGCCATTGCTGCCGCGCAATTGTCGAGCTTAGATTCCAGTTCATGAATTATTGGCTCGAGTAGCGCGACCACCTCCTCAACCGAGTTAATGGCTGAAGGTACTCCGCGCACGGCATGTCTCCACATGTAATCAGTTTCGAACGGATAGTTTCCTCGGAACGCTTTGCGTAAGACATCTTCTGCGAGCGATATACCCGCTGCGCCAGAATAGCTATCCTCCCCGACATCTGGACGTAGTCCATGTTCGATTCGAACGTACTTTGGGATATCCCAATACCGTTCTCGGCATACCTCGATACGGTCATGGAGCTCCGTGACGCGCATGCCAAAAACCTCGACACTTGCTTCACGGCGGGATTCGGAAAGCGAGGTCAGATGGATATTCGTCAGAGCGGCTGCCTCCGCTGCACCGCTCTGAAATCCATTTTCTGCCAGGAGGATCCCGCGATCTGCACCAGTATCGGCGACGATCTCTCGCAGGCCGAGAACGTGAAGCTTGCTTACCCGAGACTTCCAGTGTTTGCACTCGACAATCCAGGTAACTTCGAAGCCCGCATGTCGCGACTTCACGAGAACATCAACGTCGTGGCTTGTGCGAACGCCCCTGATCGTGACGTTTGTGGTGGCTTCGAGTCCGAGCGACCGAAAGAATTCAGCTGCTTCCTCTTGATACTCGTTCCAATCAGCCACCATGGCCCCTTACTCCTTCTTGAAGATGGACGGAAAAACAGGGGCTCGTTCCGAGACGCTCTACGCCCGATGTAAGCGGCGCTGGAGCGCGAAGGGCGCCAAAACCGTTAGCTGTCGGCGTTCGCTTGATCGCCCAGTTAGACGGCCGGGTTAAATGAGCGGACTTCTACGAACGCTTTCATGAATAGTTCTTGTAGGTGCCTAGGTGGAACTGACAAAAAGGCACAGGCTACGGCTGCAAAACCTTCGATCGCTTCAATCTGCGACGTGAATTCGACGTTGGGTCTAGCGTGCCTTAAAACTTCATAGATTGCACTCAGATTGTGGTTCTCGACCGAGTGATCAATCTCGTGCCCGAACTTGTTTCGGACCGCGTTCAATTGAATGATTCCTGGTCTCACAAATGCCGCGCTGGAGCGTCTCGATGGAAGCAGCTTGGCCTTCTGCGCGAATGTCAGTCGCAGGTCGCCGAAGTCCTCTATCTCGTAGAAATTTGTCAGAAACGTGTCGACGAAATTCTCAATCACCAGATGCGCACGAAGAATCCGTCCAATGGGCTCATGATCGACAGCGAGCAACTTGAGGAATCGTTCATTGTGGTGATTGAAGTCAGCCTCAATTTCCTTCCAATACGGTTGAAGTGCGGCAACAGCTTTCTCGATTCCTTCAATGTCTTTCATGACGCTGCCTCATTCTGCCCAACTTAATTTAGCGATCCCACAGCGGCTCATGCCTGGGTGACGTGAGTGGGCAAGTCTCCCAAGGTCACAGGGTCCATCCAATCCAAGTTCGATAGGCATACGCCGCAGATCGGATCACCACCACCTTCCTGATTGATCGGCTGAAAGACCCGCTGGATCAAACCACACTCAACGCATTCGCCTCGCTCCGCCCGAAACAGCACAACCAGTGCTGGTTCTCCCGGCTCACGAGGGGGTATAGACCAGTGGGTGGCTCCCCAACGTGTTGCATCCTCTACCGTGGTCGTCACTAGTTGAAATGACTGCGTCAAACGAAGTGGTTGTCCCCTAGGTACAAGCTCGCGCTCTGAGGCAAATCGCAGAAGGGCCAACAATCGCTCTCGTGTCGACCCCTCGAAACTCCAGCCGCTCACCTGTGCTTGCTCCAGCACGCTGAGTGCGATAGACAGCCGTCTGGTGCCAACGACCTCGTCGCAAAGCCGGCGAGCCTTGTCGGCCTTCTCTGCGAGATTTTGCAGTTCTATCTGGATAAGAAGGGAAGGCTCAAATTGGAGCGCTGCCTTTTTCCCATTGCATGAGCTGCATGCCGGCATCCAATTTTCGAACGAGTTTAGGTCGAACGAAGCGGGGAGACCAAGCGCCGACTTAGTAGCGTTAAATAGTGAGGGACTCTCGAGAAGGTGCTCGGGCAAAACATGGTCGACTACCATTGAGGTGAGGTCGAGTGGAACCCTGCACAGATAGCACTTCGTGCCATGTACCAAGAATATCGCGTATCGTTGCGCGCTGGAGAATTTATACCTCGACATGATCCAATCTTTCGTCGCCTCACCGTAAGGACAATAGCATCTGCTCGCCTGCCCAGCGCGATACAGCCACTTGTTTAATCCGCGATTTGGGCCGTTCTTCTGAATACCCAAATGTTGCCAGAAAGCCGTCTATGCCGGACGCCCGCTCATGGCCGGGTGCTGCCTCATGCGATAGGCATACGCAACCAGAGTCACCCGGAGCCGCGATCGGCAGCACGCGACCCGAAGCTGTCGTTTGCAAACTCGAACAGCCGGCCCGAAACCGGACGTTTGGGGCGCGCCCAAGCGATGACCTCTTCCATTGCTTAGGCGGCGACCAAGACGCGCTCGCCGACGATGCGAACCGATAAGGCTAGCTGCATGCTGCAGGCGGCTCTCATCGTGAGCCCGCGCGCTGAAATGATCTTGTTCCCCGGGAAGCGAGCAGCCGAGCCGTCCTGCGGCTCGAACCTTCCAGACGTGGATCGCACGTGGGCGAAATCTTGCCGTGCTTGCACGGCGTCACATCAACCGCTCGAGCGCGTCGACGAACGCGGTAGCTGCCTCGGCATGACGATCGGAGCGCTTGATGATCGCCGCGAACCGCTCGACAACGCCTTGGGGCTGCGAGGGCGAATTGACGGCCTCAAGCTTTTGCAAAGCTGCAAGCAACTTTTGCAAATTACCTCCATCCCTCTTCATCTGGCCGTTTTCGAAGCGCGATAGTTGGCCGACGTTCACGGAAGTGATCTCGGCGATCTCCGTAAGCGTCTTTCCGAGGGATTTTCGCCGTTCACGAAGCTCTGCGCCAAGCGCCTTCGGATCGGCGACAAGCTTGCGTCGCTGTTTCATTTTGCATATAATTATGCAAATTAGTTTGCGAGAAAGCAAGTATGGCCATCTACGTTGACGACGAGCTGATTCCCTGGCGCGGTAAGCTCTGGTGCCACTTGGTAGCCGACACCCTTCCGGAACTGCATGCCTTCGCGCACCGATTGGGACTTCGCCAAGCCTGGTTCCAGGCGAAGTCTGCTTATCCGCACTACGACGTGACGGTCAGCGTACGTGACCGCGCATTGGCCATGGGCGCGAGCATGGGCGATCGTCAGACCATCATCACGTGTGCAAAGCTCCTCAAACACGAGCTAAGATCAGAAGAACAGGCTGCGTCATAGCCCTGACACCGAGGTGGGGCGGGGACAACGTATGAAGAATTCTGGAGGCGCAGGCAACAGCCAGCCACCGATGTCATTGCAGGCGTATCAGGCTCGAGCGGACGAGGCCAATCAGTTTAAGGGCAAGCCTGATGCGCTCAGTCAGCTGAGGTTTGGTCTCTTCGGCGAGGTGGGCGGCCTGCTCGCTGCAGTGAAGAAGTCGTATCGCGACTTCGGCATGGCCCAGCAGGCGGTCGTCAAGGAAGAACTCGGTGACTGCTTTTGGTACTTGACCGAGGTCTCTGTCGAGTACGGGCACGCGCTGCCCGAGGTCGGAGCGGCGGGACTGATCGAATTGCAACGCCGGTTCAGCGTCTCCAGTCCGCCATCAATGAGGCAACTCACGTTCTTGCCGTTCGATGGCGTCCACGCAATGTGCCATGAGCAGCTCCCCGCGCTCGACCGCACCAAACAGTTGTCCGACCTCGGCAGCCACGTCGGACAGCTCATGAGCATCACCGGCACGCCGGATCTCGTGAGTTCGACGCCCTTGGCGTTGCTCGCCGAACTCTTGGCCGACCTAGTGACCGTAGCGTGGATGTTCGACCTACGATTCGCCGATGTGGTCAGTGCCAATCTTGAGAAATTCGAATCCCGTTGGCCACAGGGGCGCGCACAGTACACGGCCCCGTTTGACAGTACGTCGCCCCCCCATGAGCGATTCGAGCGCAAATTCGACGTGAATTTCATTGAGCGCTTCTATCACGAGGGCCAAGAAAATGAGCGGCCGTACGTCATTCAGCAAATACGAGGGGTCAACATTGGAGACCGCCTGACGGACAACCGCACAGAGCCCGACGGCTACCGATTTCACGATGTATTCCACCTCGCCTACATCGCACATCTGGGGTGGTCGCCGGTCATCCGGGCCTTGTTAAAACTTAAGCGCAAGAGCGATCCGAAGCTTGATGAGAATGAGGACGGCGCCAGGGCCGCAATCATCGAAGAAGGTATCGCGACATGGATCTTCAATCACGCCGACCATCGTGATTTCTATGAGAGCACTGAGGTCGGCAAGCTCGAATACGGCTTGCTCAAGCAGGTGCAAGACATGGTCGAAGGCTACGAAGTCGCGGCCTGCCCGCTTTGGCAATGGGAGCAGGCCATCCTCGAGGGCTTCAAGGTTTTCCGACAATTGCGCGACGCCGGCAGTGGCATCGTCACCGTCGACATGGACGCGCATTCCATCACCTTCGCCCCTCTCGATTTGCCGCCTGAGGCCGTCCTGCCGCCGAAGCCGCGTCGACTAAGGGAGATCGGCGCTACTTTGCCTCTCAAACCAGAGACGAGATCATGACTCCACGAGCATTTGTCGCCGCACTCGCGGACGTTCAATTACACGATGTCTTTAATCCCTATCGCGACCATTGCGACGTACACGATCTGGCCAATGCGCCTGCGATGCGACGGAAGAATCTGCGCGACTATCTCGCTGCCGTCGAGAGTCTCGGCACGGACACGATCTGGATGGGCCGCGACCTCGGGTACCGGGGCGGCCGGCGCACCGGCTTAGCACTCACGGATGAAGCGCGACTGCCAATGTTTGCGGCGTACTATCCAGGGGTCGCGCCGAGCAAGGCCACGAAAGGTCCATCGGTTGCCGAACGTACCGCAGCCGAGATCTGGGCAGTGCTTGCACGCCTGGAACGACCGCCGCTGCTTTGGAACGTATTCCCGTTCCATCCGCACGATCCGGACGATCCGATGACTAACAGGCGGTTTGCTGCACGCGAACTGTCGGAGGTCACCGATCTCAACCGAACGCTCATCACTTGGCTGGGCATTCGACGCATTGTGTGTATCGGGCAAGACGCCACGGCGTATGCGGCGACCTTCGGTGTCGAAGTGGAGTGTGTCCGCCATCCCAGCTACGGAGGCGTCACCGAGTTCCGGCAAGGCATGCAACGCATCTATGGCAACGAAATGAAGCCGGTTGAGGCTTCACCGCAAGTCGCGCTGTTTTGAGGGCTTGCCGAAGCGTCACGCGTTTATGACGGCGTTCGTCGCCCCCACCCCGCCCCATTCGATCACATCGAGTTCCGCGTGCGTCGACAAGCAGCTGAGCGTTCCCACCTCGAGACCGCTCTCCTTCGCGACGAAGGACAGGAGTTGCCCCAAGCCGATCAGGTTGCCGAGCGCTCGTGCGCAGTAGTGATGCGCACGGTAAATCGCGGTCAGGTCGACAGCGTGGCCCTCGCCGCGGGGCACGCGTTTGAAGCTCAGATGCGAGAGGCAAGGAAGGCCTAGCCACTCCCGCATGTCGAAGGCCGGGTCGTATGTCGGCACATCCCCGCCAGCGTCAGTCTGAAGCTGCAGGTCTTCCTCGGGGTCAGCCACGCTCAACTCATACGTTGCAACGAACGAGACCTTCTTTCCATCCTTCCGCTGAGGCTGGCCTTCGGCGGCCAGCTTGTTCACCAGGTAATCGAGGGGATTAATCGTCGTGCCGGGCTCTCTGCCCGGCCGTTCGATCATCCGATGCGCGTAAGTGCCCCAGGTGTTGGCCTTCTGTCCACGCTTGAGCATCTCCTTGTACTTCTCGTAGTACCCCGGGCGTCCGTACTGCTGGTACATCGCGACCGGAAAGATGGTCCCCGCGACGGTCCGCAGGGTCAGATTCTTATGGGCTAACGCCTGATCGACCCTGGCCATTACTGCGTGGTCGTCGTCGGTCAGATCCAGAGGATGCGTGATCTCCAGCAGCAGGTTCTTCGCATGCCGTCCTCGCTGCGCGTTCAGATGACGTGCAGCGGCCAGCCAGGTGGGAACAATGCGTTCGTGGGTGTGGAACAGCGTAGCCATGGTTAGATCAGGAAGCCTTCAACGAGGAGGATGTCAAGGAGCGCCGTGGGCATCCATGCGTGACCGGCGAGGCCCCACGATGTACCCCACGAGTTGCGCAAGAGCACGTGGCCTTCGCCGGAATCGGAGCGGATGCCCACTCCAACGCCAACGACGGCGTGGTACTGGTCTGGAAGGACAAAAGGATCGAAATCAACGACGCCGTCCTTAGGGGCCATGAGTGCTTGGCAAACCTGGACGACCAGGCCGACGGGTTTTCCGCCGGTCAAGTGCTTTACCACTTCTGCTGCCGTCATGTCTTGCCGACGCGCTGACGGGGAAGCGTACAGCTCGAACTCGCCCGTCGGCTCGGCGAGAGGTGTGTCGTGACTGTCCTGTTGGTAAGGATAGAGCGTCTCGAGTGGCTGGCCCGGAGCGCAAACCGCGCCGAGGACATGGTCCATCTGGAAGCCGCGGCCCGGCTGCCAGTCTCCAGACAGCTTTGCGGCGTAATGGCAGAGGAACTCGGCGCTCAGATGCGCGACGCCCTTGGCCGCGGCATTGAGGTCAGATCCGGCGAAGACTAGGCAGGTGGGCCGCTGCCCTTGGTCTCTAGCGATGCCTAAGCTGGCGGAGAAATCGATTTGAGTCGTGATCATCAGGCGCGCCGCGTCCTCGCCAATCGCCGATCACGCTCGGACTGTGGCAAGCCGTCTTCGAGCCGTTCGAACTCTGCGTACAAGCTGAGTTGATGGATGGCGGCTCGCTCCGGATTCCACGGGGCACATTCGTTGAGCGAAATCGTTCTCTTCCTCGACTCCAATGTCGGCACGATCTCACTGTCATCGCCGTTGCTAGGAGATAGCAAATTGAGAGGGGTCGTCAACTCGTAGCGAAGCGTCGAACCGTCACCGCCCACGGTAATCTCTGCACCGCGGCGCGGCGGCATACGGCGCGCATCGCGCACAAATGGCTTGAGCAAGAAACCTTCGCTCTGGGCCTCGTCGACCGACCAGATACACCCCGAGCCGGCGTGGTTAGGCAGGTCGAAGACCATTTGGTCGCCTAGACCCGGCTCCAGGACACGATCTCGGTCCGCCTCCGTCAGCATCCAGACGTCGCTTCGAGAGTTGTTGAGAGGAGTGCCTCCGACTATGTCGCGCTTAATCGCGATCGGCTGGACGTCAACGATCTCGAGTGCCTCCGATACGGTCAGGTGGCCCAGACGATTGAGCGACCACACCATGGCCTTGTAGCTCATGCCCAGTCGCAACGACATCTGATAGACGACGGGCGGATTGCGAAGACTGTTACGACTCCAACGCTGGCGACGCATCGTCTGCGCAACCAGCCAGGAAGGTGCCAGCAAGGCGTACGCGAACTGATTCGCGGCGCGCTCAACAAGTGCTGCATTCTTGGAGACGTCAACGGTCGTATCGGAGGTACTTTCGTGCCCGAGCGCGAAGTGGCCGAGTTCGTGGGCGCAAGTCATGTGCACCAGGCCGCGTGGACGGTCCCAATTGACGATGATTCCCGGTGTGCCGTCCTCCAGCAGAAAGCCGCCGAGTAGGAGGTCGAGTTTCCGATACATGACGACGACGTCCGAGGCTGATGCAATTTGCTCAGCGTCGATCCGGGTGTAGCCTGCCTCGATGCGTTTTTTGGCTTCGAATTCCTCGAGAACTTCGGCCGCTCGGCGCGCCGCGGCCATCAGGGCGTCGTCGTCGGTCTTCATGGAGTGCGCTTCTTGACTTTCGGCGAGTTCTTCAGAAATGCCGCAAAGCGGGCAAGCTCGTCCATGTCACTGTCAGACATGCCCTTGGTTGCGCGCGCAAGGAACGCAACGCGCGTATCGCCGGGGGGAGCGTTTCCCGTCAACAAGTAGTCCACGGTTCTGCCATACAGTTCGCTCAGCTTGTTCAATTCGAATGCCTCGACCTTTCGCGTTCCGGATTCAATGTGACCCACGGCTGGCCGGGATACCGAGAGCGCGAATGCCACCTCTTCCTGCGAGAGGCCAACGTACTCGCGAGCTTCCCTCAGACGCCGGCCCAACTGCAATCGGTCTGGCTCCTCGGAGCCGCCAGCTGCCCGGCTCATGACTTCGACTTCTTGGCCACATGGGCCAGTACAGCCGCGCCAAGCTTGTTGACGAATTCATCCTTCGTCTTGTAGCCGCCAGCCTGAATGATGGAATTTGGTAGCTTCATCCCGGTGATCTTGTCCAGAGTCACTAATACCTCGACCGCGATCATAGATTCGACTGGGCCGACGAGCTCATCGACCGTGGTCGCCGCTCCGTCTTCTGCCGGGATCGCGTGCTCCTCCCAAAAATCTTCCAATGCGGCCTTGATCTTGTCTGCCAGTTCACTCATCTCGGCCTCCAATAAATCGACATTCAGTGTACGAAAATCGTACAACAAGAATCTAGCGGGCGCAAGCGGTCGATGACGAGCAGTTACATCGCGGGCGTTCGGTGTCCGGAACCACATGCGTTGGAAGCAACTTTCAGCGCATCGAACGACGCGACGAGCGTCATGTCTGCCGGGGGCACGCCGAGAGGCGATCGGTCAGCGTGGGGCCGTCAAGGAAGTCTGGGTCAGTCAGCTAGCGAATCGCCCGGACCCCAAGCTTTCGTGACGATGTAGTCTTGCTTCTTGTTGTCCCATTTCGATTCAGCTCCCACAACGGCAGAAGAATCGTCACCGAACACACTAAACAACTGCAACAGGTCTCCGATTCGAATCTCGTATGCCCATTTATGGCGCTTGTAGTCCGAGAAGACCAACATGGAAGTAAAGGCCCGTTTCTCCGACCAAATCTCCATCCAGTAGTAGTGAATCAGTTGATTGCACACGTCAAGGACCGAAAGAACTGCAGGCTCAGGTTGATCCATATCGAACCTCTCATGAGGCCAACCAGAATCGGAGACCGTGAATGGTCGGTCGCCGATCTTTTTGAAGCGCAGCACCGACATGCTGACGTTGCGAGCCCGATCATTCACTTTCGGACGTTCCAGCAGTGAACGAACCTGAAATGCAACGAGCATCAGCTTCCGCTCGAATAGAACTTGTTGCTTCTCCGACCACCTGAGATATGCACGATGTTTCTTGAGCCAAGCAAGATCGCTCCTAAGCTCGATGCGCCAATAATGGGACTCGATCATTTCAGGGCCGCGTCTCTCGGTAGCTAACTGTGAACTCAAACGATATCCAACAAGTGCCAATAATGCGCATGTATGCCGGCGAAAGCCTATCCTGCCTTAGAACCAAACCGACCTCATTTCTTGCGCTGTCGCAAATTTTTAACCGGTTCTTTGACTTCGAGTCTGTGTTGCCCGGCCCTGCCGGGCGCTTTAAAACTAGCTTGGCAAAAGGAGGAAGGCTTCCACCTTCCAGGCGCGCCCTGCGCGACCGCTAGATACGTTCGGGACGCTGCGCTGAAGAACTACCGGCAGCAGTTGCGCTCTCGCCGTGCTGCAGTGCTGCCCCGCGAACGCGTGTAATGGGCGAAAGGAGAGTGTCTGGTCACGGCTTACCGGTCCGGATGCACGTGTCGCGGCTTGGCATGAAGCCGGCAGGGCAGATTGGTGTGCTCAACAGCCCTGTGCGGCCGTCACAGCCGAGACGATCAACGCCAGGCGGACATGTGATCGGCTCCGGCGGTGCGAGTGCCGGAAGAGACGGGGGGAGTGCACCGGCTTCTATCGATGTGCTGCCTGCTATCACCGGCGAGTCGCGCTGTTCCAGGTGAGACTCACGACCTTGTGCGTGCTGACGATGTCGCGTTGTGTGCGTTGACGCTTCTCGATGTGTCGAGCGGGGCGTGGCCATCGATGCGTCGGATTTTGCGAGCTGGTCCCGCAACGATTGGACCCTGACGTAATGGATCGGGGCGACGGCCGCCGACGCGACGATTATCAAACCGATGTAGCGACGCAAACGTCGTTTCTTGTTTCGATGGGGACGGATGTTCTCAAAGCGGACATTGTGGTAAAGCGGCGATGCGCTGGCGTTAGTGTTGGTTATGGCCGGCCGCTCAACCTGCCAGATGGACGTATCTACCGGCGTGTGCTTCTGGACTTGAGAGCGTGCCGGCGATATGCCCGGTGTCTTCTGTTGGTGGAGCGCGGTCGTGGCGGTGCCCGCTGAGGTCTCCGCACGCGCTTCACTCCATTGGTTTGTTGCTGGAACGTTCGTGTCCCAACCATGGCGTCGGGTCAGACGCAGTTCGTCGGCAAGGTCACGTAACCATTCCAAAGGCCATGGATATTGGCTCTTATGCGCGAGCAGTTCTCCGAGCCGCTCGATCCCACAAATGACGACACGGTTGTCGATGGGCGTGAAAAGGTCTGAGCCTGCCGGAATCCCACCTTCGAAAATGACCGCCGCCCTTGGGTACGATATATCCTTGTCGCCGCCTAGTTCGCGCTCCATTCGATTCTTGAGCGCCCGATACGCTTCAATAACTTCCTCGTAGCCATTGGTGTGAAGCTTGGTCTTGCCGTTCCCGTTCGTGCTGATCCACTGTCCGTTTTCGCGTCCAGATACGGGGTTGCGAAAACCCTTCACCTCAAGCACCAGCGTTGTGTTTGGCGTAGCGACCAGAATATCGATTTCCGGCCATCCGAGCTTCACATTGGTATATACAATGGCAGACACATCGCCGGCGGAAAGCCATTCGATAACGCGCGCAAGAACAACTTTTTCGGACGAAAGAAGTTTCCTGCTGCCGCAATACAGCTCGATATTCTGCATAGGCCGGGAATGTTCCGAAGTACCGCGCCTATCGCAGCGTTCGGATTAATCTGACGAATGCGAAGTGTACAACGACCCGTGTGCCGGGACACCGGATACCATCCCTTCGGCCAGTTAAATTATGCATGCTGGATTGCATCGACGGCGATCGCCGATGGTACCCAGGCACTGGCGCCCGACCGAGCCGTTGCGCCGCGCCGTTGTTGAGGGGGCGGTGCCTGCCTCGAACCGGACCAGTGCACTGGCTGTTTCCCCGGCACTTGGCGCCCAATGAGGCGAGCATCTCAAGAAAAGCTGGAAGGTCACCACGGTGACCGCTTGTCGCTTTTTCCGAAATGCAGCACACGCTGCTGGGCATCGCCGACTGCATGAACGGGGGCACGCTGCAGCTGCTGTTCGTGCAAATCGAGAATCCCGGTGATCTGCAAACAGTCGGCTCCTTCGATGAGCCAGATGTTTTTGCTCGCGTTTCTGGCCGCCGCATCCAGAATGCGTTCTGCATCGAGATAAAGTTCACGCTCAGCTGCACCGAACCCAGCCTCCTGAAGATACCAGGCAAGATAAAGCGCCTTTACCAGTTCTGCCAGCAGATCGCCGTTGCCCTTGCCAACCCGGAATGCTGCCAGGGCGAGGTGCCAGTGCAGCGATTGTTCGCGCACAAAAGTAGCCGTGTGCGGTAATAGCATGGTCTTGCCAAGCGGCTTTCTGCCCGACTGACTCCCTGCGGGCCGCCTCTTGCGATTTTGTGACATGGATTGTGCTTTCTGGTTGGTACCGTTCTAAAACCGAAATCGTAATCTGTGGGGAAAGCCGGACAACTATTAGAAAGCTTGTTTGACAAAATTTACCAATATGCCAAACGCATATCTGGACTGTGCAAATGAATGCCGCTTTACATTTGTTGATATTGCCTAGCTGGCCGATTGATCTGAACTTTTGTAGAATCGCGCAGAGCGCGGTCGCTCGGTCAGCCAACAAGAAGAGGCAGTATGGGAGCGCAGGACATAATCGAGGCAATAACTGGCGGACTCGTCCAGAGTGACCGCCTCCTGAAACTGGATAGTTCGCTGGGTAATAATATTCTGCTTCCGCAGCGGGTTGTCGGTTATTCACGGATTGGCCGCCATTACGATTTCACCGCTGACGTCGTTTCCGCATCTGCAACGATTGAACTCAAAACCCTGATTGCCCAGCCCATAACGCTGTGGATCCAGCAGACTGACAGGTCCTACCTGCCTCACCACGGCTATGT
>DASZBO010000084.1:0-1911 GCA_035944075.1 Sphingomicrobium sp.
CGCCACCATGCGCGCCGGCCTCGCCGACCGCGTCATGGCCGCGACCAACCATGAGCTCGCCGAACAAACCAGGCTGCGCGCGACCGAGGATTTCAAGGAAGGCGTCAAGGCCACCGAGGAACGCCGGCTCGCCAATTTCAAGGGACGGTAACCTCGTCGTCCCGGCCAAGCGAGCGAAGCGAGCGCGAGCCGGGACCCATAACCACGAAGGTCCGTGTTGCGCGAAGCTGGGGCCGCAGCGCTGCCGACAACAGGCAATTGTGGTTATGGGTCCCCGCCTTCGAGCGTGTGAAGGAAACGGGTTTCGATCTTACACTTTTTTCGCAACCGAGCGAGTTGCGAATGCTGGAGGAGTTCGGGAGCCGATCCCGCGATCAGCTCAATGCATCAGGTCATCTGCTGTACGCTCAATTCCCCTCTGTTCGAACCAAACGTTCGATCAAGCAGCTTTAGCCTGCAACCGGTATGCCGCCATCAGATTGTTGGCGAGCGCATGCCACAGCGCCACTGCCTTGGCTTTGATCAGGCCGCGTACCGGAAGGAACCCGAAGCCGTGGTTCTTGAGGTGGGCGTTGATCCGCTCGATGAGCTTTCGGTCCCTATAGAGCTCTTGACCGGCCAAGCTGTCCATCCGGCTGCGCCACGCCTTCACGCTCTCGGCCTCCCTTGCTCGGCTCTTCCCACGGTTGGCCAGTGTCTCGGGTTTGACGTCGTCGCGCTCGGTCGGCGGCGGCGCAAAGACCAGGACAGGATCGACATCGCGCGAGCCCAACGCGGCAATATCGTCGCTGGTGGCGTAGTGAGTGTCGACCAGAAGGTTTGCCGGGGCCTCGCCGTAGCGGCGCACGATGTCGTCCACCATCGGAACCGCCAGACCGGCATCGTTGCGCCGATCCGTCATCTCGACCGAGACGATGATGCCCTCCTTGGGCGTGGCCGCAATCTGCGCGTTGTAAGCTGGCCGCACTGCTCCGTCGGGAAAGCGCATGTTGCGTGCCTCCGCATCACTGAGCGAGGCGCTCGGCTCAGACTTCTTCTTGGCCTCGTCCTGGGGATGCGTCTTCGCCCGTTTCTCCTTCTCGGCCCGAACCCTGTCGAGCGCCGCCCGCGCCCGGTCAGCGCGCTCCTTCACCTCCCGTGCCGCTCGCTCCTTGGCCGCCAGTCTGCGTTGCGAGAAGGCTTTCGGATCGGTCTCGATCTCTGCCCTGAGCTCGGCGAGCCGGCGCTCTACCGCAGCCTCGATCCGCGCCAGCTTGCCAGCGGTCTTGAACGATCCCCGGCTGGCATTCGCCCGCACTTTGGTGCCATCGACCGCGATCTCCTCAAGCGAGATCACTCCCGCCTTGATCAGAGCCGTCACGCTTTCGGTCAGCAGCCGATCCAGCACCTGCACATGCGCCACCCGGAAGTCCGCAAGCCCGTGATAGTTCAACGGCACCCCGCCGGCAATCCATCGGTACGCCAGATCGTTTTGCGTAAGCCGTTCAAGCTGACGGGCCGAGCCGACCCCCTCGATGGTCGCATAAAGCCACAACGCCATCAGAACCGCAGGATCCGGCGGCGGCCGTCCCGGCTCGCCCTCGCGTGCTTTGATGGCGTCGTACAACGCCGACAGCTCAAGCCCCTCGACAAAGCCCATCACGATCCGGGCGCGATGATCGCTCGGCAGCAATGCCTCCAGATCAACGAAATCCCACCGCGTCTGCAGACGATCCGCCCGAATGAACCGCGCCTCGCTCGCCATCGAATCACCTCGCGTTGCTGCGAAAGTGAATCACACCCGCGGGGCAGCAACAATTTCTTCACACGCTCGAACGCGGGGACCCATAACCCCTGGCGCGGGTTATTGCAGAAGGTGTCTGCCATGATGCCCAATGAGAATTCACGGCGTATGGTCCCGGCTCGCGCTCG
>DASZBO010000085.1:0-7259 GCA_035944075.1 Sphingomicrobium sp.
GAGAATCCGGGCTACGAAGCGCAGACGTTCGTCCATCACGGAGACTTTCTTCCACGGCATCGACACTTTCCCCTGCGATCGCAGGGAAAAGTGTCACCCATGTCTCCGGAACGATTTGCAACCTATGTCTCGGAACGCTCAAGGGTCTAACCCGAGCACATACTTTACGGATTATTCCGGAGACATGTTTAACACTTTTGCTTCGAACGGGTTAGTGGCCGGGTTCTTTCCGCTCAGCCATCTCGAGGCGGTCAGCGTCCGCGTCGAGCATGGACGCGATCTCGAGAAGCGCAGCTTTGGCATCGGGTTGCTTGTTCTCTGCGGCAAGCCGGCGCGCCAGCTCCGCGCGAGCGCGGATGGCGGCAATGGCTTCTCTGGTCACCGGCCCCCATCCTATTTCTCGAAGCGGTGAAAGGCCCGCCCTCGTTGGGGCATGGACGGGCCTTCCCACTGCGGGGACTTTTAAGCGGGTTGTTCCCCGGAACCGCTCGCGATCGCCCTCGGAAGATCCCGACCGCCATCCGTTGTTATCACCGGCGCTCGCTGTGTGAACCCGGAGACCCTCACCAATGTGGTGAGATCCGGCAGACCCGTTTTACCCACGGTCAATCTGGCCTCAGCGGATGGCGAGAAGCGCGTCCATGACTGCCCGCCCGGCCGACGTCAGGTGAACTGAACTTGCCCGGCGATCCGACTCGGACGCGCTGCGCGCGACCAATCCCTTGCCGACAAGATAGGCAATCCAGCGCATGGCGGAGGAATATGGAATGCCCGCGGGCTTTGCGAGGCTCGCCAGCGACGTCTCCCACTGACCGGAGTGCACATACAAGTACAAGAGAAGATCGAACGCGGGTTCGCCGTTCATAGCTCGTCCCAATAATCTCTCGCGCGACCGGCGCACCTGCAAGATGTATTGCGCTCGCTCAAGCAGCTCCTCCGGAGGCGTTCCATCTGATGAAATCTCCCTCGGCAACGCTGACGAGACGATCGAAAACAAATGCTCGCCACCCAAAACCTCAGGACGTGCCGAAATCCATTCGCGCGCCAAGTCGGCGGTGGAAACGGGATCGAAATTCCATCCGACAAACCGGCGACGTTCGCCAACATCATCGAGCGGGCGGCCGACGCCAAAAACCACGTGAATAGAGCCATCAGGGTGGATAGTTCGAAAGCGCTCCGCGTACGGCCGTTGGTGCACCAGGCACTCGGTCATTGCATGCCGGACGACCGGGAGATCGTCGGGGTGCAAGCGCTCCACCCACGCGCTTTCAGTCAGCGATTCGCGGGAATCCGGATCTAGCCCAAACATTTTCCGGCTTTGGCGACACAGGTTCAGCGTGCCCGTCGCGAGGTCGAGGTCCCAACGCCCCGCGGACACTGCCGAACTTAGCAGAGGCATGTTCAGGACGAGAGCCGAAGAATCATGTCAGGAGCACCGCCGCGCGCCAGCCTAATGTTCCCTGGTCGACATTTCAAATCCCTATCGGATAAACACCGAAATACGGCGCCTACGCCGAGCAATCCGCTTCTGGACTGAAATTAGGCTATCAGCGCAGCTACGTTGCCGGAATCATCTGCAGCCGAGCCAGCGTACGTCCGGTAGCGCGTTGAACGCTGCCTCAGTTGACGCATCCACTAGCGCCCAAGTTGTACAGCTTGCGAGCTGGTGAGGCACGCGGCGAGCTCACCAGGCTGAACGAGACGGCGAACTGCTTCGAACATTTGCACTGCTCCTCCGAGCTATGATCCATCCGCGAATAAGGCCCCGCCACTTCGCATCGACCGCCGACCTTCTTCTCGGGCGGCATGCCATTGGGACTAGCAGCTGCGGTCCCATATTACGGATCTCGAAGTTTCCTTACGGTTTCCAATGCGAATGGGTGGCGAATCATATCCATTGACCACGGGACCAAAATACGCGGTCAACCCGTTCGCGATCTCCTTTGAGGGCCTTTTTTTGGCCTCCTAATCTCATGTGGCGCACCAAATAAGCTTCCTTCATCGCTCTGCATTGCGCTCGGCGACCCAGCGCTATCAGACTCGTTCTTTTGCCCAACCGATGTGACTGTCGCGGAACCGGAACAAATTTTGGCTCCATGCGGTTTCGGGGGAATAAACACGATTGGAGCAAAGCCGATGCGTTAAGTGTTGCTCTGGCTAATAGGTATTCCCATCCCGATCATTCTTCTCCTGGCATTTTGCACGCACCACTTCTGATCCATGGGCCGGAAAAGCCGAAAGAAGAGGCGTGAGAATTGGAGCCGTCTCGGCGACTTTGGCCGAACTGCTCTCGTAACCAGCGCCACGCTCTTGCCCGAACGCGCTTCATCCGGCGGCGCACACGTAAACGCGCCCCACTGCTTGATCGCAATCAAAGTCATTACAGAGGCGTTGAAACGAGCCTTTCCAGAGCGGCGGCCAGACGGAGGCAATGGACAAAGCTTCCCATCGGAACACGCGGCGCAATCCACCGCCGCTGCAATCATCATTCAACGGGAGTATCCAGGAGCCCTGGGATCAATCGCTTGCGCACTTGCAACGGGCGTTGCACTTTCGCGGATCGCGGCGCGCAAACATTACCCCAGGGATGTGGTTGCTGGCGCCCTCATCGGAATGGCCAGCGTTTGGGTCGCGAGCCGCATGCGCGCCACGATCGCGCGACTTGATTCGATTTCTCCGGCGACGGACGCTGTCACGCGTTGATTGCGCATTGGCAGCGTCGAGTTCCATGTCGGAATATCGTGCTCATTCGCTGCTTCCCTGAACATGCGTTTGGGATGGCAACTTGAAAGCGATGCAGCCGTAGCCATTTAATCAAGCTGTTGAGACATTTGGGAGATTTTCGGTGACAGCTCGTTCGCTACCAACTGACGGCCTCTTTGATTTCATCAAGACAGCTGCACCTTCGCCCAACGCTGCGCTGCAGCGGCTGCAGACGGTTGCCAATCTTCTGGACTCGGCATTCGTTGTACCCGGCACGAAACAGCGCGTCGGCATTGACGCGATCATTGGGCTGATTCCGGGGCTTGGAGACATCGTTACGACGGCTTTATCGAGCTACATTATCTGGGAAGCACGAAATCTCGGCGTATCACGATTCGCGCTCGCGAGGATGCTCGCAAACCTGGGTATCCATGCCGCTTTCGGCTCCATTCCCTTGGCGGGCGACGTGTTCGACGCCTTCTTTCGGGTCAACCAGAGGAACATGCGCATCCTTCGCTCGCAGCTTGAGCGCAAATCGTCCGGAGCGTTGACGGCGACCAACGGCTAGATTGGGTTGGTTGCGCGGCAGTCTTCCTGGCTTGTCCTCATTAATAGGCGCGGCCCGGCGTTAGCGCTGGGCCGCTTCCGATACGGAATGGCTCGTTAGACACGATTTCTAGACCAGCTCCATTTTCGCTTCGTGGTGCGCGAATTTGTCAGTTTTTCCGCGCTGGGATCATCGCTGAAACGGTAAATGGTAAAAAATAGCGGACTATTCGTCTGAGTTCGCGTGATCCACGCCCAGTAGTTCACGCAGCTGGCAAATCGCGAGATCCACATTTGCGCCGATGATTCCGGGCGCGCCAAAGGCGTCCAGAATCGCAAGTGCGCTTTCCAAAAGAGCAAGGGCTTTACGCCCTTCGGACTGTTCGGGCCCGGAATTAGACTGGCTCATACGCGCCTCCGCCCGAAAACCCTTCAACCCGGTTCCGGGCACACATGATCAAAAACTGCAGTGAAACAAAGAGATGTCAATCAATTAGTGTAGGAGGCTGGATCGCGCACGGTCCAAAGCCACGCTGTACCAAGCTGACACATCGGCGCGCGATCATCTGGAACTGATCGCTAGCGGCGCCGGTTGAACCCTAGGAAACGAGGGAAGGATCGTGCGATGCGGACGTGGCTCGCGGCGGCTGCCGCTGTGCCGCTTGTGAGTTTATTCGCTGCGCCGGAGCTGGCCAATGGTCTTCGGTCGCCGGTGGCGGAAATTCCTCGCACTGCGTCCAACTTCGTCCTCCCGACCATACCGCAGTTCAATCCGCAATCGCCGCTCCGGGACGGAATGATTGCTCAGGAAGAGGTGGCTCCGAACGCGCACGTCGGCCTGGGCCTCGCTCCGATGCTGGGCCGCAACATACGCAGCGTCCGGATTGAGCAGGAGCCGGTGCCGACGCGTAACCCAGGCGTGACCTTTGTCATCAATTTCCCAGGCTAGCGGCGAGAAAAGTTGAACATAGCATTCAGCTTCTCGATCGCGCCCTCAGCCTAGTCAGACCTGAGGCGCGCGGCGAGCGCTGTGATAACTCAGGCGACCCCTTCCCAGTCGTCGGCACGCGAGTAGATGGCGCTGAAGGGAAGGTTTGCTGAACCCATCGGATAGACGACGAGAATCTGCACCCACGCGCCACCTTCCTGGTCCGTCACCCCGTCAAAAACCACGCCTTGGTCGATCTCACCATATCCGGCGACGATCTGCCCGTACGGGGCGTAGGGGCTTCGGCAACCGTTCGGATTTTTGCACCGTGCGTATCCACCGTTCTTGAGCGGAGTCTGACTCAATTGGGGTTGAACCGGGACCGGACTGTTGACGATTGATGTGGCCGAGGCGGGCACCGCCATCAGCATGCTTAACGCGAAAAACTTTTTCATGACACCTACAGGACCAAACTCGGATGTCCCTGATTGAGCAGGGAAAATTAAGATCGCGTAACCGGACGAGGAAATTCGGCCGGCTCGATAAAAAGAGCCGGAAAATGGCCTTTGCTGGACGTGGCGAAGCCACGCGAGACTGGGTAAGCAGGGGCGTGTGCAACCTCTACACCATGACCGCGACCGTCGATGAGTTGCGGCGCGTTTTCGGCTCATTCGAAGGCGACCGCGACAATCTGCCGCCGTTCGACAACATTTTCCCGAAGAAGCCCGCGCCGGTGTTGCGCCGCACCGAGAGGGGCCTCCTCAAGCTCGAAACGATGATCTGGGGCTTTCCTGGCCCTCACGCGGCCGGTGGCAGGCCCGTCACCAATGTTCGCAACCTTTCGAGCCCGTTCTGGCGTTCGGCGCTGAAGGATCCCGCCCGGCGCTGCTTGGTTCCGGTCACGAGCTTTTGCGAATGGACGGCCGAGCCTGACCCGCTCACGAAGCGGAAGTCGAAGATCTGGTTTGGACACTCCTCGCAGCCGGTTTTCGCATTTGCCGGAATCTGGCGGCCCGGCGAGGACGCTCCGTTCATGGCATTCCTGACCTGCGAGCCGAACAAGACCGTCGGTTCGGTACACCCCAAGGCCATGCCGGTTATGCTCGATCCGGCGGATTACGGCCGCTGGCTCGACAATGATCACGTCGACGCCTGCGGCCTTGCGGTGCCGTATTGCGATGAGAGAATGACTTCTCGTTCCGATTTTGCCGCCGACCGGGAACCCCGGAATACGTAGAGGACTCGTTCGCATCCGACCGCGGCGTCACATGTGGCGGCTATGTGAAGAACCGGTAATATTGCAACCCGGAGTGGCCCGTCCCCGTTAGCTTACGTGTAACAGCGTAGGAGAATGACGAATGAAAAGGATCATCACGACGGTCGTCGCGAGCCTCCTCGTGGCAACTCCAGCGATAGCGCAATGGCCTCACCACGATCGTGATCGCGGATGGAATCCACAGGCATTCTGGCGCGGTGCGCCCGATAATCCCAATCAACGCATTCAGTTCTTGCAGGATCGGATCAATCGCGGTGTCGCCGATGGCAGCCTTGACCGGCGCGAGGCTGCGCGTTCGACGCGCGAGCTTGACGGCATTCGTCAGTGGATGCGCCGCATGCACTGGGAGAATGGCGGGCAATTGAGACCAGACCAGCGCGCGCAGGTCCAGGCTCGCCTCGACGCGCTCAGCCGGCAAATCCACTGGCTGCGACACAACGGCTGGTAATCAGCACGACGCGAAAATTGGAGCAGGGCGGGTCTGTCGAGGTCCGCCCTGCCTTGTCGTCACCTAACGGCCAATAACCAGAAGTGTCGATTGTTGCGTTTGGATCGGCAGGGAAGTCCTGAGGTATGGACACGCCCGGCGTACCATATTGCCCTCGTGAAACGCTTACGAGACCTTCCGCACCGTCGCGATCGAGCTCGCAACCGGCAGTCCGAACTTGCGCACCGTTATGTTGCTGCTTGCAGAAAGCCCACCGGGTAGCGGCGTCAGCCATTGCTCGACCGACAAGTTGCCTTTCATCTTGAACGTGAAGCGATACCGTGCGCCGACCTGCTCAATAGAAATCGGACCGGTCGCCTCGGACATGCTTCCCTGGAATCGACCCGTGCCCGTCTGTCGAATTTCCCAACGCCGCACATAAGGCGCTCGCCCTTCATCCTCGACCCGTTGCACTAAGATCAGTGAGCCGTCCGGTTCGATTTCGCCACGACCAATGCTTCGCGTTCGAACCGCCTTGTGCATCACGATCTTGGTCGTTCCGTCGGTTTCCGTCACTCCAGCAAAAAATCGTAGTGGGTCTACGGGGCCAATCACGGCCGCGCGCACCGGTGCCACTGCGCCTGCAAAAAGCACTACTGACGCAACAGCACGATACAAGCCGTTCATACTACTTCGCTTTTCGCTCTACTGCCGCAGTGTTCTGACCGTCGCTGCGTGAACGGGGCATTTCCAGTTGAACGCCGGACCGGTGCTTAAGGTACCAATCTCCTCCTAACGGAGTTCCGAGTGGCGTCGACCCCCGCCTTGAGCACGCGCATGGCACGTGCTCGCGCGACTGGCGACGCTCCGTTCCTTTCGGCACGGATTTTATGTCACGGACTTATGTTTCGCGCAGAACGATGGCGCTCGCTGCATCGAACAGCCGGTCCCCATCACCTTGCGGCGTGCATCGAAGCTCGTAGGATCGGTAGTTGATGCGCACCGACATCGATCATCTGCCGCCGGCCAAGCAGCGCGAGCTTGAGCGCGTGGTGCAGATCCTGTTCGAGGAGTTCGACGAGGCGCGGGGGCTCTCGACCCAGGAGTGGAAGAAGAAGGGGCGGATCCTCAAGGTCATTCTTTATGGCTCCCATGCGCGCGGGACGTTTGTCGACGAGCCGCATACCGCCAAGGGCTACCGGTCGGACTTTGATCTCCTGATCATCGTCAACGACAAGAGGCTGACCGACCGTGTCGAATATTGGAGCAAGGCCGAGGAGCGGCTGAACCGCGAGCTGGCGATTACCCGGACCTTGCGCACCCCGGTCAACTTCATTGTGCACACGCTTCATGAAGTGAACGATGGCCTGGCGCACGGC
>DASZBO010000086.1:0-14278 GCA_035944075.1 Sphingomicrobium sp.
CTCGTGGGCACAGTGGTATTCAGGTTGGCAGTGTTGCCTGCGAAGCTGCCGTTGGCTTGGCCAAGCCAGTCGTGGACCGTGCCGTCATCATTGCGCCACAAAACGTCAACGCGGCCGTCACCGTTGAAATCACCAGTACCAGCGATATGCCAACTGGTCGGAACGATCGTGTTAAGGTTGGCTGTGTTGTCGGCAAAACTGCCGCTGTTGTCTGCCTGGGCGAGCCAGTCGTGGACCGTGCCATCGTCACTGCGCCAGAGAACATCACTGCGGCCATCACCGCTGACGTCATTATGAACAGCTGATTTCAAACCTCCGCTAAGCTCAACTCCTCCGGACGCAGCTGCGCTTACGGAGAACTTGCCGCCGACGAACCCATCCACTGTCATCGATCCGCCGGTATAGGTCAGGCCGCTTCCGGACAGGGTGTAGGTAAAGTTCCCGAGCGTCGCGTCAGTGAAGACGATGAAGTCACCGACATGAAAGTCGGTGATCGTGTCACCGTTATGGCCAGCCTCTGTATCCTTAAAAGCATCGTGCCCCCCGCCGCCTGTTAATGTGTCTGATCCAAGACCTCCGGTCAGGACGTTGTCCGCCGAATTTCCAATGATCGTATCGTTGCCGCTGCCTCCGATCGCGTTTTCGATGATTGTCCCGGGCGCAATTGAAAGATTGCCGACGAAGCCGTTCACGTTCGAGAAAGTCTCGGGGTTCAGATTGATCAGCTGACTGACGCCGACGCGCGAATAATCGATCGTGTCGTTGCCGCCACTGTCGAATATCGTGACGGCCGCTCGCGGATAGGCAATTGCGTCATAAATACCGCCCGCGTTCGAATTGTCACCGTAGACAGTGTCGCCTGTCCGGGTGTTCGTTGAAAGACCATAGAGGCTCTGCATGGCTGCCACATCGGCAGCCATGGGTGTAAGGGCGTAGAGGCGGCTAAAACCTTGGTTAGCGAAGTAAGTGTTCTGTTGCTGGTCAAAGTAGGACATGACGCTTGTCGACCAGCTGTCGTTCGCGAACAGCGCGTCGCTCGAATAAGTCGCCGTGCTGTTATATTCGCCGCTATGGCCGAGCCCGAGCGCATGGCCGATTTCATGAACGTAGGTTTGGAAGCTGTAGCTTTCGAAACTCGTGCCGTACGTGTTCACCCACGACTGTGAAATCTGGACGTGAGCTGAGCTGATGATTCCGTTCGATGACCAGTTCGCATCCGTCTGCGCGACGGGTCCGTTAGCGGTAGCATCCTCTGCATCGCTGAAGACAATCTGCCCACCAACGCTCACTTCTTGGAAGTGGATGCCGATGACGTCTGCCCATTCATGAAGCGCGGCGCGCGCAAGGGTTTGCTCCGGCGCAGTCAAAGTACTGATGTTGACCGTGAGCGTTCCGCCCTGAGTGACTGCCCAGTGATGGACGTCACCGCCCCAATATCCGTTAGTTAGCTGGAAGGCGATCTGGTCATCTGTGAATACAGGTGGCTGCGTTGGCTCTACGAACAAATCATAAGTGCCCGTCGACTGATCGTGAAAGGCACCGACGTCGATGAAATAAGTACCCGCGGCTGCAGCCGTGAAAGTCAGCCGAGAGTTCGGGTTGACGCCGTTAACGATGTCATCGTTCGAAGCGAGAATCGTTGTGCCGGTTGGATCATACACGTTGAGGTAGGTGTCGAGGTTGCCACCACCGGTTACCGTAATCGTAGTCGATTGCCCGGCCGCAAGCGTGACCTTGAACCAATCATGGTCGCCAAGCGAGTTTATCGCGCTTGAGATCTCGCTCCCAGGCGTAACAACTGCAGTTGTCGATGTATCGCCTGCAATATCAGTCAACGCAGTTACTCCCGGTCAAACTCGGCGGTCAGACGGCACTCGACGAACGTTCTGGAACTATGCCTCGGTTGGATAGACCCCTAAAATTCATTTCTTTTCCGCCTGCCCAACAAGTAGCGCCAGCGATTGAGCGAAATGCTCAAAGGAGCCCGGTGTCAGTTCGCCATCCATCACGGCAAATCGTTGGTCGGGCAACGTTCGACCATTCACAACCACAACCGCAGAGAGCCGCGACCTCGAGATCACCTTCACGTCAACGTGGTGCTGAACGGTTGGCGCTTGCGCAGAGATCGCGCTTTCAATCGCTCGGCATAGTGAACCACTTCCGCCCGATGTAACCGGAAGGTTTTCGCCGCCAATGACGGTACAGTGTCCGAAGCGTGCTTTATCAATGCCGCTCATCGCAAATGAACTCGATGGCTCAATGGCTGCTGCAAGACCGACAAGTATTGCAAATCCTCCCCGCATTGAAGGCGGCCTTAGGTCTCGTTTTCTGAACGGACAATGACTTTATCATCGAAGTATCAGTCGCTTAGCAAGCTATAATTGGGAAAAGCGCGACCCTCGGAGGGATCGATCTGGCAGTAGATCTTGAATGCCCCTCCTATCGCAAATCGGCTTCTTACGAGGCGCCATTCACCGATTTCATTAGTGTTCATGAATCACAAAAATATCCCGATCCTTCGACAGCTCGAGAAGTCTACAATCGGAACGCTAATGAACTGTTGCGCTTAAAGGTCGAACCGTCTAGCGCGCGGCCGCGAACGGCATTTTCGTTGATTCCAACTCGCCGAACTACCCAGCCCTTCGTCCACAGCATTAAGGCCAGCTGTTCGTGAAGAAAGTCGTTGTCGGCACGGGATGGTGGTGTGCTGAACAGCCCCATGAGTGGACGATCGGCTCGCCTCACACCCGCGCGCAGGCTTTCTTCGAAACTTGGCGCAGCCAAGTTCTTGAATGCATTGCGCCTGATATTATTCACGTAACCGACAGCGCGTCGCCGCTGAAACCTCCTCGACATGATCGGTTGCCCGGCGTCGTGTGGACGTCTCTTGATCGTAACTATGGGCACGCGAATGATATCCGGACTGGTAAAATCAAAACGAAATATTCCGGTTTCACCCGATCGGTGTTGCTCGGAGCAGCGTACGCGATGATGTGCGATGCCACCCATTACGTCTATGTCGAACAGGATTGTCTGGTTTTTGGCCGAGATTTTCTCAGCGCAGCAATCGGCACATCAGACGCCGACATATTTCTCGGCATGCCAACGGAGAATGGGCTGGGCTTGTCAGGCATCGCGGCACCCATGATCCAGCAAAGCGTGATGATTGTACGAAAGGCGGGTCTTGAACGCTTTATCTGTCAGATGTTGTCTCCTCCTCACAGCGACGGAGAGATTTCGCCTGAGGAAACAATGCGCCAATTTCTGCCTCCCTTCGACTTCCTCAAAGTTCCCTATGGGCGATCGCGGCCGATCGACCCTTTATCGGCGCATTTCTATGCGCAGCATCTCTCTGAAGCCGAATTGGAGTTGATCCGCCCCCGAATGGCTGCGCCGAATGCGCGGCGTTCGAGATGGCCGTTTCATTTACGCTCGCGCCGCTCTTGATCTGATACGCAACCTCACAGCCAAAGTGTCTGCCACATACGCTAAGGAAGCTGGGGCTCGATTATTCTGGCAGCGAAAGCTTGAGCATCAATGTCGCGGTTTTGCCAGATCTCCATGCTCAAAAGCGCCAAACGCCTCGATCCAAAGACGAAAATTCGAACGCTTAACGCAACGGCGTCGGACGGCGGAGCTAACCACATGATGGCTCATCGCAATCGGATGCGCTGGACGATCCACTAAATCCCACAGGCCGATAGCGCGTCTAGAGGTCCATTTACTCAATGCAGCGGAATAAATCGCCTCTTATGCCGTGACGCGATGGCACTTCGTGGTCGCCTGGACAAATCTTATTGCTCGCGTTTCGCCCATTCCTTGTTGAGCGCCAAGGCAGCCAACGTGCCAACAGCGCCGGACAGGAGATAAACGCCCACCGCCCAAAGCCCAAACCGGCTGGCCACAAACAGCGCCACGAGTGGTGCAAACCCAGCCCCAATAAGCCAGGCAGAGTTCGCGGTGATCGCAGCGCCGGTATAGCGTCGGCTATCAGGGAAGTTACCGTTTACTACTCCGGACGACTGGCCGAAAGCTAGGCCCAAGAGAACGAACCCACCAATCATGTATAAGGCTTCGCCGGTGGCACCGCCTTTGAGGAGTTGCGGTGCAAATCCGCTGTAAGCGGCGATCAGCGCCGCCGAAACGCCGAGCACTGCGCGGCGCCCGACACGATCGGCGATGAGACCCGAGGCAAGGATTGCAAGAACCCCTACCCCCGCGCCGACGATCTCGATGACGAGGAAACGCACCGATGGCTCGCCAGTGAACAGCGCCACCCACGACAAGGGGAACACGGTCACAAGGTGAAACAGGGCAAAGCTCGACAGCGGAGCGAAGGCGCCAAGGAGGATTGTCCGCCATTCTGCAAACAGTGTCTCGAATGCGGGAGCGGCCTGCAACTCACGGCTTTGGAAAAGCCGTTCGAACTCTTCGGTCGCGACCAGCCGCAAGCGCGCGAACAGCGCGACGACATTGATCGCGAACGCTACGAAAAAGGGATAGCGCCAGCCCCAGCTTAAGAAATCTTCTGGTGACAAGGTGGCGAGGAAGAAGGCGAACAAGCCAGCCGCGACCATCAACCCGAGTGGGGCACCAAGCTGCGGGATCATCGCATACCAGCCGCGCCGGTCGCGCGGTGCATTTACGGCAAGAAGGGAAGATAGTCCGTCCCAGGCGCCGCCAAGCGCCATGCCCTGCCCAATCCGGAATAAGGCGAGAAGCCACCCCGCGAGCGCTCCGACCTCATTGTATCCCGGCAGGAACGCAATGGCCATGGTTGAGCCGCCAAGGAGGAACAGCGCGATCGTAAGCTTGACGCCTTTGCCATGTTCGCGGTCCACCCACATGAACAAAAGAGTTCCCAAGGGTCGGGCAACGAATGCCAATGAGAAGATGGCGAAGGAATAGAGCGTCCCCGTCAGCGCATCGACGGTCGGAAAGATGAGCTTGGGGAAAACCAGGACCGAGGCGAGTGCATAGACGAAGAAGTCAAAGAACTCGCTCGTGCGCCCCACGATCACGCCGATCGCAATCTCGCCCGGATGGACGCGATGATCCCGAGCATTGATGATCCGCGCGTCGCGCTCGAGTGGAGTGGAATTGGCAATCGAGGTCATGGCATGTCCGCAAAAAGTCTGCCGACCTTATGAACGGACCCCGACTTTGGCGACATAGGACAAAGTGTCCAATGGGAGGGGCGTTCCAAGGCTCTAGATGAGCAAGCGTGTCCAACGGCCGTCTCTCTCTATTGTCGAGCCTCAGATGGGCAGTGCCTTTAGTGGCGCTTCCTTTCCTGTCGGCCTGCGACTTCGTCGTGCTTAACCCTGCCGGTTACATCGCCGAGCAGCAGCGCAACATCATCCTCATTTCGACAGCGCTCATGCTGCTCATCATCGTCCCCGTGATGATCCTGACGGTAGTGTTCGCTTGGCGCTACCGAAGCTCGAACGAAGAGGCGACCTACGATCCCGATTTCGATCACTCGACCGCGCTCGAGCTCGTGATCTGGTCGGCACCGCTGCTGATCATCATTACGCTGGGCGCGCTGACCTGGTGGAGCACCCATCTCCTCGATCCCTTCCGGCCGCTCGAGAAAGTAGCCGTCGGCGAACATGTGCCGGCGAACGTCAAACCGCTCCACGTTGAGGTGGTCTCCCTCGATTGGAAATGGCTGTTCATCTACCCGGACCAAGGCATCGCGACCGTCAACGAGCTCGCGCTCCCGGTCGGCGTTCCAGTCCGCTTCGACATGACTTCGACCAACATGATGAACACGTTCGACGTCCCGACGATGGCCGGCATGATCTACACCATGCCTGGAATGCGGAGCACGCTTCACGCGGTGCTGAACCGCCCCGTCGAATCCACCGGCCTATCGGGAAATTACAGCGGCGCGGGTTTTTCCGACATGACCTTCAAGGTCCATGGCCTTCGACCTCAGGATTTCGCCAAATGGGTGGCCGACGTGAAGTCGAGCCCGCTGAAGCTTAGCTACGGCAATTATGCCAAGCTGGTGCGCCCCAGCGAAAAGGTCCCTCCAGTCCATTTCTCGGGCGTTGAGCCCGATCTCTTCCGCCGTATCTACGAGCGCTGCGTCCTGCCCAGTGAGACATGCATGTCGGATAGGATGCGGATGGACCAGGCGCGCGCCGGCAACCCGGTCGATGTTCGCGCTGGCGCACGAGTGTCTTCACCCCGGGGAGCGACTGAGCCTGCTTCGCCAGTTCCGCAAGGTGCGCTTCAGCCTGACCCTCAAAATCCGGTCAGCGGCATGAAACGAACAAAGCCTGAGGGACCCGCCAGGCCTGTCGACCCGCGGTATCGCGCTCTCTTATCGATCAAAAAGGCGCCTGAAACCATGGGCGCGCCGGAGCGGTTCAATGCTTAGTCCGACCCTTACAAAAGCTCTCTTCGGCCGGCTCTCGCTCGACAGTTTCCCAATTCACGAGCCGATCCTCGTTGCGACATTTGCCGTCGTCGCGCTCGCAGGCGCGGCGGTTGTCGGTGCGATCACCCGATACAAGCTCTGGGGTTATCTCTGGCGCGAATGGTTCACGAGCGTCGATCACAAGAAGATCGGCATCATGTACATTGTTCTTGGCGTCGTCATGTTGCTTCGCGGCTTTGCCGATGCCCTCATGATGCGTGCGCAGCAGGCGGTCGCGTTTGGGGCT
Organism: Sphingomicrobium sp.; assembly: GCA_035944075.1. GTDB lineage: Bacteria > Pseudomonadota > Alphaproteobacteria > Sphingomonadales > Sphingomonadaceae > Sphingomicrobium. The sequence goes on from DASZBO010000086.1 coordinate 6,675, forward strand.
CATCAGGGCTACCTTAACTCGCACCACTACGATCAGATCTTCACCGCGCACGGGACGATCATGATCTTCTTCGTCGCGATCCCCCTGGTCGTCGGTTTGGTCAATTTCGTGATGCCGCTTCAGATCGGCGCGCGTGACGTCGCCTTCCCCTGGCTCAACAACTTGAGCTTCTGGCTGACGGTCGCCGGAGCGTTACTGGTCATGACCTCGCTGTTTGTGGGTGAATTCGCGCGGACGGGCTGGCTTGGTTACGTGCCGGTCGGGAACCTCCAGAACAGTCCGGACACGGGCATGGATTATTACCTGTGGGCTCTCCAGATCGCCGGCGTCGGCACAACCCTCTCGGCCATCAACATGGTCGCCACCATCTTGAAGATGCGAGCGCCCGGCATGACCATGATGAAGATGCCGGTTTTCTGCTGGACGGCGCTGTGCAGCAACGTCCTCGCGATCGCGATCTTCCCGACACTCACCGGCGCATTCTTCCTGCTGCTTCTCGACCGCTACATCGGAACCAACTTCTTCACCAACGACCTTGGTGGCAGCCCGATGATGTACTGGAACCTCGTCTGGGTGTGGGGCCATCCCGAAGTCTACGTGCTGATCCTCCCGGTCTTCGGCATCTATTCCGAGATCACCTCGACCTTCACCGGCAAACGCCTCTTCGGCTATTCGTCGATGGTCTACGCGACGGTCGTCATCACGATCCTCTCGTACCTCGTGTGGCTGCACCACTTCTTCACCATGGGCTCGGGTGCGAGCGTCAACAGCTTCTTCGGGATCGCGACCATGGTGATCTCGATCCCGACAGGCGCAAAGATCTTCAACTGGCTTTTCACCATGTATCGTGGACGGATCCGGTTCGAACTCCCGATGCAATGGGTCATCGCGTTCATGCTGACCTTCGTCGTCGGCGGAATGACGGGCGTGCTGCTCGCCGTTCCCCCCGCAGACTTCGTACTCCACAACTCGCTGTTTCTCGTTGCCCACTTCCACAACGTGATCATTGGCGGTGTGGTGTTCGGCCTGTTTGCGGGCATCGACTATTGGTTCCCCAAAGCTTTCGGATTCAAGCTCGACCGCTTCTGGGGAAAGGTGCACTTCTGGGGTTGGGTTGCCGGCTACTGGGTCGCCTGGACGCCGATCTACGTTGTCGGCCTGATGGGCGCCACGCGCCGCGTCCACCACTTCGATGACCCGACGATGCAGCCGTATTTCATCATCGCGGCCATCGGCGCACTCATCATCCTCGTCGGGATCTTCGGCTTTGTCATGAGCATCCTCGTCGGTTATCTGAAGCGCGACCAGCTTCGCGACGCGACGGGCGACCCGTGGAACGGCCGCACCCTCGAATGGTCGACCTCCTCGCCGCCGCCCCCATATAATTTTGCCTTCATGCCGGTCGTCCACGACCTCGACGCCTGGTACGACATGAAGCAGCGCGGCTACGAACGTCCGCAGAGCGGGTTCAAGCCGATCCACATGCCCAAGAACAGCGGCACCGGTGTGATCCTTTCGGGGCTCGCGATGATCTTCGGCTTCGCCATGATCTGGTACATCTGGTGGCTCGCCTCAATCGCGTTCGTGGCAATGCTCAGCGTCGCGATCGGCCACACGTTCAATTTCCGCCGTGACTTCTTCATCCCCGCCGACGAGGTCACGAGGGTCGAGCAGGCGCGCACGCTCGCGCTGCAAGAGGCATAATTTTTCATGGCAAATGACCTTTCGGGGGTGCTGATGGCGCCCAGGCCGCCCTTCCACCTCATCGACGAGGACGGCCACGCGCACGGACCGGGCGGCGCGACGATGCTGGGCTTCTGGATTTACCTAATGAGCGACGCGCTCATTTTCGCGACCCTGTTCGCAGTCTTCGGCGTGCTCAGCACCAGTTACGCTGGCGGCCCCACGCCGCGTCAAATCTTCGAACTTCCGCTCGTAGCGCTCAACACCAGCATGCTCCTCGTTTCCTCGATTACCTACGGCTTTGCGATGCTGGCCATGGATCGTGGAAGTACCAAGGGTACGCAGGCCTGGCTGCTGGTGACCGCCCTCTTCGGCGCCGCTTTTGTCGGGATCGAACTCCACGAGTTTGCGGGGATGATCGCCGAAGGCGCGACACCGGAACGAAGCGCCTTCCTCTCGGCCTTCTTCACCCTGGTTGGAACGCACGGCGCCCACGTCACCTTCGGACTTGTCTGGATTGGAGTGATGGTAACCCAGGTTCAGCAGCATGGACTGATCCCGGAGAACCGGCGGCGGCTCTTATGCCTCAGCCTGTTCTGGCACTTCCTCGACATCATCTGGATCGGGGTTTTCACCTTTGTCTATTTGCTTGGAGTCTTGCGATGAGCACCTCCGCAGCTGGCCACCAGCAGGCGTCTCATGCCCCTATCGAGGCGATGGGTCATGGCTCGATGAAAAGCTACCTCGTCGGCTTCGGGCTTGCCGCACTGCTGACTGCAGGACCCTTCTGGCTCGTCATGACTGGTGTGCTTGGAAGCGTTCCCGCCACCATTGCCGCGATCTTCCTAATGGCCGGTGTCCAGATGATCGTTCACGTCGTCTGCTTCCTTCATGTGAATCGCAGTGCCGAAGGGGGCTGGACTCTCGTGGCGCTGATCTTCACCTCCGTGCTTCTGCTCATCCTAATCGTGGGTTCCTTGTGGATCATGTATCATCTCAATTCGAACATGATGCCGATGAGCGCAGGCGGGAACGGCGGCCTGCTCTGAACTGCCGCTCGGCGAAGCGCCGCTCGCTCTTCGCGCTTGCACTGCTGTTCGTCATCCTGTTCGCGTCTCTTGGGGGATGGCAGGTCCAGCGCCGCGCCTGGAAACTTGATCTCATCGCGCGCGTCGACCGCCGCATCCACACCCAGCCGCAGCCCGCGCCCGGCCCCGCCCAATGGGCGAGCCTGACCCGCGAAAATGCCGAATATCGACATGTTCATGTCGAGGGCAGGTTCCTCAACGATCGCGAAACGCTGGTTCGCGCAGTTACGGAATATGGCGGCGGCTACTGGGTCGTGACCCCGCTCGCTGCAAGCTGGGGGACGGTCCTTGTCAACCGCGGCTTCGTACCAGCAGAGCTACGCTCGCCTCAGAGCCGGATCCTCGGGAACGTCGATGGATCCGTGAGGATCACGGGCCTGTTGCGGATGAGCGAGCCCGGCGGCGCATTCCTTCATCATAACGCGCCCGCCGATAATCGATGGTATTCGCGCGATGTTGCTTCGATCGCGCGCAGTCGCGACCTTAAACGGGCAGCACCATATTTCATTGATGCCGACGCGACCCCGGTTGCAGGCGGCTGGCCAAAAGGCGGGCTGACGGTCATCACCTTTCGCAATGCGCACCTTCAATACGCAATTACATGGTTCGCCCTTGCGTTTTTGTCCGCGTTTGGCGCGTTCCTCGTCATGAGAGACCGTTGATGGAAGCCCCTCTCCTCGCGCTTACGCGAAGGCGGCCGGATGACCGCCCGATCGCACCCTCCCCCGATACGATGGCTGACAACATGCGTCAGCTGGTGCAGCTCCGCTGGCTCGCAGTTGCCGGTCAGCTGGTGACGATCCTGGCTGTTTATTTCGGGTTCGGTGTGCCGCTGCCGCTTGTCGAAATGATCTCCGTTGCCGCACTGCTAGCGGGTGCCAACCTCGTTACGGTGCTCGCTCTCCCGCGCCACCGGGTGACGAACGTCGAGATGACGTTAGCGCTTCTCGTCGACATGGGTGCGCTCGCCGTCCAACTCTATTTAAGCGGCGGGATGACCAACCCATTCAGCCTCCTGTTCCTGCTTCAAGTGGTGCTCGGCGCAATCCTGCTGGAGTTCTGGTCGGTATGGTTGTTGGTCGTTGCGGCGACCCTTTGCGTCATCGCTCTGGGGTTTGCCCATCGCCCACTGATTTTTCCCCCGAGCCTTGGCGGCAGTTCCGGCGACCTTTATACTGTGGGCCGGTGGCTCGCGTTCGTGCTCGCGGCAGTCCTACTGACCCTGTTCATCGGCCGGATCAGCCGAAACTTGCGAGCGCGCGACGCCTATCTCGATGACCTCCGGCGGCGAACGATCGAAGAAGACGGCATCGTGCGCATGGGCCTGTTCGCCTCGGGCGCCGCACACGAACTTGGAACACCGCTCGCAACCCTCTCCGTGATCCTTGGCGACTGGCGGCGCGTCCCGCAGATCGCCGGCGATCCGGAACTCGCGAACGAGCTTGAGGAAATGCATTCGGAAGTTGAACGCTGCAAGGCGATCGTCGGCGACATCCTGCGCAGCGCCGGTGAACCGCGCGGTGAAGCCATGGCCCGAGAATATGCCGTAGAGTTCCTGCAAACGATCGTCGCAGAATGGCGCGCCACCTATCCCGAAACCGAACTCGCGCTCGATTATGCGAACGCCGGATCGGCAACGGTCGCCGCTGAGCCTCAGCTCAGGCAGGCAATCTGGAATCTCCTGGAGAATGCCGCCGATGTCTCGCCCCGGTCGATTGAGCTTGTCGCGACACTCAAGACCGACGTGCTGATTATAGCCGTGCGTGACCAGGGGCCCGGATTCACGCGCGACGAGATAGCGAAGATCGGCAAGCCATTCCGATCAACGAAGGGAGCGGGGCATGGCGTCGGCTTGTTCCTCGCAACAAACGTCGCACGCCAGCTCGGCGGATGTCTCGTCGCGGAGAACCTGCCTTCCGGCGGAGCGGAAGTCCGGATTGAGCTTCCGGCGGCAACGCTAGGTGAACGAGATAGCGAAAATGGCTGAGAATCAGCGCCTCGTGATTATCGAAGATGATTCCGTGTTCGCACGAACGCTGCAGCGCTCGTTCGAGCGGCGAGGCTATTTGGTATGCCACGCGAGCAGTCCTGAAGAACTTGAGACACTCTTGCAGGGGCACAGCTTCGAATTCGCAGTCGTCGATCTGAAGCTTGGCACCTCGTCAGGACTTAGCTGTGTTTCCCGTCTGCACGAAGTAAACTCGACGATGCGGATCGTTGTCCTGACGGGATTTGCCAGCATCAGCACGGCGGTCGAAGCCATAAAGCTTGGAGCATGCTACTATCTTCCCAAGCCCTCCAACACCGACGATATCGAGGCGGCGTTCGCCCACGAGGAGGGCAATCTGGAAGCGCCGATCAACGGTCGCCCGACATCCATCAAGAACCTCGAGTGGGAACGGATCAATCAGACGCTGGCCGAGACAGGATTTAATATCTCCGAGACGGCCCGGCGTCTTGGGATGCATCGGCGCACATTGGCGAGGAAGCTTGAAAAACGTCGCCTGACCTAGCCTTGCCCATATGACGCTCGGGCTCACGGGACCCTGATTACCGGGTTCAAGCGGAAGGAAGCTAAACATTGGTGAACCGCTTTGCGCTGCTGCCGGGCATCGACCAGCCACCTGTTCCTGCCGATGGAGCACAATCCGGCAAGGCTGTCCGCGACGCGCCTTACCGCAAGAATATAGCGAACTGGCTGCGGGACCGTGGGAGCCCTATGTTCATGGTGATGGTTGTGCGGTCGAGTGATGAGGGCTGGTTCGGAGACTTGTCATGAAACCGCGAGAACTGATCGCAACAGCGACCGTGCCTGGCGGCACCGACCTCCGCCTGTTCAGGCGGGGCGATGATTTCATGATCGTGCTTGACCGCAATGAGCTCATGAACAGCCGCATGAGCGGTTCGGAAGAAGCCCTGGCAATCATGACATGCGAACGCTTGCGCAACCAAGCAACGCCGCATTTATTCGTCGGTGGATACGGTATGGGATTCACCTTGCGGGCGGCGCTTAAAGCGCTCCCTCTCGGTGCATCGGTGACGGTTGCCGAGCTCGTACCGGAGATCATCGACTGGGCTCGTGGCCCCATGGCCTCGCTGACAGCGGGCTGTCTTAGCGATCCGCGTGTCCAGGTTGTCACGGGTGACGTTGTCGAACTCATCGGTCGGTCTCGCGCTCAATATGATGCCATTCTGCTCGATGTCGACAATGGTCCCGACGGACTAACACGGCTCGCAAACGACCAGCTTTACACTCGTCAGGGCCTGGCGGCCGCCAGGAACGCATTGAAGCCCCAAGGCACCTTGTCGATCTGGTCGGCAGCTCCTGATCCCGATTTCACACGGCGTCTCAAGGGTGCTGGCTTTTCGGTCGAGGAGGTCGCCGTGCGGGCACGACCAAACGGAAAGGGCCCACGCCACACGATCTGGTTTGCATCGGCTCCCTGACCCGCGCGAGGAACGGCATTAGCAGTTCCGGTACGATGTGAAGTTCGCCTTGCTCAGCCGCACGTGAGACCATCCATGGAATATCGAAGTGTTGATCGGGCGATGGTCGCTGCCAGAGAGCGGCTGTCTGATTGCTTCGCACTTTAATCAAGGTTCTTGAATTCAGCGGGTCCGTGAGCTTGATTTGCCCAAGGTAAGGCGGGGAATATCCGCGCGCGACATCTGCCCATTAAGATGCCCGGGTTGCCGCGAAAGAATTCAAAATAACGGCAAAAAAGCGCGAGCTCCCTTGACGTGGTGTTGAAACGGGTCGAACGCCGGTTCTTGGCACTCGTTCATCGAGAGTGCCAGTTCTTCGACGCGTGGGCCTTCGTTCGAAGCTAATGAGTCCCGCCCCTGCTGAGAGGCTATAAAAATGACATTTCGACCTTTGCATGATCGCGTGCTGATCCGCCGCATTGAAGCCGCCGAGAAGACTGCGGGCGGCATTATCATTCCGGACACAGCCAAGGAGAAGCCCCAGGAAGGGGAAGTCGTCTCCGTCGGAACCGGCACCCGCACGGAGCATGGCACCATTCACCCGCTGGAGGTGAAAAGCGGCGACAGAATCCTGTTCGGCAAATGGTCGGGCACTGAAGTCAAGGTGGACGGCGAAGACCTCATCATCATGAAGGAAAGCGACATCCTGGGGATCGTTGGCTGAAGCCAACCCTCTCGATTTAGCGACACAAGCAGATACCGGGCGCTCATCCGCTCAACACAGAACAAGGAATTTATACCATGGCCGGCAAGGACGTCAGGTTCTCGCGCGACGCGCGTGAAGGAATTACTCGTGGCGTGGACATTATGGCGAATGCCGTTCGCGTGACGCTTGGGCCAAAGGGCCGCAACGTCGTCATCGAAAAGAGCTTCGGCGCTCCGAGGATCACCAAGGACGGCGTCACCGTCGCCAAGGAAATCGAACTCAAGGACAAGTTCGAGAACATGGGCGCACAGATGGTGAAAGCCGTTGCGACCAAAACTCACGACCACGCCGGTGACGGCACCACAACGGCTACCGTTCTTGCTCAGGCAATCGTTCGCGAGGGCATGAAGTCCGTTGCAGCGGGAATTAGCCCGATTGACCTTAAACGCGGCATCGATATCGCGGTGACGACGGTCGTCGCCCACCTCAAGAGCCGCACGAAAGAGGTTTCGGGAAGCCAGGAGATCGCCCAGGTCGGCATCATCTCGGCCAACGGTGATCGCGAGGTCGGCGAGAAGATCGCCGAGGCGATGGAGAAGGTCGGCAAGGAAGGCGTGATTACCGTCGAAGAGGCGCGTGGTCTCGATTTTGAACTCGACGTTGTCGAGGGCATGCAGTTCGACCGCGGCTACCTTTCGCCT
>DASZBO010000087.1:0-6637 GCA_035944075.1 Sphingomicrobium sp.
GGGAGAGGGAAGTAACTGGGAGGCCGCACTGTTCGCCGCACACCACCAGCTGGACAATCTCCTGTGCATTATTGATTACAACAAGTTGCAGAGCCTCGCGAGCGTCGACGCGACGCTCAAGCTTGAACCACTGAATTCCAAGTTCCAAGCGTTCGGCTGGGCCGTCAAGGAAGTCGACGGTCACGATCACGATGCACTCTCAGACGCGCTTGCCAGAGGTTCGTGGCCAACCGGTAAACCTGCCATGCTTATCGCCCATACCGTTAAAGGTAAGGGCGTCGGTTTCATGGAGAACCGGGTGGAGTGGCATTATCGTAATCCGACCCCTGAACTGTTGACGCAGGCACTCGCCGAGATTGAAGGCACGAAAAATGCGTGACGCGTTCATCAATGAACTGACAAACCTTGCGCAAACCAATCCGCAAATTGCTCTCATCGTCGGCGACCTCGGCTTCAATGTCGTCGAGCGGTTCGCCGATCAATTCCCCGACCGTTTCATCAATGCCGGCGTTGCCGAGCAGAACATGACGGGACTTGCTGCCGGAATGGCAAGCGAAGGCTACCACGTCTTCACCTATTCAATCGCAAATTTCCCGACGTTTCGATGCGCCGAACAAATACGCAACGACGTGGATCATCACCGTTTGGCTGTCACGGTCGTGGCAGTGGGTGGAGGCGTGTCCTATGGCGCACTCGGCTACTCGCACCATGCGGTGCAGGACTATGCCTTGATGCGTGCTATGCCGAACATGACCATTGCCGCACCCGGTGATCCAATGGAGACGCGTGCATGCCTTCGCTGGCTGGTCGCTAATCCCGGCCCATCCTATCTTCGCCTCGGAAAGGCTGGCGAGCCGCAATTTCACGAAACACTGCCGGCCATCAGTCCGGGCAGCTGGCTGCGGGTCCGTGGAGGGAATGAAGGTTCTGTCATGCTTTCGACCGGTGCAGGTCTTAGCGCGGCGATTGCTCGAGCCAAGAACGAAGCCGTTTATTCGTTACCGCTTTGGAGTATGGCCACCAAGACCCGACAGCGCGCTCAACTCGCGCGTCATCGATTGGTCACGACCTTCGAGGACCATCTCGCCGACGGCGGATTCGGCTCCTGGCTGATCGAAAGCGTTGCAGGTACCGAGGCCGCTGGTCGCATCCGACCGGTCGCCCTTTCGCCGGACATTTGTGACCAGGTCGCAAGCCAAGCGGCGCTCAACCGAATGGGTGGGCTCGTTTAACGGATTGTTGACCATGTTCTCTTCATAGATGGCTTATGAAAGCCGTCATTCTCGCAGGTGGTCTGGGTACGCGCATAGCGGAAGAGACCTCGGTTCGCCCGAAGCCAATGGTGGAGATCGGCGGTAAACCAATCCTGTGGCACATAATGAAGATCTATGCCCAACACGGCGTCGACGAGTTCGTCGTATGTCTTGGGTACAAGGGCTACATGATCAAGGAATATTTCTTCAATTACGCGCTCCACATGTCCGATGTCAGTATCGATCTTCGAACGGGTACGACCAAAGTCCACCGGAACGATACTGAGGACTGGAAGATATCGCTGATTGACACGGGGCCCGAGACGATGACTGGCGGGCGTCTGCGTCAGGCCCTCCAGTATCTTGGAGAGGACGAAGATTTCTGCCTTACCTATGGCGATGGCGTCAGTGACGTCGATATTAGTGCTGCGATAAAGTTTCATCGCCGTCATGGACGCAAGGCAACCGTCACTGCAGTTCGTCCGGCAAGCCGCTACGGACAATTGGCGCTCGTTGGCGACGAAGTGTCCGCCTTCGCGGAAAAGCCCTTGGACGAGGGTGGCTGGATCAATGGCGGGTTTTTCGTCCTCAATCGTTCGGTCGGACCGTATCTCGGGAACTCGAACGAGTGCGTGTGGGAGAGGGAGCCCCTTGAACGGCTCGCGGCTGAGGGAGAGCTTCGCTCCTATTTCCATGACGGTTTCTGGCAGCCGATGGATACGCTTCGTGATCGGCAACTGCTCGAAGGTCTGTGGGAGCGTCAGGAGGCGGCGTGGAAGATCTGGGCTTGAACCAGGACTTCTGGCGCGGCCGCCGAGTTGTTCTCACGGGCCACACCGGATTCAAGGGAAGCTGGCTCGTCTTGCTGTTGGAAAGCCTCGGCGCAAGGATCACCGGGATCTCTCTTCCGCCCACACCGGGGAGTCTGTTCGAGCAAATCGACGGGCAAGAGCGCTGTTCACACAATATTTGCGACATTCGAGACTTCGATTCCACGCGGGATATAATCGCGAGCGCTGAGCCGGCGATCATTTTCCACCTCGCGGCGCAGCCGCTCGTTCGTCAGTCCTATCGCGACCCGCTTGAGACGATTGGCACCAACGTCCTCGGGACAGCAAACGTGCTCGAAGCGGCCCGCGGCGTCGAAAGGCTGCAAGCGATCGTCTCGGTCACGACAGACAAGTGTTACGTGAATGACGGGCGCCGATCCGGCTATGTCGAGACCGATCGTCTCGGCGGGCATGACCCTTATTCCAACAGCAAGGCCTGCGCCGAACTGATCACCCAATGCTTTCGCGATAGCTTTTTCAAGGCACGCGGAATTGGCGTCGCAAGTGCACGAGCCGGGAACGTGATCGGAGGAGGCGATTATGCCAGCGATCGGCTGATCCCGGATGTAGTGCGTGCTCTTGGAAGCGGACAACGGCCGGAACTGCGCAACCCCACGTCGGTGCGCCCTTGGCAGCACGTGCTGGAGCCTTTGCATGGTTATTGCCTTCTCGCGGAGAAACTCACCGGTGATGCTCGAAGCTTCGCCAAGGGCTGGAACTTTGGACCGTCCCAGGACGACACAGCGAGCGTCGCGACTGTCGTAGATCAGTTGGCGCGACATTGGGGCGGATCGGGCAAGTTCGGGCCGCAGCATGGAGATCACCCGCACGAGGCGGAAGTTCTCAATCTCGATTCTGGCATGGCCATGCGCGAACTTGGATGGAAGTCTCGCCTACCGCTCAAGACAGCGGTCGAGTGGACGGCGGATTGGTATCGCGCACGAAGTGGCGGGGCGGATGCAGCCCAACTCTGTACCGATCAGATCCGTCGTTTCAGCGCGATGCACGCGGTTGAGGCGGCTGCTTGATGAACAAACGCATTCTTGTCACGGGCGCCGGCGGCTTCGTTGGCGCCGCGGTCGTCAAGGCTGCCGTTTCCGCGGGGCACACGGTCGTCGCACTGGCGCGCAACGACGTATCCCGACTGGCACCCGTTTGTGACCGGATCTCTCTGATGCGGGTCGATCTCGGCGACGACCGGAAAGTGAGTGCGTTACTCGCGTCCGTCAGACCCGAGATTGTCGTGCACTCCGCATGGGAGGGCGTTAGCGGCGGCCTGCGAAGCGGGGACATTCAACTCGATAACATCAGAACGTCCGTCGCGCTTGTCGACGCTGCAATCGCTGCGGGAGTACGGAAGTTTGTCGGCATCGGGTCGCAGGCCGAATATGGTCGATATGATCGTCGCATCCTCGAAACCGATCTTCCGCAGCCGACAATGCTCTATGGGGCCGCAAAATTGGCCGCTTGTCATCTGGCTGCCCAGCGTTGTCGCGATGCAAGCCTGTCTTTCGCGTGGCTCCGGCTGTTTTCGGTCTACGGCCCAGGAGACAACTCCCATTGGCTGATCCCATCGTCCGCCGCAGCACTCCTGCGGGGCAAGGCACCTTCGTGCACGGCTGGTACGCAGAAGTGGGACTACCTCTACATTGACGATGTCGCGAACGGTGTCCTCGCAACGGCCGTTACGGATGAGGCATGCGGCGTCCTCAATCTTTCGAGCGGTCATGCCGTTCCCGTCCGTACCATCGTCGAGAGGTTGCGCGACCTTGCCGCGCCGGGCCTGGACCTGACGTTTGGCACCATTCCTTTTGGGCCGGATCAAATCATGCACCTCGAGGGGGACAACCGGCGCCTACGGCAAGCGACCGGGTGGAGCCCTCAGACAACGCTTGAAGATGGGCTCGAACAAGTCGTTCAAAAACTCAGGGTGGCAGCTTGAGCAACACAGTCATGAAGACAATCTCGATCATCAGCCCGTGCTTCAACGAGGCGGAGAACGTTCGTAACTGTAGCGATGCGGTAAAAGCGTTGTTCGCAAAGGGCGCGCCGCTTGCTCGGTATCGTTTGGAGCACATCTTTGCCGACAACGCGTCAAGTGACGGCACGGTCGAAATTTTGCGCGAAATGGCTGCAACCGACCCGAGCATCAAGGTCATCCTCAACGCCCGGAACTACGGGCCGTTCAGGTCGAATTTTAATGCTCTAAAGGCTGCCACCGGGGATGCAGTTCTGGTCTTTCTGCCTGCAGATCTCCAAGACCCACCCGAGATGATCCCGGAGTTCGTGAAGCTTTGGGAAAGCGGCTTTGAGGTTGTTGCCGGCGCCCGGGCAAATCGACAGGAGAGTCTCGCGCTCCGGGTATGCAGGGGAATTTTTTACCGCCTCGTACGATCGCTCTCGGACGTCGATATCCCGATTGACGTGGGTGAGTTTCAGCTGATCGACCGCAAGGTCTGGCAAGCCGTCGTGCAGCACGACGATCATTATCCTTACATTCGCGGCATTATTGCGTCCGTCGGGTTCCGCCGGGTCATTGTGCCCTACACGTGGGAAGCTCGGCAACGAGGATTGTCCAAGAACAACCTACCGCGATTGATCGACCAGGCGCTGAACGGAATCTTTTCGTTCACCAGCGTTCCGATGCGGCTTTGCACGTTCATCGGGATCGCCATGGCTGCGCTGTGCTTCCTTTACGCAGCCTTTGCGCTTGGCACTTGGTTTGTTCGCCCCGACCTTGCTCCTCGCGGGATGACAACGATCATTGCCGCATTATTTTTTCTGTCTGGGACGCAACTGACCTTCATCGGGATCCTGGGCGAGTACGTAACTTCAATTCACAGTCAGGTTCGAAAACGCCCACTGGTAGTCGAGCGCGAGCGGTTGAACATGGATCTGCCAGCTTCGGCAAACCCCGTTCACGACCTCCAGAGAAAGATCGCTGACGCGGCATGACGCAAGCAGCCGTAGCGACGCCCGTCCAGCACTTTGCACTGCAGACAGGGCTCAGTCTCAGAGCGCTGGTTTCAGCGCTACTCGGCCTTTTTGCCTTTGATAACATCCTGTTTCTACATTTTTGCGGGTTGTCCCTGGGCCCGACCATTGGGCTGGCGCTCCTTTCGGTGGGTGCAATCACCAGCCTATGCACCAAGATCTCTGCCGAGCTTCCATTGGTGTCGCTTCGAACGGTGATCATGGCGTTCTTGATTTCGGTCGTGCTGTTCGCACTCGGCGGAGAAGGACGCTTTTTCTACGCGAACACGGATTGGCAGATCCGCGACGCTGTCCTTCGCGACATGGCCGCGAATCCTTGGCCTTTTGCTTATGACATCAGAGGGACCGCATATTTTCTCCGAGCGCCTGTTGGCCTGTACCTCTTGCCGGCAATGCTTGGCGGGAGCGCTGAGCTCGCGATGCTCGTATCCAATGCGCTCCGACTTGCCATTCTCATGGCTCTCGCCTGGCATCTTTTCAAAGGGACTCGCGAGCGCTTTATTGCGCTCGCGGTGTTCTTGTTGTTCAGCGGCTGGGACCTCGTCGGGACGGCAATTTACGCGTCATTGGGTGGTCATCCTTCCTGGGATCATATCGAGGCCTGGAACATCGGGTCCCAATATAGCTCGCACGTCACTCAAGCGTTCTGGGTCCCGCAACATGCGATTGCCGGTTGGACCTGTGCCGTCGCGTTCATGCTTTGGCGCAAGGGCATGGTCCCGATAGGCGTATTCGCGGCTTCCATACCTCTTGTCGCAATCTGGTCGCCGTTGGCAATCATGGGCGCAGTGCCCTTTGCCGTGTTTGCAGGAATTCTTGCATTGAAGCGCGGTGTCGTGACGTGGAACGACTTCAGTCTTGCGGCGCTCGCTTTCGCCATTTCGCTTCCCGCGCTCCTGTATCTAAGGATCGACGCGGCAAGTGTCGGGATGCGCGTGCACTCTATGGGAATAGCGGTGTGGGTCCTTTGCGTGGGTCTAGAGGTTCTCCCTTTTGCTTGGCCACTTTTGCGGGAGTCGGGGTCTCGACGATCGGATCGCCCTGTAGTTTTGCTGATCTTACTCTTGCTTCTTGTGATGCCTCTCGTGCAGGTCGGTGTTAGCGTAGACTTCCAGATGCGAGCATCGATCATGCCTCTCGCATTGCTGGCGATCTTTTTTGCAAATTGGATTTGCGAGCTTTGCGAGGAGACGCCGGTGCGCATTTTGGGTATTGCCTACGCGCTGCTTGCGCTCACCTTGGGAGCGCCCACGCCGATTCTGGAAGTGCGGCGAGCGCTCGTGAACGGTACCTCGCCGCCGCCTCGCTGTTCGCTCGCCGGCGTTTGGAACAAGGAGGATGGTATGATCGTCCCTTACGCGATGTACCTCGCGCCCGTTTCGAGGCTTCCAGCGGTCTTGGGTAATATCCCCGTCACTGCCGGCCGATCTGACCCCCAGAAGTGCTGGGACCGTAAGTGGGTAACGCCGAGCGCTGGCTGAGGGGGTCAAACTTCCTTCCAAGTAGTTTTAGCAGGTGTCGGTGGAACCGCATCGCGTTCGTTGACGGGAATTTTGTTCT